>NZ_CP043627.1:5005000-5687500 GCF_016804325.1 Methylobacterium aquaticum
AGAATGTCGCTCACGCGGTGACCGTGAAGCAGGCGCCGGGGCAATTCTCGACTTCCAGCCGGGCGTTGATCTGGTCGAGCATGGCGCGAACCAGCTTCATGCCGAGGCCGGTACCGCGGGCGGGGACGTTCTGCCAGTCGACCGGCAGGCCCTTGCCGTCGTCGCAGACCGAGAGCCGCACCCGCCCCTCCGCCTCGCCCGCGACCCGCACGGCGATGCGGCCGCCGGCTTCCGCGAAGGCGTATTTCAAGGCGTTCGTGATCAACTCGGTGGCGATCAGCGAGAGCGCCACCGCCTTGCGGTAGGGCACCATCAGGCCGGGCTCGGCATCGAGGTCGACCGCATGCCCCTCCCCGGCCATGCCGGCGAGATCGGCACAGAGATTCTCGATGGTCTGGCCGAGATCGACCTCCTCGACGCTCTCGGCCTGGTACAGGCTGTCATGGACCCGCGCCACGCTCATCACCCGGGCTGCGGTCTCGGCGAAGGCCGCCTGCGAGGCCGGGTCGGTCACCTGGCGGCGCTGCATCTGCAGGAAGGCCGAGACGATCTGGAGCGAGTTCTTGACCCGGTGGTCGATCTCGCGGGTGAGCAGATCCTTCTGGGTCAGGAGGCGCTCCTTGTCGGCGAGCAGCCCGGTCAACTCGGTGATCTTGCGCTGCTGGCGAAACACCACGCCCTCCACCGCCTGGGCCAGGGCCTCGGCGATGCCGACCTGCCAGGCGGCGAAGGGCTCGGACACGCCGCGGCGCTCCTCGACCCAGCGCTCGAACGAGCGCCGCGGCAGCACCGCCACTGGCCCGCTGCCGGCGAGGACGGGCTTTCGCGGATCGCCGCCCCAGGTGACCGTGCTCGGCATCTCGGGCCGGAACCACAGCAGCAGGTGGCGTCGCTCCGAATCGACGAAGACCGCGAGCAGCCCGCTCGCGCATTCGGCGAACGGCGCGCTCGGCGGATGGGCGGCGGCGAATTCCGCCGTGGCGTAGCTGGTGCGGTCCGCCGGCAGGGTAATTCGCAGCCAGGCGGCGATCGCCAGGACCGCCCCGGACGGCGGGGTCCGGCCGAGGCAGCGCACGGCATCATCCGAAACGGTGGCCGCGCCACCGGCCTCGAACAGGTCGAGCAGGGTATGGGCGTTCTCGGTCAGCGCGCTGACGAAGTCGTCGGAGCGGGCGAGCTCGCGCACCAGCTCGCTCTCCAGCGCGAGGTGGGCCTGCTGTTCCTGCCACAGGCGCCGGCTCTCGAGTTCGTAGACCCGCATCGCGAAGGCGTCGGCAAGGACGGTGGCGGCGGCACGGGTTTCGGGCGCGACGTAATGCGGCCGGCGGTGATGGCCGATCATCAACCCCCAGAGCCGCCCCTCGACCAGGATCGAGATCGACATCGAGCCGTTCACGCCGAGATTGCGCTGATATTCGAGGTGGATCGGCGACAGGCTGCGCGCCTGGGCGAAGGTGAGGTCGACGGGGACGTTCGCGGTCGACGGCGTCGCCACCAGGGGCACCGGCACGTAGTCGCGGTCGATGACGAAGCGGCTCTTCGACCGGGTGTAGAGGGCCCGGGCCTGCGCCGGGATGTCGGAGGCCGGGAAGTGCAGGCCGAGCAGGCTGCGGCTCCAGGCCGGATCCTTGTCCTCGGCGATGGCCGCGCCGTTCCAGTCCGGATCGAAGCGGTAGACCAGGATGCAGTCGAAGCCGGTGAGTGCCCGGGTCTCGCGCGCCGCCACCGCGGCGGCCTCCTCCAGGGTCGCGGCGCCGCGCAGGCGGCTGATGGCGAGTTCGGTGTCGAGCTGGCTCGCGGAGCGGAAATCCTCCGGATGGGCCGGCGCCAGTTCCAGCTCGACGATGATGCGGTCGCCGTTGCGATGGGCCACGAGTTCCACCGGCAGGCCGTCGGTGGCGGGCAGCACGAGGCGCTGGCGCAAGGTTCGGCCGGGATCGACGCCGTCACCCTGCAGGGTTTCGCGGATCCGGTCGGCGAGGTCGGTCCCGAGGAGCGCCGCGAGGTCGAGCCCGAGGGGGTCCCGGTCGAGGGCATCGCGGACGTTGCCGCTGCAGGCCACCACCGTCAGGGTGTCGAGGTCGGCGGCGACCAGGACGGCGTGGGGCTGGATCGCCCCCGGGATGTGGATCGGCTCCCGCTCGCACAGGCTCGGATCCACCGGCTCGGCCCGCACCCGCTGGCTCACCGCCGCCTGCACCGCCTCGCGGCTGTGGCCGTGCTCCAGCGTCTCCACCGGCTCGGTGACGATCCAGTAGCGGTCGGGCAAGGCGGCCTGGCGCAGGGTGATCCGCACCTGCATCGGCCGAGGATCGAAGCCGTAGACGAAGGAGAAGGTGTGATCGAGCCGGCCCCGGCGCACGCCCTCCCGGAACCGGCCGTAGAAATGCGGCAGGTGGGTGCAGGGGGCGACGTCGGTGAAGAAGTTGCGGCCGATCACCCGCTCGGGCGCGCGCCCGGAGAACGCGCTCTCGGCCCGGTTGTAGAGATGGATGATGCCGCGCCCGTCGATCTGAATCACGCCCTGGCGCAGGCGGTCGAGGTCGTGCGGCGCGAGGGCGTCGAGGTCGATCGTCGGAGCCGTGGTCGGGTCGGGCAGGGTCACGGCGTTTCCAACGAATCGATGGCCCGGGAGAGTTGCGCCTTCGGCGGCTGATCCGGCACTTTAGAGAACTCCCAGCCTGAACGGAACCGCAACGGGTGATGGCCCGGCCGTTCCGCGCCGCAATGTCACCGGGTACCGCCGGTGCGCTCGGCCACCGCCTTGACCGCGCTCTGGAGGCCCTCCTCCAGGGTCGGGTGATAGAAGGGCCGGTCGAGGAAGGTCGCGGCATCCCAGCCCTCCTGCACGGCGATCGCCGTGAGATGCGCGAGGTGCTCGACACCCGGCCCGATCATCGCGGCGCCGGTGATTCGGCCGTCGGGCTCGGCATAGACCCGGATCAGGCCGGCGGCCCGGTCCATCGCCCGGGCGCGGCCCTGGTCGGCGAACGATGTCTCGCCGATCACCCAGTCGCGGGCCTCCTCCGCGTCGAAGGCCCGGCCGATCGCCGCGATCTGCGGATCGGTGAAGACCAGGGCGAAGGCCGGCCAGGGCGGCGGCGCCTCGACCTGGGGGAAGCGGGCGGCGTTGCCGCCGGCGATCCAGCCCTGGCGCTGGGCCTCGTGCAGGACCGGATGCTCCTGATTGGCGTCGCCGGCGATGAAGATCGGGGCGGTGCCGCACTGGAGCGTGCGCGGGTTGAAGTCCGGCAGGCCGTCCTCGTCGAGGGCGAGCCCGGCGGCGTCGAGGCCGAGATCGGAGAGGTTGGGCGGCCGGCCGGCGGCGGCGAGCACGTGCGCGAAGGTGGCGCTCGTCGTCTCGCCGGAATCGCGGCGCCAGGTCAGCCGTATCCCGTCGCCCACCGCCTCGGCCGTCTCGACGGTCGCGCCGAGATGCAGCGTGACGTCGGCGCCGATCAGCGCGGCGGCACAGGAAGCGATCTTCGGGTCGCGGGCACCGCCGACGGCGTCGGCCGGATCGAGCAGCGTCACCTGGACGCCGAGGCGGGCCATGGCTTGCGCCAGTTCGAGACCGACCGGTCCGGCGCCGAGGACCGCGAGGGACTCGGGCGGGGTCTCGATCTCGAACAGGGTGTCGGTGGTGAGGACAAGGTCGGCGACTGCCCGCAAAGGGGGCGGGAGGCTCGGGGTCGAGCCGGTGGCGATCACCACCGCGCCGGCCGCGATCCGGGTGTGGTCGTCGACAACAAGTGTAGTGGGATCGGAGAAGCGGGCGGTCCCGGCGATGCGCAAGTCGGCGGGGATGCGATCGAGCCCCTCGAAGACCGAGGCGACGAAATCGTCGCGCAACGCCCGCACGCGGTTCATCACCGCCCGGCCGTCGACCCGCACCTCGCCCGTCGTGACGCCGAACGGCCCGGTTCCGCGGGCGTCGTGGGCGGCGCGACCGGCCTCGATCAGGAGCTTCGAGGGCATGCAGCCGACCCGGGCGCAGGTCGTGCCTCCGGGGCCGCGCTCGATCAGCACGGCGCGGGCACCGGCCTTGGTGGCCGCGGCGTGGGCGGCGATCCCGGCGGTTCCGGCACCGATGATCGCCACGTCGCAGGCCAGTTCACGCATGACTCGTCCCTTCGGGCTGTTCGGCGCGGCAGGAGCGGCGACGTAGCGGATTCGACGCGGGGGCAACTTGCATCGCGGGCGATTCGTTCCCGCGCGTCAGGTTTTCGGCGCCTCGGACGACCCCTGGCCCTCGGCGAGAAGGCCGCTCACGAAGCCGGCGAGACCGGTCTGGCGCTCGCGGCGCAGGTGCTCGGCGGCGAGGATGGCTTCCAGGGTCTTGAACGAGCGGTCGAGGTCGTCGTTCACCAGCACGTAATCGTATTCCGACCAGCGCTCGATCTCGGTGCGGGCATTGAGCAGGCGGCGCTCGATCGTCTCGGCGGAATCCTCGGCCCGGCGCTCCAGGCGGCGGCGCAATTCGGCCATGCTCGGCGGCAGGATGAAGATGGTGACGACGTCGTCGCGCAGCTTGCCCCGCACCTGCCGGGTGCCCTGGTAGTCGATGTCGAAGATCATGTCGCGGCCGGCGGCGAGCGCCCGCTCCACCGGGCTGCGCGGCGTGCCGTAATAATTGCCGTGGACCTCGGCCCATTCGAGCAGGTCGTCGCGCTCGCGCAAATGCTCGAAGGCGTCCCGGTCGATGAAGCGGTAATGCTGGCCGTCGATCTCGGACGGGCGGCGGGCCCGGGTGGTGACCGAGACCGAGAGTTCGAGGCCCCATTCGGGCCGCTGGGCCAGCGCCCGGGTCAGGGTGGTCTTGCCTGCCCCGAGGGCGAGGAGAGGATCAGCACCAGGCCCGGCGCGCCACCGGTGTGGTCAGGAGTTCGGAGCCCATCGTCGCCACCATCGCGTTGCGTCGTCCTCTCGCCGGCGCGGCTTGCGCGGCCGGCTTGCCAGTCTCTGCGTTCCCATGCCGTCCTCCCGGCGGGCGCGCAACCGGGGAGATCGTGACGGGACGGGGACAGATATCCCCTATTCGACGTTCTGGACCTGCTCGCGGAACTGCTCGACCACCGCCTTGAGGTCGAGGCCGATGCGGGAGAGCGACACGTCGTTGGCCTTGGCGCAGAGCGTGTTGGCCTCGCGGCCGAGTTCCTGGGCCAGGAAATCGAGGCGACGCCCGACGGCACCACCGGTGGCGAGGAGGTCGCGCGCCGCGGCGAGATGGGCGCGCAGGCGGTCGATCTCCTCGCGCACGTCGGCCCGGGTGGCGAGCAGGACCGCCTCCTGGTGCAGGCGAGCCGGATCGAAGCCGGCGACCTCCATCAGGCTGGCGACCTGCGCGGCGAGACGAGCCTTCACCGCCTCGGGCCGCCGGGCCGGGCAGGCCTCCGCCGCCTCGACGAGGTCGGCCATGGTCGCGAGCTGGCCGCCGACGATCTCGTCGAGGGCCCGCCCCTCCGCGCGGCGGACCTCGACCAGGGCCTCGACCAGCCGCAGGGCGGCCGCCGCGAGGTCGCGGCGCAACGCCTCGTCGTCGGCAGCCTCCTCCTCGACCTCGACCACGCCGCGCAGGCCCAGGAGACCGTCGACGGAGGGAAGCGTGATGCCGAGCGGCATCGGCACCCGGGTGACCGCCTCGGCGAGGGAGGCGAGCAGCGCCTCGTTGATCCGCACCCGCGGTGCCGATTCGGTCCGCAACAGGGTGAGGGTCAGGTGGCAGGTGCCGCGACTGATCCGCTTCTGCACCAGGGCACGGGCTTCCTCGCCGACGGCGTCGAGGCCGGTGGGGACCCGGACGCGGACCTCCAGCCCGCGGCCGTTGACGCTCTTGAGCTCCCAGGCCCAGTGCGCGGGTCCGGTGGTTCCGGCTTCGCGGGCGAAGCCGGTCATGCTGGCGATGGACATCGGGCGCTCTAAGCAGGTTTCATCATGGTGACCGCCGGGTTTTCGCGATGAAGACCCGCGGCACGACAGGAATCCGGGGGCGCCGGCGCCGGTGCGCCGACGCGTCGTCGGCTCACCGATTGCGCGACCCGGGCGTGGCCCCGGGCTGCGACAGGACCGGCACGGTCTTGGGCGAGTTCAGGTCGAACGTCTTGTTGCGCAGGGGATCGCGGGCAGTCCCCTCCGAGGCGTCGAACGCACGCGAGCGGGCACCCGGATTCGCGTCGCTGCCGTCATAGGCAAGCGGAGCGCCGGGCAGGCCGGTGCGCGGCGGCAAGCCTGAGGGCAAGGCCGAGGGATCGGCCTGCGGCGGCGGCTCGACCTTGTCGACGCCGACCGTCGAGGCCGGATCGGCAGCGGCCTTCGCCTTCTCGACCTGGCGCCAGCGGGCGACGTTGCGGTTATGCGCGTCCAGCGTCTCGGCGAAGACGTGGCCGCCAGTCCCGTCGGCGACGAAGAACAGGTCCTTGGTGCGCGAGGGGTTCGCCACCGCCTCGAGCGCCGCGCGGCCCGGATTGGCGATCGGTCCCGGCGGCAGGCCCTCGATCGCGTAGGTGTTGTAGGGCGTCACCCGGTCGATCTCGGAGCGCAGGATGCCGCGCCCAAGGGTGCCGCGCCCGCCGACGAGGCCGTAGACGATGGTCGGATCGGATTGCAGCCGCATCCGCTTCTGCAGCCGGTTGACGAACACCCCGGCGACCCGCGGGCGCTCGTCGGCCCGGCCGGTCTCCTTCTCGACGATCGAGGCCAGGGTGACCATCTCCTGGGGCGTGCGCACCGGCACGTCGGGCGAGCGGCGGGCCCAGATCTGGTTGAGCACCTCGCGCTGCTTGGTGCGCATCAGGTTGAGGATCTTCTGGCGCGAATCGCCGCGCTCGAACTTGTAGGTGTCGGGGAGCAGCGAGCCTTCCGGCGGGGTCTCGTTGATGTCGCCGGTGAGGATGTCGTTGTCGTTGAGGCGGGCGACGATCTGCTCGCTCGTCAGGCCCTCGGGAAAGGTGATGGCGTGCTGCACCGGCCGTCCCTGGACCAGAACGTCGACGACGTCGTCGATGCTGGCCTGGGCCTTGAAGTTGTACTCGCCGGCCTTCAGCGCCGCCTTGCGGCCGAAGCGGGCGGTCAGCTCGAACAGCATGGGGTGGGCGATCACGCCCTCGCGCTTGAGGAGTTCCGCCATCTCGCCGACGCTGGAGCGGGGCACCACCACGACCTTGTCGGCGGCCAACGGTCCGGCCTCGTTGGTCTGGCGCTCCAGCACCACGATGCCCAGGATGGCGCCGAGGCCGAGGATGACGAACAGGGTGAGGAAGCCGCTCACCGCCGAGAGCAGGCCGCCGCGCTCGCGCACCGGCTTCTCGGGCGGCGGCGGGGCGGCCGTCGGCTTGATGGCCTCGCTCGGGCTGCGCGGGGCGAGCCGGTTCGGCGGGCTGACCGGCTCCGGCGCGCTCGGCGCCGGATCCTGCGTCTTCGATCTGCGAAACATGGCGGTCCTGTCGTGGCGCGTCCGGGGAGCCGGCCGGTGGACGCGCGTGCCGGCCCGATGGGGCGGAAAGCGACCGAGACCCTAGCAAGTTTTATGGCGAAATGGAGCCGGTGCGGGCCGGAGGCCACAGACGGATAAGCCCCTCCGCGCGGGCGAGAGGGGCTTCAATCGAATTTGCGATGCGCTTCGGAGCCAGCGTCCGGTTCGGCCAGCCGTCACTGGCACCCTCCGAGTCATTCCGGGGCCGCGGAGCGGAGCCCGGAATCCAGACGCTCAGGTAGTGCGGAAAGAGAGGACGCTCCTCGTTTGATCCTGAACCATCAGCGGTTCTGGATCCCGGGCTCCGCTCCGCGGCCCCGGGATGACGCGGAGGGTGTCAGACCGGACAGCCGATTTCGCCAGGCCCACAAGTGATCGTTCACACCCGCCGCAGGATCAGCGACGCGTTGGTGCCGCCGAAGCCGAAGGAGTTCGACAGGGCGATGTCGACCTTCCGCTTCTGCGCCTTGTGCGGCACGAGGTCGATCGCGGTCTCGACCGACGGGTTGTCGAGGTTGAGGGTCGGCGGGACGACACCGTCGCGGATGGCGAGCACGGAAAAAATCGCCTCGATGGCGCCCGCCGCACCCAGCAGGTGGCCGGTGGCGGACTTGGTCGAAGACATCGCCACGTCGGTGGCGTTGCCGAGCAGGCGCTCGACCGCCTTCAGCTCCAGCTCGTCGCCGAGCGGGGTCGAGGTGCCGTGGGCGTTGATGTAGTCGATCTCGGAGGGCGTGATGCCGGCGCGCTTCACCGCCGCGCTCATGCAGCGGAAGGCGCCGTCGCCGTCCGGCGAGGGCGAGGTGATGTGGTAGGCGTCGCCCGAGAGGCCGTAACCGATCACCTCGGCGTAGATCTTGGCGCCGCGGGCCTTGGCGTGCTCGTATTCCTCGAGCACCACCACGCCGGCGCCCTCGCCCATCACGAACCCGTCGCGGTCGCGGTCGTAGGGGCGGGAGGCGCGCTGCGGCTCGTCGTTGAATCCGGTGGAGAGCGCCCGGCAGGCGGCGAAGCCCGCGAGCGAGAGACGGTTGATCGGCGATTCGGCACCACCGGCCAGCATCACGTCGGCGTCGCCGAGCGCGACGAGGCGCGCGGCGTCACCGATCGCGTGGGCGCCGGTGGAGCAGGCCGTCACCACGGAGTGGTTCGGGCCCTTCAGGCCGTGGGCGATCGAGACCTGGCCGGAGGCCAGGTTGATGATCCGGCCCGGGATGAAGAACGGCGAGATCCGCCGCGGCCCCTTCTCGAACAGCGTCACCGAGGCATCGTAGATGCCGCCGATGCCGCCGATGCCGGAGCCGATGAGGACGCCGGTGGCACATTGGTCCTCGTGCGAGGACGGGTGCCAGTCGGCGTCGTCGAGCGCCTGGCCGGCCGCCGCCATCGCGTAGACGATGAAGGGGTCGACCTTGCGCTGCTCCTTGGCTTCCATCCACGTATCGGGATTGAAGGTGCCGTCGCTGCCGTCGCCAAGCGGGATCGAGCAGGCGATCTTGCACGCCAGATCCGACACGTCGAAGGCCTCGACGCGGGCGGCACCGCTTTGCCCCTCGATGAGGCGGCTCCACGTGACGTCGACGCTGCTGCCCAGCGGCGACACCATTCCGAGGCCCGTGACGACGACTCGACGCATCGCGTTATCCCGACCCGATCCCATGACGGAAGCGTTTACCCTAGTGGCTGAGGAACGCGGCGATCAGCCGGCGTTCTTCTCGAGGAACTTGATCGCGTCACCGACCGTCTGGATCGTCTCGGCGGCGTCGTCCGGGATCTCGACGTTGAACTCTTCCTCGAACGCCATCACCAGCTCGACGGTGTCGAGGCTGTCGGCGCCCAGATCGTCGATGAAGTTCGCGTTCGGGGTCACCTTCTCGGGCTCGACGCCCAGGTGATCGACGACGATCTTCTTCACCCGGTCCGCGATATCGCTCATCGTGTAGATCCTTGAGTTACTGCTCGTGGCACTGTCCGGAGCCGCCGCGTGCGGGCGGAGCCCCGGGGAGAGTCGTGATGCGGCCGGCGCACCGGTCGCGCATGTCGTGGAAAAGCCGCGGGCGGCCGATCCGTCAATCCCCTCGCACGGCCGGCGGGTGCTTAACACAGGGATTTAGCCCTGGCGAGGGCCGCTTCACCCCCGGTTAAGAAACCGTGCCTCCTGCCTGGGGAATGTCCATGGAGGCCTAGAACATCGCCATGCCGCCGTTGACGTGCAGGGTGTGCCCGGTGACGTAGGCCGCCTCGTCGGAGGCCAGATACACCGCCGCCGCGGCGATCTCGGCTCCTTCGCCGAGGCGACCCATCGGCACCGTGGCGAGGATGCCCTCGCGCTGCTTGTCGTTGAGCACGTCGGTCATCGGCGAGGTGATGAAGCCCGGCGCGATGCAGTTCACGGTGATCTTGCGGCTCGCCACCTCGGCGGCGAGCGCCTTGGTGAGGCCGACGAGGCCGGCCTTGGCCGCCGCGTAGTTGCCCTGGCCGGCATTGCCGGTCGCGCCGACCACCGAGCCGACATTGACGATGCGGCCGTAGCGCCGCTTCATCATGCCCTTCACCGCCGCCCGCGACAGCCGGAAGGCCGCCGTCAGGTTCACGGCGATCACGCTGTCCCACTCCTCGTCCTTCATGCGCAGGAAGAGGTTGTCGCGGGTGATGCCGGCATTGTTGACCAGCACGTCGAGCCCGCCGAGCGCCGCTTCCGCCGCCGGCACCAGGGCCTCGACCGCCGCGGTGTCGGACAGGTTGGCCTCCAGGACGTGGACGCGCTCGCCGAGCTCGGCGGCCAGCGCCTCCAGGGCCTCGCGCCGCGTGCCGGAGACCGCCACGTGGGCGCCCTGAGCGTGGAGCGCCCGGGCGATGGCGCCGCCGAGGCCGCCGGTGGCGCCGGTGACGAGGGCCTTGCGGCCGCTGAGATCGAACATGCGAAAACTCTTTCTCAGAGCGTGAAGGCCGCGACCTCGGCCGAGGTGCCGACCGGCGTGGCGCTGGTCCCCGCCGCGATGCGCTTGACGAGGCCCGACAGCACCTTGCCGGTGCCGATCTCATGGAAGGTGTCGACGCCGGCGGCGGCCATGGCGGCGACGCATTCGCGCCAGCGCACGGTGCCGGTGACCTGCTCGACGAGGGCGGTGCGGATCGCCGCCGGATCGGTGATCGGGGCGGCGAGGACGTTCGCCATCACCGGCACCTTGGCGGGGTGAAGGGCGACGGCGCCAAGCGCCTCGCGCATCGCTTCCGCCGCGGGCGCCATCAGGCTGCAATGGAAGGGCGCGGAGACGTTGAGCATCACCGCGCGCTTGGCGCCGCGGCCCTGCGCCAGGGCGACCGCCCGCTCGACCGCCGCACGGTCTCCCGACACCACGACCTGGCCGGCGCCGTTGTCGTTGGCGACATCGCAGACGTCGCCCTGGCGGGCTTCCGCGGCGACCTCGGCCGCCGCCTCGACGTCGAGGCCGAGCAGCGCCGCCATGGCGCCGGAGCCCACCGGCACCGCCTTCTGCATCGCCTCGCCGCGCAGGCGCAGGAGCCGCGCCGTATCGGCCAGCGACAGGCTGCCGGCGGCGGCGAGCGCGCTGTACTCGCCGAGCGAGTGGCCGGCGACGTAGGCCACGTCCCGGGCCAGATCCAAGCCGCGCTCGGCTTCCAACACCCGCAGCACCGCGATGCTGGAGGCCATCAGGGCCGGCTGGGCATTGGCCGTGAGGGTCAGCTCCTCGGCCGGGCCCTCGAACATCAGGCGGGACAGGTTCTGGCCCAGGGCCTCGTCCACCTCGGCGAAAACGGCGCGAGCGGCGGCGTGGTCCTGGGCCAGGGCGGAGCCCATGCCGACGGCCTGGCTGCCCTGGCCCGGAAAGATGAAGGCGCGCGACACGTGCGGGGTGCTTCCTGCCCTGGGTTGATGCGGCTGCGAGACGCAGCGATTGGGCGGCGCCAGTCGCAGAGCGGCAGGCGGTAGTCAAGCGTGGCTGGACGGTAAAAATGTGTCGGCCGGTGCGGGGGAATCCCGGCGACCGGACATCGTCGCCTCGGCGGATCTCTGCGAAGGGCGCGCGTTTCGGCAAGAAGAAGTGGCGCAGGGTTTCCCCCTCCCCCCTCTGCGGGGGAGGGTGCCCGGCGCAGCCGGGCGGGGGGGCGACGCTTCCGGAGAGGTCGCGACCGTGATGATGGGCGTCATACTTGGTATCGTCGCTCTGCCCCTCTCCCGCCCCGCATCCGCGGGGCACCCTCCCCCGCAGAGGGGGGAGGGTCATCCGCGTCATTGATTGTAACCGGCCAACCCACAAAACCTCCCCACATCCCCATCCCCGCCGACGCTTGTTGCAAAACGGCATCTCGTGTAGGGAGGCCGCTACTCCGAGATTTTCGTTTGACCAAGGAAGGGGTCGCGCATGGCTCGCGTCACCGTTGAGGACTGCATCGACAAGGTCGAGAACCGCTTCGAGCTGGTGCTGCTCGCCGGCCACCGGGCGCGGCTGCTCTCCTCTGGCGCCCCGCTCACCGTCGATCGCGACCGCGACAAGAACCCGGTCGTGTCGCTGCGCGAGATCGCCGAGGAGACCATCACGCCGGACGACCTCAAGGAGCAGCTGATCCACTCACTGCAGAAATACGTCGAGGTCGACGAGCCGGAGGCCGAGACCGTGCCGCTGCTCTCCAGCTCGCCGGCCGCCGCCGCCGTGGCGCCGCAGAACTCGGGCGACGGCGACGACATCCAGTTCGACCGCATGAGCGAGGACGACCTGCTGCGCGGCCTCGAGAACCTCGCGCCGCCGACCGAGACCGAGGAGGAGGGCGACTGAGTCGCCCTCTCGGTCCGACAACAACCCGAACCCGGCCGAGAGGCCGGGTTTTTTCATGGACCACCGGTTTTTTCGTGCCCGCCCCGTGCAAAGCGGGGCTGCCGCGACGTTTGGGGGCTGGCGCGGCCGCCCGTTCGGCTCGATATTTAATCCTGGACCTCCACCAGCGTCGTCGGCGTTCAGCGCAACCGGCCCCGATCCGGCACGCCGCGACGCCTCCGCCGGCCGCGTGCCGACGGCTCTTACGCGCCCAAGGAGACCATCGGCGGATGATGCGCCAGTACGAGCTCGTCGAGCGGGTCAAGGCCTACAATCCCGGCGCCGACGAGGCGCTGCTGAACCGGGCCTACATCTACGCGATGCGGGCGCACGGCACCCAGAAGCGCGCCTCGGGGGATCCGTTCTTCGCTCACCCGCTCGAGGTGGCGGCCATCCTCACCGACCTGCGGCTCGACGACGCCACCATCGTGGCGGCGGTGCTGCACGACACCGTCGAGGACACCGCCGCGACGCTAGAGGAGATCAACCGGGTCTTCACACCGGAGATCGGCCGGCTGGTCGACGGGCTGACCAAGATCAAGCGCCTGGATCTCGTCTCGAAGCGCGCGGCGCAGGGCGAGAACTTCCGCAAGCTCCTGCTCGCCATCGCGGTCGACGTCAGGGTCCTGCTGGTCAAGCTCGCCGACCGGCTGCACAACATGCGCACGCTCCAGCACATGCCGGCGGAGAAGCGCGCCCGCATCGCCCAGGAAACCCTCGACATCTACGCGCCGCTCGCCAGCCGCATGGGCATGCAGGAGCTGCGCGAGGAGCTGGAAGACCTCTCCTTCGTCAACCTGAAGCCCGACGTCTACGCGACGATCAGTAAGCGCCTCTCCGACCTCTCGGCGAAGTCCGAGCGGCTGGTCGAGAGCATCGAGCGCGACCTGATCGCCAAGCTCGCCCATGCCGGCATCACCGCCACCGTCAAGGGACGGCAGAAGCGCCCCTACTCGATCTGGAGCAAGATGGAGCGCAAGTCGGTCGCCTTCGAGCAGCTCTCCGACATCTTCGGCTTCCGGGTCATCGTCGACGAGGTCGATACCTGCTACCGGGCGCTCGGCGTGGTCCACACCACCTGGCCGATGGTGCCGGGACGCTACAAGGACTACATCTCGACGCCGAAGCAGAACGATTACCGCTCGATCCACACCACGGTGATCGGGCCGAAGAGCCAGCGCGTCGAGCTTCAGATCCGCACCACCGAGATGGACGAGATCGGCGAGTACGGCATCGCCGCGCATGCCCTGTACAAGGACGGCGCGCCGCACCTCGCCACCGAGAGCGGCGCCTACCAATGGCTGCGCCGCACCATTGAACTCTTGGCCGAGGGCGACAGCCCCGAAGAGTTCCTGGAGCACACCAAGCTCGAGCTGTTCCAGGACCAGGTCTTCTGCTTCACCCCGAAGGGCCGGCTGATCGCGCTGCCGCGCGGCGCGACGCCGATTGATTTCGCCTACGCGGTCCATACCGATGTCGGCAACACCGCGGTGGGGGCCAAGATCAACGGCCGCATCGCCCCCCTGCTGACCGAGTTGCAGAACGGCGACGAGGTCGAGATCGCCCGGGCCGACGGCCAGATTCCGCCGGCGGCCTGGGAATCCCTCGTCGTCACCGGCAAGGCGCGCGCCGCGATCCGGCGCGCCACCCGCTCGGCGGTGCGGCGGCAATATGCGGGCCTCGGGCGCCAGATCCTGGATCGCGCCTTCGAGCGCGCCGGCAAGAATTTTTCCGACGAGAAGCTGCGCGGCGCCCTGCCCCGGCTCGCCCGCCAATCGACCGAGGACGTGTTCGCCGCGGTGGGACGGGGCGAGATGTTCTCCGGGGACGTGGTGAAGGCGGTCTATCCCGACTACAAAGACGAGCGCCGCGCCGCGAGCCAGCCCACGCCGGGCCAGCCCCGCCCGCACGTCAACGGGGCCGGCCGCCTGTCCCTCGACAAGGATCAGACCGTGCGGCTGACCTGGCCGGGCAAGGCGCCGGGCAAGGACGGATCCGGCAAGGAGGGCGAGCCCGACGAGGGCGCGATCCCGATCCGCGGCCTCGACCGCGACGTGCTGGTCCGCTTCGCCCCCGAGGGCGGCGCGGTGCCGGGCGACCGGATCGTCGGCATCCTCACGCCCGGCGAGGGCGTGACGATCTACCCGATCCAGTCCCCGGCGCTTGCCGCCTTCGACAACGAGCCCGACCGCTGGCTCGACGTGCGCTGGGACGTGGACGGCGCCTCCAACCAGCGCTTCCCGGCGCGGCTGGCGCTCCAATCGATCAACGAACCCGGCAGCTTCGCCCAGATCGCCCAGGTGATCGCCGACCACGACGGCAACATCGACAACATCTCGATGAAGCGCCGGACCCAGGACTTCACCGACGTGACGATCGATCTCGCGGTCTGGGACCTGAAGCACCTCAACGCCATCGTGTCGGAATTGAGGGCCAAGCGCGTGGTGAGCCGGGTCGACCGGGTGAACGGGTAAGCGGGTGCCTGCCCGAAGCAGGTCTGTCCCGGAAAAGAAGTGGCGCTGGTTTTCCCCTCTCCCCGCGGGCGGGGAGAGGGCCGAGCCCTCGTTCAGAGGGCGCGGCAAGCCCGCAGGGCGAGGGTGAGGGGGTGTTTCCGAAGGAGTCTCATCCGGATACGCCCCCTCACCCTCGCTGCGGCTTTCGCCTCCGCTTCTTTCGTCCCCGACGAGGGGGACGAAAGCCTCTCCCCGCCCGCGGGGAGAGGAGAAACCCGCGCCCCTTCTCTGCCCCGGACGGCCATGCGGGCCGGGTATCGGTGCGTGAAGAAATCGTTGCGGGACCGGTGCTTTCGCGCCGCGCTCCCGCATCGCGGCAAAGCGCCGTTAGCCTTAAACGGCCATTAACCGCCGCGCCCCATCCTCACCGTCCAGTTCCGCGTTCCCGGTTTTTGTCCGCATGCGTTCGCTTCGTCGCTCGGCATCGCCCTACGATGGCCTCATCGACACGTTCCGCGCGTTCCTGACGCGGCGGGCGACGGAGGTCACCGGCCTCGCCCTGCTCGTCGGGGCGGCCTGCTTCACGGTCGCCCTGGCGACCTGGTCGATCGACGACCCGAGCCTCAACCACGCCACCTCGCGCGCGGCCCGCAACCTCCTCGGCTTCGGCGGCGCGGTGGTGTCGGATCTCGGCATGCAGCTCCTCGGCCTCGGGGCGCTCGCCTTCGCGCTGCCGCCGGCGGTATGGGGCATGCGCCTGCTGCGCACCCACCGGCTGGCCCGGCTGCAGTTGCGGCTGGTGCTCTGGGTCATCGGCTTCGGCGCGGCGAGCGGCATGGCGAGCGCGCTGCCTCCGACCGCCCGCTGGCCGCTGCCGACCGGCCTCGGCGGCGTGGCCGGAGACGCGCTGCTGGGTGCCGCCAAGGCGATCGCCGGCCCGGCCGGGGCCTTCGCGGGCTTCCTCTACGCGGCCATCGCGGTGGTCAGCCTGACCGGCGCCTGCGGCTTCGGCCTGATCGAGGACGAGGAGGGCGACGACGAGGCGGACTCCTACGCCCCCGTGGTCAGCCGCTACGACGAGCGCCAGCCTCGCCGCGGCGCCGGCCCGGCCCATGACGACGAATCGCCCGGTCTCGGCCTCGCCTCGCTCGGCGCGCTCGCCCACCTGGCGATCAGCGCCCGGAGCGCGGTGGCACAGAAGATCGAGTCCGTCCGCGACGGCTCATGGCGCCACGGCGCCGCCGATCCCTATGCCGGCAACTCGCCGGCGCTCGCCGCCCGCCGCGCCTTCGCCGAGCCCGGCGAGGCCTGGGACGAGCCCGAGGCTCCGGTCGAGCGCGCCGCCGAGCGTCCTGCCAAGCCGGGCCGCCGCGAGCCGGTCTTCGCGGAGGGCGCACCGCGCCGGGTCGAGGCCGCCCCGCGCCGGGCGGATACCGCGATGGATGACGAGCCGGGAGACGAGGACGACGACGCGATGGACGCCCCGCGCGGCCGCGTCGCGCCCCCTGCCCCGCCGATCCAGACCCGCCGCGCGCCGCCGCCCGGCCCGGCCTCGCCCGATTCCTACGAGTTGCCGGCGCTGACGCTGCTCGCCGAGCCGCGCCACCCGGCGCCGAGCGCCGCCGTCTCGACCGACGCCCTGGAGCAGAACGCGACCCTGCTCGAATCGACGCTGGAGGATTTCGGCGTGCGCGGCGAGATCCTGGCCGTGCGCCCGGGCCCCGTCGTCACGCTCTACGAACTGGAACCGGCACCCGGCACCAAATCGAGCCGGGTCATCTCGCTTGCCGACGACATCGCCCGCTCGATGTCGGCGATCTCCGCCCGCGTCGCGGTGGTGCAGGGCCGCAACGCCATCGGCATCGAGCTGCCGAACGCCAAGCGCGAGACGGTCTACCTGCGCGAGCTGCTCGCCTCCCCGGCCTTCGCCGAGACCAAGCAGAAGCTCGCGCTCTGCTTAGGGAAAAACATCGGCGGTGAGGCGATCATCGCCGATCTCGCCCGCATGCCGCACCTGCTGGTCGCCGGCACCACCGGCTCGGGCAAGTCGGTCGCCATCAATACCATGATCCTGTCGCTGCTCTACCGGATGACTCCGGAAGAGTGCCGCCTGATCATGGTCGACCCCAAGATGCTGGAACTCTCCGTCTATGACGGCATCCCGCACCTGCTTACTCCCGTCGTCACCGACCCGAAGAAGGCGGTCGTCGCCCTCAAATGGGCGGTGCGCGAGATGGAGGAGCGCTACAAGAAGATGTCGAAGCTGGGCGTCCGCAACATCGACGGCTTCAACGCCCGGGTGGCGGAGGCGCGGGCGCGCGGCGAGGTGATCACCCGCACGGTCCAGACCGGCTTCGACCGCGAGACCGGCGAGGCGATCTACGAGGACGAGATGATGGATCTCGCCCCGCTCCCCTACATCGTGATCGTGGTCGACGAGATGGCCGACCTGATGATGGTGGCGGGCAAGGACATCGAAGGCGCGATCCAGCGCCTGGCCCAGATGGCGCGGGCCGCCGGCCTGCACCTCATCATGGCGACGCAGCGCCCGTCGGTGGACGTGATCACCGGCACGATCAAGGCGAATTTCCCGACCCGGATCTCGTTCCAGGTGACCTCGAAGATCGATTCGCGGACGATCCTCGGCGAGATGGGCGCCGAGCAGCTGCTGGGCCAGGGCGACATGCTGTTCATGGCCGGCGGCGGCCGGACGACCCGGGTCCACGGGCCGTTCTGCTCGGACGACGAGGTCGAGCAGGTGGTGGCCCACCTCAAGCGCCAGGGCCGTCCGTCCTATCTCGAGGCGGTCACCGCCGAGGAGGGCGAGGAAGAGGCCGACGCCCCGGTCATGGACCAGGGCGGGTTCGGCGACCCTGCGGGCGACGTCTACGACCAGGCGGTGGCGGTGGTCCTGCGCGACAAGAAGGCCTCGACCAGCTACATCCAGCGTCGGCTGCAGATCGGCTACAACCGGGCCGCCTCGCTGATGGAGCGGATGGAGCGCGAGGGCATCGTCGGCCCCGCCAACCATGCCGGCAAGCGCGAGATCCTGCTGGAGGAGCAGGAGGGCTGAGGCCGTCCCGCATTCGGGCCATCGAGAGCGCATCGCACTCGACCACGACACGGACGTTTCCCGGGAGCCGCGTGGCGGAACCCGGGATCCATGACCGTCGAAGAGCGCCGCAGGGTCCGGAACGCTGTCCGCCTCCTCCTGAGCATCCCCGGCGGCCATGGCCACCGGGTTCCCGGCTTCGCCGAGCCCCAGGACGACGGCGGAGGGTTCGGATGGAGCCGGGTGGCTCGAACCGATGCTCAGGCGCCCGAAACCAGATGGGCGAGATCGAGCACCACCCGGCCCGAAACCAGGCTCCAGCCGCAGGCCAGCATCGTCGCCAGCATCACGAACGGCACCGGCCGCCGCTCGATCCGCCGGCCGCGCACGGTGTTGCGCAGGATGATGAACGGCGCCCCGAAAGCCAGGATCGGCAGGGAGGCGAGCGCCACCAGGCCGCCGCCGGACAGGAGACCGAAACTCGCCCGCCGTGCCGTCGCCCATTCGAAGGCGCTCGCCAGGAGACCGGCGAAGGCGAGGCCGAGAACCAGGGTCTGCAGGTTCTCGAGGGCGGAGGGCGAAAGGTTCATGGGAGGTTAAACTCCGGAAGGCGCGTTCGTCCCACCCTGCGCCAGACGCGATTTTCGGTTATGGTTAATTTTCCGTTATCCACAGGTCTTTGCGGCCGGTCCCGTTGCGGGATTCTCCTGGGCATGACGCAGCCCAGTCACAGAAATCCGCCCCGCACCCAGGTTCCGGTAAGGGGTCGTTAACGCTCAAAGCCGAACGTTCATGGAAAGGCCCGGTCCGGGCATCGAATCGAACGAATCGGAGGCGGGCGTCATGGGGCCTGCACTGAGCGCCACTGTCGCGCAACTCGAACGGGATGTGATGCGCGCGGCGCGGGCTGGCCGGCCCGCTTCGCCGCCCGTCCTCCACCATCCGGCCGACCGGCGCCTGATCCTGTCGGCGGCCCTCGGCCTCGCCGGCTCGCTCGCCCTCACGGGCGTCGTGGCGGCCTGGCTCGCGCGCCCATCCGCCCCGGCCGGTCCGGTGGTGGTCAGCAACCTCGCGCCCCGGCCCCTGGTCTTGCCCGCCGCCTGGTTCGTGCGGCCGGGGCCCGCCACCGAGGCGACGCCGGAGCGGATCGACCTCGCGATCCCGTGGACCGAATTGACCGGCAGCGTCCTGCCCGGCCTGATGCGGGTCACCGCCACGCGGGCGCCCGAGACCGAGGCACCGCTGAGCCCGGCCCGGCGCTACGCCCGGTTCCTGACCGCGGAGGCGCAGCCGGTCGCCGAAGGTCTCATGCGCCGGCGTTTCCGGGCCGGCACGCCGTTCGAGGGCGAGGATCTGTATCTCGCGCAGGGCGAGGGCAGCCGCTTCGCGGCGCGCTGCGCCACCGGAGCGGTCCCGGACCCCGACGCCGCCTGCCTCAGCGAGATCCGGATCGGATCCTTGAGCGTGCGGCTGCGCTTCTCGGCCGACCGGCTGCCCTCCTGGAGCGCCGGGCTGGCCGGGCTGGAGCGGCTGTTCGGGGCCACTCCGTAGGAGCCCGTCCGGCCGGAGAAGGCCGACCTGGGAGCCCCTCGGGTCCGGGTTCCCGGCTGCGCCGAGCCCCGGAATCACGAGGAAAGATGTCTGCGTCTGCTCCGGATCGACCGGGCCAGGCGCTGGGGACGGAGGACTACTCGTCCAGGTCGGTGTCGAGGATCGCCATCGAGAAGTTGAACGAGCGATCGCCGTCCTCGTCATCCACCGACAGAACGCCGAGGAATTCCTCGCCGATATAGACCTCGGCCGAATCCGTCTTCTTGGGACGGGCGACGAGCCGGATGTTGTGGTTGGCGAAAGTGCGGCGGAGATAGCCTTCCACCTTCGTCATCTCGGTCTTGTTCACGCTGGCCTCTTCACGTGCTGGGCGTGGCAGCGACCGCGCCCGGACCGGGCGCAGGCACTGCCGCCGTCAACGAGGATCCCGCGCCGCGCCGGCACGGGATGACGCCCCCTCCCCGCCGGGCGGACCGGGGGCCGTCCGCGGGCAGTTCCCTCGCCGCATGCCGCGCCTCGGGAACCTGCGCCGCGGGAGAGTGTCGGGGCGGCAGGCCCCCGCCTTGCCACGGCGGGGCCGGGCGGGCAAGGCGCCCCGGCCGTCAGATTCCGTCCATCGCGTTGATGAACTGGTCCATCGCGCGGGCCGGGTCCGAGCAGCCGGCCGAGCCGACCACCCGGGCCGGCACGCCCACAACCGTGGTGCAGGGCGGTACCGCCTGGAGCACGACCGAGCCGGCGGCGACCCGGGCGCAGGCCCCGACCTCGATGTTGCCGAGGATCTTGGCGCCGGCGCCGATCATTACGCCGTGGCGGATCTTCGGGTGGCGGTCGCCGCCGTGCTTGCCGGTGCCGCCGAGGGTGACGTCGTGCAGCATCGACACCTCGTCCTCGATCACCGCCGTCGAGCCGACGACGAGGCCGGTGGCATGGTCGAGGAAGATGCCGCGGCCGATCCGCGCCGCCGGATGGATGTCGGTCTGGAAGACCTCGGAAGAGCGGCTCTGGAGGTAGAGCGCGAGGTCGCGCCGGCCGCGGGTCCAGAGCCAGTGGCTCAGGCGATGGGCCTGGATGGCGTGGAAGCCCTTGAAGTACAGGACCGGCTCGATCGCCCGGCCGGCGGCCGGATCGCGGTCGATCACCGCGCCGATATCGGCCCGGAAGGCCTGCCCGATGCCGGGATCGTCCGCCACCGCCTCCGCGAAGCTCTGCGCGATCAGGTCGGCGGTCAGGGCCGGGTGGCCGAGGCGCGAGGCGACGCGGTGGGACACCGCCGATTCGAGGGTGGCGTGGTTGAGCACGCTGGCGAACAGGAACGACGCCAGGCGCGGCTCGTCGCGCATCACGGCCTCGGCCTCTTGGCGCAGCCGCCGCCAGACCGGATCGACGACGCCGGCGACCGGATCGGCGCCGGACAGGGTGGGAGCGGGGCTGGACGACAACGGCCTTCTCCTCGGCAACGGCGGCGGGCGAACGAAACTCTCTCCACCGCACATAGCGCGACGGCGTTCATCCGGAATAGCCTGGAGAGGCATCGGCGATTCATCAAGCCCCCGCCCCGCGGGGCAGACCCGCCCTCAATCGCCGTCGGGCCGGAACACGTAGCCCATGCCACGGACGGTCTTGATGAAACGAGGGTTAGCCGGGTCGGGCTCGACCTTCTTGCGGATGCGGTTGATCCGCACGTCGATCGCCCGGTCGAAGGCCTCGGGGTCGCGGGCATCGGCGAGGTCGAGCAGGCGCTCGCGGGTCAGCACGCGCTTGGGATTGTCCAGGAAGGCCTTGAGCAGGGCGTATTCCGAGCGGGTCAGGATGTGCTCGGTGCCGGCCGCGTCGCGCAGGCGCAGGGTCTCGATGTCGACGATCATCCGGCCGAAGCGGACGCCGCCCTCCTGGCCGTTCGCCTTCTCCGGCCTGATCTCGCGCCCGCCCTCTCCCGCCGGGGCGTTGCGGGCCTGCGCCGCCCGGCGCAGCACCGAGCGGATGCGGGCGACCAGTTCGCGCAGCTCGCAGGGTTTCGGCAGGTAGTCGTCGGCCCCGAGCTCGAGGCCGACCACCCGGTCGATCGGGCTCGCGGTAGCGGTGAGCATGATGATGGGGATCGTCGAGCGGGCCTTGAGGTCGCGCACGATCGACAGGCCGTCCTCCTCCGGCATGTTGAGGTCGAGGACGATCAGGTCCGGGGCGACCTCGGCGAGGCGCCGCCGCAGCGCGCGGCCGCCGTCGCACAGGCTGACCTCGAAACCGTGCATCCGCAGGTAGTCGCCCACCATCGCGCGGGCATCGGGCTCGTCGTCGACCACGACGACGTGCGGGGCGAGGCCCGTCATGCCGTCGCCCCCGGGCAGGTCGTCCGCCCGCGTCCCCGCCTCGCCGCCATCCCGCGCCCCCGTGCCGCAAGCGCTCCCGCCGGAGCACCCCACCTGCCCGGGGTGCCCTCGCCGACAATGCCGTGCCGGGCGCTTTCCGTCCACGTGCCGCACCGGAAGCCGGGGCGGGGCATAAATCTTATCCTCGATTCATCGCAAGCCGCGACCAATCCGCCGGCTCGACCGAGGATGCGGTACGGGCTGCGGATCGGTTCAGCCGAGAATTCTTGCCAGCCGCTCGGCGAGCCTGGCGCGGGCGGCGGCCGAGAGGGCGCCGGGTGCCTCGGCCTCGATCGCGGCGGCGATCTGCGCCGGGCTCGGGCTCCGTGCGCGGGAATCCTGCAGAAGCGCATTCAACGCATCGAGATCCTGCTGCCAGGGTGCATCCTCCGGTAGCGGAGTGGCGGTTGCGCCGGCATGTCCCGGAACCACGTGAAGCATGGCGTGCCTCCCTCGTCTTCAAGCGTGATGCTCGTAGGCGGGCTCTGTTGCAGAAGCATTACTTCCAGCTGATACTTGGCCATGTTCGCCGCGCGGGATGTGCTCTCCCGCACAAGACCTCACGCCTCGCCCGTCGCCGCTTCCATCCCCGATAGGCTGTCGAATCGTGAGTTCACCCGACCGGCACCGGCGCGGATCGACCGGCGCGATCTTGTCCCGACGGCCCGTCCCGGCCAGGATGACGCGCGGCGCCTTGCGAATCGGTCCGCGAAGACCCCGGCGGACGGTCGATGAGCGACGACGACATCCTCTTCCTCCTGCCCGACGACGAGCCCGGCGAGGCCATGCAGGCCGCTCCCTGGCCGGTGATGGTGGTGGACGACGATCCCGCCGTGCACGAGGGCACCCGCTTCGCTTTGTCCGGCTACGGCCTCGACGGGGCGGGGCTCGAACTCATCTCCGCCTACTCGGCGGCCGAAGCCCGGACCCTGCTGTCGGCGCGGCGCGGCATGGCGGTGATCCTGCTCGACGTGGTGATGGAGACCGACGATGCCGGCCTGAGGCTCGTCGACTTCGTCCGACGCGAACTCAAGGACGACACGGTGCGCATCATCCTGCGCACCGGCCAGCCCGGCCAGGCGCCGGAGCGGCGCGTGATCGTCGACTACGACATCAACGACTACAAGGCGAAGACCGAGCTCACCGCCGACAAGCTGTTCACCAGCCTCACCGCGGCGCTGCGCGCCTACCAGCAGCTCAAGCGCCTGCAGGAGACCCGGCGCGGACTAGAGATCATCATCGACGCCGCCCCGATGCTGCTCGACTACAAGTCGATGCAGCGGCTGGCCGAGGGCGTGCTGACCCAGGTCTCCTCGCTCCTCAACGTCGCCTGCGAGGGCATCCTGGTCCTGCGCGAGCAATCCGGCCCGCAGGATGCGGTAAGCGTGCTCGCGGGCTCGGGCTGCTACCAGCACCTCGCCGGCGACGGGCAGCGGCCCCTCGACGACGACGTGCGCGAGATCGTCGCCCGCGCCTTCACCGAGCGGCGCCACACCTTCGGCGACCGCTGGTCGACCCTCTACGTCCACACCGCGAGCGGCAGCGAGATCGTCGCGCTCCTGAAGGCCGACCGCTCGCTCTCGGAGACCGACCGGGCGCTCATCGGCCTGTTCACCTCGCGCCTGTCCGTCGCCTTCGACAACGTGATCCTCTACGAGCAATTGCAGCGGGCCAATATCCGCCTGGAGCAGCGGGTGGTGGAGCGCACCGGCGAATTGATGCGCGCCAACCGCCGGCTCGCCATGCAGCGCTCGGACCTGCGCCGCGCCAACCAGCTCAAGACCGAGATCCTGGGCACGGTCGCCCACGACCTGAAGAACCCGCTCGCCGTCATCCTCGGCCGGACCGAGATGCTGGGCGACATGATCGAGGTCCGGCCGCCGCCGGCCGAGGCGATGCACGCGCAGATCGGCCACATCCGCGAGACCGCGCGCCGCCTCACCGGCATGATCGAGACCCTGATCGCCGACGCGATGAACGACGCCCTCGACATCACGGTCCGGCACGAGCCGGTGGATTTCGCCGGCCTCGCCCGCGAGGTCTCCCAGGCCAACGCGCCCTTGGCCGAGACCAAGGGCCAGACCCTGCGCTCGGCGATTCCCGCGGGCCTCACGCTCCACGGCGACGCCGAGCGCCTGCGCGAGGCGATGGACAACCTGATCTCGAACGCCATCAAGTACTCGCCGACCGGGGCCGAGATCGTCGTCACGGTGACGCGGGACGGGGACGAGACGGTCTACGCCGTGCGCGACCACGGGCCGGGCCTGTCGCCGGAGGATATCGGCCGCCTGTTTGGCCGCTTCCAGCGGCTCTCCGCCAAGCCCACCGCCGGCGAGGGCTCGACCGGCCTGGGGCTGTCGATCGTCAGGCGCATCGCCGAACTGCATGGCGGGCGGGCCACCGCCGAGACCCACGGGGACGCGCCGGGCTCCACCTTCGCGATCCGGCTGCCGAGCGGCGTCGGGGAGGTATCGTGACCGGATCGGTGTCGCGCCCGGTCGGCCGACGAGCCGGCTGAACCTCTCGCCGGTACCGCCGAGTTGACGTGGACGACGGAGCAAGACTCCACAGTCGATCCATGCAGAGGCGGCCACGTGCCGTGCGGTTCCGCGGTTACGGCCGGCTGCAAGATTGATACGGCCAATCACGCCATCCGAACAGATCCGACAACTCGTCGACAAAGTGCGAGTTTATCGGTTTTAGCACGTTCGACGTAACCGATGTTCAGCACCGAGCATCCCTGTGAGGGTCGCTGTTGCCGCTTCGCGCCGTGATCTTCGGCTTTGGCGTCGTCACCGCGTTTTCCGCGTTGGATTTAACATGTGAGAAACGATCTTGCTGTCAGATCAATC
Source organism: Methylobacterium aquaticum (assembly GCF_016804325.1). Classification (NCBI taxonomy): domain Bacteria; kingdom Pseudomonadati; phylum Pseudomonadota; class Alphaproteobacteria; order Hyphomicrobiales; family Methylobacteriaceae; genus Methylobacterium; species Methylobacterium aquaticum. The sequence continues at coordinate 5,029,587 of NZ_CP043627.1, forward strand.
TCAGGTTGATCAACCCGGGGTTGCTCATGCGTATCGCGCGCTGTTCGCCGGCGAGGTTCGCGCCTGATCGATCGGGGTCGGCGGCGGTCGAGTTCGCGATCGTCGCCCCCACTCTCCTGATGATCATGCTCGGCATCATGGTATTCGGAAGCTTTCTGGGCGCCTCGCACAGTCTACAGGCTGCCGCCAGCGATGCGGCGCGGGCCGCCATCGCGGGGCTCGATCCTGCCGAGCGAACGACGCTCGCGACCCTGGCCGCACAACGAAGCGTTGCGTCGAGCCAGCTGCTCCAGCCGTCGGCCGTCGTCGTCGACGCCAAGCCCGATCCCGACGATCCCGATCTCTTCACCGTGACCTTGCGGTACGACCTCAGGACGACCTTGCTCAACCTGCCGTCCCAGGTCGTGCCGATGCCCCAGACATTGTCGCGCTCCGCCAGCATCAGGAGGGGCGGGCTATGACGGGGTCCAGGCGCCTTCGCGCCGACGAGGCGGGATCGATCGCCCCCCTGGTGGGCGTCGTGATGGCGCTCCTGTGCGGCTTTGCCGGTCTCGGGATCGATCTCGGTCAGGTCTACCTCGAGAAGCGCCGCGTCCAGTCCGCCGTCGATCTCGCCGCCCTCGCGGCGGCCCGGGCCGGCAACAGCGCCGCCGTCGCCTCGCGCTCGCTGTCCGACAACGGCTACCGCATCCCGGAAACCCTGCTCGTCGCCACCGGCACCTACGTCGCGGATCGCACGATTCCCGCCGCCGACCGGTTCACGCCGGCCGGGCCCGCGCCCAACGCGACGCGGGTCCGCGTCGCCAGCACCGTGAGGACGGCGTTCACCCGGATCGTCGGCGGGCCGGAGAGCTTCACGGTCTCGGGCGATGCCACCGCGCTGCGGGCCGATCTCGCCGCGTTCGGCCTCGGCTCGCGCCTCGTCGACGTCGATGCCGGGATCGCGAACGCCCTGCTGTCGCGCCTGCTCGGGACGACCGTTTCCTTCTCGATCCTGGATTACCGCGCGCTCGCGAATCTGAGGGTCGATGCGCTCGCCTTCCTGCGCGGGGCCGCGCCCCGGCTGGGCCTTCAGGCCGCCACCTACGACGACGTCCTGAAGACCAACTTGCGGATCGCCGACGTCATGGCGCTGATCGGCCAGGCCTCCGAGCCGGGAAGCGCGGCCTCCCGAGCCGCCCTCAACACCCTGACGGCCGCCCTGAGCGGTGCGGGCGCATCGGTGCGGCTGGCAGGATTGCTGACGGCCGGCGAACTCGGCCCGTCTCCCGTCGCGCAGGCCGGCGAGGCGCTGTGGGTCGACGCCCTCGGGATGATCACCGGGGCCGCCTTCCTGGCCAATGCGACGAACCAGGTGAGCCTCGATCTCGGCACCGCGATCCCGGGCCTCTTGCGCACCCGGCTCACGCTACGCGTCGGCGAGGCGTGGCGCACCTCCGGATTCACGGGCGTCGGCGGCAGCCTGAGCACCGCCCAGGAGCGGCTCCTCGTCGAGATCTGGATCCCAGGGCCGCTCGCCCTCACCAGCCTCTATCTGCCGATCTATGTCGAGCTCGCTCCGGCCCGGGCCGTTCTCAAGAAGGTCGCCTGCCCGTGGAACGCGGCCGGCGAGCGGAGCGTCGGGCTCGACGTCACGACCGGCGCCGCCTTCCTGGCGATCGGCCAGGTTCCGGCCGGCGCGCTCGACCTCGGCTCGTCCCGCCCGCTTCTCGCCCCGGCCACGATCCTGCAGGCGCCCCTCGTCTCGGTCACGGGGCGGGCGGCCGTGCCGCTCGGCGCCTCGGCGCAATCCGTGACCTTCTCCGACGCCGACATCCGGGCCGGGCGGGTCAGGACGGTGTCGACGAACGCGATCGCCTCGTCATTGGCGGGGCCGCTGCTCTCGAATCTCGACCTGCAGGTCAACGGGCTCGCGCTGCCGACGATCCTCGACCTGGGCGGTGCGGTCTCCGCGACCCTGGGCGCGGCGGCGGCGCCGATCGATGCCGTGCTGTTCGCGATCCTGAAAACTGCGGGCGTGACCCTCGGCTCCGCCGACGTCGCCGTCACGGGCACCCGGTGCGGCGGCGCGGTCCTGGTTCAGTAGCCCCGCGCCGACGCGATGCCGGCGTCAGCCGGCGTCGCTCGCCCCCAGGCCCTGCTCGTGCGGGTCGGTCACGGCGTCCGGGATCGGGCTGCGGGCCTTCGGCGTGATGTGGAGGGCGGTCAGCGCCAGGGGATCGAGGCCGTGATCGGCCTCGCCGCAATAGGCGGCGAGCTGCTCGCGCATGCGCGGGGTCCAGAAGGCCACGATGTGCTTGTGGATGCCCGCCACCGCCTCGTCCTCCGGGTAGGAACGGAAGAAGGTGGCGATCTGGTTCGCCATGCGGACGAGCTTCTCGCTGGGATCGACGGCGCTCATTGCAAACAACTCACGGAACGGTCAGGCGCTCGGGCGCGGTGAACAGGGTGACGGTGTCGCGCCGCGCGATCGCCGCCAGGGTCAGGCCGTGCTTGGCGGCGCGCTCCACGGCGAGCGAGGTCGGAGCCGAGATCGCCACCAGCACGGCCGCGCCGAAGCTCGCGGCCTTCTCGACCATCTCGAACGAGCACCGGCTGGTGATGACGAGGAAACCGTCCTCGGGCCGGGTGCCGGCCCGCATGAGCGCGCCGATCAGCTTGTCGAGGGCGTTGTGGCGCCCGACATCCTCGCGCACCATCGCGACGCGACCCTCGCAGGTCGCCCAGGCGGCAGCATGGACCGCCCGGGTCTCGCGGCCGAGCACCTGGAGGTCGTCGAGGGCTTGAACCGCACGCTCGACCGCCGAGAGGGAGACCATGACACCCTGCGCCGCCTTGCGGTCGGCCTTCGGGATGTCCTTCAGATCGTCGATGCCGCAGACGCCGCAGCCGGTGCGGCCCGAGAGCGCCCGCTTGCGGGCGAGGTGCTCGCGCAGGCGGCCCGGGACGAGGTCGACGACGAGGCGCAGGCCCCCTTCCCCGTTCTCGACCCGGGCGCCGCGGATCTCGTCGGCTCCCGCCACGATCCCCTCGGTCAGGCTGAAGCCGTAGGCGAAGTCGGCGAGGTCCGCCGGCGTCGTCATCATGACGGCGTAGGGCACGTCGCCATAGATCACGTTCACCGGCATCTCGACGGCGAGCGACCGCTCCCCGTCGCGATCCTCGCCGCGGCCATAGGCGACGGTGCGGATCGGGACGGGATGACAGGTCGCGAGACCGTTATTCGGCGGCATCGAGGGTCTGGGCGATGCGGGTGAGGGAGATGTCTTCCTCATAGAACCGGGCCTGCCAATCGGAGGGCCGGTTGGTACGCCGAACCTGCACCGCCGTCACCTTGTACTCGGGGCAGTTGGTCGCCCAGTCCGAGTAGTCGGTGGTGATGACGTTGGCGCCGGTCTTGGCGTGGTGGAAGGTGGTGTAGACCACCCCCGGCTGCATCCGCTCGGTGACGCGCGCCTTCAGGGCGATGTCGCCGGACCGGCTCTCCAGGCTGACGAGGTCGCCGTCGACGATGCCGCGGGTCTCGGCGTCGAAGGGATGGATCTCCAGCACGTCCTCCGGATGCCACAGCGAGTTGGCGGTCCGCCGCGTCTGCGCCCCGACATTGTACTGCGACAGGATCCGGCCGGTGGTGAGCACCAGCGGGAACTTGCGGGTCGTCCGCTCGTCGGTCGGCACGAACTCGGTGAGCATGAAGCGGCCGAGGCCCCGCACGAAGCGGTCGACATGCATCATCGGCGTGCCCTGCGGCGCCTTGTCGTTGCAGGGCCACTGGATCGAGCCCAGTTCCTCGAGCTTGGCGTAGGACACGCCGGCGAAGCTCGGGGTCAGGGACGCGATCTCGTCCATGATCTGCGACGGATGGGTGTAGTTCATCGGGTAGCCGAGCGCGTTGGAGAGCAGCACCGTGCCCTCCCAGTCGCCGTAGCCGCCCATCGGCGGCATGACCTGGCGCACCCGGCTGATCCGCCGCTCGGCATTGGTGAAGGTGCCGTCCTTCTCCAGGAACGAGGCGCCGGGCAGGAAGACGTGGGCGTATTTCGCCGTCTCGTTCAGGAACAGGTCCTGGACGACGATGCACTCCATGGCGCGCAGGCCGGCGGTGACGTGGTGCGTGTCGGGGTCGGACTGGGCGATGTCCTCGCCCTGGATGTAGAGGCCCTTGAACGTGCCCGTGACGGCCTCGTCCAGCATGTTGGTGATGCGCAGGCCCGGATTGGGCGACAGCGAGGCGCCCCACAGGGCCTCGAAGGTCTCGCGGGTGGCGTCGTCCGAGACGTGGCGGTAGCCGGTCAGCTCGTGCGGGAACGAGCCCATGTCGCAGGAGCCCTGGACGTTGTTCTGGCCCCGCAGCGGGTTCACGCCCGCGCCTGGCTTGCCGATGTTGCCGGTGGCCATGGCGAGGTTCGCCATGCCCATCACCATGGTCGAGCCCTGGCTGTGCTCGGTGACGCCGAGGCCATAGTAGATGCCCGCCGCGCCGCCGGTCGCGTAGAGCCGGGCGGCCGCCCGCACCTCGGCCGGATCGCAGCCGGTGAGTTCCTGCACCGCTTCCGGCGCGTGGCGCTCGTCGGCGATGAAGCGGGCCCAGATCTCGAAATCCTTGAGATCGCAGCGCTCGCGGACGTAAGCCTCGTCGATCAGGCCCTCCGTCACGATGACATGGGCGAGCGCATTGACCATCGCCACGTTGGCGCCGGGCTTGACCGGGAGATGGTGCGTCGCCTTGATGTGGGGCGACTTGACCAGGTCGATCCGGCGCGGATCGATGACGATCAGCTTGGCGCCCTGGCGAAGGCGCTTCTTCATCCGCGAGCCGAAGACCGGGTGGCCGTCGGTCGGGTTGGCGCCGATCACCAGGATCACGTCGGAATCTTCGACCGACTTGAAGTCCTGGGTGCCGGCCGAGGTGCCGAGCGTCGACATCAGGCCGTAGCCGGTCGGCGAGTGGCAGACCCGGGCGCAGGTATCGACGTTGTTGTTGCCGAAGCCGGCGCGGACCAGCTTCTGGACGAGGTAGGCTTCCTCGTTGGTGCAGCGCGACGAGGTGATGCCGCCGATCGAATCGCGCCCGTACTGCGCCTGGATGCGCTTGAACGCGGAGGCCGCGTGCTGGATCGCCTCCTCCCAGGACACCTCGCGCCAGGGATCGGTGATCTTGTCACGCACCATCGGCTTGGTGATGCGGTCCTTGTGGGTGGCGTAGCCGTAGGCGAAGCGGCCCTTGACGCAGGAATGGCCCTCGTTGGCCTTGCCGTCCTTGTAGGGCACCATGCGGACGATCCGGTCGCCCTGCATCTCGGCCTTGAAGGCGCAGCCGACGCCGCAATAGGCGCAGGTCGTGACCTTGGAATGCTCCGGCTGGCCCATCGCGATGACGGACTTCTCTTGGAGCGTCGCCGTCGGGCAGGCCTGCACGCAGGCACCGCAGGAGACGCACTCGGAGTTGAAGAAGTCGGTCGGGCCGGCGGCCACCCGCGAATCGAAGCCGCGGCCGGCGATGGTCAGCGCGAAGGTGCCCTGCACCTCCTCGCAGGCCCGGACGCAGCGGTTGCAGACGATGCACTTCGACGGGTCGTAGGCGAAGTACGGGTTCGACTCGTCCTTCGGCAGGTACAGCTCGGAATTCTTCGAGACGTGGTTCGCCCCGTCATAGCCGTAGCGCACCTCGCGCAGGCCCACTGTGCCGGCCTGGGTCTGCAGCTCGCAATCGCCGTTGGCCGAGCAGGTCAGGCAGTCGAGCGGGTGATCGGAGATGTAGAGCTCCATCACCCCCTTGCGCAGGCGCGCGAGCTTGTCGCTCTGCGTATGCACCACCATGCCGTTCTCGGCCGGCGTCGTGCAGGAGGCCGGGGTACCGCGGCGCCCGTCGATCTCGACGAGGCAGAGGCGGCACGAGCCGAACGGCTCGAGCGAATCGGTGGCGCAGAGCTTCGGGATCTGCGTGCCGGCATGCATCGCCGCGGCCATCACCGAGGTGCCGGCGGGCACCGTCACGGATTGGCCATCGATCGTCAGCGTCACCGACTGGTCGGAGACGCGGATCGGGGTGCCGTAGTCGATTTCCTTGATGAGGGCCATTGCGTGCATCCTCACTCGGCGGCCAGCGGCAGCTTGGCGCCGCGGCCGGAAAAATCTTCCGGGAAATGGGTGAGCGCGCTCATCACCGGGACGGGCGTGAGCCCGCCCATGGCGCAGAGCGAACCGTCGGTCATGACTTCGCAGAGGTCGGTGACGAGGGCGAGGTTTTCGCGCGGCGACTCGCCGGCGAGCACCTTGTCGATCGTCTCCAGCCCGCGCACCGCGCCGATCCGGCACGGCGTACACTTGCCGCAGGATTCCGCGACGCAGAACTCGAAGGCGAAGCGGGCCTGGCGGGCGAGATCGACGGTGTCGTCGAACACCACGATGCCGCCGTGGCCCAAGAGGCCCTTCTTGGCCGCAAAGGCCTCGTAGTCGAGCGGCGTATCGAGGAGCGACTCCGGAAAGTAGGCCCCGAGCGGCCCGCCGACCTGCACCGCGCGCAACGGCCTCCCCGAGGCGGTGCCGCCGCCGAAATCCTCGATGACTTCGCGGAGCGTCAGCCCGAAGGCGGTCTCGATCAGGCCGCCGCGCTTGACGTTGCCGGCAAGCTGGATCGGCAGGGTGCCGAGCGAGCGGCCCATGCCGTAGGCGGCATAGGCCGGACCGCCATGCTCCATGATCCACGGCACGGCGGCGAAGGAGAGCACGTTGTTGACCAGCGTCGGCTGGCCGAACAGGCCCTTGAGGGCCGGGATCGGGGGCTTGGCCCGCACGAGGCCGCGCTTGCCCTCCAGGCTCTCCAATAGCGAGGTCTCCTCGCCGCAGATATAGGCGCCGGCGCCCAACCGCACTTCCAGGTGGAAGGCGTGGCCCGACCCCATCACGTTCGCGCCGAGATACCCGGCCCGCTCGGCCGCCGCGATGGCGATCTCCAGCGCCGCGAAGGCGTGCGGATATTCCGAGCGGCAATAGATGTAGCCGCGGGTGGCCCCCACCGCGACGGCGGCAATGGTCATGCCCTCGATGAGCGTGAGGGGATCGCCCTCCATCAGCATCCGGTCGGCAAAGGTGCCCGAGTCGCCCTCGTCGGCGTTGCAGACCACGTATTTCTGCTCGGCTTGCGCCAGCATCACCGTGTTCCACTTGATGCCGGTCGGGAAGCCGGCACCGCCGCGGCCGCGAAGCCCCGACGCTTTTACCGCCTCGACGGTGCCGGCAGGCCCGGCCGCCAGCGCCGCTTCGAGCCCGCGATAGCCGCCATGGGCGCGGTAATCCTCGACCGAGGCCGGATCGATCACGCCGCAGCGGCCGAAGGTCAGGCGCTGCTGGCGGGCGAAATAGGACTGGTCCTCGGGCCGGCCGATGCGCAGGCGGTGCGCGCCGCCCTCGGCCAGACCGGCATCGAGCAGGGATTCGATGTCGCCCGGGCGCACCGGCCCGTAGGCGATGCGCCCCTCCGGCGTCTCGACCTCGAGCATCGGCTCCAGCCACAGCATGCCGCGCGAGCCGGTACGGACCAGCGTCGCGTCGAGGCCGCGGGCGGCGGCGGCGCGGGTCAGCGCCCTGGCGACGCGGTCGGCGCCGAGAGCGAGGCTCGCGGCGTCCTTCGGAAGATAGAATCTGATGCTCACGCGGCCCGCTCCGTCAGCGCATCCGCCAGGGTGTCGAGATCGAGGCGGCCGACCGGCTCGCCGTCGACGAGCGCGGCCGGGCCGCAGGCGCAGAGCCCGAGGCAGAAGACCGGCTCCACCGTCACCTGCCCGTCCCGGGTGGTGCCGTGCCAGGCGACGTCGTAGCGGCGCAGCACGTCCTCGTGGAGCGCGTCGGCCCCCACCGCCTGGCAGGCCTCGGCCCGGCACAGCTTCACGGTGTGGCGGCCCGCCGGCTCCTTGCGGAAGTCGTGGTAGAAGGTGAGGCAGCCGTGGACTTCCGCCCGCGACAGGTTCAGCGCCTCGGCGATCAGCGGCACCGCCGCGGTATCGACGTAGCCGAAGGTCTCCTGCAAGGCGTGCAGGATCGGCAGGGTCGCACCCTCGCGGTGCGCATGGCCGGCGATGATCCCGGCCGCCCGCTCGGCGTCCCAGGACTCGTATCCGCTCACTCGGCCAAGGTCTCGGCCCGACATCGGTTTCCAACCCAGATCGTTGTCGTTCTAGGGTGCAGCCTGGTCGGTCGAGGCCATCGGATCAAGCGCACGGTTCGGTGGGACGACAAGGAATTTTTGTCAAACCCGGCATTCACGAACGAGAAAGGACGAACGAGCGCCGCCCGGAGGTCGAGAGACTTCGCGGCGCCGCCTCACCGTCGACCGGCGGGACGGGAACGCACGACACCGGGCAAGCGGCGATGAATCCTGGCGTATTTCCGCTGGATGCTTGCGGCTGACGCAGCGAAGGCGAAGGCCCGTCCTTGCCGTGGACGCACTCGCTTCGATGCACCGGGGCGCGATCGACTATCCGGCGGGACGCGAGGCGCTGTCGTCGTTCCGCAGCTCCCCCTTGGACGAGAAAGCAATTTGGTTCGCTTTTCCCGATCCAATGGGGGGGACCGGGCGGCCTCAGAGCGCCGCCACCTCGGCGGCCAGGTCCGGCGCGATCGCCCGCGCCTCGGCCAGGAAGGCGGCGACGAGCGGGGTCATCGGATCGCGCTCGGGGACCACGAGGCCGATCATGTGGCTGACATCCGGCTCGGTGATCGGCACCGCCCGCACCCGCTCGGTGAGCCGGAAGGTCTCGGCGAGCGCCGCCGGCATGATGCTGGCCCATTTGGCGGTGCGCACGTGGGTGACGAGCACGATCATCGAGTTCGATTCGAGCAGCGGTGCCGGCTCGGCGCCGGCGGCGCGCAGATGGCGGTCGATGATGCGGCGGTTCTGCATCGCCGGCGTCAGGAGGCAGAGCGGGATGCGCCCGACCTCGGCCCAGGTCACGCTCTGGCGCCCGCCATAGATCCCGTCGGCGGCGGTCAGCAGGCGGTAATGCTCGCGGTAGAGCGGGAGCGCCGTGACGCGGCCCAGGGGCTCGTCCTCGATGTAGGTCAGCCCGGCATCGAGCTCGAGATTCGCGATCTGGCGGATGATCTCGTGCGAGGTCGCGGATTGCACCGAGAAGCGTACCGCCGGGTGGCGGGCGCGGAACGGGGTGGTGAGCGCCGCCACCATCGGGGTCGCGGTCGGCACCGCCGCCATCCGGAGCGTGCCCGAGAGGCCGCGGCGCAGGGCCGCCACCTCCTGGCGCATGGCGCGGGTATCGCCGACGATGCGCCGGGCCCAGTCGAGCACCCGCTCGCCCTCCGGGGTGAAGCCCTGGAAGCGCGACCCGCGTTGCACGAGAAGCACACCCAGCCGTTCCTCGAGCTGCTTCACCCCCGCCGACAGGGTCTGCTGCGACACCCCGCAGGCCTGGGCGGCGCGGCCGAAATGCTGCTCGCGGGCGAGCGCCAGGATGAACTCGAGACGGTCGATCATCGAAGGGGCAAGGTCACATCCGGCGATCCGAAATGGCCCCGGATCGCGGGGCGCGGTTTTGCGGAATCATTCGAGCATCACGACGAATGTCCAGTGCCCACAAGCGAATTCCCGACACCGATGCGACGCCAACGCCGTTGCGCTTGCGGCGGCATTGTGGTGAGAGACGCCTGACCGGGTCTGGGCCGGTTTCCGGCCGCAGGGCGGCAGGCCGGTACCTGAAGGCCGAGACAGGACGGCGCTCCCGCCGCGCGGGCAGCCGTTGCCGGCAGACAGCCTGTTGGGGAGCATTGAGGGCACCATGCGGATGGCGAGGGCGCAAGGACGGCGGTTGAGCCGGGGCTTCTGGGGAGGCGCAGCGGCGCTGGCGACGACCGGGTTCCTCGGCACCGCCACGACCGTGTCGGCGGCGGGCATCGGCCAGCCGGTGCCGTGGCAGATGGACCTGCAGAAGCCCGTGACCGAGGTGGCGACGGAGATCTACAATTTCCACCACCTCCTGAACTGGATCATGCTGGTCGTCGTCCTGTTCGTGCTCGCCCTGCTGATCGCGGTGGTGGTCAAGTTCAACGAAAAGAAGAACCCGACCCCGTCGCGCACGACGCACAACACGATGCTCGAGGTCGCCTGGACGATCGTTCCGGTGCTGATCCTGGTGGCGATCGCGATCCCGTCCTTCCGGGTGCTGCGCACGCAGCTCTCCGACCCGAAGGCCGACCTGATGGTCAAGGTCATCGGTCACGCCTGGTACTGGTCCTACGAGTACCCGGAGGCCGTCGGCGGCTTCAAGTTCGACGCCAACCTCCTCGAGGGCGACGACCAGGTGAAGTCCGGCCAGCCCAAGCTGCTCGCCACCGACAACGAGATGGTGGTGCCGGTGAACAAGATCGTGAAGATCCAGGTCACCGCCGCCGACGTGATGCATTCCTGGGCGATGCCGTCCTTCGGCTTCAAGATCGACGCGATCCCCGGCCGCCTCAACCAGTTCTGGTTCAAGGCCGACCGCGAGGGCGTCTATCACGGCCAGTGCTCCGAGCTGTGCGGCCAGCGCCACGCCTACATGCCGATCACCGTGAAGGTGGTGAGCGAGCAGGCCTTCCAGGCCTGGACCGCCGAGGCCAAGACCAAGTTCGCCCGCACCGACGGCGGGCCTAAGTTTGCCGAAGCGAAGTAACCCGCTTCGCGAACGCCGACTGATTTCATGATGCGGGGCGCCGCCGCCGGCGCGCCCCGCCCCTTTCGACAGACCGACCGAGACATTCCTCGAAGAGGCTGACCCCATGGCTCAAGCCGTCACGGCAGGGCACGACCACGCCCACGACCATACGCCACCGTTCTTCACGCGCTGGTTCAACTCGACCAACCACAAGGACATCGGCACGCTCTACCTGCTGTTCGCCTTCTCGGCGGGCATCGTCGGCGCGTTCCTGTCCTTCGGCATCCGGATGGAGATGGAGGCCCCCGGCCTGCAGTACTTCTCCAACCCGCAGACCTACAACGTGTTCGTGACCGGGCACGGCCTCATCATGGTGTTCTTCATGGTGATGCCGGCCCTCATCGGCGGGTTCGGCAACTGGTTCGTGCCGCTGATGATCGGCGCGCCGGACATGGCGTTCCCGCGCATGAACAACATCTCGTTCTGGCTGACGGTCGCGGGCTTCATGAGCCTCGTCTGCTCGCTGTTCGTCGAGGGCGCGCCCGGCGCGGTCGGCGCCGGCACCGGCTGGACCGTCTACCCGCCGCTCTCCACCGCCGGCCATCCCGGCCCGGCCGTCGACTTCGCGATCTTCGCCCTGCACCTGTCGGGCGCGGGCTCGATCCTCGGCGCCATCAACTTCATCACCACCATCCTGAACATGCGCGCGCCGGGCATGACCCTGCACAAGATGCCGCTGTTCGCCTGGTCGATGCTGGTGACCGCCTTCCTGCTGCTGCTGTCGTTGCCCGTTCTGGCCGGCGCGATCACCATGCTGCTGACCGACCGCAACTTCGGCACGACCTTCTTCGACCCGGCCGGCGGCGGTGACCCGATCCTGTACCAGCACCTGTTCTGGTTCTTCGGCCACCCCGAAGTCTACATCATGATCCTGCCGGCCTTCGGCATCGTCTCGCACATCATCTCGACCTTCTCGCGGAAGCCCGTGTTCGGCTACCTGGCGATGGCCTACGCGATGGTGGCGATCGGCGTCGTCGGCTTCGTGGTGTGGGCCCACCACATGTACACGGTCGGCCTCACGCTCCAGACTCAATCCTACTTCGTGTTCGCCACCATGGTGATCGCGGTGCCCACCGGCGTGAAGATCTTCTCCTGGATCGCCACGATGTGGGGCGGCTCGATCCGCTTCACCGCCGCCATGCACTGGGCCGTCGGCTTCGTGTTCCTGTTCACCGTCGGCGGCGTCACCGGCGTGATCCTGGCCAACGCCGCCGTCGACCGCTACCTGCACGACACCTACTACGTCGTCGCGCACTTCCACTACGTGCTGTCGCTCGGCGCGGTGTTCATCATCTTCGCCGGCATCTACTACTGGTTCCCGAAGATGACCGGCCGCATCATCCCCGAATGGGCCGGCAAGCTGCACTTCTGGCTCGCCTTCATCGGCGCCAACGTGCTGTTCTTCCCGATGCACTTCCTCGGCCTCGCCGGCATGCCGCGTCGCTATGCCGACTATCCGGAGGCCTTCGCGGGCTGGCACTGGGTGGCCACCATGGGCGGTCACATCTTCGCGCTGGGCATGGTCGTGTTCATCATCGGCGTGGTGCTCGCCTTCCGCTCCAAGGAGCGGGCCGCGGACAACCCGTGGGGTGAGGGTGCCACCACGCTCGAGTGGACCCTGACCTCGCCCCCGCCCTTCCACCAGTACGAGACCCTGCCGGTGATCGTGGACGAGCCGTCCCACGCCCACTGACCGGATCGACAGGGGGCCGCCCGCGCGGCGGCCCCCTGCTCCTTCCCCGAGCGCCCCGACGTGGGCGCTCCGGCGAGGAGCGCGAAAGCCTGAGCCCTTCACCCGCGAAACCTTCCCACGATGGCCGCGACACCCAGCATGACCACCCTGTCGAACTCTGCGATCTCCGACCGTCCCTTCGTCGAGGCGTCCACCTCCGGCGGCGAGGTCGCGGATTACTTCGCGCTCCTGAAGCCCCGGGTGATGGCGCTGGTGATCTTCACCGCCCTCGTCGGCATGACGGTGACGCCGTCGCACGTGAACCCGGTGATCGGCGCGATCTCGCTCCTGATGATCGCCGTCGGGGCCGGCGCCTCGGGCTGCCTCAACATGTGGTGGGACGCCGACATCGACGCGGTGATGACCCGCACCCGCACCCGGCCGATCCCGGCCGGGCGGATCCAGCCGAACGAGGCCCTGTCCTTCGGGCTCACCCTGTCGGTCGGCTCGGTGCTGGTGCTGGGCCTGGCGGCGAACTGGCTGTCGGCGGGGCTGCTCGCCTTCACCATCGTGTTCTACGCCGTGATCTACTCGATGTGGCTGAAGCGCTCGACGGCGCAGAACATCGTGATCGGCGGGGCCGCCGGCGCCCTGCCGCCGATGATCGGCCAGGCGGTGGTCACCGGCTCGATCGGGATCGAGGGCACGGTCCTGTTCCTGATCATCTTCATCTGGACCCCGCCGCATTTCTGGGCGCTGGCCCTGGTCAAGGCCGGCGAATACGCCCGCGCCGGCATCCCGATGATGCCGAACACCGCCGGTCCCGATTCCACCCGCCGCCAGATCCTCGCCTATTCGGTGCTGCTGGCCCCGCTCGGCCTCGCCCCGGTCTTCCTCGGCTTCGGCGGCCTGCTCTACGGCCTCGTCGGCCTCGTCGGTGGGCTGGCCATGGTGGGCCTGAGCGTCCAGGTGCTGCGCCGGCGCGAGGGCGAGGCGGCCAACAAGGCGGCGATGAGCCTGTTCGCCTTCTCGATCCTCTACCTGTTCCTGCTCTTCTCCGCCCTGCTGGCGGAACAGGGCCTCGGGCTGTTCCGGCCGGTCTTCGGCTGAAACACCCTCCCCTCAGGTCGACGCAGTGATGAGTCCGGTGCCCCAGCAACTCACCCCCGACGAGGTCCAGCGCCGGCGCAAGCGCTCCATCGCGATCGCGATGGTGCTCGCCGCCCTGGTCCTGATCTTCTACGTGCTGACGATCGCCAAGCTCGGCCCCCAGGTCCTCAACCGGCCGCTGTGACGATCCGCGAGGCGAACCCGTCATGACCGTGTCCCGCCAAGAGACGCAGCAAGAGACGACGCAGCAAGAGACGCAGAAGGCGTTGCAGAAGAAGGCCCGCAACACGGCGCTCGCCTGCCTCGGGCTCGTGATCGGGATGACGGCGCTCGCCTTCGCCTTCGTGCCGCTCTACGACCTGTTCTGCAAGGCGACCGGCTATGACGGCACGCCGCTCCGGGGCGCCGCCGCCTCCGGTCCGGCGAGCCAGGACAGGATGGTGGTGCATTTCGACACCAACGTCGCGCCCGGCCTTCCCTGGCGCTTCGTGGCGGAGACGCCGCAGGTCGAGGCCCAGCTCGGCGCGACCCAGACGGTGTTCTTCCGGGTGACGAACACCGGAACGGTGCCGAGCACCGGCATCGCGACCTTCAACCTCCAGCCCGGGCTGACCGGAGGCTATTTCGTCAAGGTGCAGTGCTTCTGCTTCAACGAGCAGACGCTGCAGCCCGGCGAGACCATGGACTTCCCGGTGGTGTTCTACGTCGAGCCCGGCATCAAGGCCGATTCGAACACCCGCGACCTCACCGAGATGACCCTGTCCTACACCTATTTCGCGTCGAAGAACGGCCAGCCGCAGGCGGCGCTCGCGACGCCGGTGGGGACCAAGGCCAATTGACGAGGTGACAACCCCGCTCGGGCGGCATTAAAGCGTGACCGTGGAAGGCCGATGGCGGGGGACGCCGCGGCGCCGGGGGAACGAGCCGCCTCCCGAACACCAAGATCCACGGCCGGCGCGGGGCGCGACCGGTTCGAGACCAGGCAGGAGACCCGACACGATGGCCGAGGCGCACGGGAAGCACCACGACTACCACCTCGTCAATCCGAGCCCGTGGCCGCTCATCGGCTCGATGAGCGGCTTCGTGATGACGACGGGCGCCGTCCTGTGGATGAAGAGCCTGACCGTCGCCAACATGGCGCTCGGTCCCTACGTGTTCTTCGCAGGCCTGCTCGGCGTGCTCTACACCATGCTCAGCTGGTGGCGGGACGTCGCCCACGAGGCCAACACGGGCGACCACACCCGGGTGGTGCAGCTGTCGCACCGCTACGGCATGATCATGTTCATCGCCTCCGAGGTGATGTTCTTCGTCGCCTGGTTCTGGGCCTATTTCGAGGCGGCGCTCTACACCGCCGACCCGATCCAGGCCTCGCGGGTCGAGTTCACCGGAGGCCTGTGGCCGCCGAAGGGCGTCGAGGCCTTCGACCCCTGGCACCTGCCGCTGCTCAACACCCTGATCCTGCTCACCTCGGGCACCACGATCACCTGGGCCCACCACGCTCTCCTGAACGGCGACCGCAAGGGGATGAAGTACGGCCTGTGGCTGACCATCGCCCTCGGCGTGCTGTTCTCCTTCGTCCAGGCCTACGAGTACGGTCACGCCCATTTCGGCTTCTCGGGCAGCATCTACTCGGCCACCTTCTTCATGGCGACCGGCTTCCACGGCGCCCACGTCATCATCGGCACGATCTTCCTCGCGGTCTGCCTGTACCGGCTCTATCTCGGCCAGTTCACGCCGAGGCAGCACCTCGGCTTCGAATTCGCCGCCTGGTACTGGCACTTCGTCGACGTGGTGTGGCTGTTCCTCTTCGCCGCCATCTACGTCTGGGGCTCGGGCGTCGGCCACGCCGCCGCGCACTGACCGCGGCCCGCTGCGTCAGGAACATGAGAGGGCGGCGCGAGCCGCCCTTTTTCTTATGGCGTGCAGGGACCAGATCGGGTTCACCGCACGAATACGTCCAGGAGCAGGCCCCATGGAGCACAACCGCACCGTCGATTCACCGGCGACCGTGGGCCTGCGCGGCCGCTGCCCGCGCTGCGGCGAGGGGCACCTGTTCAAGGGCTTCCTCAGCTTCCGCCCGTCCTGCGAGGTCTGCGGCCTCGATTTCCGCTTCATCGATTCCGCCGACGGCCCGGCCTTCTTCGTGATGTCGATCGTCGGCATCGTCGTGGTGGCGCTGGCGATGTGGGTGGAGTTCGCCTACGAGCCGCCGATGTGGGTCCACGCCCTGCTCTGGGCGCCACTCTCGATCGTCCTGAGCCTGCTGCTCGTCCGCCCGCTCAAGGGCATGATGGCGGCGCTGCAATATTCCAACAAGGCCGCGCAGGGCCGCTTCCGGTGACGGCGATGAGCCCGGCGGAACGGCGCGCCGCCCTCCGCGACCTCATCGCCCCGGCCCTCGCCAGTCTCGCGTGCCTCGTCATCCTGATCGGCCTCGGCGTCTGGCAGCTCGAGCGCAAGGCCTGGAAGGAGGCGCTGATCGACCGGATCGTCGCCCGCTCGCGCATCGAGCCGCCGGCGCCGCTTCCGGCCTCCGACCGGTTCGACCCGGCGCGGGACGAGTTCGAGCGGGTGCGCGCCACCGGCCGCCTCCTCAACGACAAGGAGACGCTGGTCCACGGGCTGGCGCCAGGCGACACGCCCGGCCGCGCGCTCCAGGGCTATTACGTGGTCACCCCGCTGCGCCTCGACGACGGCCGGGTGGTGCTGGTCAATCGCGGCTTCGTGCCGACCGAGCTGAAGGATGTCGCCCGCCGCGCCGCGGGCCAGGTCGAGGGTGAGACCACCGTGACCGGCATGCTGCGCCAGAGCGAGGCGAGGGCCCTGTTCGTGCCGGCGCCGAACCCGCAGACCGGCGAGTGGTTCAACCGCGACGTCGCGGGGATCGCGGCGGCGAAGGGCCTGGCCGGCGTCGCCCCCTACCTCATCGAGGCCGATGCGACGCCCAATCCCGGCGGCTGGCCGAAGGGCGGGCAGTTGCGGGCCGACCTGCCGAACAACCACCTGCAATACGCCTTCACGTGGTTCGGCCTCGCGCTCTGCCTCGTCGGCGTCTTCGTTGCCTTCACCCTGCGGCGCCTGCGGGGCGAGGCTGTGGAGAGTGCCCCGGCATCGGCCGCGTCCCCGCCGCGTCCTTAAAACAGCCGCGTTGTCCAGGCTCGGTTCATCCCGCCGGGCGCGTACTCGCCGGGCTTCCCGTGCCGGCGCCCCCGGCCTTCTGGTCATCGATGAACGCGATCCTCATCAAGCTGTTCGCCACGGCCCTGACGCTCAGTCAGGTCACCACCCGTCCCGACGCGATCCGGACCCAGTTCGATCCGGCCAAGGACGGGCCGCAGGTGGTGCAGCTCCTGCGCGACGGCTGCGCCCACATGCGCAAGGCCTTCGACATCGAGGACATCAACCTCGACGACCTGATCTCGACGGCCATGGAGGATCCCAAGGCGGTCGCCGGCGAGTCGAAGCTGCTGCACGGCCTCGACATCGGTGAGCTCAACACGAGCTACAAGCAGTTCTGCAAGGGCGAGAACCCGGCGAACTCGCCCTTCGTGGCGCGGGACGTGATCGAGTTCTACAACAAGGCGGTCACCGACCTGCCGGACGCCAACGCCCTCAAGACCCTGCGCCTGCCCGGCGCGACCACGATCCTCGACGGCCGCGGCAACCGCTTCTCGGAGACCTTCGAGCCCAACGGGCGGCGGATCGCGGTGCCGATCGGCGAGATTCCGCCGCTGGTCCAGAAGGCCTTCATCGCGGCCGAGGACAAGCGCTTCCTCACCCATCACGGCATCGACGAGCGCGGGGTGATCCGCGCCTTCATCGGCAACCTCGCATCGCCGGGGCGGCCGCAGGGCGGCTCGACCATCACCCAGCAGGTGGTGAAGAACCTGTCGGTCGGCGACGACGTCACCTACGAGCGCAAGATCCGCGAGATGATCGTCGCGGCCCGGGCCGAGCGGGTGATGACGAAGCCCGAGATCCTCGGCCTCTACCTCAACGGGATCTATCTCGGCCGCGGCGCCTACGGCATCGAGATGGCCTCGCGCAGCTATTTCGGCAAATCCGTCAAGGACCTGACCGTCGCCGAGGCGGGGCTGCTCGGCGGGATGCCGAAGGGCCCGAACTTCTACAATCCCGACCGCTATCCCGAGCGGGCGCGGGAGCGGCGCGCCTACGTCCTTACCCGCATGAAGGAGGAGGGCGCGATCACGGAAGCCGAGATGACCACGGCCCTGGCCGCCCCCTTGGGCCTCGCGCCCCTGGAGCGGCTTCGCCAGGATGCGGGCTTCCACTTCGTCGATCACCTCACCCGCGAGGCGCGGACGCTCGCCGGCCTCGATTCGCTGACCGCCGGCGCCTACACGGTGCGCTCGACCCTCAATGCCGGGCTTCAGGAGGCGACCGAAAGCATCCTCCAGGAAAGCCTGTCGCGCTACGAGGCCTCGACGGGCCGCGCCCGCTACGAGGGGCCGGAGGCGAACCTGTCCGATGCCGTGCGCCGGATCGAGGCCGCCGCGCCCGCCCCCGAGCCGGCCCCCACCCCGGCGCCGGAGCCCGCCCGAAGGGCAGGAAGGGCCAGAAGCCGCCCAAGGTCGCAAAGCCCGCCGGGCCCAAGCCCGCCTGGCAGCGGGCGCTGGAGACCGCGCGCCTGCCGCTCTACGACGTGCATTGGCCGGCCGCGATCGTGCTCTCCACCGGCGGCCGGGACGGCGCCCGCGTTGGCCTCGCCGACGGGCGGGTCGCGAGCCTGAACCCGGGCGCCGCCCGCGGCCGGCTCTCCCCTACGACGTGGTGCGGGTGAAGCTGTGGGAGGGCAAGGGCGCCCCCCGGGCCGAGCTGCGCATCCGTCCGCAGGTCCAGGGCGCGGTCCTGGTGCTGGAGAACCGCACCGGGCGCATCCTCGCCATGGCAGGCGGCTTCTCGTATCCGTTGAGCCAGCTCAACCGGGTGACGCAGAGCGTGCGCCAGCCCGGCTCGACGCTGAAGCCCCTCACCTATCTCGCCGCCCTCAATGCCGGCCTCCAGCCCAACACCCTGGTGATGGATGCCCGCGTCACCCTGCCGCCGATCGGCGGGGTCGGCGATTCCTGGTCGCCGAAGAACTACGAGGGCGGCGGCTCCGGCCCGACTACCCTGCGCCGCGGCCTGGAGCATTCGAAGAACCTCGTCACCGCCCAGCTCCTGCGCGGCGGCATCGCCGAGAAGGCGCCGGCGAGCCTGCAGAAGGTCTGCGACATCGCGCTCGAAGCCCAGCTCTATGCCGAGTGCGAGCGCTACTATCCGTTCGTGCTCGGCGCCCAGCCGGTGCGGATGATCGACCTCGCGGCCTTCTACGCGGCCATCGCCAACGAGGGCGAGCGGCCCTCGCCCTACGGCCTGGAGAGCGTGACGCAGGGCGACAAGGTGCTCTACCAGCACGCCGATCGGCCGCTCGCCCGCATCGGCTCGGCCGACCGGGTGGCGTTCTACCAACTCAAAAGCATCCTCCAGGGCGTCACCCAGCGCGGCACGGCCGCCGCGCTCGCCCGGTTCTCGCCCTACGTCGCCGGCAAGACCGGCACGTCGGAGGACGAGAACGACGCCTGGTTCTCCGGCTTCACCAACGAGGTCAGCATCGTGGTCTGGGTCGGCTACGACAATGCCGACGGCAAGCGCCGGACGCTGGGCCGCGGCCAGACCGGCGGCCATCTCGGCGTGCCGATCTTTTCCCAGGTGCTCCAGGCCGCCTGGGCCAACGGGGTGGCGAAGACGCCGTTGTCCGGCCCGAGCGCGGCGGCCAAGCCCCTGATCGCCGATGCCGCCATCGACCTGCGCTCGGGCCAGCGCGTCGCCGGCGGCGGCTTCATGGAGCATTTCCGCCTCTCGGTGGATGGGCGCCTCGCCGAGACCCGCTTCAAGCTGGTGCCGCAGGAGCAGATCTACGCGATGCGGCCGGACAGCGAGCAGGACGGCGATGCCATGGACGGTGAGAATCCCGGCCGCGCCCCGGCCGACGAGGCGCCGGATTCCGACCGCTACGACCCGTTCGGCTCCCTCTTCGGCCGACCCGAGCCGCAACCTTACGCCCGCCGGGCCCAGCCGGTTCCGGCACCCGAGCCGTACTGGCCCGGAGCCCGCAGCCGCTCGCCCTTCGGCGACGACGACGAGGTCGTCCGCCGGCCGCGCCGGCGCGACCCCGACTACCCGTTCGGCGAAGACCCGACCTACTGACCCGAACCAACCAGGACGAACCCTGTGCGTGACAGCCTGACGGCGCGCCCGCGCCTCTTTCCGCTCGTTCGTGCCGCGACGCTCGCGGCGTCGACGCTCGCGGTCTCCCCTGCCCTCGCCGAGTACCGCACCAAGGACGTGCCGGCGGTGACCGGCCTCGATCCGGCGGGGATCGCGCCGAACACCATCGCGTTCACCGATCACCGCGACAATCCGGCGAGCCCGGAAAGCGGGCTCGTTCCGTTCACCGAATGGGGCAAGCGCAGCCCGGCCCAGAAGGCGCTGCTCGCGCCGCATCCGGCCTATGCCGAACCGGACTACGTCCAGACGGTGAACGGGGTGTCGAAGCCCCGGCACGAGGCGCTGAAGGTCTACGTCGCCGAGGCGCGGTTCATCGTGCCGCGGGCCGCCGACCGCATCAACCTGAAGCGCTTCGCCACGATCCCGTTCCTGTCGCGGATGGACCCGGCGATCAAGCACAAGCCCTTGAGCCCCGCGGACGCCACCCCGACCAAGGACCCGGCCGCCGCCTTCGCCCGCCGGCCCGACCGGCCGTGGTGCGAGGCCCCCGACACGACCTGCATCGAGTCGCGCTACGACCTCGAGGGCAAGCTGCCGCTCGGGGTCAAGCTCGCCAACAAGCTGGAGGACGGGGGCAAGAAGATCGCCGAGTTCGTCTCGTTCCAGAGCGAGTTGCGGGTGCTGCCGCCGGACGAGGCGGGGAAGCTCGTGCAGCTCACCAAGATCGAGGCGCCGGTGGCGGGCGCGATGGAGCAGAACATCTTCTGGGTCAACCAGATCCTGCGCTTCGGCAAGTTCCTGGCGGTGATGCAGCCGGTGGCGGGCGACCCGAACAAGACGGTCGTCACCGCCTACATGACGCTCGGCATCAAGGCCGACGTGCTCGACCGCAAGAAGGAATACGAGCGCGTCCCGGTGCTGCGCAACCTGCTGCCGGCCCAGGTGCTGATGGGCAATTCCTCGTTCAACACCGGCACCTCGATCAGCGCCGGCCTGCCGACCTATGCGCGCAACCGGATCGCCGCGTTCGCGGATGCGCTGGCGAAGGAATAAGAGATGACCCGCTTCACAGAGGCCGTCTGACTGTCTCGACAGCCTCGACAGCCTCTTCGTCATTCCGGAGCCGCGAAAGCGGAGCCGGGGATGACGAAGAGGATGTCGAGATCCGTGGAGACCAACCGCGAACACGCGCTGGAGCGCAGGCCGGCGCGGAGACCGCGCCGACCCGTCGAGATCGCTTCACCCGGCATGATCCGTCGGGCGACCGCGCCCCCCCCGCGCGACGGCTTCAGCGGGCCAGGTCGATCAGGATCTTGAGCTGGCTTCCGGCCGGATCGAGCAGGGCGTCGAAGCCGCCGACGGCCTCGTCGAGGCCGATCGTGCGGGTGACGATCTTTCGCGCGGGCAGCTGCCCGGACGCGATCAGGCGGATCACCCGCGGCCAGAGCTGGGTCGGGTAGGCCCAGGCGCCGCGGATCTCGATGTCCTTCACCGTGACCTGGAACCAGTCGAGCGGATTGGGCTTCGGATGCAGCCCCGTCTGCACCACGACGCCCTGCTTGCGCACGGCATCCGCGCAGGCTTGGAGGGCGTGCTCGTTGCCCACGCACTCGATCGCGACGTCGCAGCCGACCCGTCCCTCGGTCGCCGCGCGGACGACCTCGCCGACTTGCTCGCGGCGCGGGTCGATGCCGGTCACCCCCGGGAGCAGGTCGACCGCGAAGGCGACCCGGGACGGGTTGGGATCGGACACGAAGAGCTGCGTGGCGCCGGCCGCCCGCGCCGCCAGCAGGGTGAGGAGGCCGATCGGTCCCGCGCCCGCGACCAGCACGCTGTCGCCGGACTGCACGCCGCCACGGTCGCAGCTATAGACCGCGACGGCGGCCGGCTCGACCAAGGCCGCCTCCTCGTCGCTCATCGCATCCGGGATCGGGTGGACGTTGTAGTCGTTGAGGATCGACGCCTCCGCCATCCCGCCCCAGGCCCAGCTCAAGCCCGCCAGGGCGAGGTCGCTGCTGAGATGGAACAGCCCGCGGTCGCTATAGTAGTTCCCGCTGCGCGGCATGATGAGCGGCTGCACCGACACCCGGTCGCCCGGCTTCACATGGGTCACCCCGTCGCCGACCGCTTCGACGACGCCGCCATATTCGTGCCCGAGCACCTGCGGGCCGTGGGCTCCGGTGAAGGGGTGAGGCTCGGTCGGCACGAAGATCGGCCCGTAGGCGTATTCGTGCAGGTCGGTTCCGCAGATGCCGGCGAAGCGGTTGCGGATCCGGACCTGGCCGGGGGGCGGCCGGTCGGGCGGGGCGTCGATGGCGTCGAGGCGCAGGTCCTTGGCCGCGTGGAAGCGGAGTGCTTTCACTGGTTCCTCCTTGATCGCTGATGGATGGGGACCGGCGGGGCCGGTCCCGGTCGAGCCCGAGGAGATCAGGCCGCGTGATGCGTCTCGGCCAGCGCGTAGACCGGCGTCTCCAGCCCCTCCATCCGGGCCTTGAGCTGGAGGGCGAGGTAGAGCGAATAGTGGCGCGACTGGTGCAGGTTGCCGCCGTGGAACCACAGGGCCTCCTGCCGGGTCGGCTTCCACATGTTGCGCAACTCGCCCTCCCAAGGCCCCGGATCCTTGGTGGTGTCCGAGCCGAGGCCCCAGCACTTTCCGACCCGGTCGGCGACGTCCTGGCTGATGAGCTTGGCCGCCCAGCCGTTCATCGATCCGTAGCCGGTGGCGTAGACGATCACGTCGGCGGGAAGCTGCGTGCCGTCCTCCAGCACCACCGCATCCTCGGTGATCTCCTTGACCCTTCCATGAGCGAGCTTGATCTTGCCGTCGGCGATCAGGTCGGAGGCGCCGACATCGATGTAGTAGCCGGAGCCGCGTCGCAGGTACTTCATGAACAGGCCCGAGCCGTCATCGCCGAAATCGAGCTGGAAGCCGGCCTTCTCGAGCCGGCCGTAGAACTCGGCGTCGCGGATCTTCGCCTGCTCGTACACCGGGATGTGGAACTCGTGCATGATGCGGTAGGGCACCGAGGCGAACAGCATGTCGGCCTTGTCGGTGGTGATGCCCTTGGCCAGGGCCTCCTCCGAGTAGAGGCCGCCCAGCGCCAGCTCCATCAGCGTGTCGGACTTGACGATGTGGGTCGAGGAGCGCTGCACCATGGTGACGTCGGCGCCGTTCTCGTAGAAATCGGCGCAGATGTCGTGGGCCGAGTTGTTGGAGCCGATCACCACCGCGCGCTTGCCGCGATAGGCCTCGCCGCCCGGATGCCGGCTGGAATGGTGGCTCTCGCCCCCGAAGCGCTCCATGCCCGGATAATTCGGCAGGTTGGGCACCCCCGACATGCCGGTGGCGAGGACCAGTTGCTTGGGGCGCAAGGTCAGGCTCTCGCCGTCGCGGGTCAGTTCGACCACCCACTCCCTTGCCGCTTCGTCATAGCGCGCCGAACTCACCTCGGTCTTCGACCAGTAGTTCAGCTCCATGACCTTGGTATACATCTCCAGCCAGTCGCCGACCTTGTCCTTGGCGGCGAAAACCGGCCAGTGATCGGGGAAGGGCAGGTACGGCAGGTGGTCGTACCAGACCGGGTCGTGCAGGTGCAGCGACTTGTAGCGGCTGCGCCACTGGTCGCCCGGCCGGTCGTGCTTGTCGACGACCAGGGCCGGGACGCCGAGGCGCTTGAGCCGGGCGCCGAGCGCGATGCCGCCCTGGCCGCCGCCGACCACCAGGGCGTAGGGCTGGCGGGTGCGGCCGAGTTCCGCCTCCTCGTCGCGGCGCCGCTCGGACCACGAGCGCCGCCCGGGCTCGACGCCGTGATGCACGCCCCGCTCGCGCCGCGGACCGCCCGGCTCCTCGAAGCCCTTGAGTTCCCGCGCCGCGGTGAGCAGGGTCCAGGCCTCGTCCCCCTTCAGGCGGAGATAGCCGCGCCCGCGCAAGGTCGCGGTCTCGAAGGCGATCCAGGCCTCGGTGACGCCGTCGGCCTCGGTCGCCGGCTCCTCCAGGGTGAAGCTCCCGGGCGACACCGCGGGGAGCTGCGCCTGGAGCATGGCGCGGATCGCCCCGCGGCCCTCCAGCGTGGTGATGTTCCAGGTGAAGGCGACGAGGTCGCGCCAGAAGCAGGTCTCGGCGAACAGCTCCGCCGCGCCGGCGGCATCGCCGGCCCGCAGGGCTCCCTCGAAGCGGTCGAGCCACGCGATCACCCGGGTGTCGGCGGGCGACAGGCGCTCCAGTTTGCGAGCGATGGCGTCCATTGGGTTTCCTCCCCTTGTTGTGCGGGAGGGATTGCGCAAGGGGTGTGCCAGGGGTGGATGAGCGGGAAGGCCAGCCGTCTCGACAGTCATCCCGTGTCATAGAAAAGAACTTCTCATCCTCGACCTCATCCTGAGGTGTCGGCCGATCGCAGATCGGCTGACCTCGAAGGAGGGCTCCAGAAATCTCTGAGAACTCTGGAGCCCTCCTTCGAGGCTCACTGCGTTCGCACCTCAGGATGAGGTCGAGTATGGGATCCGACTTGATCTGAGATCGATCGACATGAATTGGATTGGAGTGTCGCAAGGGCGCCGACAGGCGCCTGACGACCAAGCCCCGCCGCCACACCCGACGCGCCACACCTGTGGCACCACACCGGCCCCGCCACAAGTGGCGCGCGCCCTCACCCGGCGTGATTGGGCGAGACGAGGCCGAGGCGGCGCATGCGCCGGTGGATGGTGGAGCGATCGAGGCCGAGGTCGCGCGCCACCGCCGAGACGTTCCAGGCGCGGCGGCGCAGGGCCTCTTCCAGCGACGCGTCGCCCGTCGCGGCCGTCTCGGGCGCAGGGATGTGCGCCTGCGCCGCCGTCACCGTCGAAGGCAGGTCGTCGAGGCCGATCTCCGGCCCCTCGGCTAGCGCGCAGGCATGATCGAGCGCGCCGACCAGCTCGCGGACGTTGCCGGGCCATGCATGGCGCATGAGCGCCGCGGCCGCCTCGGGCGAGAGGCGCGGCGCCCCGGGCCGGGCCGCCAGCAGCCGCGCGACGAGGGCGGGCAGGTCGTCGCGCTCGCGCAGGGGCGGCAGGACGAAGCGGGCGCCGCCGAGGCGGTACAGCAGGTCCTCGCGAAAGCGGCCCTCGCGCACCAGGGCGGCGAGGTCGCGATGCGTCGCGGCGATGACCCGGATGTCGACGGTCTGCGGCGTCGTGCTGCCGAGCGCCGTCACCTCGCGCTCGGCGAGAACCCGCAGGAGCCGCGTCTGTGCGCTGAGCGGCATGTCGCCGATCTCGTCGAGGAACAGGGTTCCGCCCTCGGCCTGCTGCACCAGGCCGGTCCTGCCCTTGGCCGCCGCGCCCGTGAAGGCCCCCGCCACGTGGCCGAACAGTTCGGACTCGATCAGGGTCTCGGGCAAGGCGGCGCAATTGACCGCCACGAAGGGCTTGTCTGCGCGGCCCGAGGCGCGGTGCAGCGCCTTGGCGAAGAACTCCTTGCCGGTGCCGGTCTCGCCGCCGACGAGGAGGCTCACCCCCGCGGCGTACAGGCGCGAGGCTCGGGCCGCCATCCGGGCGAGGACCGGATCGCCGCCGGCGAAATCGGGCGGCGCGGGCGGAGCGGTCCGGGCGACCGCCCGGGCGGGGATCTCGGCGGGTTCGAGCGCCAGCGCATAGAACCGCTCGCCCCCGCGCAGGCGCAGGACCCGGCGCTCGACCGGCACCGCCCGGGTGAACCGCGGCAGGTCGTCGACCGTGGCCTCGAACAGCGCGTCGAGGCGCAGGCCCAAGCCGGCGTGACGCAGGTCCGGCGCTCCCCGCGGGCGGTGCAGGACCCGGTCGATCAGCGCCCGCGCCCGGCTGTTGAAGCCGAGGATGTGGCCGCCCCCATCCACCGCCAGGGCGAGTTCCGGCTCGATGTCGGCGAATTCCGGCGAGCGCGACAGGTGCAGCATCCACTCGCGCCGAAAGCCGTTATGCAGGCTCGCGGTCTCGATGCGGTGGGCGAACGAGGTGACGAGCTGGAGCGCGAGGTGCTGGCTCGCCTTCGGGCCCGGCGCCTGGAGCGCCGAGATGTCGAGCACCGCCGCGAGCGTCCCGTCGGCGGCGTAGACCGGCGCCGCCGTGCAGGTGAGGCCGATATGGTCGCCGGCGAAATGGTCGTCGAGATGCACCGACAGGGCCTTGCCGGTGGCGATGCAGGTGCCGACGGCGCAGGTGCCGGCCAGGTGCTCGTTCCAGTCCGAGCCGCGATAGAGGCCGGCGCGGCGCAGGTCCTCGTCGCGGCTGGAATCGCCGATGAAGTCGACGGCGACGCCGCGGGCATCGGCCAGGATCAGCACGTAGCCCAGGCCGGAGACCTGCCGGTACAGGGCCTCGACGCCGAAGCGCGCCACCCGGATCAGGTCGTCGAGGGCGTCGCGGTGCTCGCGCAGGCGAGCCTGAGTGTGGATGTAGGCGCGCCGGGGTGCCGCCGGATCGAGGCGGTACTCTGCGATGCACCGGCGCCACGACTGGCTGATGAGCGGATCGCGCGCGCCACCCTCGTCGCGCGCGGCCCGGACCAGCTCGTCGATATGGGCCATCACGGCGGACCGCATCGCCTCCTCCCCGATCTTTTTCCCATACTGCGCGCGAATGGCAGTCAGGGAAAGACCGGTGCGGGGATGCGCCGCCCGTCGGGTCGCCGGACGAAGGAGGGGGGATCGGCCGGGCCGTCCGCCCTACGGGAACATCGCGTCGACCGCGTCCTGCGAGACGGCGGCCTCGCCGGGCAGCGCCGGGCCGTTGAGCAGGGAATCCTCGCCCTGGCGCCGCCCGGTGGCCGGCTTCGGTGCGGCGGTGCCGGCCGGGCTCGACCAGACGCGCAGCATCTCGTCCACCCGCTCCTCGACGAGGACGATGGTCTTGACGACCTTCGAGATGCGCTGGCCGGTCAGGTCCTGGAAGTTGCAGGCCTCGAAGATGGTCTGCATCTGGGCCTGGATCGCGAGGGCATCGTCCCGGGTCGCCCCGTCCCCGGCCCGCTTGGCGATTCCGCCGGCGAGCGCGTCGACCGTCTCGGAGGCGGTCAGGATCGTGTCGGTGGCCTGCTCGGTGCCCCGGACGACGGCCTGGAGCTCGTCGCGGGTGCGGCCCGCCTCCTGCTCGTCGCGCAGCTCGGCGATCTCCTGCCGCGTCCGCGCGATCGCTTCGGAGATCGCCAGCAGATGATGCTGCAGGAGGGCGGTGCTGTCTTCGAGAGATCCGAGTTTCGCCGTGCCGCTGTTCATGATCCCGGAACGCTGTACGAGACTGCCAGTCCCGCGACGATAGCCGGCCGGGATTAAGCGTTTCCGAACATCGTCGAAACCGTTCCGACACGGTGGTTATTCGGCGTTACCCGATAGCCGGCTGCGAGAGCCTCGGTTGACGGCAGGTGTGCAGAGGGAGCCGAACCCGTGCGCCCGCACGGGACCGCCATCCCCGTTACCGCGCGGCTTGCGCCGCGACGGGCGACGGCGCAAAGCCCAGGCTGTCCTTCTCCGCATCGCCGGTGGTCGCGCCGACCTGAAGCACGGACGAGCGACTCGCCGGCGAGGCCGGCGGCAGGGCGGCGTCGGGCTGCACGCAGAACAGCCCGACCGTGTCCTTCTCGGGGTTCCCCGTCATCGGCCCGACCCGCATCGGCAGATAGAGCGGGCAGCGCGCGAGCGCCGGGCCGAGTCCGGCGAGCAGCGACAAAGCCGCCAGCGGCGCAACGAGCAGGCGCATCTCTTCCTCCCGATGATCGAGTTCTTGTCGACGAAGACGGCGCGGCGCGTCCCGCGCGCCGATGCTCCTCTATCGGTGACTTCGACCTCGATCGCGTCGTCAGAGTGAAGGAGATGCTCGATTGTTCGGCGTCGCGCAGACATCTCCGCTGCCGGGCCCGTGCCGCCCATCGGATGGACGACCGGTGCCCCCTACCCCGCCCATCCCAGGTCCCGGCTGATCGCGCCTGCGACCTCCCGCACCGTCGCGGCCAGCGCCGCCATGCGGGCCTCGTCCATGTACTGCACCGTGCTCGTCACGCTGAAGGCCGCGACGATCGCCCCGCCGGCGTCCCGGATCGGGCCGGCGACGCAGCGCACCTCCGGTTCGTTCTCCTCGCGGTCATAGGCGATGCCGCCGGCCGCGTAGGTCCGCATCCGCTCGAGCCATGTGTCCAGGTCCGGGCTGTGGCCGCCTCTCGCATCGCCCAGCCGGTAGAAGGCGCGCCAGCGCGCCTCGTCGAGGTCGAGGATCAGCGCCTTGCCGAGGCCCGTCGACCAGACCGGCTGGCGCTCGCCGACCCGCGAGCTGATCTCGATGCGCCGGCGCCCGGGCAGCTTGTCGAGGTAGAGCGCCCAGTCGCCCTCGAGCACGCCGAGATGGATGGTGTCGCCGCATTCCGCCGACAGCCGCTCGAGATGCGGCCGCGCCACCCGGGTCACCGGCGCCGCCTGCTGGGCGCGAAACCCGAGTTCGAGGAGCTTGGGGCCGAGACCGTAGCCGTCCCGCGGCGCGAAGGTGAGGTAGCGCTGCTCGACCAGAGCCGCGGCGAGGCGGTGGGTGGTGCTGCGGGTGGTGCCGAGCGCCGCCGACAGGCCCGCGAGATCGCGGGCGCCGCCCGCCACCGCCTCGAGGATGGCGAGGCCGCGCAGCAGCGTCTGGCTCCCGGGCGCGGCACCCGCCTCCCCGGTTGACGGCTTCGATGCCACGGGCGTATCGTCCCACATACAAGAATAGGATCCCATTATATGGGATCGAATGGTGCGGCGCCAGGGCCGTGCCGGAGGAAACCGCCGACGACCTCCGTCACGCCCCGGCTCGGCGCCGGAAAAGACCCGCGCGCCGCGAGGGCGCGCCCGGATTCCAAGGAGGTTCGACCCGATGAAGCTGTTGCGCTACGGCCCCGTGGGCCAGGAGAAGCCCGGCCTGCTCGATGCCGAGGGCCGCATCCGCGACCTGTCCGGCCACCTGGCCGATCTCGGTCCTGACGCGCTCGGCCGGGACGCGCTCGCCCGCCTCGCCAGCCTCGATGCCGCCGGCCTGCCGGTGGTCGACGGATCGCCGCGCCTCGGCACGCCGGTGGCCAATGTCGGCAAGTTCATCGCCATCGGGCTCAACTTCGCCGACCACGCGGCCGAGTCGAACCTGCCGGTGCCCAAGGAGCCGATCGTCTTCACCAAGGCGATCACCTCGCTGTCCGGCCCGAACGACCCGGTGATGCTGCCGAAGGATTCGGTGAAGAGCGACTGGGAGGTCGAGCTCGGCATCGTGATCGGCACCCGCGCGTCGTATGTCGAGGAGGCGCAGGCCCTCGATCACGTGGCCGGCTATTGCCTGATCAACGACGTGTCGGAGCGCGAGTACCAGATCGAGCGCGGCGGCACCTGGGACAAGGGCAAGGGCTGCGACACCTTCGGGCCGGTCGGGCCCTGGCTCGTCACCTCGGACGAGGTCGGCGACCCACAGAGCCTCGACATGTGGCTCGACCTGAACGGGACGCGCATGCAGACCGGCAACACCCGGACGATGATCTTCACCTGCGCGCAGATCGTCTCGTATGTCAGCCGCTTCATGACCCTGATGCCCGGCGACATCATCACCACCGGCACGCCCCCCGGCGTCGGCATGGGCATGAAGCCCGAGCCGGTCTTCCTGAAGGCCGGGGACGTGATGACGCTCGGCATCGAGAAGCTCGGTGAGCAGCGCCAGGACGTGACCGCCTGGCAGCGCCGGGACTGACACGGATGACCTTCCCCCACCGCTTCGAGGGCCGCACCGCCCTCGTCACCGGCGGCGCCTCCGGCATCGGGCTCGCCGTCGCCGCCCGCCTCAAGGCCGAGGGCGCCGCGGTCTCGATCTGGGATCTGAACGAGGACGCGCTGGCCAAGGCCAAGGCCGAGACCGGCGCCGCCGACAGCCGCGCCCTCGACATCGCCGATGCCGCGGCCGTCGAGGCGGCGATGCGCGAGACCGTGGCGGCGCTCGGCGGCCGCCTCGACGTGCTGGTGTGCAGCGCCGGCATCACCGGGCCGAACACCGTGCTGCGCGACTATCCCGTCGACGCGTGGCAGCGGGTGATCGACGTCAACCTGAACGGCCTGTTCTACTGCAACCGTGCCGCCGTGCCGGCGATGGAGGCGGGCGGCTACGGCCGCATCGTCAACGTCGCGTCGATCGCCGGCAAGGAGGGCAACCCCAACGCCTCGGCCTACTCGGCCTCCAAGGCCGGGGTGATCGGGCTGACGAAGTCGCTGGGCAAGGAGCTGGCGAAGTCGGAGATCCGGGTGAACTGCATCACCCCGGCGGCGGTGCGCACCGCGATCTTCGACCAGATGACGCAACAGCACATCGACTTCATGCTGTCGAAGATCCCGATCGGCCGCTTCGGCGCGATCGACGAGGTGACCTCGCTGATCTGCTTCCTGGCGAGCGAGGAGGCGTCGTTCTCGACCGGCGCGGTGTTCGACGTATCGGGCGGCCGGGCGACGTATTGAGCCTGCGCGGCTCGGCCCGCCCGCCCTCGTCCCGGTAAGGCGCGGGTTCTCGCGTTTCCCCGCGGGCGGCAGGGCCGCCCGGGGGGAGAGGGAACCGGCGCCTCGCTCTTCGCCGCCCCCCTTTTGCCCGCGGGAGAGCCCCCGCACCTCGTCGTTCCCCGGACGGCCCCCGCGGCCCTATTCCGCTGCCGCCATCGCCGGCCGCCGGTCCGCCACCCCGTCGAGCGCCGCCGGGCGCGGGCCGCCGGTGGCCCAGTCGAGGAGTTCCACCGTGTGGACGATCGGGATCGCCGTGCCCTTCCCGATCTGGGTGGCGCAGCCGATGTTGCCGGTGGCGATCACGTCGGGCCGCACCCGCTCGATGTTGGCGACCTTGCGGGCGCGCAGGTGCGCGGCGAGTTCCGGTTGCAGGATGTTGTAGGTGCCCGCCGAGCCGCAGCAGATGTGGCCCTCCGGCACGTCCTTCACGGTGAAGCCGGCGCGGGCGAGCAGCGCCTTCGGCTCCGTGCGCAGGCCCTGCCCGTGCTGCATCGAGCAGGCGGAGTGGTAGGCGACGACGAGGTCGGTCTCGACCACCGGCTCGGACAGGCCGAGGGCGGTCACGTATTCCGTCACGTCGCGGGCGATGGCCGACACCCGGGCGGCCTTGTCCGCATAGGCCGGGTCGTCCCGGAACATGAAGCCGTAATCCTTGATCGTGGTGCCGCAGCCCGAGGCGGTGACCACGATGGCATCCAACCCCTCGCCGTCCATCTCGGCGATCCAGGCGTCGATCGTGCGCCTGGCGAGCGCGTGCGACGAGTCCTCCTGGCCCATATGGTGGGTGAGCGCGCCGCAGCAGCCCTCGCCCTTCGCCTGCACCACCTCGACGCCGTGGCGGTTCAGGAGCCGGATCGCCGCCTCGTTGAAATCCGGCCGCAGCACGCTCTGGGCGCAGCCGCGCAGGAGGGCCACCCGGCCCCGGCGCGGGCCGGGCGCCGGAAAGCGGCCGGGCCTGTCATGGGCCGAGCGGGTCGGCAGCGTGCCGGGGGCGAGATCGAGCATCGCGGCAAGCCGGTTGCCGACCTTCGGCATCTTCGCAGCGATGCCCCGGAACGGCCGGCCGAGGGTGGCGCCGAGCAGCGCCAGGCGGAAGCGGTTCGGATAGGGCAGCACGCGCGCCAGTACCGCCCTCAGGAAGCGATCCTCCGCCGGGCGGGCATAGGTCTTCTCGATATGGGCGCGGGCATGGTCGACGAGGTGCATGTAATGCACCCCCGACGGGCAGGTGGTCATGCAGGACAGGCAGGACAGGCAGCGGTCGACATGCTTGACCACCTCGGGGCTCGCGGGCTTGCCCCCCTCCAGCATGTCCTTGATCAGGTAGATGCGCCCGCGCGGCGAATCGAGCTCGTCGCCGAGCAGCAGGTAGGTCGGGCAGGTGGCGGTGCAG
Source organism: Methylobacterium aquaticum (assembly GCF_016804325.1). Taxonomy (NCBI): domain Bacteria; kingdom Pseudomonadati; phylum Pseudomonadota; class Alphaproteobacteria; order Hyphomicrobiales; family Methylobacteriaceae; genus Methylobacterium; species Methylobacterium aquaticum. The sequence goes on from NZ_CP043627.1 coordinate 5,061,198, forward strand.
AAGCCGCAATGCACGCAGGTGCGCAGGATCTTCTCCGAGGCCGCCATGGCCGGGTCGGCGAGCTGCGCGGGGGTGAAGCTGGTCTGCACGGGGTTTCCTCGGGGTCGATCCTCGGGGGGCGTTTCTTCAGCGCCTTCACCCGCCGTTTCTAGACCATTTTCAAGGTAGCGGGAGCGGCTTTCGGGGCCGCCCCCCATGCATGGTGCCGCATGGGGCCTCAGGCACTGCCGATGGCGACGCCGGCGAGCAGCACCAGCACCCCGCCGAGCACCACCTGGAGGGCGGCGCGCCAGAAGGGCGTCTCCATGTAGCGGGTGCGGATGCCGGAGATGACCAGCAGCTCCACCGCCACCACCAGGGCGGCGAGCAAAGTCGCGATGGCGAAGGCGTTCGACCAGGTATCCGGCACCAGATAGGGCAGCGTGTGGCCCAGGCCCCCGACCGCCGTCATCACCCCGCAGACCAGGCCCCGCAGCCAGGGCGACCCGCGCCCGGTGATGCTGCCGTCATCCGACAGGGCCTCGGTGAAGCCCATGCTGATCCCGGCGCCGATCGAGGCGGCGAGGCCAACGAGGAAGGTCTGCCAGTTGTTGTGGGTGGCGAAGGCGGCGGCGAAGAGCGGCGCCAGGGTCGAGACCGAGCCGTCGATCAGCCCGGCGAGGCCCGGCTGCACGTAGCGCAGCACGAACAAGCGGTGGGCGGCCCGGGCCTCCTCGGCGGCGGCGTCGCCGCTCTCCTGCTCGAGGCTCAGCGCCTCGGCCCGGCGGCCATGGCCGCGCTCGATCTCGGCGAGACGGGTGAAGAGCTGGCGCACGCCGAGATCGCGGGAGAGTTCCGCCGCCCGCTCGTAGAAGCCGGCGGCCTGCGCCTCCATGGCCTCCGCCTCCCGCCGCATCCGCCCGGCATCGAGCCCCTGCCACCAGAACGCCCGGCGGTGGGGAAAGCCCCGCACGTCCTCACGCCGCAGGGGCGGCAGATGCTCGCCGAAACGCTGGCGATAGGCCGCGTAGAGGTCGTCGCGGTGGCCCCTCTCCTCGTCGGCCATCGCCTCGAACAGCCCGGCGGAACCCGGCAGGTCGGCCCGCAGGCTCTCGGCGAAGCTGCGATAGATGCGGGAATCCTCCTCCTCGCTGGCGATGGCCAGCGCCAGGACCTCGCGTTCGGTGAGATCGGTCAGGGCCTTCATGCGCGCGCTCCTGTTTGGAATGGCTCCAATCTATAGATTGGAGCCATTCCAAACAAGCGGTTTTGCGGCCAGGGCGGAGCGCCGGTCACATCACCGTCGGAGGCGGTCGGCGCCCTTGACCGCTGCTCTGGACGTCCGCACCTTGCGGGGGTGACCGAGGGTCGCCCCAGCCTGGATGGAGGGATCATTCCTGATGGCCGACGCCTCTCTCGACATCGCCGAGCAGGTTGCCCGCGTCATCCGCTCGAACGAGGAAACGCAGAAGTTCATCGCCGAGCAGCGCAAGCTGATCGCCGAGGCGGCGAAGCTGGAGCGTGACCGGGTGCTCGCTCCCTGGCAGATCGTTGCCGCCACTGCCGCGGCAACAGCGGCGCTCATCGGTGGCACCGTCGCAGTCGTGAAGCTCTTCCTTCCTTGAAGCCTGGCCGACTTCGGGAGCAACTCGCGAGTTCGGCCGATCCCGACCCGCAATCCTAGTACGTCCCGACTCTCGCACTTGAGCAGGGATCGACGCCAATCCCATGGCGCGTGCGGTGGCGCACCCATCGTCAAGCGGTGGCCCCTGACCGCCGGTTGCCTCGCCGCCCCGAACGGAGCATGACGGCGCCCGGATTCGCGCAGGGCCCGCCCGCCCCGCGGGTTCGCCGCGTCCCCGCCGAAGCGTTCCCTCCAGAAGTGCCCGCATGAGCGTCGTCACCCGCATCGCCCGCAGCCGGGCGGCCCAGGAGAGCCTCGGCTTTCTCGGCGCGAGCTACCTGAAGCTGGTGCGGGGCACGAACCGCTTCAGCCTCGATCCGCCCGACGCCTATGACTGGCTGACGCCGCTGCGGCCGTTCATCATCGCGATGTGGCACGGCCAGCACCTGATGGTGCCGTTTGTGCGCCGGCCGCAGGACCGGGCCGCCACCATGGTGTCGCGCTCGGTCGATGGCGGGGTGAACACCGCCGTGCTGGAGCGGATGGGCGTGCGGGTGATGCGCGGCTCGGGCGCGCGACGCGCGAGCGACATGTGGGCCAAGGGCGGCGTGTCGGCCCTGCGCGGCTGCCTCAAGGCGCTGGAGGACGGCGAATCGGTCGCCTTCAGCGCCGACGTGCCGAAGGTGTCGCGGCGCTGCGGCGAGGGCATCGTGCTGCTGGCGCGCCTCTCCGGCCGCCCCGTCGTGCCGACCGCCGTGGTGACGAGCCGTTACATCCAGTTCGACAGCTGGGACCGGGCGAGCCTCGGCCTGCCCTTCGGCCGCGGCGTGATGGCCTTCGGCAAGCCGATCACCGTCGCCCGCGACCTCGATCCGGCGGGCATCGAGGCGGCGCGCCTGCGCATCGAGACAGACCTCAACGCCGTCCATGCCCGCGCCTTCGCGCAGGTCGGCCGGGTCGATCCGGTGCATACCCGAAACGGGGCGCCGGCCCGATGAGCCGCCAGGATGTGCCTGCTCTGCTGCGCGTCTACCATTACGGGCTGATCGCCGGCGAGCCGGCGCTCGCGGGGCTGCTCGCCTGGCGGCGCCGGCGCGGCAAGGAGGATCCGGTGCGCCTGCCCGAGCGCACCGGGCGGCCCGGCAAGCCGCGGCCCGCCGGCCCCCTGGTCTGGGCCCATGGCGCCAGCATCGGCGAGGCCCTGTCGCTCATCGGCCTCGTCGAGCGCCTGACCCGGCGCGGCTTCACGGTGCTCGTCACCTCCGGCACCCGGACCTCGGCGGCCCTGCTCGCCCGGCGGCTGCCCCGCGGCGCCCTGCACCAGTTCGCGCCCCTCGATGCGCCGCGCTACCTCGCCCGCTTCCTCGACCATTGGCGGCCGGACCTGGCGCTCGTCGCCGAATCGGAATTGTGGCCGAACACCATCCTGGCCTTGCACGAGCGCGAGGTGCCGCTGATCCTGGTCAACGGACGGATGTCCGAGCGCTCGGCGCGGGGCTGGTCGCGCACCCCGAAACTGTCCCGGGCGCTCCTGTCGCGCATCGCGCTCTGCCTCGCGCAGACCCAGGACGAGGCCGAGCGCTTCGCGCGGCTCGGCGCCCCCCGGGTCGAGCTCGGCGGCAACCTGAAATTCGACGCAGCGCCCCCGCCCGCCGATCCCGAGCCGCTGCGCCAGCTCGCCGACGTGATGACCGGCCGGCCGGTCTGGCTCGCCGCCTCGACCCATCCGGGCGAGGAGGCCGCCGCCACCGCGGCCCACAGGTCGCTCAGGCGCCGCCATCCCGACCTCCTCACCATCGTGGTGCCGCGCCACCCCGAGCGCGGCGCGGCGGTGGCCGCCGACGCGGCGGCGGCGGGCCTGCGGGTCGGGCGCCGCGCGACCGGGGGGCAGCCGCACGACAAGGTCGAGTTCTACGTCGCCGACACGGTCGGCGAGCTCGGCCTGTTCTACCGGCTCTGCCCGCTGGTCTTCGTCGGCGGCTCGCTCGCCCGCCACGGCGGCCAGAACCCGATCGAGCCGGCCCGCCTCGGCGCCGCGATCCTGTACGGGCCGCATGTGCGCAACTTCGCCCAGGTCTACGGCGCGCTCGACCGGGCCGGCGGCGCCCGGATCGTGCGCGACGGGCAGGAGCTGACCGCCGCCATCGACCAGCTCCTCGCCGACCCGGTCGCCCGCCAGGCCATGGCCCGGGCCGGGGCCACCGCGATCGAGGCCGCCGGCGGCGCCACCGACCGGGCGATGGCGGCGATCGAGCCCTTCATCTGCCAGCTGAAGATCGCCGGCCGGTTCGCCTCGTGATCCGGGCGCCGGACTTCTGGTGGCGGGAGGAGCCGGCCCCGGTCGCCCGGCTGCTCGCGCCGATCGGTGCCGTCTACGGCGCGCTCGCCGCCCGCCGGATGGGGCGGGCGGGCGTCGCGGCCCCCTGCCCGGTGGTCTGCATCGGCAACTTCACCCTCGGCGGCGCCGGCAAGACGCCGACGGCTTTGGCGGTGGCGGGCCTGCTCCACGATCTCGGCCGGCGGCCGGTCTTCCTGAGCCGGGGCTATGGCGGGCGCCTCGCGGGCCCGGTGCGGGTCGAGCCTGCGCGCCACGGCGCGGCGGAGGTCGGCGACGAGCCGCTGCTGCTCGCCCGCGCCGCCCCGGCGATCGTCGCCCGCGACCGGGTGGCGGGGGCGCAAGCCTGCGTGGCGGCCGGCGCCGACATCATCGTGATGGATGACGGGTTGCAGAACCCGAGCCTCGCCAAGACCCTGGCGATCGCGGTGTTCGACGGCGCGGTGGGCCTGGGCAACGGGCGGGTGTTTCCGGCCGGGCCCCTGCGGGCGCCGGCCGCGGCACAGTGGGGCCGGGTCCAGGCCGCCCTGGTGATCGGCGACGGCGCACCCGGGGCGCGGGTGCTGGCGGCGGCGAAGGCGCGCGGCCTGCCGGGCCTGCGCGGCCGGCTCGTGCCGGACCCCACGGCGGCCGCGGCCTTGCGTGGGCGCCCGGTCCTGGCCTTCGCGGGCATCGGCCGCCCCGAGAAGTTCTTCGCGAGCTTGCGCGAGATCGGGGCCGACCTGCGCGCGACCCGGTCCTTCCCGGACCATCACGCCTTCACGGCCGCCGAGGCCGGGGCCCTGGCGGCGGAAGCCGAAGCCAAAGACCTCGTGCTGGTGACGACCGAGAAGGACCGGATGCGCTGGCCGGCCGGGCTGCCGGTGGCGAGCCTGCCGGTGGTGCTCGCTCTCGACGAGCCCGAGGCCCTGGGCGACCTGCTACGCGGTCTTTGAGCCCTGGTGCTGGGGGCTCTGGCGCAGCCGCACCATCACGGCGTCGGGATCGGCATAGGCCTCCTGGCGCTCGACGCTCCAGTAGCGCAGGGCGTCGAGGGGGATCTCGACCCCGGTCACCGCGCAGCGGACGAACCGGCCGGGCTTCACCACCCGCAGGTTGCTGTCGCCATATTCCACGACGGCCTCGCCGGACCCGCCGCGCTCGAACCGTCCGAGCATCGAAACTTCCTTCTCGCCTGAAACACCGCGGGTGTAGGGCGCGCGGCGCGGCTTGTCGACGGGCTCGACGGCGGGCGCCGAGGCCGTCATGATCGGTCACCACCGCAATCCCCGGAGCCGGGATGGACCCGACCGACACCCTGTTCTCCGCAGCCCGCGCGGCCCAGGCCCGGGCCCACGCGCCTTATTCGCGCTTCCGCGTCGGCGCCGCGATCCGCGACGAGGCCGGCGCGGTCCATGCCGGCTGCAACGTCGAGAACGCCGCCTACCCGGTCGGCACCTGCGCCGAGGCCGGCGCCATCGCGGCGATGATCGCGGGCGGCGGCCGGCGCATCGCCGCGATCCTGGTGCTCGGCGACGGCGAGGCGCTGGTCACGCCCTGCGGCGCCTGCCGGCAGCGCATCCGTGAATTCGCCGCCCCCGACACGCCGATCCACGTCGCCGGGCCGCAGGGAGTGCGCAAGACCTTCACCCTGGACGAGCTGCTGCCCGCCTCGTTCGGGCCGGACAACCTCGCGTGAGCGCGCCGCCCGACGATCCCCGAGTGGCCGAGGCCGCGGCCTTCCTGCGGATGCGCGGCGTCGACGGTCCCTTCGCGCTCGCCCTCGTCACCGGCACCGGGCTCGGGCCCCTGGCGGACAGGGTCGAGGATCCGGTCGCCGTCGCTTACGGCGAGATCCCGCATTTCCCGGCCTCCGGCGTCTCGGGCCATGCCGGGCGGCTGGTGGCGGGGCGGCTCGGTGGGAAGCCTGTGCTGCTGTTCCAGGGCCGCGCCCACGCTTACGAGCATGGCGACGCGGCGGTCATGCGGGTGCCGGTCGGCGTGGTGGCGGCCCTCGGGGGCCCGCCCCTCCTCCTCACCAACGCGGCCGGCTCGCTCCTGGCGGAGGCCGGCCCCGGCCGCCTCGCGCTGATCACCGACCACATCAACCTGTCGGGGATGAACCCGCTCATCGGCGAGCCCTCCGATGCCCGCTTCGTGCCGATGGTCGATGCCTACGATCCCGGGCTCCGGGCGGCGCTGAAGGACGCCGCCGGGCTGAGCAGCGTGCCCCTGCACGAGGGCGTCTATGCCTGGTTCTCGGGTCCGAGCTTCGAGACCCCGGCGGAGATTCGGATGGCAAAAACCCTCGGCGCCGACCTCGTCGGCATGTCGACGGTGCCGGAGGTGATCCTCGCCCGCTTCTTCGGCCTGCGGGTCGCGGCGCTGTCGCTCGTCACGAACTACGGCGCGGGATTCGCGGCCGGCGCCCCGCATCACGACGAGACGAAGCGGGTGGCGGCGGACGCCGCGGACGATGTCGGGCGTCTGGTGACGGCGCTGCTCTCCGGCGACTTCCTGAGGTCGACCTGACGCCGATGAAGAATCCCTTCCCACCCACGACCTCATCCTGAGGTGTTAGCCGATCAAAGATCGGCTGACCTCGAAGGAGGGCTCCAGTTCGCTCGGAGACTTCTGGAGCCCTCCTTCGAGGCTCCCTTACGGTCGCACCTCAGGATGAGGTGAGAGGGTGGGACAGAAAGATGCCCACACCACTGTCTCCGCCGACCGGACACGCTCTGCTCTCTCTCCCCGGGACCGCCCCATGACGCTGCTGCCGCAGGAACTGATCCGCCTCAAGCGCGACGGCCACGCGCTGCCGCCCGAGGCCATCGAGGCCTTCATCGCCGGGCTGACCGCGAACCGGGTCACCGAGGGGCAGGCGGCCGCCTTCGCGATGGCGGTGTTCTTCCGCGGCCTGTCGCTGCCGGAGCGGGTGGCGCTGACCCGGGCAATGATGCGCTCGGGCACGGTGCTGACCTGGGACCTGCCCGGCCCCGTGGTCGACAAACACTCGACCGGCGGCGTCGGCGACACGGTGAGCCTTCCCCTTGCCCCGATGATCGCCGCCTGCGGCGGCTTCGTGCCGATGATCGCGGGCCGCGGCCTCGGCCATACCGGCGGCACCCTCGACAAGCTCGACAGCATCCCGGGCTACGTCTCGCAGCCGGATGTCGATCTGTTCCGGCGGGTCACCCGCGAGGTCGGCTGCGCGGTGATCGGCCAGACGCCCGATCTCGCCCCCGCCGACCGGCGGCTCTACGCCATCCGCGACGTCACCGGCACGGTCGAATCCCTCGACCTGATCACCGCCTCGATCCTGGCGAAGAAGCTCGCCGCCGGGCTCCAGGGCCTCGTCATGGACGTGAAGGCGGGCTCCGGCGCCTTCATGGCGCGCACCGAGGAGGCGCGAGGCCTCGCCGAGAGCCTGGTCACGGTGGCGAACGGCGCCGGCCTGCCGACCCGCGCCCTCCTCACCGACATGGACCAGCCCCTCGCCTCCGTCGCCGGCAATGCCGGGGAGGTGCTCTACGCCATCGACTACCTGACCGGGCGCCGGCGCGAGCCGCGCTTCCACGCGATCACCCTGGCGCTCGGCGCCGAGATGCTGGTCCTCGGGGGCCTGAGCCCCGACACGACCGAGGCCACGGCGCGCCTGGAAGAAACCCTGGCCTCCGGCCGCGCCGCCGAAACCTTTTCGCGGATGGTGGCGGCCCTCGGCGGCCCCTCCGACCTCGTGGCGCAGCCGGAGCGCCACCTGCCGGCGGCCCCCGTGATCCGCCCGGTTCTCGCGCCGCAGGCAGGCCGGGTCGCCGCCATCGCCACGAGGGCGGTCGGCGTCGCGGTGATCGGCCTCGGCGGCGGCCGCACCCGCCCGGAGGACCGGATCGACCACGCCGTCGGCATCTCCGACCTCGCCCCGATCAATGCCGAGGTCGGACCGGACCGGCCGCTCGCGGTGGTCCATGCCCGCAGCGAGGCGGAGGCCGAGCGGGCGGCGGCCGACATCGTGGCGGCCTACCGGATCGGCCCGGAGGCGGTGGCGGAGCGGGAGGTGATCCTGGGGCGGATCGGGTGACGGAATGCTCTATTGGAAGCGCCGCGGGGCTGTCCAGGGACATCGTCGGTAAAATCAAGCGCGGGATCCCCTCTCCCGAGTGGGAGAGGGGTAGGGGTGAGGGTGGCTCGGCTTCAGGATATGCCGCCGAGCATCGAGCTGCACAGCTCGGCGGTCCAGGGTCATTGCGGAACCGAAGCCACCCTCACCCCCACCCCCTCTCCCACTCGGGAGAGGGGAGACCCGCGCCAATTTTTCCTCCGAAGACGCGGTGAGCGACGCCCGCCCCCCTGCCCCGCCGGCCAAGGCCTCCGGCCTGCGCCGCCACCGCGCCCTGATGGCCCGCCTCGCCGCCGGGCCGGCGCCGGAGGCGGTGATCCTCGGCGATTCGCTCGCCGCCGGCTGGCCCGGGCCGGATCTCGACCGGGCCACAGGCCTGTCCACGCTCAATCTCGGCCTGCCGGGAGACCGGGTGCAGACCACCCGCTGGCGCCTCGCCGCGATGGCGGCCTTCGCCATCAGGCCCTGCCTCGCCATCGTGATGGTCGGCACCAACAGCTTCGCGGATGGCGATTCCCCTCAGACCGTCACCGCCGGGCTCGGTGCCCTGGTGGCGCTTCTGCGCGCCGCCTGGGCGCCGCCGGTGATCGTGCTCGCCACCGTGCCGTGGCGCGAGAGCCCCTCCGGGCGGAGCGAGGCCGACCGGCTCGCTCTCAACGCCGCGATCCATGAGCTGGCCCGAACCGAATCGCTCGCCCTCCTCGCCTGCGACGCGGCGCTTGGTCCCGATCCGGCCCCTGGCCTGGAGCCCGACCGGCTCCATCTCACCGCGAGCGGCTATGCCGCGCTCGGCGCAGCCCTCGCCTCGCTGCCGCGTCCCGGCTAATTCGGTCGCCGGACCCGCGACTGTCATCGGATCGTCACGAGCGCAGCCGACACGCTGGCCATTCCCAAAGGACAGGACCAAGCCCGATGGATTTCCACCGCCGCTTCACCGTGCTGATGTGCACGCCGGCCTTCGATCCGGACGACCTGGAGGGCGTGCGCGTCAACCAGATCGTGGCGGCGGTCGAGCATCGCGGCTTCGAGGTGGTGCGGGCAAGGCGCGTCGAGGACGCGGCGATCGCGGTCCAGACCGACGCGGCGGTCGGCTGCCTGGTGGTGGATTGGGGCAAGCGCGGCCTCGACGGCAAGGCGGCGGCGCTCATCGACATGATGCGCAAGCGCGGCCTCGAGATGCCGATCGTCATCATGGTCCGCCGCAAGCGCCTGGAGGACATCCCGGTCGAGCTGCTCGACTTCATCGACGGCTACATCTTCCTCGCCGAAGAGACCCCCGAATTCATCGCCCGCGGCCTCGTCAGCCGGGTGACGCAATATGCCGAGACCCTGAAGACCCCGTTCTTCGGGGCGCTGGTCGACTACGCCGAGAAGGGCAACCAGCTCTGGACCTGCCCGGGCCACAACGGCGGCATCTTCTACAACCGCTCGCCGATCGGCCGCATCTTCGTCGAGCATCTCGGCGAGGCGATCTTTCGCGACGACCTCGACAATTCGGTCCTCGATCTCGGCGACCTCCTGACCCACGAGGGCCCGGCGCTCAAGGCGCAAAAGGAGGCGGCCCAGATCTTCGGGGCGGAAAAGACCTACTTCGTGCTCAACGGCACCTCGGCCTCGAACAAGATCGTGCTGTCCTCGCTGGTGGCCGAGGACGACCTGGTGCTGTTCGACCGCAACAACCACAAGGCGGCGCATCACGGCGCGCTGTTCCTCGGCGGCGGCATCCCGATCTTCCTCGAGACCGACCGCAACGCCTACGGGCTGATCGGCCCGATCTTCCACGAGGCGCTCGACGAGGACAAGATCCGCCGGAAGATCCGCGACAACCCGCTGGTCAAGGACAAGGAGGCGTGGCGCCGCGAGCGCCCGTTCCGCGTGGCGGTGATCGAGCAATGCACCTATGACGGCACGATCTACGACGCCCGCGAGATCGTCGCCAGGATCGGCCATCTCTGCGACTACATCCTGTTCGACGAGGCCTGGGCCGGCTTCATGAAGTTCCATCCCCTGTTCCAGGGCCGCTACGCCATGGGGCTGACCGGGTTGGACGAGACCTCGCCCGGCATCATCGCCACGCAATCGACCCACAAGCAGCTCGCGAGCTTCTCCCAGGCCTCGCAGATCCACACCAAGGACGGCCATATCCGCGGCCAGACCCGGCGGGTGGAGCACCGGCGCCTGAACGAGAGCTTCCTCGTCCACGCCTCGACCTCGCCGTTCTACCCCCTCTTCGCCTCCCTCGACGTCGGCGCCCAGATGATGAAGGGGCGCTCCGGCATGATCCTGTGGGACGACACGATCCGGCTCGGCATCGAGTGGCGCAAGAAGGTGCGGGCGATCCGCAAGGAGTTCGAGGAGAACGAGCGCGACCCCAAGCGCCGCTGGTTCTTCGATCCCTTCGTGCCCGACATGGCGACGGGGGCCGGCGGCGCGGAAGTGCCGTGGGAGAGCCTGCCGACCGACGAGCTGGCCTCCGACGCGCGCCACTGGGAGCTGAAGCCCGGGGCCGGCTGGCACGGCTTCACCCATGTCGCGCCGGGCTACGCCATCACCGATCCGAACAAGCTGACCGTGCTCACCCCCGGCTTCGACCGGCGGACGGGCGAGTATACCGAGCACGGCGTGCCGGCCCCGATCGTCGCCCAGTACCTGCGCGAGAACCGCATCGTCCCGGAGAAGAACGACCTCAACTCGCTGCTCTTCCTGCTGACGCCCGGCGTCGAATCATCAAAAGCCGGCACGCTGATCTCGGGGTTGGTCGCCTTCAAGCGCCTGCACGACGACAACGTGCTGCTCGAAGAGGCGATGCCGGAATTCGTCCGGCGCCGGCCGCAGCGCTATGGCGGCGTGCGCCTGCGCGACCTCTGCGCCGATTACCATAATTTCCACCGGCAGGCCGGCACCTCGGGCCTCCAGCGCAAGCAGTTCATGCCCGAGCACCTGCCCGAGATGGTGATGCCGCCCAAGGCCGCGGCGCAGATGCTGACCCGCAACAACGTCGACTTCGTGCCGATCGCCGAGGCCGAGGGGCGGGTCGCCACGACGCTGATGCTGGTCTACCCGCCCGGCATCGGCACCGTGCTGCCGGGCGAGCGGCTGGACGAGCGGGCGAAGCCCATGCTCGACTACTTCAAGATGTTCGAGGCCGCCGCCAACCTGTTCCCGGGCTTCGAGGCCGAGATCCAGGGCGTCTACCGCCAGGTCGAGCCGGACGGGCGCATCCGCTTCTACACCTACGTGCTGCGGGAGAGCCGCTGATGGACTCGGCGCCGACCCAGCCCGGGATCGTGATCCGCCCGTCGACGGATGCCGACGTGGCGGCGATGATCGAGATCTACGAGCACCATATCCGCCACGGCGTCGGCGATACCGGCGACTTCGAGGAAGACCGGCTCCGGCCGGACGACCTCAAGCGCCGGCGCAAGAACATGCGCTCGAAGCGCCTGCCCCACCTCGTGGCCGAGCGCCACGGGATGGTGGCGGGCTACGCCTACGCGGTGCCGTTCCGCAAGCGGCCGGCCTACCGCTACACCCTCAAGCACTCGATCTACGTCCATGCCGGCCATCTCCATGCCGGCATCGGCCGGCGCCTGCTGCCGGCGCTGATCGAGGCCTGCGCGGCGGGCGGCTACCGCCAGATGATCGGCTACATCGACGCCGAGAACGAGGCGTCGTTACGGCTGCACGAGGCCTGCGGCTTCACGCGTGTCGGACACCTGCCGGCGGTGGCCTACCGCCACGGCCGCTGGGCCGACAGCGTGATGGTGCAGTGCCCGCTGGGCACGGGGTCGTCGGACCAGCCCTCGACCTGGCGGCAGGAGGCGGTGGCGCAAGAGGCGCGGGCGCCGTTGCCGGAGGCTTGATCGAAGCATTCAGCGCAAGTTTCCGAGACGTCACGAAAGATTTGATAGACCCGCAACACGATTGAAACCCTCCGCGTCATTCCGGGGCCGCGCAGCGGAGCCCGGAATCCAGACACTCAGGTGGTACAGAACGAAGCGGAGCGCTCTCAGCTTGCTCCTGAACCATCGGCGGCTCTGGATTCCGGGCTCCGCTGCGCGGCCCCGGAATGACGCGGAGGGTGTCACTGCTGTCGGTCGAAGACCGTCATTCCTGTTGGCCGGATAGCGAGCTGCATCAGCCCGAGCCCTGCGCCCGCCGCGCTTCCGCTTCCCCCTCCGGGCGTCGTAAGCTCCTCCCACGTGCAGGCCGAACGGCCGCCGCCAGGGAGGACACCGACGTGAGCACCGAGAGCCGGAGGGCGGCCCGATGATGACCCCGATGTCGCGCCGGGTGATGAACCTCGCCCATTCCCTCACCCAGGCCGCCGCGCGCTTTCGCGATCGGCCGGCCATCGTCTGGGGCGAGCGGAGCTGGACCTGGGCTGAGTTCGACGCCCGGGTGTCGGCGCTGGCCGCTTCGCTCGAGGAGCGCGGGATCGCCAAGGGCGACCGCCTGCTGGTCCATGCCCGCAACGGCAACGCGATCCTGGAAATCATGGTCGCGGCGTTCCGGCTCGGCGCGGTGTTCGTGCCGACGAACTTCCGGCTGATGCCGGGCGACGTCGCCTACATGGCGCAGCAATCGGGCGCCGCCGCCTTCCTGTGCCATGCCGATTATCCCGAGCACGTCGCCGCCGTGCGGGAGGCCCGCCCGGACCTCTCCCGCATCGTCGTGATCGGCGAGGGCCCGGCCGAGGGCGAGGCCTACGAGGACCTTCTGTCCGCAGGCGCCAGCCGGCATGTGGCGAACGTCTCGGTCGAGCACGACGATCCGTGCTGGTTCTTCTACACCTCCGGCACCACCGGCAAGCCGAAGGCCGCGGTGCTGACCCACGGCCAGATGGCCTTCGTCATCACCAACCACCTCTGCGACCTGATGCCGGGCACGAGCGCGGAGACCGACGCCTCCCTGGTGGTGGCGCCGCTCTCACATGGGGCCGGGGTGCATGCGGTGACGCAGATCGCCCGGGCGGTGACCTCGGTGCTGCCGGGCTCCGACCGCTTCGATGCAGCAGAGGTCTGGGGCCTGGTGGCGCGCCACCGGATCACCAACATGTTCACCGTGCCGACGATCCTGAAGATGATGGTCGAGCACCCGGCGGTCGAGTCCAACGACCATTCCTCGCTGCGATACATCATCTATGCCGGCGCGCCGATGTACCGCGAGGACCAGAAGCGGGCGTTGCGCACGCTCGGCAAGGTCATCGTACAGTATTTCGGCCTCGGCGAGGTCACCGGCAACATCACCGTGCTGCCCCCCGCGCTCCACGAGGCCGAGGACGGCCCGGGCGTGAAGATCGGCACCTGCGGCTTCGAGCGCACCGGGATGCAGGTGCAGATCCAGGACCCGGAGGGACGCGAGGTCGGTCCGGGCGAGACCGGCGAGATCTGCGTCTGCGGCCCGGCGGTCTTCGCCGGCTACTGGGAGAACCCGAAGGCCAATGCGGAGGCGTTTCGCGACGGCTGGTTCCGCACCGGCGATCTCGGCACTCTCGACGCGGATCGCTTCCTGTATATCACGGGCCGCGCCTCCGACATGTACATCTCCGGCGGCTCGAACATCTATCCGCGGGAGATCGAGGAGAAGATCCTGGCCCATCCGGCGGTGGCCGAGACGGCGGTGCTCGGCATACCCGACCCGACCTGGGGCGAGATCGGCATCGCGGTCTGCGTGCCGCGGGAGGGCATGGCGCTCTCCGAGGACGAAGTGATGACGTTCCTGTTCGACAAGGTCGCCCGCTACAAGCTGCCGCGGCGGGTCATCCTGCGCGAATCGCTGCCGAAATCCGGCTACGGCAAGATCACCAAGAAGATGGTGCGGGAAGAGCTGGAGGCGGCGGGCCTCCTCGGCGAGAAGGTGCAAGGGTGAGCGCGACGCCGGCCTTCACCACCCTCGCCCAGCCCGGCCCCGCGCGGCCGGAGCGCTGGCTGGCTGCGGGCGGCGCCCTCCTTCACCAGGCCTTCGACCTGGCACCGGGGCGCACACTGCTCGACGCCGTCGCCGGGCCGCTTACCGGGATGCGGGGCGGCGTGGTGCATCTCTCGGGCGGGAGCTTTTCTCCCTTCCACTACGTGATGCCGGCCCTCTCCGCCGACCCGCGTTTCGCCGCCTATTACAGCGAGACCTACCGGCCGGCGGGCGAGACGCGGCTGGAGCGGGCGAGCGCCACCTTCGGCGAGCGCGACGGCGCGCCCTTCCTGCACGTCCACGGCACCTGGATCGAGCCCGACGGACGCCGCCGGGCCGGCCACCTGCTGCCCGCGGAGGTGGTAGTGGCGCAACCCATCCGGGCCGAGGCCTGGGTCACGGCGGGCGCGGCCTGGCGGGTCGAGCCGGATGCCGAGACCAACTTCTCGCTGTTCACCCCGGCGCCGCTCCCGGGCGCGGAGACCGGCTGCCTGCTCCTCAAGATCCAGCCGAACGAGGAGATCCACGCCGCCATCGAGGCGGCGGCACGGGCGCATCATCTGGCGGCGGCGCGGGTGCGCGGCATCGGCAGCATCGTGCGGCCGGCCTTCGCCGACGGGCGGGTGATCCCGACGATCGCCAGCGAGGTGCTGATCCGCGATGGCTTCGTGCGGCCGGGGCCGGACGGCGGCCCGGTCGTGCATCTCGACATCGCGGTGGTGGATGTGGCGGGGGACATCCACGAGGGTGTCTTGAAGCGCGGGGCCAACCCGGCCTGCATCACCTTCGAGCTGACCCTCACGCCGGAGTGAAGTCGTCCCGCTCGACGGCGTAGACATGCACCAGTTCGTCGCGGTTGCGGGACGGCGCGTGGATGATCTCCTCGCGCCGGAAGGTCAGGCCGCAGGCCCGCATCACCGCGAAGGAGCCGGCATTCTCCGGCTGGGCGCTGGCCTCGATCCGGTCGACGTCGAGCCACGCGGCGGCGACCGGGAGCAGGGCCACGGCCGCCTCCCGCAAGGTGCCGCGGCGCTGATGCGCCTCGCCGAGCCAGTAGCCGAGGGTGGCTTTTCGCGGATCGTCGCGGGTCCGGTGCAGCATGATCCAGCCGAGGAGGTCGCCGGTGCCGCGGGCGGTCACCGCGAGGGAGAGCCCCTGTCCCGCCTCGGCCAGGGAACGCGACAGGGCGATCCGCTCCCGCGCCATCGCGACGGTGAAGGGCAGCGGCCACATCGCGAGCCAACGGCTCACCGCCGGGGTCATCAGGGCGCTGGTCGCCTCGGCGTCCCCGGGGGCGACGAGGCGCAGGTGGAGGCGGGGGGTGTCGAGGGTGGGCGGAACACCTTTCATCGCAGCAGCGTAGCAGAGATTTCCCTTGAGGAAACAGATCGCGCTGCACGGCGTGGCAGGTGGGCGGCCCGGGGACAAGGAGGGCACAGGAACCCCCCTCTCCCCGCCCGCGGGGAGAGGGGAAACCCGCGCCCCGCCCGCGACGGCCTCCGCCGCTCAGAACAGGCTGTACTGCCCACCCTTCTGCACGGGAACCCGAAACAGATCCGTCCGCAGCCGCAGCCGCTCGGCCGGATACCCGAGCCGCGTCATCGCCACCCGCATGCGCTGGTCCAGCAGGTCCGCGTAAGGCCCCGTTCCGGTGAACCGCCGCCCATACGTCGCATCGTAGACCTTGCCGCCGCGGCTCTGCGCGAGGAGCGAGAAGGTCCGCCCGGCCCGATCGGGAAAATGCTCGGAAAACCAGTCGCGCATCAGGTCGGCGAGTTCGTGCGGCAGGCGCAGCAGCACGCCGCCGGCCTCAGTTGCCCCCGCCTCGCGGGCCCGGGTCAGGACGGCCTCGATCTCGTGGTCGTTGAGGCCCGGGATCAGCGGCGCCACCAGCACCATCACGGGCACCCCGGCCTCCGCCAGCATCCGGATCGCCCGAAGGCGCTTGTCGGGCCGCGGCGCCCGGGGCTCCATCCGGCGGGCGAGATCGGGATCGAGCGTCGTGACCGAGAGCGCGACCTTCACCAGCCCCTCCGCCGCCATCGGCGCCAGGATGTCGAGGTCGCGCAGCACGAGGTCCGATTTGGTGACGAGGCCGACCGGGTGGCGGAAGCGCGCCAGCACCTCGAGCACGGCGCGGGTCAGGCGGTAGCGCCGCTCGATCGGCTGGTAGGGATCGGTGGCGGTGCCGAGCGCGATGGTACGGGGCGCGTAGCCCCGGGCCGAGAGCTCGCGTTCGAGCAAGGCCGCCGCGTCGGGCTTGGCAAAGAGCTTGGTCTCGAAGTCGAGCCCCGGCGACAGTCCCGCATAGGCATGGTTGGGCCGGGCGAAGCAGTAGACGCAGCCATGCTCGCAGCCGCGATACGGGTTGATCGAGCGGTCGAAGCCGATATCGGGCGAGTCGTTGCGGGTGATGATGGTGCGCGCCCGCTCCAGCGTGACCTCGGTGCGGAACGGCGGCAGCTCCTCCTCGATCTCCCAGCCGTCGGCGAAGGCCTCGCGGGCGGCGGGCTCGAACCGACCGGCCGGGTTGGCGGTGGCGCCGCGCCCGCGACGCGATTCCGCCGCCGGGGTCGACCCGGCGAGCCGGCGCGCCCCATGCCCGCATCCCGATTCCATCCCGGCCTCCCGCACGATCGCGGCCGAGATTTGAACAAAACAGGAACAAACGCAAGAGCCGAAACAATTGCCAACGATCGAGGCAGGACGCGCCGCCTGCGATCCGCTATGGCGCCCTCATGTTCACGGCTGCCATCCATTTCCCCGGCGCGATCGATCCGGAGCGCATCGACGCCCTCGCCGATACCCTGGCGGCCCTCGTGGCCGGCGTCGCGGCGGGCGTGGTGGGCGATGCGGTGATCGCCGCCGAACACCCGGACGATCCGGAGGTCGCCACCATGGCGGAGAGCACCGGCGCGGCCCTGGCAGCGCGGGGGCGGAGCCCCTGGATGGCGGCGGCCGGATTGGCGCGCCGGCCCTGGATGCTGTGCCTGGAGGCCGGGGACGTGCCGGCGGAGGGCTGGATCCGGGTGCTCGACCGGTTCGGCGCCACGGCGAACCCCGAGGCGGTCGGCCGCCTGCGCCGGCCGCATGCCGCCCTGTTCGAGCGGATCGCCGGACGGCGCGAGGCACTGACCGGCACCCGCCAGGTGCGGGCCGGCGACCTCGTGCGGGTCGACGCGCTGCGGGCGGGGCTTCCCTTCCGCGCCCGCCTGCCGGTCAGGCCCCTGCGGGGGTCGCTGCTCCGGAGCTGACGGCGCCGCGCTTCAGGTGCTCGTCGAGGCGCGGCATGATCTCGACGAAGTTGCACGGCCGGTGCCGGTAATCGAGCTGGGCTGCCAGGATGCCGTCCCAGGCGTCCCGGCAGGCGCCGGGCGAGCCCGGCAGCACGAACACGTAGGTGGCGGCAACGACCCCGGCGGTGGCGCGCGATTGCAGCGTCGAGGTGCCGATCTTGTCGTAGGAGATGCGGTGGAAGATGGCGGAGAAGCCGTCCATCCGCTTCTCGAACAGGGGCTCCAGCGCCTCGGGCGTCACGTCGCGGCCGGTGAAGCCGGTGCCGCCGGTGGTGATGACGACATCGACTGCCGGGTCCGCCGCCCAGGCCTTCACCTGGGAGCGGATCGCCTCGACCTCGTCCGGCACGATCGCCCGGGCGGCCAGGCGGTGGCCCGCGCCCGCCAGGCGCTCGGCGAGCGTGTCGCCGGAGCGGTCGTCGGCCTCCGTGCGGGTATCCGAGACGGTGAGCACCGCGATCGACAGCGGCACGAAGTCCCGGGCGAGGTCGAGACCCGCCATCAGAGCTGCGAGGCCCGGAAGGTGTCGCAGGACTGGGTCTGACCGCTGCGGTAGCCGGTCTGGAACCAGCGCATGCGCTGGGCCGAGGAGCCGTGGGTGAAGGAATCCGGCACCACGTAGCCCTGGCTCTGCTTCTGGAGCTTGTCGTCGCCGATGGCACTCGCCGCCTGCATCGCCTCCTCGATGTCGCCCGGCTCGAGGGCGTTAAAGCGGTCGTTCGAGTTCTTGGCCCAGACGCCGGCGAGGCAATCGGCCATCAGTTCGACGCGGACCGAGAGGGCGTTCGACTCGCGCTCGCCGACTTGCTGCTGCTTCTGCTGCACCTTGGGCAGGATGCCGAGCACGTCCTGGACGTGGTGGCCGACCTCGTGGGCGATCACGTAGGCATAGGCGAAGTCGCCCTTGACGTGGAATTTCTGCTCCATCTCCTTGAAGAAGGAGGTGTCGAGATAGACCTTCTTGTCGAGCGGGCAGTAGAACGGCCCCATCGCGGCCCGGGCCTGGCCGCAGCCGCTGCGGGTGCCGCCGGTATAGAGCACCATCGTGGTCGGGGTGTACTGGCGCCCGGTCTGGTTCGGCAGCACCGTCTTCCACACGTCCTCGGTGTTGCCGAGGATCGCGGCGGCGAACTTGCCGGTCTGGTCGGCGGGGGCGCCGGTGCGCCGGTCCGGCTGCTGGCCCTGCTGCTCCTGCGGTGCGCGCGGGCGGGACATCTGCTCGGCCCCGCCGATCAGGATCGCCGGGTTGATGCCGGTGACCCAGCCGATGATGCACAGGATCACGACGGTGCCGATGCCCAGGCCACCGGCGCCGCCGCCCGGAAACCCGAATCCGCCGCCGCCGCCACCCTCGCCACGGCGGTCTTCGACGTTGTCGGAGGTGCGAAAATCTTCCCAGCGCATGTCAGCGTCCCGTCGGCCCGTGAACCTTGGCCGCGACGGCTACGCGGCGCAGGCGAAAGGCTCAAGAGTAATCGACCAGCGCCGGCACGGTTCCGCTTCGTCGCACGCGCGGCCGTCAGCGCCCACCCTCGTCGAGGGCCGCCCGCAGGGCCCGGAAGTCGCGCCAGGCGAGGCGCTTCTGGAGCGGCTGGCGCAGCAGGTAGGCCGGATGCAGGGTGGCGAGCAGCCGGATCTCGCGCCTGTCGGTGCGGTAGGGAAACCAGCGGCCGCGGGATTTCAGGATGCCGTCCTTGGTGCCGGCCAGCGCCTGGGTGGCGACGCCGCCGAGGCAGACCAGGATGTCGGGATCGGCGAGCGCGATCTGCCGCTCGATGAACGGCCTGCAAGTCGCGAGTTCCTGCGGGGTCGGGTTGCGGTTGCCCGGCGGGCGCCAGGGGACGACGTTGCCGACATAGGCGTTGGTCCGGTCGAGCCCGACCGCCGCCATCATCCGGTCGAGGAGTTGGCCCGAGCGGCCCATGAACGGTTTTCCGATCCGGTCCTCGTCGGCCCCCGGCGCCTCGCCGACGAACATCACCCGCGCCTGCGGGTTGCCGTCGGCGAAGACGAGATTCTTTGCGGTGAAGCGGAGCGCGCAGCTCTCGAACCGGGCCAGCAGGCCTTCCAGCTCCTCCAGGCTCGCGGCGGTGGCGGCGAGTTCGCGGGCATCGCCCGCCGCCTCGCCGGGGGCCGCGGCGGCCGAGCGGCCATAGGTGCTCTGCGCTTCCACGCGCGGCGCCCCCTGGTGAGGGCTTTCCTGGCGAGGGCTTTCCTGGCGAGGGATCTCCCGGCGGGGGAGTTCCCGGCCGGGAGCCTCCTGCCTGGAGGGCTCCTGCCCCGCGGGCGCCGCCCAGTCCGCCCCGTCATCGACGGGTGAAGCCCGGCGCAGGGGCGCCTCGGAGGCCGCGTCCTCGTTCCGGGCGGCGCGGCGCGGCGCCTCCGGCTCGGCAAAGCGGTCGTGCGGCGTCTCGTCCAGCGCGGCATCGACGCCCGCCGCGACGTGGAAGTCGAGGAAGGAGAGCAGGTCGCGGCTGTCGGGAGCGTCAGGGGTCATGGGGATGATGTGGCGTGCCGCGCGGCTGTGGACAACAGGCGCGACAGGACGCGCACAGGCATTCTCGCGCGGGAGACCCGTCGCCGATGCTTGCGCCGGGGGACACGCCGTCGCACGGTCCGGCCGACGGAACCGCTTGAGGCGGGCCGAGATCGTTTATATGTGAACTAATCAGAGACCAGGGAGGACCAGGATGGAGCTGCCGGAACGCGAGGCGATGGACTTCGACGTGGTGATCGTCGGAGCGGGCCCGGCCGGGCTGGCTGCCGCCATCCAGCTGAAGCAACTCGCCGCCGAGGCCGGCACCGAGGTGTCGGTGGTGGTGGTCGAGAAGGGCAGCGAGGTCGGCGCCCACATCCTGTCGGGCGCGGTGATCGACCCGAGCGGCCTCGATTCCCTGGCCCCCGGCTGGCGCGAGGACCCGGACCGCCCCCTCAAGACCGAGGTGGTGAAGGACGAGTTCCTGTTCCTCGGGCCGGCGGGCGGCGTGTCGCTGCCGAACATCGCCTTCCCGAAGCTGATGAGCAACCACGGCAACTTCGTGGGCTCGCTCTCCAACGTGACCAAGTATCTCGGCCGCAAGGCGGAGGAACTGGGCGTCGAGATCTATCCGGGCTTCCCGGCCGCCGAGATCCTCTATGACGAGGCCGGCGCGGTGGTCGGCATCGCCACCGGCGATCTCGGCATCGCCCGCTCGGGCGAGGCGCGGGACGACTTCACCCGCGGCATGGAGCTGCGCGCCAAGTACACGGTGTTCGGCGAGGGCGCCCGCGGCTCGCTGACGAAGAAGCTGATCGACCGCTACCGTCTCAACCAGCATTCCGACCACCAGAAGTACGGACTCGGCGTCAAGGAGCTGTGGCAGGTCAAGCCGGAGAAGTTCCAGCCCGGTCTGGTGCGGCACTCGATGGGCTGGCCCTTGCCGAACAAGGCCGGCGGTGGCTCCTGGCTCTACCATTTCGACGACCACCTGGTCTCGGTCGGGTTCGTCACGCACCTGAACTACGAGAACCCGACCCTGTCGCCGTTCGAGGAGTTCCAGCGCTTCAAGACCCACCCGATGATCCGGGACGTGTTCGAGGGCGCCAAGCGCATCGGCTACGGCGCGCGGGCCATCATGGAGGGCGGCTGGCAGTCGGTGCCCAAGCTCGTCTTCCCGGGCGGCTGCCTCGTCGGCGACTCGGCCGGCTTCGTCAACGTGCCCCGCATCAAGGGCTCGCACAACGCGGTGCTGTCGGGCATGCAGGCCGCGGGCGCGATCCACGAGGCGCTCGCCGCCGGCCGCGCCCAGGACGAGCTGACCTCCTACGAGGAGGGCTGGCGCTCGAGCCCGATCGGCTACGACCTGAAGCGGGTGCGCAACGTCAAGCCGCTCTGGTCGAAGTACGGCACGGTGGTGGGCGTGGGCTTAGGGGGCCTCGACATGTGGCTCAACGAGCTCGCCGGCCTGTCGCTGTTCGGCACGCTCAGCCACGGCAAGCCGGATTACGCCTGCACCAAGCCGCTCAAGGACGTGACACCGATCAAGTATCCCCGGCCCGACGGGGTGCTGACCTTCGATCGCCTGTCGTCGGTCTACCTGTCCAACACCAACCACGAGGAGGACCAGCCGGTCCACCTCCAGGTCAAGGACATGGGCCTGCAGAAATCCTCCGAGCACGACGTGTTCGGCGGGCCGTCCGGCCGCTATTGCCCGGCCGGCGTCTATGAGTGGGTCGAGGAGGGCGGTGCACCGCGCTACCAGATCAACGCGCAGAACTGCGTCCACTGCAAGACCTGCGACATCAAGGACCCGAACCAGAACATCAACTGGGTGACGCCGGAAGGTCCGGGCGGTCCGAACTACGTGAATATGTGAGAGAAAGGGTCAGGCTTGCTTCGCGGGCCTGACCCTCTTCCATCTCACAGGGTCGTTCCGGGGCCGCGCAGCGGAGCCCGGAATCCAGATGCGCGGTGTTTTCCGACGACGACGCAACGGTCACCGCCTCATCCTGCACCATCCGCGGTTCTGGATCCCGGGCTCCGCTGCGCGGCCCCGGGATGACTCGGAGGGTGTAACGAACCGGGTCGCGATCGAGCCTCACGCCGCCCGGACCGTCGCGAGGAACCGCCCCACCTCCCCGCGCAGGTGCTCGGACTGACGCGACAGCTCGCTCGCCGCCGACAGGACCTGGCTCGCCGCGGCCCCGGTCTCGTCGGCCGCGCCCGCGACCTGGACGACGCTGCCCGTCACCTCGCCGGTGCCCGCGGCGGCTTGCGCCACGTTGCGGACGATCTCCTGGGTCGCCGCGCCCTGCTCCTCCACCGCCGCCGCGATGGCGGTCGAGGCCAGGCTGATCTCGCCGATCTGCCCGGCGATGCCGCCGATCGCCGCCACCGCCTGCTCGGTCGAGCCCTGGATGCGGGCGATCTGGCCGGCGATCTCCGAGGTCGCCCGGGCGGTCTGGCCGGCCAGTTCCTTGACCTCGGCGGCGACGACCGCGAAGCCGCGGCCCGCCGCCCCGGCCCGCGCCGCCTCGATCGTCGCGTTGAGCGCGAGCAGGTTGGTCTGGTCGGCGATCGACGAGATCAGCGCCAGCACGTCGCCGATTCTCGCCGCGCCGTGACGTAGATCGTGGACGAGGCGGGCGGTCTCGCCCGCCGCCGCCGCCGCGCTCCGGGCCATCTCGGCGGACGACCCGACCCGGGCGCCGATCTCATGCACCGAGGTCCCGAGCTGCGCGGCCGCCGCCGCGACCGTCGCGACGGTCGACGACGCCTCCTCGGCGGCGGCGGCGACGCTGCTGCTCTGGTCCGCCGTGCGGCCGGCGATCTCGCTCATGCCGCGGGCGGTCGCCTCCATCTCGGAGGCCGCCGCGGTCACCGCCGCGAGGACGCCGCCGACAGCGCCCTCGAACCGGTCGGCCAGCTCGCGCAGGGCCGCGGTGCGCTGCGCCTCGGCCCCTGCGCGGGCGAGGGCCGCCTCCTCTTCCAGGGCGGCGGCGCGGGCGAGGCCGTCGCGCAGCTGCACCATCGCGGCGGCCATCGCGCCGATCTCGCTGCGCGACGAGGCCGCCGGCACCGGGACGGCGAGGTCGCCGGCGGTGAGGCGGCGCATCGCCTCGATCATCCGGGCGAGCGGCCCGGTCACGCCGCGCACCAGCAGGAACGCCCCGCCGCCCAGAGCCGCGCAGGCCCCGGCCAGGATGGCGAGCGAGGCCATGAACCAGGCCTCGCTCGCCCGGCTCTCCGCCGCGACGATCGCGCCGAGCGAGACGGTGGCCGCCTCCCGGGCCCGGGCGATGCCGGCGATGACGTCGGTGGCCTGGGCGAACCAGTCCTCGGCGGTCACGGGATAGGGCTCGCGGGCGGCGCCGGCCTTGAGCACCGCCGCCCGGGTCGCCTCGAACGCCTCGACCCGGCGACGCGCCGCCGCCAGGGCGTCCCGGAACTCCGCAGAGAGGGCGGATGCGGAGGCGTGGGCCTGGGCGAGCGCCGCCTCGACGCGCCCGGCGAGGCTCGCGAAGGCGCGGACCTGCTCCACCGCCAGCCCCTGGCGCCCGGCGATCGCCGCGTTGAGCCGCCCGCGCTCGCGGCCGGCGAACTCGCCCGCGTCCCAGAGCGCCCGCTTGATGTCGAGGCCGTGATGCAGCGTCCCCGGCACCGAGCCGGCGATGTCGGCCCGCACCGCGTCGAACAGGGCCTGCTCGCGGGCGATCATGCCGGTCGCCGCCGGAAACCAGGACGCCGCGAGCTCGGCATCGGGCGTGCCGGCGAGCACGCGGTCGACCCGCGCGCGCAAGGAGGCGAGGCTGCGTCGCGCCTCGTCGAGGGCCGCCGACGCCGTCGCCACCGCCTCGCCCCGCCGCAGGCCGTCCAGGGCGGCGGCGAGCCGGCGATCCCCCTCCTTGCGCAGCCGCGCCAGGGTCGGGTGCTCCGAGGCCGCCGGCGGCTTGACGAGCCAGCCATTGGTCAGGCCCCGCTCGGCCGCCAGGGACGCCGCAGCGGCGGCGAGCCCGTCAGTCACCCGGTTGGCCTCGGCTGCACGTCGCATGATGTCGGCCCGGTTCCAGGCTTCGATGACTTGTAAGGCAGTCAGCCCAAGAAAGAGGCAGCCGATCAAACTCAGGATCAGGAATATTTGTCTACGTAGCGACATGTTCGGCGACTCTGGAAATCGACTTGCGAGTTCCAGGCTACCTATCGCGGTGATTGCTTAAGATAGCTCTTACAACCGAATACCAGGGCCATATCACCGTAAGCTGTCGCGCGGAGCCGCGCGCCGGCCGGGCCGTGCGGCCGGCCGCCCCCGACACATCGCCGCCGCCGTTTGGTCTTGCCGCTGCCCCGCGCAGGGTCCAATGTCGCGCCGATTTCGCGTGCCGGCTCCGCGGCCGGCGCGATCACGGAGCCACGAGTTTGGTGCTCAAGACCCGAATCCCCGCCCCCCGCCGCGGATCTGCGCGCGTCGCGCTGGCCCTCCTCCTCGCCGCCTCGACGGCGCCGGCCCTCGCGGCGCGGCTGCCGGCGCGGGAGATCGCGGCCCCGCAGGCCTACGAGCCGGCGGATTCGCTGGAAGGCAACTTCCTCGCCGCCTACATCGCCGGCGCCTCTCGCGACACGGCCGCTGCCGCCACGTTCTACCGCGAGGCGGTGAAGGGCGACCCCCGCAACGCCGAACTCCTCGAACGCTCCTTCGTCGCCCTGCTCGCCGACGGCTCGCTGCCGGAAGCGTTCCGGGCCGCCGAGCGGCTGACGGCGCGGGACGGGGCCAACGGCCTGGCCCAGCTCGCGCTCGGCGTGCAGAAGATCAAGGCCAAGCAATACGCCGCGGCGCGCCAGAACCTCCAGCGCGGCGGCAAGGGCGCGGCGGCCGACCTGACCTCGACCCTGCTGACCGCATGGTCCTATGCCGGGGCCGGCGAAGGCAAGAAGGCGCTCGAGACCATCAACAAGCTCAAGGGCGAGCGCTACTACAACGTCTTCCGCGACTACCACGCGGGCCTGATCGCCGCGCTCGTCGGCGACAAGGTCGAGGCGGAGCGCCGGCTGAAATCGGCCTACGACGCCGACCGCAACACGCTTCGCATCGTCGATGCCTATGGCCGCTTCGAGGCGGATTCCGGCCGGCCCGACCTCGCGGTGGCGGCCTACCAGGAATTCGACAACGTCCTGCCGCGCCATCCGATCGTGCGCGACGCCCTCGACAAGCTGAAGGCCGGCAAGCCGCTCACGCCGCTCATCACCTCGGCCCAGGAGGGCGCCGCGGAGGTGCTCTACGGCCTCGGCTCGGCCGGAACCTCGCAGGGCGACGAACTGCCGGCGGTGGTTTACCTGCGCCTCGCGCTCTACCTCGCCCCCGAGCATTCGCTGGCCCTGCTGACGCTGGCCGACACGCTCGAGCGGATGAAGGCGCCCGACCGGGCGAACGAGGTCTTCGCCCGGATGCCGGCGAACTCGCCGCTCAAGCTCAACGCCGACATCCAGATCGGCCTCAACCTCGAGCAGATGGGCAAGGGCGAGGAGGCGATCGCGCATCTCGATCAGGTCGCCAAGACCTATCCCAACGACATCGACGTGATCTCGGCGCTCGGCAACGTCCAGCGCTCGCGCAAGAAATACGCCGAGTCGGCCCAGACCTACACCAAGGCGATCGACCTGATCGGCGACCAGCCGGCGCGCAACTACTGGACCCTGTACTACTTCCGCGGCACGTCCTACGAGCGGGCCAAGGAATGGCCGAAGGCCGAGGCCGACCTGAAGAAGGCTCTGGAGCTGGTGCCGACGACGCAGCCCAACGGCCGGGCCCAGGTGCTCAACTACCTGGCCTATTCCTGGGTCGACCAGAACATGAACATCGACGAGGCCTTCCGCATGCTGAAGCAGGCGGTCGACCTCCAGCCGCGCGACGGCATGATCATCGACAGCCTCGGCTGGGCCTATTACCGCCTCGGGCGCTGGGACGACGCGGTGCGCGAGCTGGAAAAGGCCATCGAGTTGAAGCCCGGCGACCCGACCATCAACGACCACCTCGGCGACGCCTACTGGCGCTCTGGCCGGCGGCTCGAGGGCAAGTTCCAGTGGCAGCACGCCAAGGACCTGAACCCCGAGCCGGAGGACCTGGCGAAGATCGAGGCCAAGCTGAAGGACGGGCTGCCGGAGCTGGAGAAGCCCGCCGCCACCGCCGAGACCCAGCCCGCCCCGGCGGCGCCGCAGCCCGAGATGCCGAAGGGCGCCCCGGCCCCGACCGAGCCGCCGGCGATGGGCACGGAGACGAAGAGCGGGGGCTGACGCCCCCACTCCCTTCCGCAAGCCGAGATGAGACTGTGGGCGCGGTGCCGGAGGGTGCCGCGCCCTCTGCCCGTTGAGAGAGACGCCCACGTGCCTGCCTTCGCTACCCGCGCCCCCGCCAAGATCAACCTGACCCTGCACGTGCTCGGCCGGCGCCCCGGCGACGGCTACCACGCCCTGGAGAGCCTGGTGGTCTTCGCCGGCTCGAATGCGGGCGACCTGCTCGCCCTGGAGCCGGGGCCGGTGCTGGATCTCACTGTCACCGGCCCGACCGCCGGCCCCGCCGGCCCGACCGACGACAACCTGGTGATGCGGGCGGCCCGCCACCTCGCCGCCGAGATCCCGAACCTGAAGGTCGGGCGGTTTCGCCTGGTGAAGCGCCTGCCGGTGGCGGCGGGGATCGGCGGCGGTTCGTCGGACGCGGCGGGCGCGCTGCGGCTGCTCGGCCGCCTCAACGGCCTGTCCCCGGATCACCCGGCCCTGATGGCGGCGGCGCGGCGCACCGGCGCCGACGTGCCGGTCTGCCTCGATCCGCGGGCCCGGATGATGCGCGGCGCCGGCGAGGCGCTCGGTCCGGCGCTGACCCTGGCGCCCCTGCCGGCGGTGCTGATCAATCCCGGCGTGCCGGTCGAGACGGCGCCGGTGTTCCGGGCACTGGGGCTCACGGTCGGCGAGGCGCATCCGCTCGCCGCGCAGGCCCATCCGGCGCTCGACGGCGTGGAGGAGCGCGACGCGCTGATCGCCCGCATCCTGCCGGCCCGCAACGATCTCGAGGCCCCGGCCCTCACGGTGGCGCCGGTGATCGGCGACACGCTCGCGGCCCTGCGCGACCAGCCGGGCTGCCGGCTCGCCCGGATGTCGGGCTCGGGCGCCACGGTGTTCGGGCTGTTCGGCCATCGCTCGGCGGCGGTGGCCGCCGCCCGGGCGATCGCGGCGGCGCAGGCGGGCTGGTGGGTGCGGGCGACGCTGCTGCGCTGAGCGGCGGGGCCCACCACCGGAGGCCGGCGCGTGCGGACCCGCCATGCCCTGCCGGCAGGGTGACGGCGTCACGCTGTCGGCCGACCCCTCATCCGCCCCGTGACGGATCGACGGGATCGCGAGGCCCCGGCGCCTACTGGCCGGCGGCGACGGCCGGCTCGGGCGTCGCGGCGGCGGTCTGGGGCACCGGGGGCGCGGGCTTGCGCAGGACGAAGTGGCGGAACTCCACCGGGCGCCGCGGCGGCAGCGGCACCTTGGGACCGGCCTCGGGCTCGGGCAGGGCGGCGGCGGGATCGAGGGACGCGACCGTCGTGGTGGCGGCGGCCGGGGCGGCCGGCGCGGGAGTCGCCGCGAGGCTGACCGTCTGGCCGGAGGTCGGGAACGGCAGGCCGGCGACGGCGGAATGACCCGCATAGGCCAGGACCGCGCCGGGGGCCGGAGCCGGGGCGGCGTGGAAGGCCAGGGAAGCCGGGCGGACCGGCGGCAGCGGCACGGTGACGACCGGATCGGCAGCGGCTTGCGCCGCAGCCTCGGGCGCCTGGACCTGTGCGGCGGCGGGTTGGTAGGCGGCGAGGGCCTGCGGGGCCGCCGGCGGCGGCAGCGTGTATTGGGGTGCCGCGCCGGGCTGGGCGACGGCGCTCGACAGGGCGGCGACCGACGGATCGGCGGAGGCCGTGGCGGTCGTGGCCGGCTGGCGGGCCCCGAACACGTTGCCGAGGAACCGGTTGAGCGGGTTGGTGGGAAGCTCCCGGACCGGCGGCGCCTCGAGCTCGGCCACGTCGGTGCGGATGCCCGCCCGCTTGGCGGCGTAGTAGTAGCCGCGGGCGTAGTAGCTGTAGGCCTGGGCCTCGTTGCCGTGCGCGGTCTTGTAGGCACCGGCGAGGTAGGCGACGCCGTAGGTCAGGTTGATCTTGGCGTCGAGGAGGCCGGCGGCCGGGCCGCTATAGCCCAGCGCACGGGCGGTGCCGTGCTTGATCTGCATCAGGCCCATCGCGCCGCCGCGGCCGACGGCGCGGGGATTGTAGCCGCTCTCCCGCTTCACCACCCGGTGGATGAAGCTCGCCGGGACGCCGTTGGCCTTGGCATGCGCCTCGATCAGCGCGTCGATGTTGTCGCGAGCGGGGCTCACCTGCGCCGTGGCGGGGAGCGGCGCCGCGACGACGACGGCGATGAGGAGGCGCTTGCGCATGCAACAACCTGCTGGAGGGAGCCGGTGCGCTGCCGCACCGACGGGAAGGCCCACCCTGCTCCGGTCCAAATGCGGCGGTAAAGAGACTTGGCCGTTCCACCCCCCGACTTGGCCGTTAACTGAGCCGTCGGATGCCCAGGTTTCGCAGTGCGGTGTGGCGCGGCGGACACAACGGCCAAGCTTTTTCGCGCCCGGCGGCAGGGTCGCGGCGTCTCGTGATTCGGCCGATTCGTCTCAGCGCCGGCCCCCGCCGCCGAATCCGCCGCCCCCGAAACCCTCGCCGCCCGGCCGGCCGAACCCGCCCGGTCCGCCCTGGGGAGCGACGCCGCTCGGACCGCCGAAGCCCTGGCCCCCAGGGCCGCCGAACCCGCCGGGTCCGCCGAAGTGGCCCGTCCCCTCCGCACCCGGCAGGCGCGGATCGATCTCGCCGCGGCCCGGGCCGCCGAAGCGTCCCCCCTCGCCGCCGAACGGCCTCTCGCCGCGGAAGTCGGGGGAGCGGCCGAAGTCACCGGAGCGCCCGCCGGGCTCGCCGCGCGCGCCGCCCTGCGCGCCGGGGGCGCCACCATGCGGACCGCCCCGTGCGCTGCCCGGGCCGCTCCGGACGCCGTCCCGACCCGGACGGCCGGGCTCGCCCGGCCCG
Organism: Methylobacterium aquaticum; assembly: GCF_016804325.1. Taxonomy (NCBI): domain Bacteria; kingdom Pseudomonadati; phylum Pseudomonadota; class Alphaproteobacteria; order Hyphomicrobiales; family Methylobacteriaceae; genus Methylobacterium; species Methylobacterium aquaticum. Next base: position 5,090,012 of record NZ_CP043627.1, read on the forward strand.
CGACCGGTCTCCCGCCCGGCCGGATCCGGCCGCAGGCGCAAGCCGTCGAGGTCGAGCCGGCCGCCGCGCCCGGCCCGTCCATCGAGGATCGCGAGCCCGCCGCCGGCCGGGACGACACCGCCGCGGCCGGTCACCGCGTAGCCGGCCCCGGTGCGGAGCGCGCCGCCCTCGCGGGTCACGTAGGCCTCGATCGAGAGGCGCCGGACCTCGTCGCCGAACGGCTCGCTTGCCGAGACCGCCCGCGTCACCGCGAAGCGGCCGCCCGCGAGGCTGCCGGACGCCACGGCCCGGCCGCCGGCGAGGGCCGTATCGAGGCCAGAGAGCGGCAGGTTGCCGATGCGCAGGGCGCCTCCGGGCCCGCGCCGCACCGGGCCGGCGACGAGGTCCGGCGCGTCGCCGGCCGGGTCGATCCGGCTCGCCGCGATGCTGCCGTCCGGACGGCGCAGCCCGCTCACCGCGACTCGCGCACCGAGCGCCGGCCGCGGCATCTCGGGCGGCAGCCCGGCGGTGGCGACGGTCTGGCCGAGCACGGTCAGCGTGTCGGCGCCGACGCGCTGCACCGGGCCGACCACCTCGTGGATCACCGCGATGCCGGCGGTGGAGAGGCCGCCCTCTCCCGGCTGCGCCCGGCTGCGCACCAGACTTTGGACCACGTGGCCGACGCGCAGGTCGCCGACCCGGGCCGGACGCCCGTCGATCGTCACCAGCACGTCGGGCGGGTAGGCGATGCGCAGGTCGTTGACGATGATGCTGCCGAAGCCCCGGATGGTGCCGACGACGCCGGTGCCGCCGATGCCGCGGTCGCCCTCCTCGTCGGGCCCCGGCCGGAGGCCGGTGCCGCCGATCCCCTGGTCGAGGATCTTGTCCCCGGCGGCCTGCCCGGGCCCGGCGACCGCGAGCCAGCTCGCGCCCGAGAGGAGGCGCAGGAGGCCGCGCCGGGTGACGGAGGGAGCGCGTCGCACGGGCCGCCCCCTTACGCCTTGGGCTCGGGAAGGGGCGCGTCGTCCGCCCGGGCATCCTCGGCGAAGATGTAGATGCCGAAATTCCAGCGCGCCTCGCCGCCCGGATCGGTCTCGCAGGCCGCATGCGCCTCGCGGTTGGCCTGCTGCAACGCCTCCATGGCGATCTCCCGCGCCCGCTCCTCCAACCGCCGCGCCAGCGCGGGCGACAGCCCGTCGTAATGCACGGCGCGCTCCAGGAAGCGCGGCTTCTCCTCCAGGACGTTGGCGACCGCGGCGGCGATGTGGTCGTGCAGGTTGCGGCCGAAATAATAGAGCTGCTGGCTGCCGCCGCCGCTCGGCACGAAGGCGGCCTCGGCCAGCACGATGCGCTCCTCCTCGTCGAGGGTGACGATCCCGCGGTCGAGCCATTCGTCCAGCACCGCCCGCGGGCGCAGGTCCTTGGTCACGGAGGCGACCAGGCTCTCGAAGGACGGGCCGCTCTCGGCCGCCCGCTTCAGGGGCTTGGGCCGGCCGTCGGCCTCGGTGAAGTCGGGTGCGGCGACCCAGCGGGCGATGATGCGGCTGGTGCGCGAGATCGCGGCCGGCACCGCGCTCACCGGCGCGCCGGCCCCGCGCAGGCGCCGCACCTCCTTGCGGTGGATCCCGGTGAGCAGGCTCACCCGGCTGTCGGTCTGGTCCTTGCCGGGCAGGGCGAAGTCGTACTCGGCGACGTTCACGTACAGCTCGCGCAGCAGGTCGGTCAGCGCCGGGAAGGTGATCCCGCTGCGCACGAACAGGCGCACGAGCGGGCGCAGCAGCCGGGCGAGCGGGGCCTGCAGCGCGCCGGCATCGGGCGGCGATCTCGGGTTCGGCTCTGACATCACGGTCGTTGTAGCCCAGGCGCCGTGGGACACAATCCCACGAAAGCGCGGCACAGCGCGATTTCCGATTGACGTGGGAATTTTACCCACATAGATGATTGGCCGTGGTCAGATTTCCCACGCCGCTCGATGCCACAGAGATCCCCGATGGCCAGTGCCCTCCCCCTCGTCTGCCGCGCCGCCGAGCCGCTCACGCTCCCGACGCCCCGCCGCTCCCCGCCGGTCTCGCTGCGGCCGGTCGCGATGCTGGTGCGCGGCCTCGCGGTCATCGCCGGACTGGGACTGCCGGTGGCGGCGGCGACCCTGGCCGACCTCGCCCATCCCGCCACGGCCGTCTCGCCTGGCCGCTGAGGCTTGCCTGCCCAGTGAGACTTGCCTGCCCGCCGAGAGAGGAATTCGTCCCGATGCTCGAAGCCCTGCGCAGCGACCGGCCCCGCCCCGCTCCCCTCGGCCGGGCCTTCCCGGCCCCGGAGATCGACGCGTCCCGCTCCGCCCTCCGCTCCCGGCGCGAACCGGCCGATGGCGGAGACACCCTGATCGTCGCCGCCCTCTGCCTCGTCATCGGCGGCGCGATCCTGCTGGTCGCCCTCCAGGCGATCTGCATCGTCCAGAACCTCTGACCCGGTTCGGACCCGATACCTGACGGCCCGGACGGTCTGCCGCCCCGGCCCCCGTCTTCCCGGGCTTCTTCCCGGGACCTTTGGACCCGCACAGACGGCATCCCCGATGATCAGACCCACCGAAGCGCTTGGCCTTGCCGGCGCGCTCGCCCTCACGGCTGTCCTCGCGTCGCCGGCCGCCGCCGCCGACCTGCCGCGCCGGGCCGCCCCGCCGCCGGCCTTCACCCCCGTCCCGGTCTTCACCTGGACCGGCTTTTATGCCGGCGTGAACGCGGGCGCCGGGTTCGGCGGCGGCGGCAGCTTCACGGACGCCACCTACGGCATCGTGACCCCGGGCAGCCGGGACGCCGCCTTCGTGGGCGGCGGCCAGATCGGCTACAATTATCAGGTCACGCCGGGCTCCGGCTTCGTGATCGGCGCCGAGGCCGACATTCAGGGCACCACCTTCGGGCGGTCCCGCAGCGGTCTCGTCGGCACCACGACCTTCTACGACGTCGGCCCGAGCCTCGACTGGTTCGGCACGGTGCGCGGCCGGATCGGCTACGCCTTCGACCGCTTCCTGGTCTACGGCACCGGCGGCTTCGCCTATGGCGGCGGCAGCAATCCGGCGAACGCCTCCACCTATACCGGCACCCTGCCCGGGACCTTCCGCACCGGCTGGACCGCCGGCGGCGGCGTCGAATACGCCTTCACCGAGCGCCTGAGAGCCCGGATCGAGGCGCTCTATGTCAGCCTCGACCGCAACGGCGGCAGCGGCGGCCTCGTCTACGACACGGCGACAGCCGCCTATTACGGCCTCGGCAAGCCCAAGGCGGAGTTCGGCGTGGTGCGCGCCGGACTGAACTACCGGTTCTCGACGGACTGACCCCAGCAGGCCGCGTCGGGAAGGAGCCGGAGGCGATGCGGGAGCATCGCCTCCGGTTTTCTTCGACGGACCGCCCTCGAGCATGTTTCGACGGCGTGGATACCGGTTCGCCGAAGAAAATTCGTCAAGAGCCACGAATCAGCGCGCTTCACGGTGACAGCATGATCGTGAAGCGCTCCAGGCGGGCGGTCCGACTACTTGTCGAGGGCGTTCTCGATGACGTCCTTGGCCTTGCCACGCTCCTGCTGCGCCTGGCCCCGCAGCTTCTGCTCGCGCCCCTCGGCCTTCAGCGACTCGTCCTCCGTCAGGTTGCCGACGCCGCGCTTGGCGCTGCCGACCGCCTCGTTGGCGAGGCCCTTGAGCCGGTCGACCGCGCCCGCCGTCGTCGGCGTGTCGTCGGCGAGGGCGGGCCCCACGGAAGCGAGGGCGAGGCCCAGAACGGCGCCACGAAGCGCCGCGATGCGGATGGTACTCATGCGGGAAATCCCGACAGTTTCAGGGGAGCGCGGTCATACCGGCCGATACCGTCGGGGCAATGATGCGCCCCTACCAGATCGGGGCGCCGGATACCGGTACGGGGCCGACTGCCGCGGCGGCCCGGTTGGACGGCTACGCCTTCGTATCGATCAGCTGCGCGACCCGGCGCAACGCCAGGAGATATCCCTGCGTGCCGAGCCCCGCGATCACCCCGTCGGCGCGCAGCGAGACGTAGGAGTGATGGCGGAAGGCCTCGCGCTTGTGGACGTTCGAGATGTGCACCTCGATCACCGGCGCCTCGACGGTGTTGAGCGCGTCGAGGATCGCCACCGAGGTATGGGTGAAGGCCGCCGGGTTGATGACGAGGCCGCCGGCCGTCTCGCGCGCCTCGTGGATCCAGTCGATGATCTCGTATTCGCGGTTCGACTGGTGGAAGCGGATCTCCAGGTTAAGCTCGGCGGCGAGCATCCGGCACGCGGCCTCGACGTCGGCGAGCGTCTCGCTGCCGTAGATGTGCGGCTGGCGCTTGCCGAGCAGGTTCAGGTTCGGGCCGTTCAGCACGTAGACGAGGCGGCTCATGAGGGGCTCCTTGGCGGGGTACGGAGAAGCGCGTTAGGCGCCCGTCCGCGGCCTTGCGTCAACTGCCGCCAGAGCCGGACGGCATCGCCACGATAGGCGAACGGCATTGGCCCGCGGGGGTCTGCGGCGGCGATGATCCTCCTCGACGAAGCGGGACATCCGGCCCCGCTCCCCACGAGGATCGCCTCCGATGCGCAGCCTTCTCTTCGCCGGCGCCGTGCTCGCCGCCGTCTCGACCGTTCCCGCCCAGGCCTGGACCCAGTCGCTCCTGCATCCCGAAAGCCGAGGCGCGGCCATCGTCGCCGCGATGCCGGCCCCCCCGCACTATACCCGTTACGACGAGCCCGGCATCCGGGCAGCGCGCCGGGTGCCGCCGCCGGTCCGCGCCACGGTCGCGCCGGTGCGGCCCTCCGACCCGCCGGCCTGGCCCTCCTGCCCGTGGTGCTGACGAGGGCGTCGTTCCCGGCCGGCCTCCGCGGTGTTAGCCTCCAGACCGTCCCCGACCGTCGGGGCCCTTCGGTGCGAGGCCGATGCTGCGGAGGGCGACGATGGAGATGCACCAGATCCGCTACTTCCTGGCGCTCTGCGAGGAGCACAACTTCACCCGGGCGGCCCAGGCCTGCCACGTCACCCAGCCCTCCCTCACCCGGGCGATCCACTTCCTCGAAGAGGAGCTGGGCGGGGCCCTGTTCCACCGCGAGCGCACCGGAACGCGGCTCTCCGAGCTCGGCCGCACCGTGCGGCCCTACCTGGAGGAGGTGTTTGCCAAGGCGCAGGCGGCCCAGGAGGAGGCCCGCGCCTTCGGCCGGCAGCGGCGCGCCCGCCTGACGCTGGGGGTGATGTGCACCATCCAGCCCGATGCCCTCGTCGGGCTCATCGGGGGCTTACGGTCGCGGCACCCGGACCTCGAGCTCGACATCGTCGATGCCAGTGCCGGGGCCCTCGAGGAACGCCTGCTGGCGGGGTCGCTCGAGGTCGCGCTCTATTGCCTGCCGGGCCGCGAGCCCGATCCGCGGCTCCACCACCTCGCGCTGTTCCGCGAGCCGATGGTGATCGCGGTGGCGGCCGGGCACCCGCTCGCCGCGCTCGATTCGGTCCGCCCGCGGGATCTCGGCGGCCAGCACTACGTGCATCGCCTCAACTGCGAGTTCCGCGGCGTCGCCGGCCCGATCTGGGAGGCGCAAGGGTGCAGCGACTGCGAGACGATCTACCGGAGCGAGCGCGACGACTGGATCCTGGCGATGATCGCCTCCGGGCTCGGCTTCGGCTTCATGCCGCGCTCCTGCGTCACCCATCCCGGCGTGGTCGCCCGCCCGCTGGTCGAGCCGGAATTCTGGCGCGAGGTCAACCTCGTCACCGTCCGCGGCCGGCCGCACGCCCCGGCGGTCGGCGCGCTCCTGCGCGAGGCGATGCGGGCGGAGTGGTTCGGCGCGCCGGCGCTCGCGACCGAGCGCGAGCGGGCGCGGGACGGCGAGGGTTGAGGCCGCCGGACCTGACACGCTCACTGTCATCCCGAGGCCGCGAAAGCGGAACCCGGGATGACACTGTGTCTGTGAGCAGCGCCTGCTGCACACGATCTTCCTTGATTACCGCTTCCGATAATACTGGTCGATGCTCACCGCCCCCAGCAGCACCAGCCCCTTGATGACCTGCTGGTAGTCGATACCGATCCCGAGGATCGACATGCCGTTGTTCATCACCCCCATGATCAGCGCGCCGACCACCGCACCCGTCACCTTGCCGACGCCGCCCGAGGCCGAGGCGCCGCCGATGAAGCAGGCGGCGATCACGTCGAGCTCGAAGCCGAGGCCCGCCTTCGGGGTCGCGGTGTTGAGCCGCGCCGCGAAGATCAGGCCGGCGAGCGCCGCCAGCACGCCCATGTTGACGAAGGTGAGGAAGGTCAGCCGCTCGGTGTTGATGCCCGACAGCTTGGCCGCCTTCTCGTTGCCGCCGAGCGCGTAGACCCGCCGGCCGATCACCGTGCGGCTGGTGACGAAGCGGTAGAGCAGGATCAGCGCGAACATCACGATCAGGACGTTCGGCAGGCCGCGATAGGTGGCAAGCCAGGTGCTGAAGGCGACGATGACGGCGGCGACCAGCGCGTTCTTGAGCGCGAAGGCGGCGACCGGCTCGGGCGTGAAGCCCTGGCGCTGCTGGCCCATGCGCCGGCGCAGGTTCGAGCCGACGAGGATCAGCGCCAGGGCGACGCCGACGAGGACCGAGGTGATGCGCAGCGAACCGCCGGTGACGATGTCCGGGATGAAGCCGGAGCTGAGCTTCTGGAACTCGGACGGGAACGGCCCGACCGACTGGCCGGCGAGCAGAGCCAGGGTCAGGCCCTTGAACACCAGCATGCCGGCGAGCGTCACGATGAAGGACGGGATGCGCAAATACGCCACCCACCACCCCTGCGCCGCGCCGATGATCCCGCCGGCGACGAGGCAGAGCAGGGTCGCGGGGAGCGGGTGCAGGCCCATCTGCACCATCAGCACCGCGGCGAGCGCGCCGATGAAGCCGGCGGTCGAGCCGACCGACAGGTCGATGTGGCCGGCCACGATGACCAGCAGCATGCCGAGCGCCATCACCACGATGTAGCTGTTCTGCAGCACGAGGTTAGTGAGGTTGAGCGGGCGCAGCAGCGCCCCGTCGGTGAAGAACTGGAAGAAGAGCACGATGCCGACGAGGCACAGGATCATGCCGTAGTCGCGCAGCGAGCCGGACAAGGCCTTCGCCAAGGATCCTTTGCCAGCGAGGCCGGGAATCGCCGGCGGGCGCGGGGCCTCGACGGGAGTGGCGGTGTCGCTCATGTCGTTATCCACCCGAGGTGACGATGGCCCGCATGATCGCCTCCTGCGAGGCCTCCGCGGCGGGAAACTCGCCGACGATGCGGCCGCGGTTCATGACGAGGATGCGGTCGCACATCCCCAGGAGCTCCGGCATCTCGGACGAGACGATCAGCACGCCTTTGCCCTGTCGGGCGAGGTCGTTGATGATCGCGTAGATCTCGTACTTGGCGCCGACATCGATGCCGCGGGTCGGCTCGTCCAGGATCAGCACGTCCGGATCGGCGAAGAGCCACTTGCTCAGGACGACCTTCTGCTGGTTGCCGCCCGACAGGTTCACCGTGGCCTGGTCGATGCCCGACGAGCGGATGCGCAGGCGCTCGCGGTAGCGTTCCGCCACCGCCCGCTCCCGGTCCTCGTCGATCACGCCTTTCGCCGCGACGCCTGCGAGGTTCGCCAGCGAGACGTTGGTGCGGATGTCCTCGTGCAGCACCAGCCCGTAGCCCTTGCGGTCCTCGGTGGCGTAGGCGAGGCCGGCGCGGATCGCCTTCTCGACGCTGCCGAGATCGGCGGGCTCGCCCTTGAGCCGCGCCTCGCCGGCGACGCGCGTGCCGTAGGCGCCGCCGAACAGGCTCATGGCGAACTCGGTCCGCCCGGCACCGAGGAGACCGGCCATACCGACGACCTCGCCGCGGCGAACGGTGAGACTCACATCCTCGACCGCGAGGCGATCGGGGTGGAGCGGATGGCGCACGCTCCACCCCCTCACCTCCAGCAGCGGCTCGCCGATCGCCACGCCCTCCCGGGGCGGATAGCGGTGGGCGAGGTCGCGCCCGACCATGCCCTTGATGATCCGGTCCTCGTTGAGCCTGCCATCCGGACCCAGCATCGCCTCCCGCGGCAGCGTCTCGACGCTGGCGCCGTCGCGCAGGATCGTGACGCTGTCGGCGACCCGGGCGATCTCGTTGAGCTTGTGCGAGATCAGGATCGAGGTGATGCCCTGCTCGCGGAACGCCTCCAGGAGGGTGAGGAGCGCCGCGCTGTCGCTCTCGTTGAGCGAGGCGGTCGGCTCGTCGAGGATCAGGAGCCGCACCTTCTTCGAGAGTGCCTTGGCGATCTCGACGAGCTGCTGCTTGCCGATTCCGAGATCGGTCACCAGCGTCTCGGGCGCCTCGTTCAGGCCGACGCGGGCCAAGAGGTCGCGGGTGCGCGCCATGGCGAGCGGCCAGTCGATCACCCCGAAGCGCGACGCCGCCTCGTTGCCCAGAAAGATGTTCTCGGCGATCGACAGGAGCGGCACCAGGGCGAGCTCCTGGTGGATGATGATGATGCCGAGCGCCTCGCTGTCGGGGATGCCCGAGAAGCGGCGCTCCTCGCCGTCGAACAGGATGTGGCCGTCATAGGAGCCGGCGGGGTAGACCCCGCTCAGCACCTTCATCAGGGTCGACTTCCCGGCCCCGTTCTCGCCGCAGACGGCGTGGATCTCGCCGGCGCGGACGGCGAGGGTGACGTTGTCGAGCGCCTTCACGCCCGGGAACGCCTTGGTGATGCCGCGCATCTCCAGGATCGGAGACACCTTCGGCACCACCCCGAGGGCCGGGGACGCCGCCATCACTTGACCTGCTGGGCCTTGTAGTAGCCGCTCTCGACCAGGACCTTCTCCCAGTTCGACTTGTCGACCGTCACGGGCTTCAGGAGGTAGGACGGCACCACCTTGACGCCGTTGTTGTAGGTCTTGGTATCGTTGACCTGGACCTGGGCCCCGGTCGAGATCGCGTCGACCATGTCGCTCGTCACCTTGGCGAGCTCGCGGGTGTCCTTGAACACCGTCATGCTCTGGTCGCCGCGGATGATCGCCTTGACCGAGGGGATCTCGGCATCCTGGCCGGTGATCACCGGCATCGGCTGGTCGGACGAGCCGTAGCCGACGCCTTTGAGCGACGAGATGATGCCGATCGAGATGCCGTCATAGGGCGACAAAACCGCGTCGAGGCGCTTGTTGCCGTAGAAGGCCGACAGGAGGTTGTCCATGCGGGCCTGGGCCGCCGCGCCGTCCCAGCGCAGGGTCGAGACCTTGTCCATCCCGAGCTGCTTGCTCGGCACGGTCAGCTTGCCCGAATCGATGTAGGGCTTGAGCACCGACATCGCACCGTCGTAGAAGAAATAGGCATTGTTGTCGTCGGGCGAGCCGCCGAACAGCTCGACGGTGAACGGTCCCTTGCCGTCCTTCAGCCCGAGCTTGTCGACGATGTAGCTGCCCTGCAGCACGCCGACCTGGAAGTTGTCGAAGGTGGCGTAGTAATCGATGGTCTTCGAGCCGCGGATCAGGCGGTCATAGGCGATGACCTTGATGCCGCGGTCGCTCGCCTGCTGCAGCACGTCCGACAGGGTGGTGCCGTCGATCGCCGCGATCACCAGCACCTTGGCGCCGGTGGCGATCATGTTCTCGATCTGCGACAGCTGGTTGGGGATCTCGTCCTCGGCATATTGCAGGTCGGGGGTGTAGCCCTTGGCCTTGAGCGCCTGGACCAGGCCCTGGCCGTCGGCGATCCAGCGCGCCGACGACTTCGTCGGCATCGAGACGCCGATCTTGCCCTTCTGCTGGGCGGCGGCCGGGGTTGCGAGCATCGCGGCAGCCATCAGGGCTCCGCCGACGAGGGCGACGAACGATGTCATGTGTCCTCCCAAATCCCCGCATCTTGGGTGCGCGGGGCTGCCGGTGAGTGGTGCCCGGCAGGATTGCGGCCTGCTCATCTGCCGGGGTCGGTGTTTCCGTATTGTGGCTGGCGGGCGGGAGCGGCCTGATACTTCCGCAGGGGGAGGTTCGGTGCCGTCCGAAATCACGCCCTTCGAATGCTAGGCGCGGGATCCCCTCTCCCGTGTGGGAGAGGGGTAGGGGCGATCGAAGATCGCGCGAGGGTGATACGGTCCTGAGTTAGGCTCTGGCCGGCTCGCTGCCAGCACGACGCTCAGCGCATCACACTGAAGCGTGTCACCCTCACCCCCGGCCCCTCTCCCACACGGGAGAGGGGGACCCGCGCCATGACCGGCAACGAAAATCCTCACACCCACCCGCCATCCACGACGTAATGCTGGTTGGTACACGCCCCCGCCTCCTCCGAGGCGAGGAACACGGCAAAGCGCGCGACATCCGCCGGCACCAGCTTGCGCTTGAGGCACTGGCGGGCATTGATCTCGGCATCCGATTCCGGCGTCACCCAGAGGGCGAGCTGGCGCTCGGTCATGATCCAGCCCGGCGCCAGCGCGTTGACCCGGATGTTGAAGGGGCCGAAATCCCGGGCGAGCGACCGGGTGAGCCCGATCACCCCCGACTTGCAGGCGGTGTAGGCTGCCATGCCGCCCTGGCCGATCATCCACGAGACCGAGCCGAAATTCACGATCGCCCCGCCGCCCTTCGCCTTCATGTCGGGCAGGACCGCTTGGGCGGCGAAGAACTGGTGCTTGAGGTTCACGGCGATGCGGCCGTCCCAATAGGCCTCCGTCACCTCCTCGGTGGCGTGGCGCTCGTCGTGGGCGGCGTTGTTCATCAGCACGTCGACCGGGCCGAACCGGTCGCGGATGCGGCCGATCGCGGCCTTCAGGGCCGGAATGTCGGTGACGTCGGCCTGCTCGAAGGCGACCGCGAAACCCTGCCCCTCCAGCTCGGAGGCGAGCGCCCGCGAGGGCTCGGCCGCGATGTCCAGGAAACCGACCCGCGCCTTCTGCCGGGCGAAATGCCGGACCAGCTCCGCCCCGATCCCGGAGCCGCCGCCCGTCACCACCACGACCTTGTCCGCCAGGTCCGGATAGATTGCCGCCAACGCTTCCTCCCTCGAAGCCCGTCGGATCGCTCGACGCACTGAAAATCATTTAATATGACTATTCCAGTGGCCCGGCCTTTATCGCGGAATCCTGCCGCCCGGGCAAGAGGCGAAAATCACGGGGAGGATGCAACCGTGGATGAGATCGGCGCCGGGATCGTGCCGCGGGAGACCGTGTTGCGGCCCTGCCCGAGCCAGGCGGGTCCGGGCCATGCCCGGGTGGCCCGAGCGCTCGGCACCGGCATCGTCGCCGGGGAGTTTCCCGAAGGTGCCGTGCTCCCGGCCGAGCCGGTGCTGCTCGCGCGCTTCGGGGTGTCGCGGACGCTCCTGCGCGAGGCGGTCAAGACCCTGTCGGGCAAGGGGCTGCTGGAGGCCCGGACCCGGGTCGGCACCCGGGTGCGCGAGCGCGCGGCCTGGAACCTGTTCGACCGCGACGTGCTGGCCTGGACCCTCGATGCGAGCATCGACCGGCGCTTCCTGCGCGACCTCGCCGAGATCCGCCTGGCGATCGAGCCGGCGGCGGCGGCGCTCGCCGCCGAGCGCCGGACCGATGCGGACATCGCGGCCCTCGAGTCCTGCGTCGCCGCGATGCGCGCGGCACCCGGCCTCGATCCGGCCTTCGCCAGCGCCGACCTCGCCTTCCACCTCGTCCTGGCGGATGCCTCCGGCAACCTCTTCATGCATTCCGTCGGCGCCGTGACCGAGGCCGCCCTCGACGTGGTGTTCCGGATGAGCCGGCCCACCGATCCGCAGGCGCACGAGACCTCCTGGCGCGCCCATGCGGCGATCGCGGCGGCGATCCGCGCCGGCGACCCGGCGGCGGCGGCCCGGGCGACCGAGGTGGTGGTGCGCGACGGGCTTCGAAACGGCGCCGCCGCGGTGGAGGCCGGGGCACCGCGCCCTACCCTTGTGCCGGCCTGCCCGGTTCGTCGAGGAAGCAGCCGTTGAGGACTCAGCCATGAGCGACCACGATCCCCTCCCCGTCGGCACGATGCCGGATGGCAGCCCGATCCTCGAAGCGCGGCTGGAGGGCGACGGGCTCTCGGTGGCGGTCCTGAGCCTCGGGGCGGTGCTCCGCCGGCTCGACGTCCACGGGCATCCGATGGTGCTCGGCCGCGACGATCCGCACGACTACATCGAGAAGACCCCGCAATTCGGCGCGACCGTCGGACGCTTCGCCAACCGTATCGCGGGCGGGCGCTTCACCCTCGACGGCATCGCCTACGATCTCTCCCGCAACGAGGCCGGCCGCACCCACCTGCATGGCGGCACGCGCGGATTCTCGCGCCGCAACTGGACCTTCGCGGAGGTGGAGGCGCGCAGCCTGACGCTGGCCTACCAGTCTGCTGACGGCGAGGAGGGCTATCCGGGCGCCCTCGACGTCACCTGTACCTATGCCATCACCGGCCCCGGCACCCTGCGCGCCACCCTGACGGCGCGGACCGACAAGCCGACGATCGTCAACCTGACGAACCACAGCTACTTCAACCTGCTGTTGCCGCCGGGGGGTTTTCCGGCCCCGCCGATCGACGACCACGTGATTGAGATCCCGGCCGAGTCCTACCTGCCGGTCGACGAGGCCCTGATCCCGACCGGCACGGTCGCCCCGGTCGCCGGCACGCGCTTCGACCTGCGCCGGCCGACGCGGATCGGCGCGCAGGCCTTCGACCATGCCTTCGTGCTCGGGCGCGAGACGCTGTCCGAGCCGCGGCCGGTCGCCCGGGTCACCGCGCCGGGCAGCGCCGTGGCGCTGACGGTGCTCGCCACGGCGCCGGCGGTCCAGTTCTACGACGGCACCCAGCTCCCCAAGGCCGGCCTGGGCTACGCCGCCCGCACCGCCTTGTGCCTCGAACCGGAGGCCTATCCGGACGCACCGAACCACCCGGACTTCCCGAGCGCGACCTTGCGCCCCGGCGAGACCTATCGCCAGATCATCGAATACCGCTTCACCCGGGAGACGACCCGATGAGCGGCTGGGCCGGGATCTTCTGCGACCGCGCCTGCATCCTCGGCGAGGGGCCGGCGGCACATCCCGGCCTCGGCCGGCTGTACTGGCTCGACATCCTCGGCCGGCACCTGTGCGAGCGGCCGTTCTCGGGCGGCACCACCACCCTGCACGACCTGCCGGTGATGGCCTCGATGGTGGCGCGGGTCGACGACGCCACCCTGCTGCTCGGCGCCGAGGACGGCCTCTACCTGCGCGACATCGCCAGCGGGCGGATGCGGCTTCTCACCCCGCTCGAGGCCGACCGGCCCGAGACCCGCTCCAACGACGGACGGGTGCACCCCTGCGGCGCGCTCTGGCTCGGCACCATGGGCAAGCAAGCGCAGACGGGCCTTGGGGCGATCTACTGGTTCTTCCGCGGCGAGGTCCGGACGCTGTTTTCCGGCCTCACCATCCCGAACGCCATCGCGTTTGCGGCCGACGGCGCGAGCGCGATCTTCGCCGATTCGGAGGCCGGCACGATCTGGCGCGTCGCCACCGATCCGGCGACCGGGCTGCCGGTCGGCGACCGCCGGGTCTTCGTCCAGATCCCGGCCTCCGAGGGGGCGCCGGACGGCGCGGTGATCGACGAGGAGGGCCTGGTCTGGAACGCCCGCTGGGGTGGGGCCAGCCTCGACGCCTACGCCCCCGACGGCACGCGGGTGCGCAGCATCGCCATGCCGGCCCGCCAGGTGACCTGCCCGGCCTTCATCGGGCCCGACGCCGACACGATGGTGGTCACCTCGGCGACGGAGGGCCTCGACCCGGACCGCAGCGACGACCGCTTCGCCGGGCGGACGTTTACGGTGCCGGTGAAGGTGAAGGGGCGGTTCGAGCCGGTGGTGCGGGTGGACTAGCCCATGACCCGCCGCATCCTGATCACCGGTGCCAGCATCGCCGGCACCACCGCGGCCTGGTGGCTCGGCCGCGCCGGGTTCGACGTCACCGTGGTCGAGCGTGCCCCTGCCTTCCGCGACGGCGGCCAGAACGTCGACGTGCGCGGGATCGGCCGAACCATCCTGCGCGAGATGGGGCTGGAGCGGGCGGCGCTCGCCCGGGGCACCGGCGAGGAGGGCACCGCCTGGGTCGATGCCGCGGGCCGGCCCAAGGCCCGCTTCATGGCCGGCGACGCGGAGGGCGAGGGGCCGACCGCCGAGATGGAGATCCTGCGCGGCGACCTCGCCCGCCTGCTCTACGAGGCGAGCGAGAGGCACGCCGCGTTCCGGTTCGGCGACGGCATCGCCCGCGCTGAGGAGAATGGAGCGATCGCCTTCGCGAGCGGCACGACCGAGCGCTACGATGCCGTGATCGTCGCCGAGGGCGTCGGCTCCGCGACCCGCGAGCAGGTATTTGCGCGCGAGAACGAGCCGCGCTGGATGGACCTGACGATCGCATATTTCACGATTCCCCGCACGCCGGACGACGACCGGCTCTGGCGCTGGTACAACGCGCCGGGCAGCCGCAGCATCTCGCTGCGCCCCGATCCCTACGGCACAACCCGGGCGATGCTGTCGGTCCACGGTCCGCTGCCCGAGGCGCAGAACTGGGACGCCGCGCGGCAGAAGGCCTTCCTGCGCGAGCGCTTCCGGGATGCCGGCTGGGAGGCGCGGCGCGTGCTCGCCGGCCTGGACGAGACCGACGACTTCTACTTCGACGTGCTGCGCCAGGTGCGGATGCCCCGGTGGTCGCGCGGCCGCATCGCCCTCACCGGGGATGCGGCCTGGTGCGTCACGCCGCTCGCCGGCATCGGCGCCACCCTGGCGATCACCGGGGCGAGGGTGCTCGCCGGGGAACTGGCGCGCGGCGACGACGTGCCGGGGGCGCTCGCGGCCTACGAGCGGGCGATGCGCCCGATGGTCGAGCAGGCGCAGGGCGTGCCGAAGATCGCACCGCGGCTGATGCATCCGCGCAGCCAGGCCGGCATCCGCATGCTGCATGCGGGCCTGTGGGCGGCGAGCCTGCCGGCCTTGCGCGGCGTAGCGGGAAAGCTGTTCGGCGGATCGCGGGACGAGCCGGACCTGTCGCGCTACCCAGAGACGACAATCGGGGTGGCGGTCGAATAAGCACCGAATTTCCGGTCGAGCAAATTCATGGTCGCTGTTTCGTCCTGTATAACGCCAGGCGTCACTCCCTATTCAAGTAATAATTTATCATAAATACCTGAGATAATTTGACTTGTCCTATCCTCCCACCTCATCCTGAGGTGCGACCAACGGGAGCCTCGAAGGAGGGCTCCAGAAACCTCTGAGATCCTGGAGCCCTCCTTCGAGGTCAGTCGATCTGCGATCGACTGACACCTCAGGATGAGGTGGGAGGATAGGATGCCTCGTGCTCGCTCGCAGGTCTTCAGGGGGTCGTTCCGCTCAGATGGGCTTCAAGGTCTCGTCGCGAGACGAGCGGCTCAGCGTGCGTGAAACACCGTATACGCCTCCACCGGCTCCCGCTCCGCCCGCAACGCGTTCACCGGCTCCTCCGGGTCGGCGAATCCCAGCGCCATCCCGCACACCACCATCTCGCTCTCCGGAATCCCGAGCTCTCCCCGCACCACCGCCGGGTAGCTGGCGATCGCCGCCTGCGGGCAGGTATCGAGGCCGCGGCCGCGGGCGGCGAGCATCAGGGTCTGGAGGAACATGCCGGTATCGAGCCAGCTGCCCTGTTCCAGGTCGCGGTCGATGGTGAAGACGAGGCCGACGGGGGCGCCGAAGAAGGTGAAGTTGCGGCCCATCTGGCGCTTGGCGCCCGCCTTGTCGCCCTTCTCGATCCCGGCGAGCCCGTAGAGCTGCCAGCCGAGCGCCCGGCGCCGGCCGAGATACGGCTCGCGCCAGTCGACCGGATAATACTCGTATTCGCGGGCCTCCGGTGTGTCGCTCTCATGCGCGGCCGAGAGGGCGGAGGTGAGGCGCGTGAGCGCGCTCCCCGTGACGACGTGGACCTTCCAGGGCTGGATGTTGCTGCCGCTCGGCGCCCGGCCGGCGAGCGCGATCAGCTCGCGGATCGTCGCCTCGGGCACCGGATCGGGCCGGAACCCCCGGACGCTGCGCCGGCTCATGATCGCCGCGTCGACCGCGTTGCGCTCGGTCATGATCGCTCCCCCGCTCGGAACCCGCCGGCGCGGCCGGAAGCGTTGGAGCGAACCGCCGGTGGATTCAAGGGGCAGTGCGCCAGTCGCGTTCGTCATGGCTCCCTCCTCTGCGAAAGAGGGAGGCCCCGGGAAACCCGCGGTGGTTCGGTCGGGAGCGACCCAATGAGGGCGCGACGGCGCCCCTGCCAGGGGAGAGGGGCGCGCCCGGCGATTCCGCGATCACACCGTCATGCGCTTCTCGTCCGGCATCGACACCAGGCGCGCGGCGGCGTCGTTGGCGGCGCGCAGGGCGTCCTCGCAGGAAGCGCCCTGGGCCAGGCGGGCCGCGAAGGTGCCGACGAACATGTCGCCCGCGCCGTGCGTGCTGACGACCTCGACGTCGAGGCCGGGCAGCGCCACCGGGGCGACGGTGCCGCCCGCCATCGCGACGCCGTCGCCGCCGGCCGTCACCACGACGACCCCGCGAGACCCCGCGAGGGCGCGGGCGGCCGATGCGGCATCCTCGAGCGACGCCACCGGTCCTGCGCCGAGCATCTCGGCTTCGATCGCGTTGACGACCAGGATGTCGATGTGATCCGCGAGATCGGTGGTGAAGGGACGGGCCGGCGCGGCATTGAGGATCGTCGTGAGGCCGAGCCGCTTGGCGCGGCGCGCCACCGCGGCGTTGACGGGCTCGGGGATCTCGTTCTGCAGGATCAGCACGCGCGCCCGCCCGAGGCGCGCATCCGGAATCTGCTCCGCCTCGATCGCGAGGTTCGATCCCGAGACGATGACGGCGCCGTAATCGCCGTCATCGTCGAAGATCGCCACGCTCATCCCGGAATTCCGGCCCGGCAGGACCGCCACGGCGGAGCGGTCCACCCCGGCGCGGTCGAGCCCGGCCAGCAGCCCGCGACCGAAATCGTCGTCGCCGACCGCGCTCACCATGGCGGTCGCGGCGCCCTGCCGCTGCGCGGCCGCGGCCTGGTTGCCGCCCTTGCCCCCGAATCGCGGGGACCAGCGCCGCCCGGTCACCGTCTCGCCCTTGCGGGGGCGGTCCGGCGCATCGACCGTGATGTCGTAGTGCAGGCTCCCCACCACGACGATGACGGGTGAAGGACCGGGCCCGGCACGGCCCGGAGCGTCGTCGACGGTGTTCATGAGCGTCCCCGGGCGAAGCGGTCGACCAGCATGGCGAGCAGGATGATGAGGCCGGTCGCGAGCAGCTGGTAGAAGGCCTGGACGTTCATCAGCGTCAGGCCGTTGCGCATGGCGCCCAGGATCACTGCGCCGAGCAGCGTGCCCAGGATGCTGCCCTTGCCGCCCATCAGCGAGGCCCCGCCGATGGCCGCCGCCGCGATGGCGTCGAGCTCCCACAGGTTGCCGAGGATCGGCTCCGCGGCGCCGAGGCGGCCGACGAGGATCGTCGCGGCGAGCGCCGCCAGCATGCCCGACAGCATGTAGGCGCCGATCTTGGTGAGCGCGATCGGCACGCCGGCGATGTGGGCGGCCTCCTCGTTGCCGCCGACCGCCAGGAGGTACTCGCCGAACGGCGTCTTGCGCAGGATCAGCCCGGCCAGGAGCGCCACGACCAGCACCACGACCACCGCCATGGGGAGTCCGGCGACGGTGCCGTTCACCAGGGCCCGGAAGCTCTGCGGCACGCCGAAGACCGGGTTGCCGTCCGTGGCGATGAGCGCCAGAGCCCGGTAGGTGCTGAGCGTGCCCAGCGTGACGATGAAGGGCTGGAGTCCGCCAAAGCAGATCAGCGCCCCGTTGACGGCGCCGCACAGCGCCCCGAGGGCCAGCCCGGCGAGCACCGCGAGCAGCGGCGGCACGCCGGCGACCATCAGGCTTGCCGACAGCACCGCCGAGAGCGCCGCGACCGGGCCGACCGAGAGGTCGATGCCGCCCGACACGATCACCAGCGTCATGCCGAGCGCCACGCAGGCGTTAATGCTCGATTGCTGCAGGATGTTGAGCAGGTTGCGCTCGGTCAGGAAGCCCGGCGCCGCGACCGCGAAGACCAGGACGATGAGCACGAGGCCGAGCAGGGTGCCGAAATCGCGCAGGGGCACGCGGACCTTCGTCGACGCGCCGGGCGGGGGAACGGCTTTGTCCGTCAGGGTGAGCATGGGCGGGCCTCGAAGGCGCAGGAGGATCGGAGGATCAGGCGGCGCGGCCGGATTGCGGAACCGCGTGGGCGACGATCGCCTGCTCGCTCAGCTGGTCGCGTGAAAGCTCGGCGGCGATCCGGCCCTGGCGCATGACGAGCACCCGGTCGGATAGGCGCAGCAATTCGGGCAGCTCCGAGGACACGACGATGACCGACTTGCCCTCGGCGGCGAGCCGCTCGATCAGCCCGTAGATCTCCGCCTTGGCGCCGATGTCGATGCCGCGGGTCGGCTCGTCGAAGAGCAGGATCTGGGTGCCGGCGGCGATCCAGCGGGCGATGATTCCCTTCTGCTGGTTGCCGCCGCTGAACAGGCGGATCGGCCGGTCGATCTGCATCGGCCGCAAGGCGACCTCGGCGAGGAGACGCGCGGCCTCGGCGCGCAGGCGGCGCCGGCGGACGAGGCCCCGGGGGGCGAACCGGGGCATCGACGGCAGGGCCACGTTGGCGACCATCGAGCGCTGGGGCACGATGCCGTCGCGCTTGCGCTCCTCGGGCACCAGCCCGATGCCGGCCGCGATCGCCGCGCGGGTGCCGGGCCGCGCGAGCGGCCGGCCGTTGACCGTGACGGTGCCGCCGCTGCGCGGATCGGCCCCGGCGAGGAGGCGCAGCAACTCGGTGCGGCCGGCGCCGATCAGCCCGGCGATGCCCAGGACCTCGCCGCGCCGCAGATCGAGGCTCGCATCGACCACCTTCGTGCCGGAGGTCAGGCCGCGCACCGACAGAACGGTCTCGGGCTGCACCGACGAGCGGTGCTCCGCCACCGCGAGCTCGCGGCCGACCATCTGGGCGACGACGGCGCCCTCGGTGGTGCCGGCGAGGTCGAGATCGGCGACGAACCGCCCGTCGCGCATGATCGTCGCGCGGCTGCAGATCCGGAACACCTCGTCCATCTTGTGCGAGACGTAGATGATCGAGACGCCCCGGGCGGCGAGCCCGGCGATGACCGCCGCCAGGCGCTCGAACTCGCTCGGCGTCAGGCTCGAGGTCGGCTCGTCCATGGCGATGATGCGGGCCTTGTCGAGGAGCGCGCGGGCGATCTCGACGATCTGGCGCTGCGCCACCCGGAGGCTGCGGATCGGCGCGTCCGGGCGGATCGATGAATCGAGCGGCGCCAGGGCCTCAGCCGCCAGCGCCTCCTGCCGGGCGCGGTCGACGAAGAGCCCGCCCCGGCGCAAGGCGCGGCCCAGGAACATGTTCTGCGCCACGGTCAGCTCGGGGACCTGCTGCAACTCCTGGTGGATCATCGCGATGCCGGCGCGGCGCGCGGCGAGCGGCGAGCGCAGGGTCAGCTCCTCCCCGTCCACCGCGATGGTGCCCTCGTCGGGCCTGAGCACGCCCGACAGCGTCCGCATCAGGGTCGACTTGCCGGCGCCGTTCTCGCCGAGCAGCGCGTGGACCTCCCCCGGCCGGACCCGCAGCGACATCTCGCCGAGCGCGACCACGCCCGGGAAGCGCTTGGTGAGGCCCTGGATGTGGAGGCGCAAGGGGGCGTCGGATGCCATGGCGTGACCGGGGTTGGAGGGGATGGGCGGAGGCCGGGGCGGGACTGTTCTCTGGTGGACGTCGGACGGTCGGAGCGCCTGTTCGACCGAAGCCACGAGGGTCTCCCGACTGTGGCCTCATCCTGGGGGGCTGCTCGAGCAGATTGATCTTCTCAAAACTGAAATCTAACTTGAGATATCCTACCCACTCACCTCATCCTGAGGTGTTAGTCGATTGAGGATCGACTAACCTCGAAGGAGGGCTCCAGAAATCTGTGCGATCCCTGGAGCCCTCCTTCGAGGCTCCCGATGGTCGCACCTCAGGATGAGGTTGGGGGCGGGATGGACCGTATCGCACGAAGAATATGCGATCGGTCACACCGGCTCCCGGTCTGTTCGATCGGCCCTCCTGAGGGCGAACCCATCGGTCGGTGGGCCGGGCCCCCGGTTACTTCCCCGACCGGACGTCCTCTTCGAGCACCGCCCGCAGGTGGGCGCCCTTGCCCTTGTAGCGCTCGATGTTGTCCCTGGTGATCAGGGCCTGAGGCGTGGCCACGACCCGCGGGACCGGCTCCTTGGCGAGGACGCGCAGGGCCGCCTCCAGGGCGACCTCGCCGGTCAGCACCGGGAAGCTGTCGACGGTGCCGGTCAGCTCGCCGGCGCGGATCGACGCGTGGGCATCGGTGATGCCGTCGGTGCCGAACACCGCGACCTTGCCGAGCAGGCCGGCATTCTTCACCGCCTCGACGACGCCGAGCGCCATCGTGTCGTTGTTGCAGTAGAAGCCGACGAGGTCGGGGTGCTGCTGCAGGATCGTCGTGGCGGCGTCGTAGGAGAGCTGGCGGTCCCAGTTGCCCGGCACGCTCGCCACGACCTTGAACTTGCCGCCCTCCGCCGCGATCGTCGCCTTGAAGCCGGCGGTGCGCTGGGTCGCCGCGTAGACGCCGGCCTGGCCCTCGATGACCGCGAGCTTGCCGCCATCCGGCCGGTTGGCGACGAACCAGCGGGCGACGCGCACGCCGTTGTCGCGCTGCACGTTGCCGACATAGTGCGGCGCCAGCGGGATCACCGCGTCGTTGACGTTGACGACCGGGATGCCGGCCTGCTTGGCCTCGCCGAGGATCGGCTCGAGGTTGGCGTTGGTCTGCGGCGAGACCAGGAGCAGGTTGACCCCTTGCGCGATCATCGTCTCGGCGATCGAGAGCTGGCCGACCTGGTCGCCCTCGTTCTGGGCCGCCTGGTAGGCGACCTTCACGCCGAGCGTCTTGCCCAGGGACTGGTAGCCCTCGCCGAGGAGGCGCCAGTACTCGTTGGTCAGGGTCTTCGACACCGCCCCGACGCGGGTGCCGGCCGCCGGCTTCGGCAGCGGGCCGAGCCTGGTGGCGAGCTGGCTCCAGTCGATCCGGTCGGTCTCGGTGTCCGGGTTCAGGGGCTTCAGGTCCTGCGCCTGAGCGGCGCTTGAGGCGAGCGCGAAGCCCGCGGCGAGCAGCATGAACCCGGACAGCAGCAGTGACTTCATGGCGTTCCTCCTCGTGTTCTTGACGGGTGCGACCGGGGACGGGCCGGCTCTCAGCGGCCGAGCATCGCCTTGCGGACGAGGTTCTGGCTCGCGACGGCGTCCTGGCGGGCGATCGCCGTGCTCAGCGCGTTGTCGCCCTCGAGCGTGTCGACGACGCCGAGCATCGCCGTGACCGTGGCGATGTTGGCCTCGCACTCGGCCACCGGGTCGAGGCCGGTCAGGTCCGGGAAGGTGTCGAAGTAGATCGGCCCGTGGAAGCCGTCCTTGCGGACCTGCCGCAGGAGCTCGATCGTCTGGACCGGGTGGACCGCGCCGACCATCAGCCCGTCGTCGCGCTTGGCGTAGCCGTCGTTGAGGTGCAGGCCGAGGATGCGGCTGTGGCGGCCGATCAGCGCCGCCACGAAGGCGGGCTGCTCGTCGGCGTAGAGGACATGCGCGAAGTCGAGCGTGACGCCGAGATTCGGCAGGTCGATCTCACGCAGCGCCAGCAGCGTCGTGGCGCAGTCGGGCAGCAGGCTGTAGGAGCGCGGCTCGTTCGGCTTGTACTCGATGCTGATCAGGCAGTCGGGATCGTGCAGCGCGACCTCGCGGATGCCGTCGATCTCGTCGGCCCAGAGCTTGGCGTAGTCGGCCTGGAAGGCGTAGTCGAAGCCGTCCTGGCCGAGCCACAGGGTCATCAGGTTGCAGCCGGCCTCGCGGGCGGCGTCGATGCCGCGCTTCGTCAGGTCGATCGCCTCGCGCCGCACCGCCGGATCGGGGTTGGTGAAGGCGCCGATCTTGAAGGCCGGGTTCGAGTAGTACCGCATCGCCAGGCCGTTCACGGTCAGGCCGAGGTCGCGGATCGCGTGGCCGGTCGCCCGCGGGTCGGGTCCGAGATGGTCGGGGAAGTTCAGGTCGACATCGGTGAGGCCGCGGGCCGTCGCGGCGCGGGCCGCCATCTCCAGCGGGCTCGGCTTGCCGTGGCCCTTCGGCCAGAAGGCGTCGGGCTGCGAGGCGAACGAGTTCAGGCGCGTCGCGAAGCGCACGGGGGCGGATGTCACCGGCGGGTCTCCTGTGTCTGGCCGCAACATCACGGATCACAATAAATTTGTAAAGTGCGGAATCGCCCGCCCTCATCCGCTTCCCGGCCCCCTCCCTATACCGCAGTGCAGCAGGGTCGCCCCTGACGCTGCGGCCGTTCCCGGCTTGACACGCCCTTTGCTTCACGCATATCTGTGTTGCAGTAAATAACGCGGGTCGGTCACGATCGCTCGCGACGGGGTCGGGGAACGCACCATGGATCGACGCACCACTCTCAAGATGCTCGGCGGCTTGGCCGTCGCGGGGCCGCTCCACGCCACCCGGGCCTTCGCGGCGGCGCCCAAGACGATGGCGACGGTGGTGAAGGCCGCCAGCGTTCCCTGGTTCAACATCCTCAACCAGGGCCTCGAGGCCGCCGGCAAGCAGTTCGACATCACCACCACGATGGTCGGCCCGGCCCAGGTCGATCCGGCCCAGCAGGTCAAGCTGATCGACGACCTGATCGCCAAGAAGGTCGACGTGATCGGCCTCGTGCCCCTCGACGTGAAGGTGACCGCCCAGGCCGTGAAGCGCGCCCGGGACGCCGGCATCGTCGTCATCACGCAGGAGGGCGAGAACCAGGACGGCAAGACCTGGGACCTGGAGCTGATCAGCGCCAAGAATTACGGCGAGATGCAGATGAAGGCGCTCGCCCGCGAGATGGGCGAGGAGGGCGACTACGTCGTCTATGTCGGCACGCTGACGACCCCGGGCCACAACTCGTGGGCCGATGCCGCCATCGCCTACCAGAAGGCGCACTACCCCAAGATGCGGATGGTCGCCGACCGCTTCCCCGGCGCCGATCTCATCGACGAATCCTCCCGCGTCACCCAGCAGGTGCTGCAGACCTACCCGGACGTGCGCGGCATCCTCTCGATGGGCTCGAACGGCCCGATCGGCGCCGGCAACGTGATCAAGCAGCGCCGCCTGGAGAAGAAGATCGCCGTCGTCGGCACGATCATCCCGGCGCAGGCCCAGGCCCTGCTGATGAGCGGCGCGATCCGCGAGGGCTTCCTGTGGAACCCTAAGGATGCCGGCTACGGCATGGTCGCCATCGCCCGCATGGTCCTCGACGGCACCCCGATCAAGACCGGGACGGAGATCCCGACGCTCGGGCCGGCCACGGTCGACGAGGCGAACCGGGTGATCCAGGTCGACCGCGTGCTCACGATCAACAAGACGACGGTGGGCGACCTGGTGAAGCAGGGACTCTGAGACGGGGGTCCTCACCTCTCTCTTTCTCCCACACGGCAGACCTGTCCGGGGAGGACTAGCGCGGGTTTCCCCCCTCCCCCCTCTGCGGGGGAGGGTGGCCCCCGGAGGGGGCTGGGAGAGGGGACGCCGCCTCCGAAGAAGTCGCGTGCTTCATGCCAGGCGCGACCTGGAGCGCCGTCGCGCTGCCCCTCTCCCGCCCCGCTTTCGCGGGGCACCCTCCCCCACAGAGGGGGAAGGGACAAACCCGCGCTGTTCCTGTTCGCGGACAGTTCTGCCCACACGGGAGAGGCGATCCCGCCCCCTGCTGTGACGGGGTTCTCCCGACCAGCCCAGCCCATGCGGAAAGCCACGATGATGTTCCTGGAAATGCGGGGCGTGTCGAAGCGCTTCGGCGGGGTCCAGGCCCTGTCGAACCTCGATTTCGACCTGGCGCGCGGCGAGATTCACTGCCTCGTGGGCGGCAACGGCTCGGGCAAGTCCACGATGATCAAGATCATCTCGGGCGTGCAGGATCCCGATCCCGGTGCCCGCATCACGGTCGAGAGCCGCGAGCACGCCCGGCTCACGCCGGTCGAGAGCAGCGCGCTCGGCGTCCAGGTGATCTACCAGGACCTGTCGCTGTTTCCCAACCTCACCGTCGCCGAGAACATCGCCATCGCGCAGCATCGCGGCCTGACCGGGCTCGTGAGGCGGAAAAAGATGCGGGCGGTCGCCGAGGCGGCGATGCGGCGCATCGGCGTCGCGCTCGATCTCGACGAGCGCGTGTCGCACCTGTCGATCGCCAACCGGCAGCTCGTGGCGATCTGCCGGGCGATCGCCGCGGATGCCAAGCTCGTGATCATGGACGAGCCGACCGCCTCGCTCACCCGCCACGAGGTCGACGCGCTCCTGGCCCTGACCCTGGAGCTGAAGCGCCGGGACATCAGCGTGCTGTTCGTCAGCCACCGCTTCGACGAGGTGCTGGAGATCGCCGAGCGGGTCACGGTGATCCGCGACGGCGTGAAGCTCGGCACCTACGACGCCAAGGACATGACCGAGCAGCGCCTCGCCGTGCTGATGTCCGGCCGGTCCTTCACCTACGAGACCGGGGACCGGGCGGTCGCGCGCGCGCGTCCGGTGCTGGCCGTCGAGGGACTGTGCAAGGCGGGCGAATACCGGGATGTCGGCTTCCAGCTCTATCCCGGCGAGATCCTCGGCCTGACCGGGCTCCTCGGCGCAGGCCGGACCGAGCTGGCGCTCTCGCTCTTCGGCATGAACGCACCGGATGCCGGCACCATCCGGATCGACGGCGAGGCGGTGACGTTTCGCTCCAACCGCGACGCCATCGCGCGCGGCATCGCCTACGTGCCGGAGGACCGGCTGTCGCTCTCGCTCGTCCTCGAGCAGTCGATCGGCGCCAACGTCACGGTGACGGTGCTCGACACGCTCAAGGACCGCCTCGGCCTCCTGCGGCGGCGCCGCGAGGCCGGCCTGATCCGCGACTGGATCCGCGACCTCGCGATCAAGATCGGCACCCCGGACGATCCGGTGAGGACGCTCTCGGGCGGCAACCAGCAGCGGGTGGTGATCGCCAAGTGGCTCGCCACCAGGCCCCGCGTGCTGATCCTCGACAGCCCGACGGTCGGCGTCGACCTGCACGGCAAGGACGGGATCTACGCGCTCGTGAAGGATCTCGCGGCGCAGGGGCTCGCCGTGATCATGATCTCCGACGAGATCCCGGAGGTCCTCTACCATTGCGACCGCATCCTGGTGATGCGGGAGGGGCGGCTGACCGGCGAGGTCATGGCGCACCACGTCGCCGAGCCCGACCTGAGGAGGATGGTTCATGCGTAACGCATCGCGCGGCGGGCGCGCGCCGCAGGAACTCTGGCTCGGGCTCGTCGTCCTCGGCATGGTGGTGGTGCTGACCGCGCTCAGGCCGAACTTCCTGAGCGTCCAGAACGTCATGGAGATGATGAACGCCACGGCGTTCAACGGCATCCTGGTCTCGGGGCTGCTCGTCGTCCTGATCGCCGGCGGCATCGACATCTCGTTCGCGGCGGTCGCCTCGGTGGCGCAATACGCGGCCCTCACCGTCGCCAACGCGACCGGGGCCGGCTGGGGCGAGATCGTCGCCATCGCAGGGGCCATCGGGCTCGGCCTCGGCCTCCTCAACGGCATCCTGGTGAGCACGCTCGGCATCGCCAGCATCATCGTCACCATCGCCACGCAGAGCGTGATCTACGGCATCCTGCTCACCGTGACCCGGGGCCAGGACATCTTCACCCTGCCGGCCTGGTTCGGGGACGGGGTCGACCTCTTCGTCACCACCGACGCCAAGGGCAACGTCTACGCGATCAGCCTGCAGATCTGGGGGCTGGTGCTGGCCTTCGCGAGCGCCTGGTTCCTGCTCAACCGGACCCGTTTCGGCCGGCAGGTCTTCGCGCTCGGCGGCAATCCGGAGGCGGCCCGGCGCGTCGGCTTCGGCACCACCCGCCTCAACCTCCTGGTCTACGGCTATATGGGCCTCGTCGCCGGCCTCGCCTCCCTGGTGCAGGCCCAGTACACCCAGTCGGTGTCGCCGACCGCGCTCGTCGGGCGCGAGCTCGAGGTCGTGGCCGCCGCCGTGCTCGGCGGGGCGAGCCTCGACGGCGGCCACGGCTCGGTCCTCGGCGCGATCCTCGGCCTCGCCCTCGTCGTCATCATGAAGAACGGCCTCGCGCTGCTCGGGGTGTCGTCCTACTGGACCGACTTCTTCACCGGCCTCGTCATCGTCGCCGCCGTCGCTGGCATGGCGGCCCGCGCCCGCCGCCGCTGGCACGATTCCCCGGGGCTCGCCTGATGCCGGACATCCTCCTGCGGACCGTCGGCCGCACCAACCTGCGGCTCCTCGCGCTCCTCGCCGTCCTGTGCCTCGCCGTCGCGCCGCTCGTCGGCGACCGGCTCTTCGCCCCGGCGGGCCTGCGCTCGATGGCCTACCAGCTGCCGGAGCTCGGCCTCCTGTCGCTCGCCATGATGGTGACGCTCCTCTCCGGCGGCCTCGACCTGTCGATCATCGCGACCGCGAACCTGGCCGCCCTCGCCGCGGCGGCGGTGCTCAAGGCCGCCCCCGAGGGTGCGGGCGGCGCCCTCCTCGTGGCCTACGAGGCGGGGGCGCTCCTCGCCGGGCTCGGGGCCGCCGCCCTGGTCGGCCTCCTCAACGGTACCCTGATCGGCTACCTGCGCGTCTCGCCGATCCTGGCGACCCTCGGGACCATGACGCTGGTCAAGGGCCTGGCGATCGGGCTCACCCGCGGCAGCGTCGTCTCCGACTTCCCGCCCGCCATTCTGTTCCTCGGCAGCGGCTCGGTGTTCGGCGTCCCGACGCCGCTCCTGCTGTTCGGGCTCGTCGCACTCGCCCTCGGCATCCTGCTCACCCGCACCCCGTTCGGCGTCGTGCTGACGCTGATGGGCTCGAACCAGCAGGCGGTGCGCTTCTCCGGCATCGACACGCGGGCGGCGCTCTTGCGCATCTACGTCCTGACCTCGCTCGTCGCGGCGATCGCCGGGTTCGTCATGATGGCGCGCTTCAACTCCGCCAACGCGGCCTACGGCGAGAGCTATCTCCTCGTCACGATCCTCGCCTGCGTGCTGGGCGGCATCAGCCCCACGGGCGGTTTCGGGCGGGTCGGCGGTCTGGTCCTGGCCCTGATCGTCCTTCAGCTGATCTCGACCGCCTGCGTCCTCCTGGACCTAAGCCAGTTCCTGACGCTGGCGGTCTGGGGCGGGATCCTCCTGTCCGTCAGCCTGATCGCGGCGGTCCGCGACCAGCTGCGCCCCCTCCTCGCCGGCCTGCGCGCGCCGGTGCCCCGCCCCGCCGCCCCGCGGGCGTGACCCCGCAACCCTCGAGAGAATACCGATGCTGAAGGGACTGGACCGCGCCTTGTCGGCCGAGATGCTCGGCATGCTGATGGCGATGGGGCACGGCGACGATCTCCTGATCTGCGACGTGAACCATCCGGCCGCGAGCATCGCCCGCCACACGGTCCACGGCCGCGTCATCGACATGGCCGGCTGCGACCTCCCCCGGGCCGCGGAGGCGATCCTGTCGGTGATGCCCCTCGACACCTTCGTGCCGGCCCCGGTGAAGCGGATGGAGGTCGTGGGCGATCCGGACCGGCTGATGCCCGCCCACGAGCGGATGCAGGCGGTGATCGACCGCGCCGAGGGCCGGCCGGTCCTGGTCGAGGCGCTGGAGCGGTTCGACTTCTACGCCGCCGCCCGGCAGGCCTTCGCGGTGGTGCGCACCGCCGATCCCGGCCCGTATGGCTGCTTCATCCTGCGCAAGGGCGTGGTCTGAGCGGTCCGCGGGCCTCGGTCGGGCGGGTGCCGGCCGACCCGGGCTCTCGCGGACTGGATCACCTCCCGACCACGGGGCGATCGTGAGGTGATCTAGGCCTTTGATTTCGCCACATTTTCTGCGACGAACCGGCCTCCGCTTCGTCGGAAAATGCTCTAGTGTGGCGCATCGTGCAGGAGACGGACCCGATGAGCGACGTGATGGATCCGAAGTCGGTCGGACCGCGGATCCGCATGATGCGGCCCAACCTGACCCCCCTGGAGGCCAAGGTCGTCGACAGCGTCTTCGGCCGGCGCGATTTCAGCACCGAGACCGCCCTGAAGGACGTGGCCGAGACCGCCGGGGTCTCGGAGGCGATGGTGGTCAAGATCGCCAAGAAGCTGGGCTTCTCGGGCTACCGCGACTTCCGCCAGAACGTCGCCGACTACGTCCGCGTCTCCGATGCCGAGATGAACGACGAGCTCTCGCCCGACGATTCGGGCGCCGAGATCGTCAGCAAGGTGTTCCGCGCCTCGATCCAGGCCCTCGAGGAGACGCTCGCCATCGCCGACGTCGCCGCCTTCGAGCGCGCGGCCGATTTCATCGCGGAGGCCCGCCAGCGCGACCTCTACGGCGTCGGCGGATCGGCCCAGATCGCCCGCGACGTCGCCCACAAGTTCCTGCGCATCGGCATCCGCGCCTCGGTCTACGACGACGCCCACATGATGGCGATGTCGGCCTCGCTTCTCGGCACGCGGGACGTGGCGATCGGCTTCTCGCATACCGGTGCCACCCTGGTGACCCTCGAGGCGCTCCAGATCGCCCGGCGGCGCGGCGCCCGAACGATCGCCATCACCAACTACTCGCATTCGCCGCTGGCCGAGAGCGCGGACGTCGTCCTGTGCTCGACCGCGCGCGGCTCGCCGCTGCTGGGCGAGAACGCGGCGGCACGCATCGCGCAACTCAATCTCCTCGACGCGATCTTCGTCCTGGTCGCGCAGCGCGACATGAAATCCGCCGAGACCGCCCTCGTGCGCACCAAGGAGGCCGTGCGCGACAAGCGCCGCGCGTGACCCGCGCCCTCACGCCACGAAGATCCCCGTCGGACCGAGACTCCGCGCGAACGAGGCGCCGGTCCATCGATGCAGACCGAGGGCTGGATGCCGGCGCCGGCCCGGGCATGTCGAGCCCTCCGGCTCCGCCGCGCAGGCTGGCGCATCCGGGCGGTGGCCGGGCCTGCGCCGCCTGGCCCGTCACCCCGCCGCGGGCCGGAAGCACGGGACGGGCGTCCCGTTCTGCGAGCGCTCGAACACCAGGGTCACGGCCTGGCCGACCGCCAGGGATTCCGCATCGCAGGAGACGAGGCTCGTGAGCATGATCGGCCCTTCCTCGAGGGCGACATACGCGATCGTGCGCGCGGGCGCCTCGCGGGCGAGCACCGTGTAGCTGTAGACCGTGCCGCGCCCGGATGCCTCCTCCCAGGCGGTCTCGCCGAGGCAGTGGGGGCAGAGGGCACGCGGATACCAGTGGGCCTTGCCGCAGGCGGTGCAGCGTCGCAGCAGGAAGCGGCCCTCGCGCGCCGCCGCCACGAAGGCGGCGCTCTCCGGGCTCTCGGGCGGGTCCGGCCAGAGCCCGTCGCGGCTGTCGATCCTCATCGTCACTCCCTCCCGAGCACCAGGGTCGCGGCGCCGTGGCGGCTGCCGAGCAGGCCGCCGATCCCGGTCGCGACGGCGAGGTCGCAATTGTCGACCTGCACGGCCGGATGCGCCTCGCCGCGCAGCTGGCGCACCGCCTCGATCACCTTGGTCATCCCGCCCCGGTTGGCCGGGTGGTTGTTGCACAGCCCGCCCCCGTCGGTGTTGAACGGCAGCCGCCCGCTCCCCGCGATGAGGTTGCCGTCGGCGACGAAGCGGCCGCCCTGCCCCTTCTCGCAGAAGCCCAGATCCTCGATCTGCATCAAGACCGTGATGGTGAAGCTGTCGTAGATCGAGGCGTACTTGATGTCGGCGGGCGTCACCCCCGCCTCGGCGAAGGCGGCCGGGCCGGAGCGGCGCGCCGCCGACCAGGTCAGGTCGACCTCGCCGCCGCGCTGCCCCTTGGCGGATTCTCCCGCGCCCATGACCCGCACCGGCGGGCGTTTCAGGCTGCGGGCGATCTCGGGCCGCACCACCACCAGGGCGCCGCCGCCGTCGCTGACCACGCAGCAATCGAGGCGGTGGAGCGGATCGGCGACCACCGGCGAGGCCAGCACGTCCTCCACGCTCACCACGTCGCGCAGCATGGCGTGCGGGTTGTGCCGGGCGTGGTGCGAGGCCGCGACCTTGATCCAGGCGAGCTGCTCGGGCGTGGTGCCGAATTCGTGCATGTGCCGGCGGGCGCAGAGCGCGTAGAGGTTGACCGTGGTCGGGCCGAAGGGGGCCTCCCAGGGGCTGTCGGGGGCGTCCGCGATGACCGGCCGCGCCGCCGTGCCGGAATGGCCGGCGCTGCGCGGCCGCCCCGCCAGCGTGATCAGGGCGACGTTGCATTTTCCCAGGGCGATCGCCTGGGCGGCATGCGCCACGTGGGCGATGTAGGAGGCGCCGCCCAGATCGGTGCTGTCGAGGTGGCGCAGGTCGAGGTTGAGGTAATCGGCCATCGCCAGCGGGCCGAGGCCGGGCGCGTCCCCGGCGCAGAAATAGCCGTCGACGTCGTCCTTGGTGAGCCCCGCATCGGCGAGGGCGCCGACGGCGACCTCGGCGTGGAGCTGGGCCACGGACTTGTCCGGGGCCTTGCGGGTCGGGTGCTCGTAGGCCCCGGCGATGTAGGCGCGTCCGTTGATGCTCATGGTCAGACCGGGTCCCAGGAGAACACGTCGGGGCTGCGGTCGAGGGGCGCGAGGTGACCGCGCAGGGCCGGCAGCGCGTGCGCGGCGATCGTCTCCGGCGTCCAGCCCTCGGCCCGGTGCACGCCGCGCACCGGGCGCGGGTGGTTGAAGACGAAGAGCTCGTTGTGCCGGGAGGCGAAGATCTGCCCGGTGACGTCCCGCGCCGCCTCGGAGGCGAGGAAGACCGCGAGCGGCGCGTTCTTCTCCGGTCCCATCGCCTGGAGCTTGGCGACGCGGGCCTTCTGCTCGTCCGTCCCGGCGGGGATCGCGCTCGTCATCCGGCTCCAGGCGAAGGGAGCGATACAGTTCGAGCGGACGCCGAAGCGGCCCATGTCGAGGGCGATCGACTTCGACAGCGCGGCGACGCCGAGCTTGGCCGCCGCATAGTTCGCCTGGCCGGTATTGCCGATCAGCCCGGAGGTCGAGGTCATGTGGATGTAGGCGCCGGATTCCTGGCGCCGGAAATGCTCGGCCGCCGCCCGCGCGACGAAGAAGCTGCCGTTGAGGTGGACGTTGATCACCGAGAGCCACTCGTCCGGCGACATCTTGTGGAAGATCTGGTCGCGCAGGATCCCGGCATTGTTCACCACGACGTCGATGCGCCCGAAGGCGTCGAGCGCCGTGGCGACGATGCGCTGGGCCGCCGCCCACTCCGCCACCGTCTCGGTGCTGAGGACCGCCGCGCCCCCGCGCTGCTCGATGATCCGGCAGGTCTGCTCGCCGGGCGTGGCGGAGGTCTCGCCGAGACCGCTCAAGGACGCGCCGACGTCGTTGACGACCACCCGGGCGCCGGCGAGCGCCATGGCCAGCGCGATCTCCCGCCCGATGCCGCCGCCCGCCCCGGTGACGAGCGCGACCTTTCCCTCCAGCATCCCCATCGGGTTCCTCCCTGCCCTGGAGCATTTTCCGACGAAGTGGATACCGGTTCGTCGTAGAAAATGCGGCAAAATCAAAGGCCTAACGCCCCGTCCAGCGCGGCGGGCGCTTCTCCACGAAGGCGCGCGGGCCCTCGCGGTAATCCTCGGACGACTGGATCCGCGCGCGCGCCGCGGCGCTCGCCGCCTTGAGCGCGGCCTCGTCCGCGTCCGCGGCGAGGCGGGCGACCGCGAGGCTCTCGCGCACCGCGAGCGGCGCATTGGCGGCGATCGTCAGCGCCAGCGCGACCGCCTCCTCCCGCGCGAGGCCTGCCGGCACCACCCGGTTGACGAGGCCGAGCGCATGGGCGCGCGGCGCGTCGAGGGGGGCGCCGGTCAGGATCATCTCCAGGGCGACGGCGCGCGGCAGCGCCCGCGGCAGCCGGTAGAGGCCGCCCGCCGCCGCGATCAGCCCGCGCCGCACCTCCGGCAGGCCAAAGCCGCTCTCCGCGCCGGCCACGATCAGGTCGCAGGCCAGGGCGATCTCGCAGCCGCCCGCGAGCGCCGGCCCGTCGACCGCGGCGATCCAGGGCTTTGCTCGCCGGGCATAGACGAAGCCGGCAAAGCCGCCCTCCGGCGTCCAGAGGTCGTCCGCGCGGCCCGCCGCCACGACCTTGAGGTCGGCGCCGGCGCAGAACACCCCGCAGGGCGCGCCGGCGAGCACCACCGCGCGGATCGCCGCGTCGGCCTCCGTCTCGGCCAGGGCCGCGGCGAGGCCGCGGGCGAGCGCCGGATCGACGGCGTTGCGGGCCCGCGGCCGGTTCAGGGTGACGATTGCGACGTGGTCGCCGACGCGCTCGGTCAGGACGGGCGCCTCGTCCATCAGGCGATCCTCCACTCGGCGAGCCCGTCCGGCGCCGGGCTCACCGTTCCGGGAAGGCCGACGGGGGAGCGGTCGAGGTCGGTGAGCGCCGCGAGCGTGGCCCGATCGGCGGCCGGCACCCGCGCAAGCAGCCGCGCGCCGCCCTGGCGCAGCACCACCACCCCCTTCTGGGGGGCGCCGTCGCGGTCGAACAGCACCGTGTGGGTCTCGATCACCGCACGGCCCGCCTGCGCCTCGGTGACCGGCGGGACGGCCCCGCGTCGCCGATCCGCCTCGCCCTGGGCCGAGGCGGGCTCGCTGCACGAGGGCAGCGGCCGGCTCGCCAGCACGAGGGCGTGATGCTTGGTGACGAACTCGCCCTGGCCATAGAGCAGCCCGGCCTCCCCGGGCGCCTCGCGCAGGCGCCGGACCATCGCGCAGGCCGCGTGCGCCATGTAGCCGTTGAGGGGTGCGCCGAAGAAGGTGAGCCCGCCCGCCACCGTCGGCACCGCCTCGGGCGGCAGGCCGAGGCTGCGCCGCGCCATCTTGGGCACGCACGGAAAGCAGCTGTAGAGCTCGATCGCCGCGAGGTCCGCCGGCGCGAGGCCGGCCCGGCCGAGCGCTCCGGCGAGCACCGCATCCTGCGCCGGGGCGTGGTCGAAGGCGTCGCGGGACAGCCAGTCCCGCGGCTCGCTCGCCGCGGCGCCGGGACCGACATGGATCAGCCGGTGCTCGGGCAGGCCGGCGGCGCGGGCGCGCGCGAGGCTCGCGACGATCACGGCCGCGCCCTGGTTCACCACCGGATTGGCCACCATCAGCTTCGGGTAGGGCCAGGCGATCGGCCGGTTGCCGGGCGAGGGTTCGGCGATCTCCTCCGGGGGAACCGGGCGGCGCAGCCAGGCGCTGGGATTGGCGGCCGCGACCCGGGACATCGCGGACCAGAGGGCGGCGGATTCCGCCCGCCCCTCCCGCGGGGTCTGGCCCCAGGCCGCCTGGCAGGCGGTCTCGTAGAGCGGGTAGACGAAGACCGGCTGCGACAGGCCGTGACCCAGGGCCTGGGGATGCAGGTAGTCGCGCACCCGCGGGTTGGTCCAGGCCGGGTCCGGGGCGGTCCAGGGCGGGAGCGCGTTCCGCTCGGGCCTGAGGCCGGCGCGGCGCGCCGCAGAGGCGCTGTGCTCCGCCTCGCCGCTGCACAGGGCCGCGACCTCGGCCTCCCCGCGGGCGATCCGCTGCGCCGCCTCGTGCAGGAAGCGCACGGGCGTCTCGCCGCCGACCGGGCCGTAGGCGAGGCGGGCGGGGCGGTGGCCGATCAGGTCGGCGACGCGGCCAGGCAGGTCGGCGTAGGGCCAGGACACCGCGTTGACCACGTCGAGGGAGCCGAGGCGGCCGAGGAAGCCGCCGCCCGCATCGGCATCGGCGCGGCGCAGGGCCTCCGCCATCAGGGCGGCGGGCTCGGGACCGAGCGGTCCCCGGCCCGGCGCATCCGGCCGATCCGCGACCTCGCCGACACCGACGATGACCGGGATGCGCGCGGGGTCGCTCACGTCGCCGCTCCAATCTCGATCACCGCGTCGGCCGCGTAGGCGCCGTCGGGCAGCGCGAGGACCGGGTTGAGGTCGATCGCGGCGAGATCCGGCCCGGCCTGCACGGCCAGCACCGAGAGCCGCGCCAGCATCCGGGCCAGGGCCGCCACGTCGCAGGGCGGGCGGCCGCGGGCGCCGAGCAGCAGGGGCGCGGCCTTGATCGAGCGGATCATCGCCTCGGCCACGTCCTCGCCGAAGGGGCAGCGGCGGAACACCACGTCGCGCATCACCTCGACGAAGACGCCGCCGAGGCCGACCATCGCCACCGGGCCGAAGACGGGGTCGCGGTGGATGCCCATGATGCATTCGACCGCGCCCCTGATCTGGCGCGCCACCAGCACGCCCTCGATCCGGGCCGACGGCGCGTGGCGGGCGGCGCGATCGAGGAGCGTGGCGTAGGCGCGCCGGACCGAGTCGGCGTCGGCGACGTCGAGGAGCACGCCGCCGATCTCGGTCTTGTGCAGGATGTCCGGCGACAGGATCTTCATCACCACCGGGAAGCCGAGGGCCTCGGCTGCCGCGACCGCCGCCTCGGCGTCATTGCAGGCGGCCTCCGGCACCGTCGCGATGCCGGCGGCCGCGAGCAGGCGCTTGGCCTCGGCCTCGCTCGGCGTCGTCCCGGGCAGCGCGATCGCCGGCATCGTCCCGGGTGCTGCGGGCTCCGCTGCCGCAAAGCTCGCGCCGAGGCGCCCCATCGCGTCGAGGGCGACCACGGCGCGCGCCGGGTCCTCGTAGAGCAGGTAGCCGTCGGCCTCGTATTCGCGGTTGCGCTCCTCCGAGGCGAGCACCGAGAGGGCGTAGAGCCGGTCCGGATGGCGCGCCTTGACGGCGTTGAGCTGGGCGCGGATCGCCGGGGCCATGCTCGGGGCGCCGCCGATCTGGGTGAAGAACGCCAGAATGGACGAATAGCCGCCATCGGCGATCATCGATTCGGTGAAGCGGCCGATCAGCGACAGGTCGTTGAAGGCCTGGGCGGTGCAGTCGACGGGGTTGCGCGGCGCGGCGATCGGCAGGATCGCCTTGAGGCGCGCCTGCGCCTCCTCCGGCATCGGCGGCATCGGCAGGCCGACCGCCTCGGCGGCGTCCGAGATCAGCACCCCGGCCCCGCCCGAGATGGTGATGACCCCGAGAGTGTTCGGCACCGGGTAGATCCGCCGCGTCGCCGCATAGGCGATGTCGATCAGCTCCTCCGTCGAGCGGGCCCGGATCGCGCCGTGCTCGGCCAGAACCGCGGAGAAGATCGCGTCGTTACCGGCGATCGAGGCGGTGTGCGACTGCGCCGCCGCGCTGCCGACCGCGCTGCGGCCGACCTTCATCAGGATGACGGGCTTTCGCGCCCGCCGGGCCTCGGCAAGCGCCTCCGCGAAGGCCGGCCCGTCCTGCACGCCCTCGACATAGGCCATGATGACGTCGAGGCCGTCGTCCCGGGTCATCCAGCCGATCGCGTCGGCGACCGACAGGTCGGCCTCGTTGCCGGTGGTGATCAGCATCCCGGTGCCGATGCCCCGGGCCCGGCAGGCGGCGAAGAGGTGGGTGCCGTAGGCGCCCGACTGGCTGGCGATGCCGATGCGCCCCGGCAGCGGCAGGCCGCCCTCGAGCGAGGCGGTGAAGATCGGGTAGAAGCCGGCGGCCGCGTTGAACAGGCCGAGGCAGTTGGGCCCCAAGAGCCGCATCCCGTGCCGCCGCGCCGCCGCGACGAGGGCGTCTTGCGCCGCCACCTCCCCGACCTCGGCGTAGCCCGCCGTGAACATCACGGCAAAGCGCGTGCCGCGCTCGGCCAGTTCCTCGACCGCCCGGAGCGCCGCCGGTCCCGGCACCGCGACCACCGCGACGTCGGGCACCTGCGGCAAGGCCGCGACGGAGGGGTAGCTGGCGAGCCCCTGCACCTCGGCGCGGTTGGGGTTCACCGGCAGGATCGCGCCCTGGAAGCCGGCGCGCAGCATGTAGGCGATCGGCCGGCCGCCGATGCGGGTCGGGTCGGCGGAGGCGCCGATGATCGCGACCGCGCCGGGCCGGACCAGGGAAGCCAGGTCGGCGGGCTCAGTTCCGGACATACGGGCATCCGCCTTCGTTGAGGGGTCGGAAGGCCTCGTCGCCCGGGACCGTGGCGACGAGTTCGTAGAGGTCCCACTTGCCCGTCGACTGGGACGGCTTCTTGAAGCGCATCAGGTACATGTCGTGGACCATGCGGCCGTCGACCCGGACCTTGCCGCCTTGCGCGAAGAAGTCGTTGACCGGCATGTCGCGCATCTTCGCCATCACGGCGGCGGACTCGGTGGTGCCGGCGACCTGCACCGCCTTCAGGTAATGGGTCAGCGCCGAGGTCACGCCGGCCTGGTAGGCGGTCGGCATCGCCTTGCGGCGGGCGTAGAACCGCTCGGCATAGGCGCGGGTCTCCGGCGTGCGGTCCCAGTAGAAGCTGTCGGTGAACAGTGCGCCCTGCACCACCTCGAGGCCCAGCGAGGCCGAATCGGTCAGCGTCACCTGCAACGCCGCCATGATCTTGTCGGACTGGGACAGGCCGAATTCATGCGCCTGCTTGATCGCGTTGGCGAAGTCGCTGCCGGCATTGGCGAGCGCGATCACCTGCGCGGGCGAGGACTGCGCCTGGAGCAGGAAGGACGAGAAGTCGGGATTGCTGAACGGGTGGCGGACCTTGCCGACGATCCTGCCGCCCGCGGCCTCGACCGCCCGGGCCGCGTCGCGCTCCAGCGCGTGCCCGAAGGCGTAGTCGGCGGTGAGGAAGTACCAGGACTTGGCGCCGCGGGCGACCAGCGCCTTGGCGGTGGAATTCGACGAGGCGTAGGTGTCGTAGGTCCACTGCACGCTGGTCGGCGAGCACGACTTGCCGGTGAGATCGGACGAGCCGGCGCCCGAGATCAGGAAGATCTTGTTGCGCTCGCGGGTCACCGCCTGGACCGCGAGCGCAACCGCCGAGTTCACCCCCTCCGCCACCACGTCGACGCCCTTCGTGTCGATCCAGTTGCGCACGATGGTCGAGGCGATGTCGGGCTTGTTCTGGTGGTCGGCCGAGATGATCTCGATGCGCTTGCCGAGCACCGTCGGGCCGAAATCCTCGACCGCGATCTGGGCGGCGGCGACCGAGCCCTCGCCGTTGCCCTCGCTGTACTGGCCGCTCATGTCGGTGATGATGCCGATCCGCAGCACGTCGGTGTCGGCACGGGCCACCTTGGCGCCGCCGAGGGCGGCCAGCAGGGGCAGCGTCCAGGCCAGGACGAGGCGGGGAACGGCGAGCGATCCTCGTCCCACGCCCTCCCGGTCTCCGAACGCAGGCCGCGCCGGCGCGGGGGGGACCGGAGACCGGCGCCGGGACCCGGCCCGCGTCTCGACGAATGCCCGACCGGCGCGCCACAGGACGCGACTCCACCGCATGCCTGTCATCGTGTGTCCTCCCTCCGCGTTCGAACCCGTTTCCCGGGCCTCTGCGAAACACCGCTTTTATTCCGTCGGCTGAATGCTATTCTCAACCGTAAACGCTCCGGAGTGCAAGGGGCGACATCGGGACGGGATGCGAGGACGGGCCGAGATGAGCCAGGCCGGCGAGGGAGCGGCGGTGAGGGAGGTCGGCCGCGAGGTCGGGGCGGTGACCCAGGCCGTGGCGATCCTGCGGGTGGTCGCCGGTGCCCGCGAGGCGCTCGGGGTCACGGCGATCGCCCGTGCCGCGGGGGTGAGCCCCTCGACCACGCTCAACATCCTGCGCACCCTGGTGGGCGAGGGCTTCGTCACGGTGGCGCCGGACACCAAGACCTACCGCCTCGGGCTCGGTCTCCTCGAAGTGGCGCGCCCGCTTCTCAACCGCTCGGACCTCGAACTGCTCCAGCCCGGTCTGCAGCAGGTCGCGACGGAGTTCGAGGCGACGGCGAGCGTCTGGCAGGTCGCGCCGGACGACAAGGCGCTGCTCCTCGGGCGCATCGTGCCGGCCAACGGCATCCACATCGAGTTCCGGCTCGCCACCCGCATCCCGGCCTATGCCGGGGCGATCGGCCGGGCGGTGGCGGCGGCCGGCCACACGCCGCGCGCCGGCCTCGAGGCGCGCTACGGGGCGATCCGCTGGCACGTGCCGGTCCCGTTCGCGACCTTCCTGGAGGATGTCGAGGCCTGCGCGGCGCGCGGCTACGCCGTCGACATCGGACGGTTGATCCGGGGCGTGACCTCGGTCGCCGCCGCGCTCTGCGACGGCGCCGGGCGCCCGCGCCTCGTGGTGGCCGCGCACCTGTTCCAGGGCCAGCTCGGCGCAGAGGGGCTCGACCGCCTCGGCCACGCCCTCGCGGCGCTGGTGCAGGAGGCGCAACCCGCCCTGTTCGGCGCCACCCGCCCCCCCGCGGCCGAGGCGCCGCGCCGCAGGAGCCAACGATGAGCGCGACCGGAACCGCCCCCGCGCCGCCCGAGGCGTGGACGGACGACATCGCCACGCCGGGCTTGCTGCGCCGGATGGCGGCCCTGCTCGACCGGGACTGGCGAACCTATGCGCGGAGCGCCGTGATCCCCCGGGGCTGGCATGTCGGCCTGTTTCCCGCCGCCCTGCCGCAATCGGACTTGCGGCCCGACGGCTATGCCGGGCCGGGCCTCGCGCTGCCGGATCTCGGCCTGCCCCGGGTGATGCTGGGCGGACGACGCGCCGCCTACGCGGGCGACATCCCGCTCGGCGCGACGGTGCGGCGGCACACCACGATCGAGCGCGTGGCGGAGAGGACCGGCCGCAGCGGCCGGATCGCCGTGGTGACGGTGTGCAGCACCCTCGCCGTCGACGGCGAGACGGTGGTGACCGAGCATGAGGATTACGTGCTGCGCGAGGCGGCCACCACCGCATCCGACGCCGCCGCGCCCGCACCGGCGCAGGCTCGGCCCCAAGCCACTCCCCAAACTCTGCCCGCACGGATCGCGCGCACGCTCACGCCGGACGAGACGCTGCTGTTCCGGTTCTGCGCCGTCACCTACAACGCCCACCGCATCCACTACGACGCACCCTACGCGACCGGTCGCGAGGGCTATCCGGCCCTGGTGGTCAACGGCCCCCTGACCGCCCTCCTCGCCCTGGAACTCGCCCGGGAGGCCGCCGGCCGGGAACCGGCCGCCTTCGGCTATCGCCTGCTGCACCCGCTCTCCTGCGGGCGCCCGATGCACCTGAAGGCGCGGGAGGAGGCGGGCGAAGAGCTGGGCACATGGCGGGTCTGGGCCGAGGACGAGGCCGGACGGGTCGCCCTCGAGGCCTCCTTCCGATGAGCGCACCGGCCTCCTCTCCCGCCGCCCGGCCGCTCGCCGGCATCCGGGTCGTCGACCTCACGAGCGTGGTGGTCGGTCCGGCCTGCACCCTGCGGCTGGTCGATTTCGGCGCGGAGGTGATCAAGGTCGAGCCGCCCGCCGGCGACGTGCTGCGCTCACTCGGCGGTCCGTCGCCGGGCGGACGCCACGCCGGCTCCTACTTGCACCTGAACCGGGGCAAGCAGGCGCTCGGCCTCGACCTCAAGACGCCCGCCGCGCGGGCGGTGCTGGAGCGGCTGGTCGCGTCGAGCGACGTCGTCGTCGCCAACATGCGCCCGGAGGCGCTGGCCCGCCTCGGCCTCGATGCGGACAGCCTGCGGGACCGCTATCCGCGCCTCGTTCACTGCACGATCACGGGCTTCGGCCCCGGTGGGCCCTATCGGGGCCGCCCGGCCTATGACAGCGTGGTGCAGGGCGTGTCCGGCATCGCCGGGCTGGCGGAGCGCCGCGACGGCCGCCCGCTCTACGTCCCGCTGCTCCTTGCCGACCACGTCACCGGCGAGATCGCCGCCTCGGCGATCCTGGCCGCCCTCGTCGCGCGGGAACGCACCGGGCTCGGCGCGACGCTCGAGGTGCCGATGCACGAGACCATGGCGGCCTTCGTGCTGCAGGAGCATCTCGGCCCCCGCAGCTTCGACCCGCCCCTCGGACCGGCGGGCGACGCCCGCGTGCTCAATCCCGACAACCGGCCCCTCGCCACGGCGGATGGCTGGATCAGCCTGACGGCCAACACCGACGCGCAGGTGCACGCCTTCCTGCGGGCGGTCGGGCGCCCGGAGCTGATCGACGATCCGCGGCTGCGCACCGTCGCCGACCGGTTCCGGCACGTCGACCTGTGGTTCCGGGTCCGCGCGGAGGCGCTGGCGAGCCGGACCACCGCGGACTGGCTCGCGGTCTTCGCCGCGGCGGATGTCCCGGCGATGCCCTGCCACACCCTCGAGACCCTGGAGCGGGACCCGCATCTCGCCGCCGTCGGGCTCATCGGCACGGATGAGCACCCGACCGAGGGCCGGGTCCGCACCATCCGGCCGACGATCCTGCAGGACGGCGCGCCGGCCCCCGTCGGACGCCCGGCCCCGCCGCCCGGCTTCGATACCCGGACCGTGCTGCGCGACCTCGGCCTCGGCGAGGCCGAGTGCGACGCGCTGATCGCGTCCGGCGCCGCCTTCGAGCCCGGCACCGACACGGGCTGATCGACGCTCCGGCCCAACGGCGAAGACGCTGCGGGCCGCCATTGCGCACCAGGGAGGAGACGGACATGGCACGGCAGGGAACGAGGGCCCGGGGATGGTCCGGGCTGGTCGCGGCGTGGGTGGCGGCCTGTCTCGGCCTCTCGGCGGCGCAGGCCGCCGACGAGGGGCCGGTCCGCATCGGGGTCCTCGTCGACCTCGAAGGCACCTACGCGGATATCGGCGGCCTCGGCGCCGTCGAGGCCGTGCGGATGGCGGTCGAGGATGCGGGCGGCAGCGTGCTCGGCCGGCCGATCGAGGTCGTCTCGGCGGGCGGGCAGAACAAGGCCGACGTGGCCGCCAGCATCGCCCGGCAATGGTACGATTCGGGCGTCGACGTGATCACCGACCTGCCCTCCTCCGCGATGGCGCTCGCGGTCATCAACCTCGCCAACGAGAAGAAGAAGCTCGCCCTCGTCACCAGTGCCGGGTCGTCCGACATCACCGGCAAGTTCTGCTCGCCCTACGCGGCGCACTGGACCTGGGACACCTACGCCATGGCCAAGGGCACCGGCGCCGGCGTGGTCAAGCAGGGCGGCACCGACTGGTACTTCCTCACGGCCGACTACGTGTTCGGCCAGGCGCTCGAGCGGGACACCGCGGCGGTGGTCAAGGCGAGCGGCGGGCGCGTCCTCGGGGCGGTCCGCCATCCGCTCAACACGCAGGATTTCTCGTCCTTCCTGCTCCAGGCGCAGAGTTCGAAGGCGAAGATCCTCGGCCTCGCCAATGGCGGCACCGACACCATCAATGCGATCAAGCAGGCGCGGGAATTCGGCCTCACCGACAGCATGCAGCTCGTGGCGCTCATCGCCTTCCTCAGCGACGTCCACTCGCTCGGCCTGAAGGTGGCGCAGGGCCTGCTGCTGACGGAGGCCTTCTACTGGGACCAGAACGAGGAGACCCGGGCGTGGTCGCGCCGGTTCTTCGCGCGCATGAAGCGCATGCCGAGCATGACCCAGGCCGGCGCCTATAGCGGCACGCTCCATTACCTGAAGGCGGTGAAGGCGGTCGGCAGCAAGGATCCCGAGGCGGTGATGGCGCAGATGCGTCGCACGCCGATCAACGACTTCATGACCCATGACGGCGTGCTGCGGCCGGACGGGCGGGTGGTTCGCGACATGTACCTGTTCCAGGCCAAGACCCCGGCGGAATCGACCGGCGAATGGGACCTCTACAAGCTCGTGCGCCGCATCCCGGGCAACGAGGCGTTCCGCCCGCTCGGCGAGGGCGGATGCCCGCTGGTGCGATGAACCACCCCGCCCTGCCATCGCCCGGTCCCGATCGTCCCCCTGCGCGAAAGCCCATCCCATGAGACGCTACGCCGTCACCGAGTTCAGCCGCCCGCTCTGCACGCTGGTGGAGGACGATCCCGTCCCGCACGGCACCGAAGTGGTGCTCGACCTGCAGCGTTGCGGCGTCTGCCACACCGACCTCCACCTGCGGGAGGGCCATTACGACCTCGGCGGCGGCAAGCGCCTGAGCCTCGCCGAGCGCGGGGTCGGGCTGCCGGTCACCCTTGGCCACGAGATCCTCGGGCGCATCGCGGCCGTGGGGCCGGAGGCGGGCGAGGCGGCCGGCGCCATCGGCCGCAGCGTGCTGGCCTATCCGTGGATCGGCTGCGGCGCCTGCCATCGCTGCCTGTCGGGCGAGGAGAACCTCTGCGCGGCCGGGCGCTGCCTCGGCGTGCATCGGCCCGGCGGCTACGCCGAGAAGGTGGTCGTGCCCCATCCCCGCTACCTGATCGACGTGGAAGGCCTCGATCCCTCGGCCGCCGCGACGCTCGCCTGCTCGGGGCTCACCGCCTACTCGGCCCTGAGGAAGATCGGCGGCGACCCGGCCCGGGACTGGCTCCTGCTGATCGGGGCGGGCGGCCTCGGGCAGAGCGCGCTGCGCCTCGCGCGGGCGCTCGGCCACGCCCGCATCGTGGTCGCCGACACGGCGCCGGCCAAGCGCGAGCGGGCCCTGGCGCTCGGCGCCGACCGCGTGCTCGATCCGGCCGATCCGGGCGCCCGGGCGGAGCTCCTGGCCCTCGAGAGCGGGCTCGCGGCGGCGATCGACTTCGTCGGCACCACCGAGACGGCGCGCTTCGCCCTCGACGGCCTGCGGCGCGGCGGCCGCTTCGTCGTGGTCGGCATGTTCGGCGGCGAGGTCACCCTCTCGCTGCCGCTCCTGCCGCTGCGCGCCCTCACGCTCTCGGGCTCGTATGTCGGCAATCTCGGCGAGTTGCGCGACCTCGTCGACCTCGTGCGCCGGCACGGCCTGACCCTCGTCGAGACGGAGACGGTGCCCCTCGACCAGGCGGAGGCGGCGATGCAGCGGCTCGAAGCCGGCGCGGTCGCCGGCCGTCTGGTTCTGTCGCACCGGGCGTGAGCCCC
The DNA here is from genome assembly GCF_016804325.1 of Methylobacterium aquaticum. Taxonomy (NCBI): domain Bacteria; kingdom Pseudomonadati; phylum Pseudomonadota; class Alphaproteobacteria; order Hyphomicrobiales; family Methylobacteriaceae; genus Methylobacterium; species Methylobacterium aquaticum. Next base: position 5,132,820 of record NZ_CP043627.1, read on the forward strand.
AACCGGCGCATTTTTCCGACGGAGCGGATACCGGTTCGTCGGAGACATTATCCAGACAATCAATAATGTGGAGCGCTCAGCGATTGCACTATCATGGTACGCGACACTGGCACAAAGTCCGCGATCGTCAGGCTTTTCCTATCTGCAACCTCATCCTGAGGCGATTTGTGCGGTCGTGCCCATCGATCTGCGCACAGGCTGCCATCTCACCTCGTCATCCTGGGGCTCGCCGAAGGCGAGAACCCGGGATCCATGACCGCTGACGCCGAAGACAAAGGCTGATCGTTATCCGCCTCATCCTGCACCGTCAGCGGTCATGGATCCCGGGTTCCGCTTCGCGGCCCCAGGATGACGAGGTGAGGTGGCGATGTCTGCGCCGGATCGACTGAAGCAGACCATCAAACAGGCTCTCAGAAAGACCATCAACGGGAGGAGCGCGGCTGTGGCGGATGCGGAACGGACACGAGCGGAGGCGGAGCCTCCCGACGCCCTGCCGGGGCCGCTGCACGGGCTGACGGTCCTGGACCTCTCCCGCGTGCTCGCCGGCCCCTGGGCGTCGCAGATCCTCGGCGATCTCGGTGCCGAGGTCTGGAAGATCGAGCGGCCGGAGACGGGCGACGACACGCGGTCGTGGGGCCCGCCCTTCGTGCAGGGGCCGGACGGGCCGTCGGACGCCGCCTACTATCTCTGCGCCAACCGCAACAAGCGCAGCGTCGCGATCGATTTCGGCACCCCCGAGGGCGCCGCCCTGGTGCGGCGGCTGGCCGAGCGGGCCGACATCGTGGTCGAGAACTTCAAGACCGGGGCGCTCGCCCGCCACGGCCTCGACTACGCCGCCCTGTCGGCGGTCAATCCCGGCCTGATCTACTGCTCGGTGACCGGGTTCGGCCAGACCGGGCCCTACGCCGCGCGGGGCGGATACGACTTCCTCATCCAGGGCATGAGCGGCCTGATGAGCGTCACCGGCCGCCCCGACGACGAGCCGGGCGCCGGTCCGATCAAGGTCGGGCTGCCGGTGAGCGACCTGTTCACCGGCCTCTACGCGGCGACCGCGATCCTCGCCGCGCTCCACCACCGCACCGCGACCGGCGAGGGCCAGCACATCGATTGCGCGCTTCTCGACAGCCAGGTCGCGGTCCTGGTCAACCAGGGCATGAACCACATCGTCGGCGGGCTGACGCCCGGCCGGCTCGGCAACTCGCATCCGAACGTGGTGCCCTACCGCGAGTTCCGGACGGCGGACGGCCACGTGCTCGTCGCCTGCGGCAATGACGGGCAGTTCCGCAGCCTGTGCGGGCTCCTGAACCTTCCCGAACTCGCCGCCGATCCGCGCTTTCGCGACAATGTCGGACGCCTGCGCGACCGCCGGGAACTCGAGGCGACCCTGGGCGCGGCGATCCGGCAGTGGACCTCCGCCGATATCTTCGCGGCCATGGAGGCGGGCGGGGTGCCCGGCGGGCCGATCAACCGCATCGACCAGATCCTCGCCGACCCGCAGGTGGCGGCCCGCGGCCTGCTCAAGCGCATGGAGCGCTCGGACGGCACCCCCGTCACGGTGATCGGCTATCCGAGCCGGCTGTCGCGCACCCCCGCCACCTACCGGATCGCCCCGCAGACCCTCGGCGAGGCCACGGCCGACGTGCTGGGCTTGCTCGGACTCGACGAGGCGGAGCGTGCGACGCTGCGGGAGAAGGGGATCATCCGTGACGGCCGCTGATCCCCTCCCCGGCGGCGGATCGGTGCCGCTCGCTGCAGGAGCCCGGCGTGACGGCGATCGACACCAGGCGCGGCGTGTCCGCGGCGCTCGAGAACGGAGAACAATGGTGAGCGAGACGACCCCTTCCGACGAGGCCGTGCTGCTGGAGCGCCGCGACGGCGCGGTCGCGATCCTGACGCTCAACGAGCCGGGGAAGCGCAACGCGCTGACGCCGGCGATCCGGGTGGCACTCGCCGCGGCGATCGACCGGATCGAGGGCGATCCCGCCATCCGGGCGGTCGTGATCACCGGCGGAACGCAGGTGTTCAGCGCCGGCGGCGACCTCACGGCGATGCGGGCCGATGGGCTGGCCGGGGGCCGCGACCGGTTCCGGCTGCTCCACGGCATCGTCCGGGCGATCGTGAAGTCGGGCAAGCCCTACATCGCCGCCGTCGAGGGCTGGGCCGCCGGGGCCGGATTCAGCTTCGCGCTCCTGTGCGACACGATCGTGGCCGGCGAGGGCGCGCGCTTCGTAGCCTCGTTCCCGAAGGTCGGGCTCGTGGCCGATGCCGGCCTGCTCCACACCCTGCCGGCCCGGGTCGGCCAGGGCCGCGCCCGCCGGATCCTGCTCCAGGCGGAGCCCGTCGGGGCCCGGGCCGGCCTCGAGATCGGCCTCGTCGACGAGGTCGTGCCGGACGGCACCGCCCTCGACCGGGCGGTCGCGCTCGCCCGCGCCTATGACGGGCTGGCGCCGCTCTCGACCGCGATGACCAAGGAATGGCTGGCCCGCGGGATCGACGAGGTGCTCGACTGGGAGCGCAGCGCCCAGGCCGCCCTGTTCCAGACCGCCGACCACCACGAGGGCAAGACCGCCTTCCTGGAGAAGCGCCGGCCCACCTTCAACGGACGCTGACATGATGGAGCCTGTCCAGGCGGACGATGCCGGCGCGATGCTGCGCGAGACCGCCGACCGCCTGCTCGCCGCCCGCCTCACCCCGCAGGTCCGCGCCCGGGCGGCCGGGGGGGGGTGGCCCGACGACCTGTGGGCGGCCCTCGACGAGGCCGGCCTGCCGGCCGCGATCCTGCCGGAGGCGGCCGGCGGCTTCGGGGTGCCGGTCGCCGACGCCCTGTCGCTCCTGACGGTGGCGGGACGCCACGCCCTGCCGCTGCCGCTGGCCGACACGATGCTGGCCGGCCTCGTCCTGGCGCGTGCCGGGATCGAGGTTCCGGCCGGGCCGCTCGCCGTGGCGCAAGGGTCGGAGGTCAGGCTCGATCACGCCGGGCGCGCGACCGGGCACGCCTGGGGCGTGCCCTGGGGCCGGCACGCCCGGTCCATCGTGGTCCTGGCGGACGCCCCCGGCGGGCCGGTCCTCCTCGCGCTGCCGCAGGCCGCCCTCACGATCGAGCCCGGCGCCGACATCGCGGGTGATCCGAGCGATGCCGTGCGGTTCGAGGCCGTGCCGTCGCAAGCCGCCCCGGCTCCCTTCGGGGCGGCCGAATTGCGGGCGGCGGGCGCGGCCACCCGCGCCCTGATGATCGCCGGCGCGCTCGGCGCCGTCAGCGCCATGACGGTGGAGTATGCCGGCGAGCGCCGGCAGTTCGGGCGCGCCATCGGCCAGTTCCAGGCGGTGCAGCAGAATCTCGCCGTGCTCGCCGGCCAGGCGGCCGCCGCGGCCGCCGCGGCCGATCTGGCGGCGGAAGCGGTGGCGGCGTGGGCGGCGTCGCCGGGGCCGGGGTTGCTGCCCGCGGTCGCCGCCGCCAAGGTGCGCACCGGCGAGGCGGCGGGCCTGGCGGCTTCCATCGCCCATCAGATCCACGGCGCGATCGGCTTCACGCAGGAGCACCCTCTGCACCACCATACCGGCCGGCTGCGGGCCTGGCGCGACGCGTTCGGGCGCGAAGCCGAATGGGCGCAGGTGCTCGGCCGCCATCTGATCGCCGCCGGCCCCGAGGGGCTGTGGCCGGCGATCACGGCCGTCTGAGGATGTTCGCCATGTCGCCATTCGCCTTCCCGTCGCCGCCGCCCTCACCCGGGGCGGACCTCCTCCGGGCCGAGATCCGGGCCTTCCTGGCGAGCGAGCTCGCGCATCGCGCGCCGCTCGACCGGGCGCAGAGCTGGAACGGGCTCGATCCCGCCTTCTCGCGCAAGCTCGGGCAGCGGGGCTGGCTCGGGCTCACCTGGCCGAAGGCGTATGGCGGGCAGGAGCGCTCGGGCCTCGAGCGCTACGTGCTGCTCGAGGAGCTGCTCGCCGCCGGCGCGCCGGTGGGCGCGCACTGGATCGCCGAGCGCCAGAGCGGCCCGAGCCTGCTCCGTTACGGCACCGAGGCGCAAAAGAGCGCGATCCTGCCCCGGATCGCCGCCGGCGCGTGCTTCTTCTGCATCGGCATGAGCGAGCCCGATTCCGGCTCCGACCTCGCCTCGGTCCGCACCAAGGCGGTGCGGGACGGCGATGGCTGGCGGGTCGACGGCACCAAGCTGTGGACCACCAACGCCACCCACTGCCACTTCATGATCCTGTTCTGCCGCACCCGGCCGCTCGACCGCGAGCACCGGCATGCCGGCACGAGCCAGTTCATCGTCGACCTGAGCCTGCCCGGGATCACCATCCGGCCGGTCCGCAACCTCCTCGGCGAGCACCATTTCAACGAGGTGGTCTTCGAGGACGTGCGGCTCCCCGGGGACGCGCTCCTCGGGCGCGAGGGCGAGGGCTGGGCCCAGGTCACCGGCGAGCTCGCCTACGAGCGCAGCGGGCCGGAGCGCTTCCTGTCCTCGTTCCGGCTCCTCGTCGAGCTGGTCCGGGCCCTGCAGCCGGCGGCCGACGCGCGGGCCGAGATCGCGCTGGGCCGGCTGGGCGCACAGCTCGTCACGCTGCGGCGGATGTCGCGCTCGGTCGCGGGCCTGCTCCAGGCCGGCGCCGATCCGGCACTGGAGGCCGCGATGGTCAAGGATCTCGGTGCGCTGGTCGAGCAGGAGATCCCCGAGATCGCCCGCGATCTCGTGGGCGACGGTCCGCCCACACCGCAGAGCCGGGCCTTCGCGCAGGTGCTGGCCTACACGGCGCTGCACGCGCCGTCCTTCTCGCTGCGCGGCGGCACCCGCGAGATCCTGCGCGGCATCATCGCCCGCGGCCTCGGACTCAGGTGAACGGAGACCCATCATGACCGACGCAGTGCTCTACGAGCAGGATGGCGGGATCGTCACCCTGACGCTCAACCGGCCGGAGAAGCGCAACCCGATCTCCGAGCGCGACGTGGTCGACGGCCTCGTCGCGGCCCTCGGCCGGCTCGGCGCCGATCCCTCCGTGCGGGTGGCGATCCTGACGGGGGCCGGCTCGGCCTTCTCGTCGGGCGGCGACCTGCGGGCGATGCAGGACGCCCTGGAGGAGCGCGCCCGGGACCCCGGCGCCACCATGGCCTACTACACCCAGGGCATCCAGCGCATCCCGCTCGCCTTCGAGGCCCTCGACGTGCCGGTGATCGCCGCCGTCAACGGGCCGGCGATCGGCGCGGGCACGGACCTCGCCTGCCTGTGCGACCTGCGCATCGCCGCCGATACGGCGCGCTTCGCCGAGAGCTTCGTCAAGATCGGCATCATCCCGGGCGATGGCGGCGCCTGGCTGCTGCCGCGGGTCGTCGGCTGGTCGAAGGCCTGCGAGATGGCGCTCACCGGCGACGTCGTCTCGGCCGAGGAGGCGCTCGCCTGCGGGCTCGTCTCGCAGGTGGTGCCGGGAGCCGAGCTGATGGCGGCGAGCCGGCGGCTCGCCGAGCGCATCGCCGTCAATCCGCCCCAGGCGGTGCGGGCGACGAAGCGCCTGCTGCGCGAGGGACGGTTCGCGACCCTTCCCTCGCTCCTCCAGCTCTCGGCCCATGCCCAGGCGATCGCCCATACCACCGCGGAGCACCGGGAGGCCCTCGCCCGGGCGCTCGCGCGGACGGCGAAGGGATAGAGCGTCGTCGGTCGCGCGCTTCGCTCCCGGTCCCGAGTCTTCATCCGGCATCGCTCCGGTCATCCGAGGGAGCGTGCGGCTGACGGGATTCCCGATCGTTCGCGTCGCGACGCGACAACTCGGCTTCGCTCAGGCGGGTGAAGCCTGCGGCGTCGCCGCGCGGGCTGGCGATACGACGTCCGGCAGCGATCTCCCGGACGGCGTATCGCCGTGGCACGTGATCGGCTCGCGGGCCCAAACGCGGGAGGGCCACGATTCGTCCCGTTTGCCGGCGAGGGAGGCGATGAGCGACGAGGGGGCAGTTCACGGTTCAGCCGCGGGTTCCCGTCTGCACACCCGTCCCGATGGTCGAGGCTGGGAGGACAGGGAAGCCGGACGTTCACGACCCCATCATGCCCCAGGGGAACGGCCCGACGGATCGCAGCTCATCGGTCGGGCGCAAAGGCGCGGCTCATCCGCGCAAGCCACCACGATCGGGTATTGATGGAAAAAAAGAGAAGTGGCGCGCCCGAAAGGATTCGAACCTCTGACCCCCAGATTCGTAGTCTGGTGCTCTATCCAGCTGAGCTACGGGCGCCCGATCGAAGATCGTGTCTTCGACTATGTAACGATCCATACCGAACTGCATCGGTACCGATCGTGATCGATAGAATAAAATGGCGCGCCCGAAAGGATTCGAACCTCTGACCCCCAGATTCGTAGTCTGGTGCTCTATCCAGCTGAGCTACGGGCGCCTGACCGGGGGGAGCGGTGCGCCCCGCCGGTGAGGAGCGATCTAAGGGGTCCGCCCTGGCTTGGCAACCCCTATTTCGCCGGCGGACAAAGGCGCCGCGACGGCGTCACGAGGAGGGGGCCGGCGCGCCGGCCCCCTCCCCGGTCAGAAGCCCGCCTGGGTGACGAACTTGGTGTTGAGGTAGGCCTCGATCGCCTCCGAGCCGCCCTCGCTGCCGTAGCCCGAATCCTTCACGCCGCCGAAGGGCGTCTCCGGCAGGGCGATGCCGTGGTGGTTGATCGACATCATGCCGCTCTCGACCTGCGTGGCGAGCCGGGTCGCGGTCTCGGCCGAGCGGGTATAGGCGTAGGCGGCCAGCCCGTAGGGCAGGCGGTTGGCTTCCGCGAAGGCCTCCTCGTCGTCGGAGAAGCGCTGGATCGCCGCGATCGGCCCGAAGGGCTCCTCGTTCATGATCCGGGCATTGAGCGGCACGTCGGTGAAGACCGTCGGCTCGAAGAAGTTGCCCTGGTTGCCGATGCGCTTGCCGCCGGTGCGCAGCTGCGCGCCCTTCTGCTCGGCATCGGCCACGAAGCCCTCCATCGCCTCGATGCGGCGGCCATGGGCGAGCGGGCCCATGGTCACGCCCTGCTCCAGGCCGTTGCCGACCTTGAGGTCGCGGGAGAAGCCGACGAAGCCGTCGACGAAGGCGTCGAACACCGAATCGTGGATGAGGAAGCGGGTCGGCGCGACGCAGACCTGGCCGGCATTGCGGAACTTGTTGGCGCCGAGCACCTTCACGGCCTTCTGCACGTCGGCATCGCGGAAGACGATCGCCGGGGCGTGGCCGCCGAGCTCCATCGTGGCCCGCTTCATGTGCTTGCCGGCGAGCGCGGCGAGCTCCTTGCCGATCGCGGTCGAGCCCGTGAAGGTGATCTTGCGGATCACCGGATGCGGGATGAGATACGAGGAGATCTCCGCCGGGTCGCCATAGACGAGGCCGAGCACGTCGCCCGGCACGCCGGCATCCAGCAGGGCCTGGATCAGGGCGGTGCAGCTCGCAGGCGTATCCTCGGGGCCCTTCAGGATCACCGAGCAGCCGGTGCAGAGCGCGGCCGAGACCTTGCGCACCGCCTGGTTGATCGGGAAGTTCCAGGGCGTGAAGGCCGCGACGGGCCCGACCGGCTCGCGGATCACGAGCTGCATCACGCCCTCGGCGCGGGGCGGGATCACCCGGCCGTAGGCACGCCGGCCTTCTTCCGCGAACCAGTCCATGGTGTCGGCGCCGCCGAGCACCTCCATCTTGGCTTCCGCCACCGGCTTGCCCTGCTCGAGGGTCATGATCCGGGCGATCTCGTCGGCGCGCTCGCGCAGCAGGTTGGCGGCCTTGCGCAGGACCTTGCTGCGCTCGAAGGCCGAGACCTTGCGCCAGGCCTTGAAGCCGCGATCGGCCGCCTCGAGGGCCTGGTCGAGATCCTGGCGGGTCGCGACCGCGAGCTGGCTCAGGGTCTCGCCGGTGGCCGGGTTGAGGATCGGCATCGTCTGGCCGGAGGCGCCGTTGCGCCATTCGCCGGCGATGTGAAGCTTCACGTCGGGAAACATCGGGGCTCATCCTCGTTCCGGGGGACAGGCCCCATACCTAAGGCACTGCCGCCCGACGAGACAGGCTCCGTCGCGCAAACCGGCTCGTGCCCGGTGCGCCTTGTCTGTCAGGGCATGACCTGACAGAGTTCCCGACCTCTCAGGCCCGTAGGCCGCCGCCTCAATGCGCCCCGACGGCGCGGGCGAGGTCCTCGAACCGTTTCTGTGTCGCCCTGACCTGACCGTCGAGGGACTGGCGGGTGCAGGCCGCCACCGTCATGCCGTGGAAATACAGGCCGGACGCCTGCTGGTTGCGGCAATCGAGGTAGTTCGGCAGCACGAAGACGGCGAGGAACCCGAGGACCGGGAGCCCGAGCTTGAGGAACATCCGGACCGGCCAGGGCAGGTACGAGACGACCCGCTCCCGCTTGGGCGCGGCGGGCGGACCCGAGATGACGATGCGGATGTCGCCTCGTCCGTCGCCCGGGCGCGCACCGCCATCGAGCCGTTCGATCCCGCTGCGTCTCTGCTTGTCCCGCATCTCATCCCCCCAGCCGAATGCCGGTGCGGGGACCGCCGCGGCAGGATTTCGAGTATCCAGGCCGTTCGGCCGGCAGGGAGGCCGTGACGCGGCTTGCCCGGAGTGCCCCCGCCGTCGCCAACGGTCAGAGCGTGACGTGACGGCCGAAGGTCTCGGGGCGGAACGGCAGCCGGAAGGTCACGGCGAAACCGTTCTGGAGGTGGCGCACCACGGTGGCGCGGCGCTTGCCGACCGTGACCAGTTCGCCCACCGACGGCACGTCGGTCGCCGCGACGGCGACGCCCGACATCGACAGATCGATGATGGTTCCCGGCACGACCCGGCCGTCGGCGTGACGCACCTCGACGCTGCGGATGTTCGGCACGATGCGCGGGTCGCTGCGCTGATCGGTCTTCCCGTTCGCCTGGCTGGCGAGCCACTCGAGCCGGGCGGCGAAGCGGGCGCGACGCTCGGGCCCGACCTCCACCGCGAGGGTGAACCCGTCCGCCGCGATCGTCTGGATCGCCCCCGTCACCGGGCCGACATCGTCGAGATAGAGCGTGACGGGATCGCCCAGCATGCCGCTGCGCGGCGCCAGCACCTCGATCGCCGCGAGGGAGAGGCTGCGGGTCTCGCAGACATGCTCGGTCCCACCCGGCAGCAGGTAGCGGCCGTTGACCCGGATCTGGATCGGCAGGGCGCCCGGTTCCGGCTGGGATGGGGAATGCAACTTCAAGGTGCCCGCCACGTCCTGTCCACACACGAAGGCAGTCTCGTGCGAGGCCGGGCCCGCCGCAAGGCCGCCCGCCGCATCCTCGCCACCATCCCTCACAAGGCTTAATGCACGGTGCATGGGATGGACGGGATCGATGGTTCCGGTGTCGGCGGCGGCCGTGCTCGACAGGTCGAGGCGTAGCACCGTTCGGGCCGCCGGCAGTCACGGCGGCCGTTGCGGACCGGCTCGATCGTCGATCGATCGAGACGTGAAGGCCGATGGCGGATGATGATCCTCCGGATCGCCCCGAAGATCGATCGCCGTCGATGATCCAGGGCTCGCCGAACCCGCGCTCCGCCGGCCATTTCCGTTCCGGAATCTGGTCGTTCATCGAAGTCGCGCGGGCCGATGCGGGCCGGCCTGCCTTCCTTTGCGAAAGCCTGGATCCGATGGGGAACGAACCGGCGACGATCGAACGCCTCCGGGAGCTCCGCGTCGGCGCCTCGCCATGTCGGAACAGGGGCGCCCTGAGCCGGTCGCCGGCCGTTTCAGGATGAGGGCGCCGGCCGGGAAAAAACCGACCTTGCCGCTCGACGTGAAAAGGGCCGCGCTCCGTCCCGGGAGCGCGGCCCTTCTCGAAAATCCGGTGATGCGAGCGGGCTCAGGCCCGGCCGGTCCGCCGCCGCAGGCGCACGATCACCTCGACGCCGGCGATCTCCATGCCTTCGGGGGCCTGGGGCAGCGAATCGACGGTGATGCCGCAATCGGGCATGTCGAGCACCTGGCCCTCCTCCTCGAGGAAGAAGTGGTGATGCTCGCTCGGGTTGGTGTCGAAATAGGCCTTGGACCCGTCCAGCGCGAGCTGGCGCAGCAGGCCGGCCTCGGTGAACTGGTGCAGGGTGTTGTAGACGGTCGCGAGCGACACCGGAACCTTGGCCCGCATCGCCTCGTCGTAGAGCATTTCCGCGGTGAGGTGCCGGTCGCCCTTGCCGAACAGCAGCCAGCCGAGGGAGAGGCGCTGCCGGGTCGGGCGCAGGCCGGCGCGGCGCAGGCGGTCGCGAAGGTCCGAAAGCGGGCAACCGCGCCGCTGGCCGGCGGCGCCGGTCTCGAGGGCCGGGACGCGGGCGCCGAGGACGGCGCGCAGGGGCGACAGGTCGTTCATCAGCGGAACTATCGACTCGTTGGGCGGCGACAATGATACCGAACGTTATAGGCCGCCCAACCCCCCGCCGCAACCCGACCACGGCCGTGGCGGCGCAGATCAGAAGCGTTACAGACTAGGGCCTTCGACCGGCTTTGAACAGTCCCGGACCCTGTGTTAACGAGGCGCCACCCGCCGCGCCTCCGGCCTTTGCCCCGGCACCCTTGCCCCGGCCTTGCCGGAGCGTCAGCGGCCCCTGACGAGGAATTCGCCCCGCCCATGTCCGCCGACCAGACCTCCGCTCCCGACGCCCCGAGCCGGCCCTCGCACTTCTCCTACGAGGACCTCCTGGCCTGCGGCCGCGGCGAGATGTTCGGCGTCGGCAACGCCCAGCTGCCGCTGCCGCCGATGCTGATGTTCGACCGCATCACCTCGATCGGCCGGGACGGCGGCGCCCACGGCAAGGGCCACGTGCTCGCCGAGCTCGACGTGCGGCCCGACCTCTGGTTCTTCCCCTGCCACTTCCAGGGCGACCCCGTCATGCCGGGCTGCCTGGGCCTCGACGCCCTGTGGCAGCTGGTGGGCTTCCACCTCGGCTGGCTCGGCTCGCCGGGCCGCGGCCGGGCGCTCGGCGTCGGCGAGGTCAAGTTCAGCGACCAGGTGCTGCCGACCGTCAAGAAGGTGGTCTACGGCGTCGACCTGAAGCGGGTCCGCCAGGGCCGCCTGGTGCTCGGCATCGCCGACGGCTGGCTCGAGGCCGACGGCCGCCGCATCTACGAGGCGACGGACCTGCGCGTCGGCCTGTTCCAGGCCGCCGCCCCGGCCGCCGGCGGCTGAGCCATCGCACGAGGGCCCGCGCGAAAAGCGGGCCTCCCAATCGCGCCCGCCGGGACCCTTTCCCCGCGACGGGCGGTTGAGATTACGGCATCGGGCGCCTAGGTGACGTCCGCGGGGCGAAGACAGCCCGCGGGCGCGACCAGCGCCGCTCCGGAGGGTTCCGACGATCATGAGGCGCGTGGCAATCACCGGGATGGGCATCGTCTCGTCCATCGGCAATTCCACCCAGGAGGTCCTGGCGTCCCTCCGCGAGGCGCGTTCGGGCATTTCCCGCGCCGAGGATTTCTCCGCCCACGGCTTCCGCAGCCAGGTCCAGGGCGCGCCGACCCTCGACGCCGAGGCGGTGGTCGACCGCCGCGCGATGCGTTTCCACGGCGGCGGCACCGCCTGGAACCACGTCGCGATGGAGCAGGCGATCCGCGACGCGGGCCTGGAGCAGGCCGAGGTCTCGCACGAGCGCACCGGCATCATCATGGGCTCCGGCGGTCCCTCGACCCGCGCCCTGGTGGAAGCCGCCGACATCGCCCGCGCCAAGGGGCCGAAGCGCGTCGGGCCCTTCGCGGTGCCGAAAGCCATGTCCTCGACGGCGTCGGCGACCCTCGCGACCTGGTTCAAGATCCGGGGCGTGAACTACTCGATCTCGTCGGCCTGCGCGACCTCGAACCACTGCATCGGCAACGCCGCCGAGATCATCCAGGGTGGTCGCCAGGACATCATCTTCGCCGGCGGCTGCGAGGAGCTGGACTGGACCCTCTCGGTCCTGTTCGACGCCATGGGGGCGATGTCCTCCAAGTACAACGACACTCCGTCCCGGGCCTCCCGCGCCTATGACAGGAACCGCGACGGCTTCGTCATCGCGGGCGGCGCCGGCGTGCTGGTGCTGGAGGAGTTGGAGCATGCCCGCGCCCGCGGCGCGCGCATCTACGGCGAGGTTGCGGGCTACGGCGCCACCTCGGACGGGCACGACATGGTCGCCCCGTCCGGCGAGGGCGCGGTGCGCTGCATGCGCCAGGCGATCGAGGGCCTGAAGGGCGCCAGAATCGACTACATCAACCCCCACGCCACCTCGACCCCCGTCGGCGACGACAAGGAGATCGAGGCGATCCGCGAGGTGTTCGGCACCGGCGACCAATGCCCGCCGATCTCCGCGACGAAGTCGCTGACCGGCCACTCGCTCGGCGCCACCGGCGTGCAGGAGGCGATCTACTCGCTCCTGATGATGAACAACGGCTTCATCTGCGAGAGCGCCCATATCGACGAGATCGACCCGGCCTTCGCCGACATGCCGATCCTGCGCGCCCGCAAGGACGACGCGCAGCTCGGCCACGTGATCAGCAACTCCTTCGGCTTCGGCGGCACCAACGCCACCCTGGTCCTGAAGCACGTCGACGCCTGATCTCCCGCACGGCGTGGACAGGAGCCCGCCCGCCGCGTAAGCCCGATCCATCTACAACAGCGGAGGATCGGGCGTGACGGGTTTGATGGCAGGCAAGCGCGGGCTCGTGATGGGCGTCGCGAACGACCACTCCATCGCCTGGGGCATCGCCCGGGCCCTCGGGGCCCAAGGCGCCGAACTGGCCTTCACCTACCAGGGCGAGGCCCTGGGCCGCCGGGTCGGCCCGCTGGCCGGGACGCTCGGCTCCTCCCTGGTCTTCCCCTGCGACGTCGAGGATCTGGGCACCGTCGATGCGACCTTCGCCGCCCTCGACGAGGCCTGGCCCGAGGGCTTCGACTTCGTCGTCCACGCCATCGGCTTCTCCGACAAGGCGCAGCTCAAGGGCCGCTACGTCGACGTCACCACCCGGGAGAACTTTTCCCGCACGATGGTGATCTCGTGCTTCTCTTTCACGGAAGTGGCCCAGCGGGCGGCGAAGCGCATGCGCCCCGGCGGCTCGCTCCTCACGCTCACCTATGGCGGCTCGACCCGGGTGATGCCGAACTACAACGTGATGGGCGTCGCCAAGGCGGCCCTGGAAGCGTCGGTACGCTATCTGGCCGCCGATCTCGGGCCGCAAGGCATCCGGGTCAACGCCCTCTCGGCCGGTCCGGTGCGGACCTTGGCCGGCGCCGGCATCGCCGATGCCCGCCTGATGTTCAACCACCAGGCGGCGCATGCTCCCCTGCGGCGCACCGCGACGTTGGAGGATATCGGTGGGTCAGGGCTGTACCTGCTGTCGCCGCTCTCGGGCAGCGTCACCGGTGAGGTGCACTACGTCGATTCGGGCTACAACATCATCTCGATGCCGCGGCCGGATGTGCTGAAGGCGCAGGATGCGGCGGGTGTGACGGACGCATGAAAGTTGCGTCAGGCCGGGGCCCCAGCGCCCCGGTCCTCACGATTGCGGACCTTGGAAGGGTGATGGCCCAATGGTCGTCGGACTATGTGGTGGCCAGCAAATGACAGCCTCTCTCAGGCTGCCGGTCGCAAAACATCTGTCGCAATCGGGAATGTAAAATTAAACTAAATTCATATTTCGACAATTAGTATTTTAATTTATTGTGATATTATTCTCATATGAAATTTTACTCATATAAAAACGAAATGATCTATATTTAGTGTTGATCTATGCATATTTTTATTTGACGTTATACACGAGGCCGTCAGGCTAAATCGGCACCTGATCGACGCGATCTGCTGAAACCGAACGTCGGATGAGTTGTGGAGCATTCGGCCATTATGCCGCTGGAAAGCGGCGCTACTATCAGTGATGATCTCCCAGATCAAACTGTCGGCATCGGCAGCGCTGTCGATCCGGCCATACCGTCATGGCTCCGCTCCGAAGAATTGTCGTCACACATCCTTGCCTTTCTGCATCTTCGTTCCACCACTTAAGGCAATATGGAGTAATAGATGTTAACCAAAGGCGAAGAAGACATACCTATTTGGCCTAGAGTCCGGGTCGAGAAGTGGTCTGAGTTGCAGAACGCAATAGAGATGCATCTTGACGGCGCTTGGTTGTTTCGAGGCGTAACCTCGGCGCGCTACGGGCTCGTGCCGACAATCGGCCGAACCCGCAGCGGTACCAGCTTCTTGCCCCAGGAGCGAGAGATCTTCGCGCAGTTCAGGCGAGAGTCGATCCCACTCCTGTCGAGCAGGCCTGTCGATACTTGGGAATGGCTGGCTCTGGCGCAGCATTATGGGATACCTACAAGATTATTAGACTGGTCAGAGTCTCCTTATGTTTCATTATTTTTCGCCGTTTGGGGCAACGATGATGAAGATGCAGGAATCTATATCGCCCCGAGGCCGCTTGAGGTTCACGACCTTGGCACAGATCCATTTGCGGTCACTGACGTTGCGTTCTTTTATCCGGGATATGTGACACCCCGCCTCGTTTCGCAACGCGGACTCTTCACCATTCATCCCAATCCGGAAGCTATTTATCGCCCCGACGGAATCAAGCAAATTATTATTGATAAAAAAATAAAATTCGACTTTCGTCAAAAGCTTGACACCTTGGGATTTCACCACGCTGCCATTTTTCCTGATCTTGACGGTTTGTCCCGTCGCCTCGTTGCCGTACAGGGCTTTCGGCTGTTGACGCGTCCGCAAATCTCGGCCCCGCTAGAGGGGGCGGGGCGCCTCCCTCGGGACAGCGTGCGCAGGCTGTACAAGAACTGCCCAAGTTGAAGATAAACCCTCGTGATCCCCAGAAGGGCCAATGGGGCCTGCTGTCGCGCCGCAACGGATGGTGGCTAACTGCGAAGGTCAAACAAATCGAATCAGACTGGTACCAGACCAATCTCCTGCTCACATCGGAACCGGAGAAAGAACTGAGCGGCAAAGTGCTCTTCTATCTTCATGACAGTTTCAAAAATCCTATTAGGAAAATATCGCCGAGAAATCGGAAAGCTGAACTGAAAACCTGGTCATACGGAGCTTTCACCGTAGGGGCGGTAGTCGAACAAGATGGAACGACCCTGGAACTCGATCTAGCCGAACTCGAAGATGCGCCCAAGCGGTTCCGGGAGCAGTAAAGCCGCGGCCACGCGGCGGCGATCGATACAACACGCGAGGAAAATCCAAATGCGGCGCGGCCATCCCGATCCCGATCCACTCGGCCCGGACCAGGAAAGCGTCTGGAACTACCCCCGCCCACCCCGCCTGGAACCCGTGCCCGAGCGCCTGCGCGTGATCTTCGACGGCACCACCATCGCCGACACCCTGCGCGGCTGGCGGGTGCTGGAGACCTCCCACCCGCCGACCTACTACCTGCATCCCGACGACATCCGCCCAGGCGCACTGGTCCCGGCCGGGGGCGGCTCCGTCTGCGAGTGGAAGGGCCGAGCCCTGTATTTCGACGTGGTCGGCCCGCACAGGCGGGCGGAGCGCGTGGCCTGGGCCTACCCGAACCCGACCGCGGCCTTCGCGGCGCTCGCCGGGCACGTCGCGTTCTATGCCGGGCCGATGGACGGGTGCTTCGTCGGCGACGAGCGGGTCACGCCGCAACCGGGCGGGTTCTACGGCGGGTGGATCACCCAGAAGATCGTCGGTCCGTTCAAGGGCGAGCCCGGCACGATGGGGTGGTGAGCGCCCCCCTCCCCTCAGTGCCTGTTTGCGTGAGCTGACCGAACTGAAACCCTCTTCGTCATCCTGGGGCCGCGCAGCGGAACCCGGGATCCAGAACCGCCGGCGCTTCAGGATAGGGCGACCGGCGTCCCGCTTCGTCCGGCATCGTCGGCGGTGATGGATCCCGGGTTCTCGCCTGCGGCAAGCCCCAGGATGACGGGGAGAGACGGCAGCGTCTGCATCAGACCTTCGGCCTGACGGTTCACACCGGGTCTCACGCCGCCCGATCCGCCGGCCGCTCCTCGACCAACGCCACCACGTCCTCCCACCGCGACAGGAAGGCCGCGACGCAATCCGGATCGAAATGCGCGCCCGACTGCTCCTCGAGGAAGCGCCGCGCCCGCTCCAGCGGCCAGCCGGGCTTGTAGACCCGGGCCGAGATCAGGGCGTCGAACACGTCGGCCACCGCGGTGATGCGGCCGGGCAGCGGGATCTCGGTGCCCTTGAGGCCCTGCGGGTAGCCGGCGCCGTCCCAGCGCTCGTGGTGGGTGAGCGCGATCTCGGCGGCGAGGCGCAGGAGGCGGGACGGGCTGTCGTGCAGCATGCGGTAGCCGCGCAGGGCATGCTGCATCATCTCGCAGCGCTCCGGCTCGGTCAGCGGGCCAGGCTTGCGCAGGATCGAATCGGCGACGCCGATCTTGCCGATGTCGTGCATGGTGGAGGCCAGCGCGATGTCGTTGCCCTCCTCCTCCGACAGGCCGAGCCCGTCGGCGATGGCGAGCACGCAGCCGGCGACGCGGGTCAGGTGGTCGCCGGCCTGGTCGTCGCGGAACTCGGCGGCGAGCATCAGGCGGCGGATGATCTCGCGCTCGCGCTCCTGGCTCTCGGCCGCCGCCCGCTCGACCTCGCGGGAGAGCGCGATGGCCTGGCTCTCGACCGCGCCCTGCGCGCGGGCGAGCGCGATCAGGTTGCGGCCGCGGAGCGCCAGGTCCGAGGCGTCGAGGGGCGGCAGCACCACGTCGGTGGCGCCGGCCTCCAGGCCGCGGCGGCGGGTCTCGGCCGGGTCCCCCTCGGCGATGAGCAGGATCGAGGTATGGGCGAGATGCGGCTTCAGGCGCAGACCGCGAATCAGGCCGAGGGCGTCGAATGCGGGCGAGGCCTCGACCAGCACGAGGTCGGCGGTCCCGGTCGCCAGCGCGGCGAGGGCCGCGCCGGGCTCGGGAACCACGAGGGTCGGGACGCCCGCCGCGAACAGCCGTGTCAGCCCACCGGGATCGGGCCGGGCCGTGACGATCACGACGGCGGGATCGGCTGCGTTGGTCATGGCCCCGGAGAATCCTTTCCGCACCGGATGAGCGCTCAAACTGGCACGACTTGATAAAGCGTTCTTTAAGCTTCCGCATCCCGCCGGCATGAGGAAGGCCGGGGCCGAACTGACGCAAGACCTTGATCCGGCATCGCTTCCCCGTCGTCATCTCGGGCGGGGCGAAAACTGCTTAGATGGTGAAATCCGCCCCCGCCCGCGGGCCGGCGACCTTGGCGGCCTCGGCCCGGCCACAGAGATCCTCCACGGTCACCGAATCGAGTACCGCAAGGTACGCCCCGGCCGCCTCCGCCACCAGGGGGGCGACGACGAGGCCGGTCACGTCGCGGCCTCCCGGCGACGGGTCCGCGGCCTCCGGACCGAGCACCGCCCGGGCGATGTCGCCGGCGCTGATGCGGCGGCGTTCGCGGGCGAGCTCGTAGCCGCCATGCGGCCCGCGCAGGCCCTTGAGCAGACCATGATGCACCAGGGCCTGCAGCACCGCCTCCAGGTGCCGGGGCGGCAGGGCGTGGCGCGCCGCCAGCGCCTTGGCGCTCACCGGCTGCGGCCGGGCATGGAGCGCGATGTCGACCATCGCGGCGAGCGCCAGGCCGAGGCGCGGCGGCGCCAGGGCCGCGCCCGTGACCGGCCGGGACGAGGGGACGACCGCGTCCAAGAACGGCCTCAGCCGCGGCCGGTGGAGCCGAAGCCCCCGGCGCCGCGGGCGCCGGCCTCGGTCTCCGGAAAAACCTCGACCACCGTCAGGGTGGGCCGCACCACCCGGGTGAAGACGAGTTGCGCGATGCGCTCGCCCGGCTGCACCGTGAGGGGGGCGCCGCCCGGCGGGTTGCGGTTCCAGGCCGAGATCATCAGCGGGCCCTCGTAATCGGCGTCGATCACCCCGACGGTGTTGCCGAGGACCAGCCCGTCGCGATGGCCGAGGCCGGAGCGCGGATGGATCATCGCGCACCAGTCGGGATCGCGGATCGCCAGGGCGAAGCCGGCCGGGATCAGGGCGGGAGGCGCCTGCGGCTCCAGGGCGACGGGGGCGTCGAGGCAGGCATGGAGGTCGAGCCCGGCGGCGAGCGCCGAGCCCCATCGCGGAAACCCCCAGCCGGGCAGGCGCGGATCGAGGATCCGGACCGCGACGTCGAGGCCGCTCATGCCTTGCCGGTCCCGCGGGCCGCCACCGCCTCGGCGAGGGCGACGAGCCGGCGCGCCTCGTCCGCCTCGCGCCGCAGCACCGTGCGGCCGAGATGGGCGATTCCCGCCTGTCCCCGCGCCTCCGGCGCGTCGAAGGCGGCGACCAGCGCCCTTGCCGCGGCGAGCGCCTCCGGGTCGGGGGCGAAGGCCGATTCGGCCCGGCGGGCGCCGGCGGGCGCCGTCACCACCGCCCCGTCGAAGCCGAGGCCGCGGGCGCGGCCGATATCGAGGCGGTCGGCGGGGTCGAGCAGCACGTCGAGGTCGTGGGCGCGGGCGGCGGCGAGCACCGTCGCGAGCCAGTTGAGCAGCGGACCGGCCTCCGGCGCGCCCGGCGGCAGCCGGCCCTCGCGGGCGAGCGCGCCGGCATCGACGACGAGGCAGGCGAGCCGCGCATCGACGTCGCGCACCGCGCTCGCCACCGCTTCCGCCGCCAGGATGCCGAGGGGCGTGTCGAGGCAGGCCCAGAGCCGCACCCGCTCCGGGGCGTGGAGCCGGCGCAGGCGGCTGCCGATCCCGGCCAGATCCTCCGGCTCCTCGACCCGCGGCACCAGCACCGCGTCGGGCCCGGCCCCCGCCACCGCCACCGCCGCGAGGTCGGCCTCGCCCCAGGGCGTGTCGAGGCCGTTGACCCGCACCACCAGCTCGGCGGCGGCGAAGCCACCCTCGCGCAACGACGCGGCGAGGTGGTGCCGCCCGGCCTCCTTGTCGGCGGGGGGCAGGGAATCGGCGAGGTCGAGGATCAGCGCGTCGGCGGGCTCGGACCGAGCCGCCGCCAGGGCGGTCGCGGTGGCCGGCACCAGGAGGGCGCTGCGGCGGGGGCGGATGTCGGTCATCGGTCGCGTGACTCCCCGGATGGCGGCGCATCTATGCCCCGCCGCGGCCCGTCCGTCACCCCAGCCGCGACGCCAGGGTGCGGGCGAAGGAATCGATGTGGGCGGTCATCGCCGCCGCTGCGTCCTCCGGGTCGCGCCGGCGCAGGGCATCCAGGATCGCGGCGTGCTCCTGCGCCACCTCGACGAGGTGGTGGCCGGTGGCGAGCGACAGGGCCCAGAACCGGACCGAGCGCCCGTGCAGCCCGGCCAGCACCTCGGCCAGCACCCGGTTGCCCGAGGCCTCGGCGATGACGGCGTGGAAGCGCCGGTCCGAGTCGAGGATCGCGTCGAGGTCGTCGGGTTGCGCCGCCAGGATGGCGTCGAGCTGCGCCAAGTCCGCCTCGCCGATCCGCCCGGCGGCCAAGGCCGCGCAAGGAGGCTCGGTCAGGCGGCGCACCTCGATCAGGTGGGCGAACTCGTCCATCGAGAGCGGCTGCACCAGCACGCCCTTGCGGGGCAGGATCCGCACCAGCCCCTCGTGCATCAGCCGGTGCAGGGCCTGGTTCACCGGCGTGCGGCCGAGACCCAGCTCGGCGCAGAGCCCCGCCTCGTTCAGCGCATCGCCGGGCTTCAGCCGCAGGGACACGATGTCGTCCTTCAGCCGCCGGTAGGCGCGCTCGTTCTGCGACAATGTTGGGCACGAACCTGCACGCGCTTTGGCCACCGACACCGCTCCGCTCGAGTCGTCCGCCCCTTACCACGGGGTATCGTCCGCTTGGACCTGCTTGTGAAATATCACAGGCATGGTACTTGCTGAACCACACGCCGGGCGGCCGGTTCGCGGACCGCGGGAGAAGAGCGATGTCGAGGGTGGATGCGGTGAGCGCGCACGAATTGCAGAAGGGGGAACTGGAGGAGGGCTATCGCCGGGCCACGCTCCGGCTGATCCCGTTCCTGGTCTTCCTGTTCATCCTGGCCTGGATCGACCGGGTGAACGTCGGGTTCGCCAAGCTCCAGATGCTGTCGGACCTGAAGTTCAGCGAGGCGGTCTACGGCTTCGGCGCCGGCATCTTCTTCATCGGCTACTTCCTGTTCGAGGTGCCGAGCAACCTGCTCCTGGAGCGCATCGGCGCCCGCAAGACGCTGGCGCGGATCACCATCCTGTGGGGGCTCGCCTCGATGAGCCTCGCCTTCGTGCAGTCGGAATGGACGTTCTACGCCATCCGCTTCCTGCTCGGGGTGTTCGAGGCCGGGTTCTTCCCGGGCGTGGTGCTCTACCTGACCTATTGGTTCCCGAGCGCGAAGCGCTCGCGCATCAACGGCCTGTTCATGACCTCGTTCGCCATCGCGGGCGTGGTCGGCGGTCCGCTCGCCGGGCTGATCATGGGCACGATGGGCGGGGTCTCGGGGCTCGCCAACTGGCAGTGGCTGTTCATCCTCGAGGGCATCCCGTCGCTGATCGCGGGTGCCGCGGTGCTGGCCTTCCTGCCCGACCGGCCGAAGGACGCGCGCTGGCTGTCCCCGAAGGTCGCCGCCGCGATGACGACAATCGTCGAGGACGAGGGCCGCGCCGCCGGCAAGGAGGCGAGCTTCAAGGTGGCCTTGCGCGACGGCCGGGTCTGGCTCTGCGCGCTGATCTATTTCTGCATCGTCAGCGGCAACGCCACGATCGCGTTCTGGACCCCGTCGATCATCAAGGAGATCGGCGTCTCCGGCGCCATCGCCATCGGCTTCCTCGCGGCGGTGCCGTTCATCGCCGGCACGATCGCGATGGTCTGGACCGGGGCGCATTCCGACCGCACCGGCGAGCGCCGGCTGCACTGCGCGATCGCCAGCCTGATCGCCGCGGCGGGGCTTGCCGCCACCGGCGCGCTCATCGGCCACGCGGTGCTCGCCTTCGTGGCGCTGACGGTGGCGGCGATCGGCATCCTCGCCGCCTTCCCGGTCTTCTGGTCGCTGCCGCAGACCTTCCTCGCCGGCACCGCGGCGGCGGGCGGCATCGCGGCGATCAACTCGATCGGCAACCTCGCGGGCTTCGTCGCCCCCTACGTGGTCGGCCTGTCGAACACGCTCACCGGAACGTCGAGCAACGGGCTCTACGTCGTCGCCGGGTTCGAGCTGCTGGCGGGTCTCCTGGTGCTGGGCTTCGCCCGCTGGCGCGAGGGCACGTCCGCCGATCTGGCGCCGGCGGAGTGAAGCGGTTTCCGCCCGATTCGGTCGAAGGGAAGTAAAACGATTCCGCCTTCTCCCTTACGGGATGGCGGATCGCAGGATTTGCCGACTCAGGAACAGATCAGAGCGCTTTTGACTGCCCTCTACAGACCTCGCATCCACCGCGTCATTCCGGGGCCGCGCAGCGGAGCCCGGAATCCAGAACCGCGGTCGGAATAGAACCAAGCGGAACGCGATCCGCCTTTTTCTGAACCATCAGCGGTTCTGGATCCCGGGCTCCGCTCTCGCGGCCCCGGGATGACGCGGAGGGTGCCAGGACTGTCGGATGGGTCAGATAGGCTCACAGGCAAAGATTGCATACGAGGATTCCACAACCATGCTGACCTTCCATCGCGAGGCCGCCGGCCGCCGGGATACGATCGCACTTCACCCCGACTCCCTGGTGATCGCCGGCTGGGCCGGGCGGGACGAGGCGGCGATCCGCCACCACATCGACGAGCTGGCGGCGATCGGCGTGCCGCCGCCCTCCGCGGTCCCGGTCTATTACCGGGCCGCCGCCGCGACCCTGACGCAGGCCCCCCGCCTCGAGGTGCTGGGCCCGGATTCCTCCGGCGAGGCCGAGCCGGTGATCGTGTCGCTCGCCGACGGGCTCTGGCTCGGGCTCGGCTCCGACCACACCGACCGCAAGGCCGAGACCGTCGGCATCGCGCTGTCCAAGCAGATGTGCGGCAAGCCGGTCGGCACCGGCCTGTGGCGCCTCGACGAGGTCGAGCCGCATTGGGACGCGCTGGTGCTGCGCGCCTACGCCACCATCGGCGGCGAGCGGGTGCTGTACCAGGAGGGCCGCTTGACGGCGCTCCGCACCCCGGGCGATCTCATGGCGCGCCGTCCCGGCGGTCCGGAGCTTCCCCCGGCACGGTGATGTTCGGCGGGACCCTCGGGGCGATCGGCGGCATCCGCCCGGCCGACCGGTTCGAGATGGAGCTGGAGGATCCGGTGCTCGCGCGCACGCTGACCCACGCCTACGACATCGCCGTCCTGCCCGTGGTGGCCTGACCCCGCGATGGAGGCCGTGACGACGCTCGCGGGAACCCTTGGCGGGATCGGTGCCGCCTTCTGGGCGGCGCTGCTGGCCAAGATGCTGGCGAGCGCCGCGATCGTGGTGCTCGCCTCGCTCGCGGTCGAGCGGACCGGCCCCCTCGTCGGCGCGATGATCGCGACCCTGCCGGTCTCGGCCGGGCCGGCCTACGTCTTCCTGGCGCTTGACCACGATGCCGGGTTCCTGCGCGACAGCGCAGTGGCGAGCCTGCCGGCCATCGCCGCCACGGCCCTGTTCATCGCCGCCTATGCGGGCCTCGCCCGCCGGCACGGCGTCGCGGTCTCGCTCGCGGCGGCCCTGGCGATCTGGCTCGCCGCGGTGCTGCTGCTCCCCCGCCTCATGGGCGATGGCCTGGCGAGCGGCGGCCTCGCCACCATCCTGGTGATCCTAGCTTGCGTCGGCGCCTGCTACCCCTGGCGCAAGGGAGGCCCGCCGTCGGCGCGCCCGAGGCGAGCCAGCGACGTGCTGGTGCGGGCCGGCATCGTCATGGCGCTGGTCGTCGCCGTGGTGCTGGCCGGGCGGCTCGCCGGCCCGGGGGCCGCGGGCATCCTCGCCTTCGCGCCCGTGGTGATGGTGAGCCTGGCGGTGATCCTGCATCCGCGCATCGGCGGGGCGGCGGTGGCGACGGTGCTGGTGCTGAGCCTGCCGGGGCTCCTCGGCTTCGTGGCGGCCCTGTTCGCCCTCGCCCTCACGGTCGAACGGCTGGGGCCGGCCCTGGCCCTGTCGCTCGCCCTGCTGACGACCCTGATCTGGAACGGCGGGATCCTGCTGGCGAGCCGCCGGCGCCCCACGCCCTCCCTGGAGACCTAAGCGATGAGCACGATCCGCGACGACCTCGAACGCCGCCTCGCCCTGATCGAGGCGCCGGCGAGCCGGCACGTCTTCACCAAGCTCTACCCGGAGGCGGCGCGCGCCGCCGCCGACGCGGCGGATGCCCGGCGCAAGGCCGGCCTGTCGCTCGGCGCCCTCGACGGCACCATCGTGTCGATCAAGGACCTGTTCGACGTGCAGGGCGAGGCGACCACCGCCGGCTCCTCGCTGCGACGCAAGGCGCAAGCCGCGCTCGAGGACGCGCCCGTCGTCGCCCGCCTGCGCCGGGCCGGCGCGGTGATCGTCGGCAAGACCAACATGTCCGAGTTCGCCTTCTCGGGCCTCGGCCTCAACCCGCATTGGGGCAATCCGGGCAACGCCGCCGATCCGAGCTTGGTGCCGGGCGGCTCGTCGTCGGGGGCCGGCGTCTCGGCGGCGCTCGGCACCTCCGACATCGCCGTCGGCACCGATACCGGCGGCTCGGTGCGCATCCCGGCGGCGCTCAACGGCGTGGTCGGGTTCAAGCCGACGGCCCGCCGGGTGCCGCTCGCCGGCGCCTTCCCGCTCTCACCCTCGCTCGATTCGATCGGCCCGCTCGCCCGCTCGGTCGAGGCCTGCGCGGCGGCCGACGCCGTGATGGCCGGCGAGGAGTACCACCCCTTGCGGGCCGCGCCGCTGCGCGACCTGCGGATCGGCGTGCCCCGCGGCCTGCTGTTCACCGAGACCGAGCCGGTGGTGGCGCAGGCCTTCGAGGCCGCCCTGTCGGCCTTGAGCGCGGCCGGCGCCCGGATCCACGACACGGACTTCGACGATCTCCTCGCCCGCATGGCCGAGGCGACGGCGGCGGGTCCGATCGCCGCGGTGGAGGCGGCGGAGATCCACGCCGACTGGCTCGACGCGGAGGAAGCCGCCTTCGATCCCCGGGTCCATGCCCGCATCACCCGCGGCCGCACGGTGACGGCCGCTTCCTATATCCGGATGATGCGGAACCGCGCCGCGCTGATCGCGGCCGGCGACGAGCGGCTGACGCCCCTCGACGTGCTGGCCCTGCCGGCGACCGCGATCACCGCGCCCGCCATCGCCGCGGTGGCGGAGGACGACGCGGCATTCTCGCGGCTCAACCTCCTGATGCTGCGCAACACGATGGTGGGGAACCTGTTCGATCTCACCGGCATCTCGCTGCCGTTGCCGGGCCAGGCAAAGCCCGTCGGCCTGATGCTGCTCGCCCGCCATGGCCAGGACCGGCGGCTCCTGGAGATCGCGGCGGGGGTCGAGGCAGCGTTGCGGGAGTAAGGCTTGGTTTACACGCTCGACGATTCTCTCAGAGTCTGTTGGATTGGCTCGAGCACTTACTCCCACACACGACCTCATCCTGAGGTGTCAGTCGATTGAAAATCGACTGACCTCGAAGGAGGGCTCCAGGGATCGCGAAGACCTCTGGAGCCCTCCTTCGAGGCTCCTTTCATTCGCACCTCAGGATGAGGTCGCGAGAGGGATAGGACAGGTCCTCGCAGCTAGATTTTCGCAAGTCAAACAGACTCTCACCCTCATTGTCATCCCGGGGCCGCGAAAGCGGAGCCCGGAATGACAAGGAGGGTATGAAAACCGTGAGAAAACCCCTGGAATGGATCGCCTCGAAAATCCGTCGAGGCAATCACGGGCCGGATGATTCAGACAAAATCCAATAAAAAACGCCGCGGACCGATCACGACCCGCAGCGCCCAACTTCCGACAGATCAGGCCGCCTGACGGCCCAGATGCGCCGCCACCGTCGCGACCCGCGACCCGACCAGCTTCACGGCACTGCGCAGTTCATCGCCGCTCACACCGAAGTGCCCCGCCCAATAGGCGCGGTCATCCGGGCAGTGGATGTCGATATGCTGCGCGAAACGCGGCTTGAGAGCGTCCTGGGAAACGGACATGGTCGAATCCTGAACTGTCGAGTGAGCCAGTCGCCGCTGGCACGGGACGCACCGCGTCTTGTATCAGAAGAACGCTCGATTCCTCGAAAAGTTGCCGGCCCGGCCTCCGGACCGCCGCGGCATCGCGCGCAACGCTGGCGGGAAGCACGAGAGGCTGCTACCCGCTCGCGCCTCGCTTCCTCGTCACAAGGACACAGACCATGCGCCGTCTCCGTCCCGCTCTCGCGGCCCTGATGCTCGCAGGCCTGCCGCTCGCCGGCCCCGCCCTCGCCCGCGAGATGCCCGGCACGGCGACGACCGCGCCGGCCGCGCCCGCCAAGGCGAACGTGGTGATCCTCGCCACCGGCGGCACCATCGCGGGCGCGGGCGCGGATGCCAGCAACAGCGCCACCTACCAGGCCGCCAAGGTGCCGGTGGACAAGCTGATCGCCGCGGTGCCGTCCTTGAGCGGGCTGGCCAACGTGCGCGGCGAGCAGGTGTTCCAGATCGCCTCCGAGAGCTTCACCAACGCGCAGCTGGTACAGCTCGCCAAGCGCGTCTCGGCCCTCCTGAAGCAGGACGACGTCGACGGCGTGGTCATCACCCACGGCACCGACACCCTGGAGGAGACCGCGTATTTCCTCGATCTCGTGGTGAAGAGCGACAAGCCGATCGTGGTCGTCGGCTCGATGCGGCCCTCCACGGCGATCTCGGCCGACGGCGCCCTCAACCTCGCCGACGCCGTCGCCACCGCGGCGAGCCCGGCCTCGAAGGGTAAGGGCGTGCTGGTGACGATGAACGACGAGATCCAGGCCGGTCGCGACGTGACGAAGCGCGTCAACATCAAGCCGAGCGCCTTCACCAGCCAGTGGGGACCGCTGGGCATGGTGGTCGAGGGCAAGACCTACTGGTTCCGCGCTCCGGTGAAGCGGCACGGCACGGCGTCGGAGTTCGACATCGAGACGATCGACACCCTGCCGGAGGTCGCGATCGTCTACGGCTCGGGCAACATGAACCCGGCCGCCTACACGGCCGCCGTGCAGGGCGGCGCCAAGGCGATCGTGCATGCCGGAACCGGCAACGGCTCGGTGGCGGGCTACGCCGTCGACACCCTCAAGGACCTGCGCGCCAAGGGCACGGTCGTCATCCGCTCCTCGCGCGTCGGTGACGGCTTCGTGCTGCGCAACGCCGAGCAGCCCGACGACCAGTACGACTGGGTCGTGGCCCACGACCTGAACCCGCAGAAGGCCAAGATCCTGGCTGCGGTCGCGATGACCAAGACCAGCGACAGCAAGGAGCTGCAGCGGATTTTCTGGGAGTATTGAGGGCCTGCTTGATCGGGGTCACCGGACTGGAACCCTCCACCGTCATCCCGGGGCCGCGAAAGCGGAACCCGGGATCCATAAACGCTGACGTTGGAGAAAGAATCGGAGCGGGTTCCGCCTAGTCCTCAAATGCCGGCGGTTATGGATCCCGGGTTCTCGCCTTCGGCGAGCCCCGGGATTGTCTGTTGGTTCGGTTGTAGAGTGATCCCGTTCCGCCTCGGCGGGATGCCCGGTCCGGATGGCCATCCGGACCGGGCGCGGATCGGTCGAGCGTCCCGGGATGGGGCTCGCGCCCGTCGTCATCTGGCTCGCCGGTCCGCATTCCTCGCCACGCTTGATGAGTTGCCTGGGCCTCTCCTCGACGCCCGCAGACAATCCCAAGCGGCCTCAGGATAGACCCGGATGACCCAACCCGCCACCTCACCCACCCGCTTCATCGGAGCCGATGTCGGCAAAGCCGAGATCGTCCTCCACGACAGCCGCGGCAACGCTCGTCACACCATCCCCAACAAGCCCAAGGACCTCGCCGCCTTCGCCGCCAAAGCGGACCTCGATGCGACCTGCCTCGTCATCTGCGAAGCCACCGGCGGCTACGAGGATGCTCTGCTGGCCGCTCTCCTCGCCGTCGGATGCCCCGCCCACCGCGCCGACGCCCGCAAGGTCAAGGCGTTCATCCACTCCTACGGCACCCTCGCCAAGACCGACGCCCTCGACGCCAAGGCCCTGGCGGCTTACGGCCGGGAGCGCCACACCTCCCTGGCCCGCTGGCAAGCCCCTGATCCCGATCAGGAAAACCTCCAGAGCCTGGTGCTCACCCGCGCCGACTTCGTGGCTCAGCGCACCGCCAACCGCAATCGTCTGGCCGCGCCGGGATCTGGACCCGTCCAGGCTTATCTGGAAACCCTCATCACCGCCCTGTCCGAGCAGATCGAGGCGATCGAGGAGGCGATGGCCGAGACCCTGCGCAAGGCCGCCGCGCTCAGCCGGGCCAAGAAGGCGCTGACCTCGATCAAGGGCATCGGCGACACCTCTGCCATCATCCTGCTCGCCCTGATGCCCGAGCTCGGCCGTATCGACCGGCGCCAGGCGACGTCCCTGGCCGGACTCGCCCCGCATCCCAACCAGAGCGGGACCACCGAGCGCTACCGACGCACAAAGGGCGGACGGCCCGAGATCAAGCAGGCTCTGTTCCTCCCCGCCCTGACCGCTACCCGCTTCAACCCCGTGCTCAAAGACACCTACCAGCGCCTCATCGCAGCGGGCAAAAAGCCCATCGTGGCGATCGTCGCCATCATGCGACGCCTCCTCGTCATCGCCAACGCACGCCTGCGCGATGCCTACGCCGAGGAGCAAAAAATCGCGCTCGCAACCGAAGCCAACTGAGTTGATGACCGTCCGGGCGGGCATTGGTTCAGCGCGAAGGCGAACCGATCCCGCATCCCGAGCCGCATCAGGGTCTCAATGGTCGGCATCGTGGCCTGTAGGTCGAGGCGCGAGGGACGAGCCGGCACGAGGGCGAGATCCGCAGCCTGCATCGCGAGGTTGCCACCAGTCGAGGATACGCCTGCGGTGTCGAGGATCGCGACGGTGTAGCCCTCTGCCTTCAGAGCCTTGAGGATGGCAGGCAGCTCGCCGAGCCGGTCGGCGGGCAGCCGATCAACAGCAGGCGCATCCGCTGTGCGGGTGTCGCCCCAGGCGCCAAGCGATCCCTGCGGGTCAAGGTCAAGGGCGACGACCTTCTCGCCAGCCTGTGCGGCAGCAACGGCGAGGGAGGCTGCCAGCGTCGTTTTCCCGACGCCTCCCTTCTGCGTGACGAGTGTCCGAGTCCGCATGTCTCACCTGTGATGCTGTAGCGCTGTAGCAGGTAAATGCCACAGTATGAAAGCACTTCGAACGCATGATGTTACCGTGCTAAGGCACCGTAGCGCTACAGTGCTACCCTGCCACAGCATGGTGCTCCATATCGATGCGCCCCGGAACGAGCGTGAAGCTGCTCCTCGCGCTACCGGTCGGAGCTGACGGCACTCCTTCCGCGCGGTCTCGGCTCGATCGTCGATCCATCGCCGAACTTCGTCATCATATCTTCCGCTTCAGTGACGCCAGCCTCGTCCGGCGATAGCCATCGGAGGCTGGCGATCAGGCCACCTGGCCAAGGATCTCCCGCACCACCTGCGGCCGCTTCTGGACCATTGCTAGGAGCACGCGGGCAGGCCCCTCCGGGCGGCGGCGCTTCTGCTCCCAGTTCCGGAGGGTATGCAGCGAAACGCCGATGGTCGCCGCAAAGGCCGGCTGAGCGAGGCCGGTCCTAGTCCGGATCTCGGCCACGTCTAGATCGTCCGGAACGTGGACAATGGTCCCCTCGGGAGGATTGCCCTCCATGTAGGCCAAGGCGCTCTCGGCGCCGCTCAGGATGCGGGTGAAGCTATCGGTCATCGGAGACACCACGTGGAGGGTTGCAGGTTCATCAGCGCTCCTTGCTGCGCCGGCGAGCCGATTTGATTGCGGTGGCCACCTTCTTGAACTCGGCAACCTCCGCATCGGTGAAATTTTCGCGGTCCCCCTTGCTGAGGACGGCAACGAGGAACACCGGGATCGTCTCGTCAAGGTAGATCGAGACCACCCGGTAACCGCCCGACTTGCCCTTGCCGCGGCCAGCGACCCGACCTTTGCGAAAGCCGCCGGAGCCCTGGATTTCGTCGCCGTAGTCCGGCGTCTTGGCGTAAGTGTTGACCGAGCGTTGGCGCTCCACCTCGGTCATGCCCGCCCGCTTCGCGTCGGCGAGGTAGTTGGGGGTCTCGACGACGGTGTGAAGCGGCTTGGACATGAGCAGGCGTAAGTCAATGGACGATGTAAGTCAATGGCTTATGATGTGCTGTGGACAGTTTGGCCCGCTCGTTGCAGATCAGGGTCGTAGCGCGCCGTCTGCGTCTGACCCTTAGCAGTCTTCTACGAGCGGCGGCCACTGAACATGATATCTTCAACTAAATGCGGTATACTCCAAAGTGCGATGCCAATGGCAACCGCCTGTGATGCCGTTAATTCAAATTAGCCCCCGAACACAACTACGCCTATACCAAAAAATATCAGAATAGCGGTTGCGAGAGGACGCCACGGGTAGCGAAGGCGGAATGCCGAAACCTCGTGCTCTATAATCGCTTCATGTTTCTTCACATCCTCATGGCGCCTGAGGAACCAGAATAAGCCGAGGCAGATCGTTCCCGCAGCATAAAATTCATATTCCAACGATGCTGGCAATTTCTCGAAAGAAGATATTAGCACCGGTAAATATATAATCTGGCCGCCAATGGCAGCCAGCATCCTAGTCCGCCGAACTCGTGACATGCACATTCTGCCTATAATTTGCCTGCGCAGACCTTGCCCTTAACGGGTTGACCTGCTGGTAACGGCAGCTTTCCACCCGAGCAGTCATCCGGCATGTCAGGTTAGGCTGTACGGCAAACAAGTGTTTTCCGTACAGCCGAGATGGCCGGTGAGGCATGCGGGCTTTGACCCTGCCAGGCGTTTCAGAGGCTGTTTTCGGTCTCTAGCTCACTGCCGCTGAGTTCGATAGCTTCGCCATACGAGCGGAGATGGCAATGAGCCTCGGCGGCATTACTAACCTCGACTACACCGTGATCCTGTGCAGCAGGATGCAGTAGACCCGTGCGTTCTACGAGACCGTCATGGGCTTCACAGTGGCCGAGGACATCGAGAATTGGGTGAGCTTCAGGATCGGCTCGACACTTCTGACGCTGCGCCCACGCGGGCCGTGGTCGGTCTGCGACGATGGGCCGAGGCCATCAGGATCGGTAGCAGTTCAACTTGCCTTTCGCGTCCCTCTCGACGCCGTTGATCGGTGCCACAAGGAATTGGTCGCCAAGGGCGTTCCGATCCTGCGAGAGCCCACCGATCTGCCGAAGTGGCGGCACCGAACGCTGTTTTTCCGCGATCCGGAAGACAACGTCATCGAGCTATACGCTGAGTTCTAAGCAAGGCCGCTTTCCACCCCTGACGGCCCTCCAGGGGCTCCCGCTGGGTTCTCGAAAGCTACCCTTAGCAACGATCGCTTCCTTGGCCGACATGTACGTGCTCAGTTAGCCGAGACAAACGCCGCTATATCAGAGGAGCGTGGAGGTGGATGTATTGATCCGGAAGGGCGAACTCTCCGATGCGTCGAGTTTGGCCGCTCTGTCTATCGAGGTATGGCTTGGGACTTACATTCGTGAAGGCATCAGCGGCTTCTTTGCTGACCATGCCTTCCGCGAGTTCGCAACCGAGCGGCTTCGTAGTCGCATCGCGGACCGGCAGCGCACAATCCTGGTTTCACAGAATGTCGTAGGGATCGACGGCATGATCGAACTGGTTGCGAGTGCCGTGGCGCCGGTTGCCGATTGCTCGGACGTCGAGATCGCGACCCTCTACGTTCAGCCGCGCCATCAGGGGACCGGCAGGGGTCTTGCGCTTCCGAACGCAGGTCTGGACTCCGCACGATCCAGCGGACATTCCCGTGTCTGGCTTGCTGTCAATGCCAAAAATACAGATGCTATCGCCTTCTACCAGCGGCAGTCATTCCAGAAGGCGGGGGAAACCCACTACGAGATAGAGGACCAGCGCTATCTGAACTACGTCATGCGTCGAGATCTCTAGCTTGCCACTACCACAAGATACGGAGCCGGCCATGCTCCTACCGTTCGAAAAGATGCACGCCAACGGCGATGATTTTGTCATAGTTGATATGCGCGGTCGCAAAAACATCATCGACCGTCGATTGATCGAACAAATGGGTGATCGCAATCGTGGGATTGGCTTCAATCAGCTTGCTGTAATCGTCGATTGCGAGGATGCGGATGCGCGCCTCACCTTTTGGAACCCTGACGGCACAACACTAGATGCCTGCGGAAGTGCGACGCGAGGTGTTGCATGGAAGCTGTTTCGGGAGACCGATCGCTTAAAGATTATAGTCAGGACCAACCATGGACTTCTCACGTGCACCAAGGAAGCAGATGGGCTGATCACGGTCGATATGGGGCGGCCACTCTTCTTGTGGCACGAAATCCCGATCGATCGTAAGCTGGACACGCTGAGACTACCAATCCTGGGGGAGCCTGCCGCCTGTAGCATGGGAAATCCGCATTGTAGCCTCTTCCTCGACGATTTCGAGAACGCTGACGTAATTGGAGTTGGACAAAGGATCGAAAGCGATCCACTGTTTCCCCAAAAGACTAACGTCCACTTCGTGCAGATCTTGAGCCCGTCTGGCATCCGCTTGCGCATCTGGGAGCGCGGTGGCGGCATTCCGTTGTGATCGGGCTCATGTGCGTGCGGCGCGGTCGTGAACGGGATCCGGCGAGGCCACCTGAACGATCAAGTTTTGGTCGAATGTGATGGTGGCCAGTTCGAAGTGAGATGGGACGGGATCGGGGGAGTGTTTCTAAAGGGGCCAGTCGAGCAAGTATTTAGCGGCACATGGTCTTAATCTCGTGGTCGTTCACCCGACAGTTGACGATCTGCTTTCCACCCAGGGCAGTCTTCGGCATACTAGGCCCGGTTGTACGGAAAACATGTGTTTTCCCGGCATGGTCGCGCGGGTAGTGAGACGCCGGCAGCTCCACACAGGAAGCCTGACTGTGAAGGTTACGCGACAAACCCTGTCTGATCGATAGAAGGTGCGAAAACGCGGCCTGAGGGGTTTCCCGCACATGTTCGCTGGGTACAACCCTGCGAGGCAACTTCGGTGAGACGCCTGCGGCCTGCCTCAAAGGGTTGTCGGATGGCTTGCGAGACAGCTACAAGGGCTCATCTAGAGCCTACGAGACATTCCATGGCCCGGATCGGCTACGCCCGCGTCTCCACCCTCGACCAGGACCTCACCGTGCAGCTCGCCGCCCTCAAGGCGGCTGGTTGCGACATCATCCGGTCCGAGAAGGTGTCCGGCTCCTCGACCATCGGCCGTGACGAGCTGCGTACCGTGCTGGCCTTCGTGCGCGCGGGTGACACACTGGTGGTCACCCGCGTCGACCGCTTGGCGCGCTCGATCGGCGACCTCCAGGACATCGTGCGTGAGTTGAGAGGGAAGGGGGCCGGGCTGCTCGCCACCGAGCAGCCAATCGACACCTCGACCGCCGCCGGTAAGGCCTTCCTCGACATGCTCGGGGTCTTTGCCGAGTTCGAGACAAACCTCAGGCGCGAGCGCCAGGCTGAGGGGATCGCAAAGGCGAAAGCAGCCGGCGTCTACAAGCGGGCGCGCACGGTCGATCTGGAAGCCGTGCGCCGTCTGGCGGAAGAGGGAGTTGGCGCCTCGGCGATCGCCCGGCGATTGGGGATCGGTCGGGCGAGCGTCTACCGGGTGCTCAAGGCCGCGCCGTAGCCAGAACTCCTCTCGTTGCAGGCTATCTAAGCCGGAATACGAGCCCGGTCCCGCCATCCCCATTGAGATCCGTCTCCCTGCGAACGGCGGCGACCCACCGCTTGGCAGCGGCGATCGCCTTTTCACGGGACGCGAACCGCTTATCTAAGTGCTTCGCTTCAAACGCCGCCCATTTAGTGCGGTCCAGACCGCAACTGAGATGATGCCCGCGATATACGCCGTCCGGATCGAAGCCCATCTGCCAATTTTTCAGCAAGATGCACCAGCCACCAGGCTGTACCGGCTCAAGAGGGTTGTGATTACCGTCCGTTACATAAACATCGACACTGCCACCAGCATGTAAGCCAGAGCCTACATAATAACGGATCCGCAATGAAAGCTTGATAATAACGATTTCGTCTATTGTGCTATTGCAAGCTTCTTCAAGCTCTTCTAAAGAAGCAAGAGATGTGAGGTTGCCGATCCCCTCTTCATCAAGATATTTCAAGGCTGCCGCATTTTTGAACGGAGCATCTACAAAAATATAACCAGTTGCGGTATGAATTCTGAAATGTCTCATTGATAAATCTCCGATCGCGGTTAGGGCTCGAATAATCGGGACGGTCTCAAGCTGGGATGGTAGCCGTGAGCGCGGCCTCGATCAGGCCGGAGCGTGTTACGCCCCGCGCCTCTGCGACCTCGTCGGCTTGCCGCAAGAGCCCCTTGTCTATCGTGATGTTGATCCGTACCCGCTCGCCCGTCCGCGCCCGCGGGGTGATGAGCTGCAACGTCGCCCCCTGCCGTTCCTCGGCCAATTCAGGATTGTGATTAGGCGTGGAATAAGGACCCCGTTTCCGGGGTGATCGGCGTCCAAACGGGACCCCCAGGATACTTCATCCAGACTGCCTCCCGCATTCGGAACGGGAGGCTCGCGGAGGATGTTGGTCGTGGAGACGGTCGCGAAGATCCGCCGCGCGTACTTCGTGCAGCATAAGCCGATCAAGCAGATCTGCCGGGAGCTGAAGCTCTCCCGCAAGGTCGTCAGGAAGGTGATCCGCTCGGAGGCAACTGCCTTCCGCTACACCCGCAGCGTCCAGCCTGCACCCAAGCTCTGGCCCTGGCGCGACGAGCTCGACCGGATGCTGGCGGCCAATACGGGGAAGCCGGCGCGGGAGCGGCTGACGCTGACCCGTATCTTCGAGGCGCTGCGGGGGCTCGGCTACGAGGGCGGCTATGATGCCGTCCGCCGCTACGCCAAGACGTGGAAGCGCCAGCAGGCCAGCGTGACGGCTCCCGCCTTCGTGCCACTCGCCTTCGCCCCGGGTGAGGCCTACCAGTTCGACTGGAGCCACGAGATCGTGCTGATCGCCGGCGTCACCACGACGGTCAAGGTCGCCCACGTCCGGCTCTGCCACTCGCGCATGCTGTTCGTGCGGGCCTATCCGCGCGAGAGCCAGGAGATGGTCTTCGACGCCCACGACCGGGCGTTCGCCTTCTTCCGCGGCACCTGCCAGCGGGGCATCTACGACAACATGAAGACCGCGGTCGAGACGATCTTCGTCGGGCGCGAGCGCGCCTACAACCGCCGCTTCCTGCAGATGTGCTCGCACTACCTCGTCGAGCCCGTGGCCTGCACGCCCGCGTCAGGCTGGGAGAAGGGGCAGGTCGAGAACCAGGTCGGGCTGGTGCGCGAGCGCCTGTTCACCCCGCGCGTCCGGGTGAGAAGCTACGACGAGCTCAACGCCCTGCTGCTCGACGGGGTCGTCGCCTACGCCAAGGCCCACCCGCATCCCGAGCAGCGCGAACTGACGATCTGGCAGGCCTTCGAAGCCGAACGGGGAGCCCTGGTCCCCTACGCCGGACGCTTCGACGGCTTCCACGCCGTCCCGGCGGCCGTGTCCTCGACCTGCCTGGTGCGCTTCGACAACAACAAGTACTCGGTCATGGCCTCGGCCATCGGTCGCCCGGTCGAGGTGCGCGCCTATGCCGAGCGCATCGAGATCCGCCAGGACGGACGCGTCGTCGCCGAGCACCCGCGGGCCTTCGGACGCGGCCAGACGGTGTTCGACCCCTGGCACTACGTCCCCGTGCTCGCCCGCAAGCCCGGCGCGCTGCGCAACGGCGCACCGTTCAAGGACTGGGTCCTGCCCGCCGCCCTCGAACGGATCCGCCGCAAGCTCGCCGGCAGCGCCGACGGCGACCGCCAGATGGTCGAGATCCTCACCGCCGTGCTCGGCGACGGCCTCTCCGCGGTCGAAGCGGCCAGCGCCGAGGCGCTGCGCGAGGGCGTGCACTCGGCCGACGTGGTGCTCAACATCCTGGCCCGCCAGCGGGAGCCGCCCGCGCCCGTCTCGCTGCTGACGCCCGAGAGCCTGCGGCTGCGCCACGAGCCGGTCGCCGACTGTGCCCGCTACGACAGCCTGAGGAGAGCCCCATGATGGAACGTCAGCAGATCCTCGCCACCATGGGCGAGCTGAAGCTGTTCGGGATGAAGGCGGCCTACGACGAGATCATCAAGGTCGCCCTCAAGCGCAGCCACGAACCGCAGCAGATCGTCGGCGACCTGTTGCAGGCCGAGATCAGCGAGAAGCAGACGCGCTCGATCCGCTACCAGATGACGATTGCCAAGCTGCCCCTGGCCAAGGACCTCGCCGAGTTCGCCTTTGCCGGGACGCCGATCAACGAAGGTCTGGTGCGCGACCTCTGCGGCGGCGAGTTCCTGGCCCACCAGCGCAACGTCGTGCTGGTGGGCGGCACCGGCACGGGCAAGACGCACCTGGCCATCGCGGTCGCCCGGTCGTGCATCCGGGACGGGGCGCGGGCCCGGTTCTACAACGTGGTCGACCTCGTCAACCGGCTCGAGGCCGAGGCGCGAGCCGGCCGGCAGGGCCGCATCGCCGACCACCTCGCCCGGCCCGACCTGGTGGTGCTGGACGAACTCGGCTACCTGCCGTTCGCGCAGTCGGGCGGTCAGCTGCTGTTCCACCTGATCAGCCGGCTCTACGAGACCACCTCGATCGTGGTGACGACCAACCTGGCGTTCGGGGAGTGGCCGAGCGTGTTTGCCGGCGACGCCAAGATGACGACGGCACTGCTCGATCGGCTGACCCACCACTGCGAGATCGTCGAGACCGGCAACGAGAGCTGGCGCTTCAAGAACCGGGCGTGAGGGCGGCCTGTGCGCGGCTCATCCTGGCCCCCTGCTCAGCCCGGCTGCGCCACCCCGACCCGCTTCGCCGGGCTGAGCAGGGGCGTCGCGCATGCTCAACAAGGGGGCCCGATTGGACGCCGATCAGGGGTCCCGTTCCGATGCCGTTTGACAGGAACGCCAGATCGCCCTGGTGAAGCTCCATGTGGAGCGCGGGACTGCGACGGTTGCTGCGGCACGCGCCGCAGCAGGTGTTGCTCCGACTGGCGAGGGCGACCCGCAGGAAGAGCTGTTCCGCCGCATCGTCTCGAACTGGGGCAAGCTCGACGCCAAGGGGCGCCGCCGCTTCCTCGACCATGCCGGCCTCATGCAGAAGCAGGACCGCGCATGAAGCTCTGGCTCAGCGCGGCGGAGATTGCAGATCTCGGTCTGCCGGGCCTCCCGGCGACCAAGCGCAACATCAATGCCCTGGCCGAGAGCCAGGACTGGAGCGCCCGCACGGGCCTCTGCCGCCGCCGGGCCAGCGCCGGAGGCGGCGTGAAATACCACCTCGATCTCCTGCCGCCAGAAGCGCGATAGGCCTATATCAGCCGCTTCGTCGCCGAGGTCGTTCCTTTGTTGGCGCAGCGGGCGGCCGAAGCCGAGCCCCAGGCTGCAGCCCTGCGGGCAGACGCGGCTGAGGCGCGGGATGCCCGCCTGGCTATCCTGGCCGCTGCCGACCAATTCCAGCGTCAAGCTTCTCTGCCACGACGCCATGCCGATCTGCGCTTCGTGGAGGAAGTGCTGGCCGGGCGGGCCGACCTGCCCGAGTGGATGCGCCAATCCGCATCGCGGCTCTCCCTGCGTACGCTTCAGCGCTGGGGGGCAGAAGCCAAGGCGGGCCGGACAGCGAGCCTCGCCGTCGATCAGGGCGCCCGCCGCCGCGGTACCGGCATCATGGACAGCGCCGAGAGCGGTCAGGTGCGCGTGTTCACTCTCGCGCTCATCGCTCATCAACCACACCTTTCCGCCGATCACATCCGCGGCCTTCTGCTGGCCCGTTTCGGCGAAACGGTCGAGGTGATGCGGGCCGGCGGCGTGGTCGAGCGGGTGCCGCTCCCGCCCATGCGTACCGTTCAAGAGGCCTTGAAGCGCTGGAAGGAGACCGAGAAGGTCCACCTCACCGCCATCACCAACCCGGATGGGTTCAAGAGCCGGTTCCGCGCTTCGGGCTCCAACACCGATCACGGCATCGTCCGTCCGAACCAGCTCTGGCAGATCGACGCCAGCCCGATGGATGCGCTCTGCGTCGACGGTCGCCATTCGGTCTACCTGGCGCTCGACATCTACACCCGGCGCATCGTCGTCTACGTCTCGCGCATCCCGCAGGCCGAGGCGGTCGGCCTGATGCTGCGCCGGGCGATCCTCGCCTGGGGCGTGCCGGAGCGGACCAAGACCGACAACGCTAGCGACTTCACGCCGAAGTCATTCCAGCGCCTTCTTGCCCATCTCGCCATCGAGCGCGAGCTGTCAAAGGCAACGGGCAGGTCCAGGTCCATCCCGACATCGCGAAGCGGGCGGTCCCGGGCGGATACCTGCTGCGCTGGAACCAGAGCGTCATCGACTTCGCGACCCAGCTCGCCGAGGAGAACGGCGGCGTGGTCAAGCCGCTCGACGGCCGTATCCTGATCCTCAAGCGCGGCTCGGGCGAGAGTGCGAGCGGTCAGGCGCTGCCCACGATCCAGATGCCCTTCGAAGAGAATTACTCGTTCGACTACGAGCTGGAGCCGCGGTTCGAGTACCAGAAGGTCTCGGCGAGCTACCTCGATAACGACAAGGGTACCCTCGAGCGCGAGGAAAAGAGCGGCGGCAGCGGCAAGGCGGGCGATGCGTTGCCGCATCCCGCGCAGTCGAAGGATGCCGCCAAGGCCCTGGCCGATGCGGCGGCGCAGGAGTGGAGTTCAGCGAATGAGCAAGGCTTGTTCACCAAGGCGGGCGACCCAACTGCGGTGTCGGGGGCGCCCGTCCAATGCACCGGGTTCGGCACGCCGATCGACGAGGCCAAATTGGAGGCTGTCGTGGTCACCCACGACATCGTGCCGAACGTTGGCTGCACCACCTCCGTCGAGACGGAGGCGATGGCATGAAGACCCTGTGCGCGATCGGTCGAGCGCAGCTCGTCGTCTCGGCCTCAACCCGCAGCGGATCGGCACCGAGAGCGAGGCGCGCGTTCCCGGCACGCCGACCTGGGTCGATATGGACTACCAGGCGACCGGTCTGGGCGAGGCGCGGACCCGGCTCGAGGCCGTGACGTTCCCGCACGTGATCGGGGGGCTCGACGCCGTCGAGTGGCTCCAGCGCCATCACGAGAGCGAGGAGGCGGTGAACTATTACCGCCTGCGCGGCAACTACCTCGGCCGCATGCAGGGCCTCGTGCGCATCCGGCACCTCTACATCGACGAAACGCACCTCCACCCCTTCGACGGCGTCGGCCGCCGCGTCGGCGTCGAGATGGACCTGGTCTACGTGGGAGGCCGGCGGTGATGGTCTACGAGGTCCAGACCGATCGGGAGCGCATCGATCGGATTGCAGGCCGGCTCTACGGCACGGCCACCGGCGGCACGGTCGAGGCGCTGCTTGCTGCCAACCCAGGGCTCGCCGCGGAAGGGGCCTATCTCGTGCGCGGTCGCAAGATCCGCGTCCCTGCGAAGCCTGCCACCACGCCGGATCCGGCGCTGACCCGTCCCTGGGAGTAGTCATGGCCGACGCGCTGCAAACCTACACCGTGACGGCGCTCGCGGGCGATCGCGTCGCCGGCATCCTTCACGCCGGGGTCGGCTCGACGGTCGAACTCACGCCCTTCGCGGCTGCCTACGAGCTGATCCAGGGCAACTTGGTCCCTGACGGCACGGCCCTCCCGACGCCGCAGGTGCCTGCGCTCGTCAGCGCGACCGATCTCGTCAGCGCCTTGCGCGGCGGCGGGGCCTACGATTTCCAGGTCGCGGAACTCACGCAGTACCTGCTCGCCGTGATGGTCGCCCCGATCGTGGAGGCGGCGCGCCAGCAGATCCTCGGGACCGTCGCGGCAGGCACCGTCGGCGAACGCCTGGCGAGCCTGGATTACGGCCTCGGCGCGGCCGAGGAGACCTTGCGTGGCTTGGCGCAGGCCGTCGTGCGCCTGCGGACGCAGGATATTTCCGGCCTCTCGGCCGATCTCACCGGTCTCGGCGACCGATTGGATCAGGTCGAGGCCAGTACGCTCGCCGCTGCCGCCCCGAGTTACGCGACCCAGGCGGCGGCGCTGGCCGCGCTGACCACCGCCCGTTGGGGGGTCGCCCGGATCGAGGGCCGCTTGTCGCTGTGGGCCAACGACGGCGGCGCGCTCGTCGACCTGCTCCAGCCTGGATCCTATTGAGGCCCGCCCATGCTTCGCTCCCGCACCTCTCTCGTTCTGGCTGCCCTGGTTGCTCCCGGTCCGGCCTGGGCCCTGGATGCGATCCAGTCCACGACT
Source organism: Methylobacterium aquaticum (assembly GCF_016804325.1). Lineage (NCBI taxonomy): Bacteria > Pseudomonadati > Pseudomonadota > Alphaproteobacteria > Hyphomicrobiales > Methylobacteriaceae > Methylobacterium > Methylobacterium aquaticum. The sequence goes on from NZ_CP043627.1 coordinate 5,172,085, forward strand.
GTGTCGGGCCGCAACCCGCCGAGCGCGTTTTGCGCTGGAGCGTCGGCCGGCGGACTGTCGATCAACCGGGCCGACCGCACCATCACGCTGTGCAATCCCGATGGATCCCAGAATGTCACCACGCTCCTCAAGGCGCTGCCTTCCGGTCGGCGCGCGGTTGAGCAAGGTTACGGCGACGACCTGCTCGTGCGTGCGCGGGGCGGTTCCTCCACGCGGACGCTGGACGCGATCCTGCACGATCAGCCTCTCTACCTGACCGCCTACGACGTGGTGTCGGGACAGCTCGCCGACGACGCGCTTCAGAGGGCGCTTGTCGACTGCGGTACGACCGGGCGGCCCGTGCGTATCCCCGCCGGCGATTGGCGCTTCGTCAAGACGTCGGACTTTCCGACCGGCGTGGGCTCGAAGTGCCCTGGCGTCGAGGGCGAGGGCGCGGCAACCGTCTTGTCGATCCTCGATTACAACGGGCCCATCATTCGCGCGACGATCCAAGCTGGCGTCAGCATCAGCAATCGGATCATCCGCGGCCTCAACACGCAAGGCCAATGGTCGAGCGCCTCGCCGGCCTACGATCAGACGGCCTTGATCGAGGTCGTGGGCGCGTCCGCCGGATGGTCTTACGGCCTGTTCCAGGACCTCGGCGGCTTCGCGATCAAGAATATCGTTCGGATCGCGACCGATGTCGCCGTCGACAAAGGCGACGGGCTCGAAAGCCATAGCGGCTGGAACAGCTTTACCGGGCTTTACGGCGGCGTCGGATCTCAGGGTATCAGGCCGACTGATTTCGTGTCGTTCACGAAGGGGTCGAGTACCGGCAACACCTTCGCCGACCTGCGCGGCGGCGGTACGCGGTCGTTCTTCCGCTGCGAGGGCGTTGGCTACGCGTGCGGTGACATCGTCATGTCGGGTTATCAGTCGGGCGAGGGGCGCGTCCTCTCGATCGGCCCGGGCACCACATACAACCGCAACATCAGTCTCGACGGCCAGGTGGACGCGGGCTCTATCGAAGCTATGCAATGGGATGGCGGCGCAACTCCGCCGTCGCGTCTCAAGGTCAAGGGCTCGATCGGCGGCTCTGCCCCGTGGGCGGGCCTGCCCCCAGTCAAGCATAGCGAGATCCAGGACCTCGGTGGGTCTAGCTGGACGGCCGGGGGTCGGGTCGTCGGGTACGCCGGCACCGGCGCGCACACGGTCGAGCTGTGGACGATCATTCTCGCGCCGAACACGATGACGCGGTTCGAAGTCTCCCTGACCGGCCTGATCGGCGGGGTCGACGGCGGCGGCACCATTGCGACGATGGACGCGGCCTGCTCCTACAACGCCATGGGCCGGGTCGTCGTATCATCCCCGGCAATCAAGATCGCTCCGAACAACTCGTCCACGCCTCCCGGGTGGCCGGCCTTTTCGACCGTCGTCGCCGCAGTGTCCGGGCGCTGCCAAGTCACCGTATCGGCGACGTGGACTGACGGCAACGCAGACACGACGCTCGATACAAACATCAACGCTCGCCATGGCGCCTTCAAAGTGGTCCGCGGCGCTAACGTCCCGCTCTGATCGATACTCGGAAAGGTTCAGTCATGGGCGTAGTTCTACCCTTCGTCGTTGGCCCCAACGGGGAGCCCCGCCCACTCGGGTCGGGCGACATGCTCCCGGTAGGTGCGACGGCGCTTCCATCGCAGCCGCTCGCCCCGGCGGGAGGCGCCTATACGACCACAACGAACGACACGACGGGAGTGCTCACGGTCGCGACAGGTGCCTCGAACGCGACCGTTACTCTCGTCGTCGCCTCGACAGCCGGCGACGGCGCAACGCAGGTCATCACCAAGGCCGATGCGGGGGCGGGGATCGTTATCGTTGTTGGAACCGGCGGCGTGCCGCTCGTGTGGCTGCCGCAGCAAGGCGACGTTGTGCGGCTGCGCTCGAACGGCTCGGCGTGGCAGGTCGTTCAAGCCCAGATTGCTTCATGGCTTCAGGTTGTCACGTCGTCGGGTCCGATTATTGCGCCGCCGTTTCTTAAGAGCCTGGACGTGACCGTATTTAAGGGTGGGACCGGCGGAAATAGCGGCGGGCGTCAGGCGACAACGGCGAGTAGGGCGGCCGTAAACGGAGGCGCCGGGGGGCTCGTGAAGCAACAGCGGATCACCGCCGCCCATTTCTATGCGCGCTATGCCCCCGGAGCCTCGATCCCATGCACCATTGATGCGGGCGGCGCAGGCGGCGCCAGCGTCACGACCGACAGCACGGCCGGCGCGGCTGGCGTCGGCGGCAGCGGCACGAGCTTTGGCAGTATCCTCTCCCTTTGGCGAACCGGAACAACCGGCGTATCCACGACGATGACCGGCACCGGGGGCGCGTCCGGAGGGGCCGCCGCCAATTCGACCGCCACCGCCAACGGCGGGAATGGCGATATCCCGATCGACCTCTACGACGTCAATCCCGGCCCGGTTGCCAGGAAGAATGGGACCGGCGACACCGCCAGCGCTCTCCCGACTGCTGGCGGACTGAACACGGCCGCACCGCATCTTGGCGGTTCGGGCGGGGGCGGTGGCGCCTACATCTCCGGACAGGCCGGGGCGGATGGCGGTATTCCCGGCGGCGGCGGTGGTGCGGGCGCCCCCTCAGACACTGGCTACCCCTCCGGGAAGGGGGGCAATGGTGGGCGGGGCGAAATTCGTATCGCATGGAATTTCGCGTCGTGAGCCCTGGGAGTTCCGCTATGACCGACCGCTACCAAATCCGCGACCCGCAGGGCCGCAAGATCCAGGTCATTATCTGGGATGGCGCGGCCGATCTCGGCGACCAGTTTGCCGGCCAGCGCGGCGAGCCGGACGACGGGTCGCCGTTGTGGGAGCCGCCGGCCGTCGTCGCGATGCCGGACATATCGGACCGCCAGTTTGCCCGCGGGCTATGGGGAGACGGACTCATCGGTTACGGCAACTTCCTCGGGTTCGTCGGCCCCGGCGTGATCCCGGCCGCCATTCAGGCGGTCGTGAGCCCCCTGCCGGACGACGACACCGGACGGCCGACCCCGCGCAAGGAAGCGGTCGGGTTCCTCACGGGGGCGAAGTCCTACAGCTTCACGCATCCCCTCGTGGAGGCGTTCCGTGCCGCCATGGCGGCCAGCGATCCGCGCTGGACGCTCGAGTACCTGCGGGCGCGGTAGCTGTCTTGGGCGGTTCTGTAGGTGTGCCCCTGGCCCCTAGCCTGCGCGGCGGACCGCCGCGCCGAGCGGCAGGGCTTCGCGACTTGCGGGTTCCCGGCCCGCAAACTGGTGACATCCGAACCTGCGCGCCGTGCCATCTGATTTTGCGCGCTACACCTGGTCAGGTCTGGCCCGGCCGCAGCTGGTAGAAGATGTGGCGGCCGATCACGTCCATCTTGCGCAGGCGGCGCGACCAGCGCGGCTTGACGTAGTCGGCATGGTAATGCGTCGCCCCGCCGACATCGGCGAGGTAGGTGCGGCCTTCCACCACCGCGTGGGCGACGCGGGTGGCGGTCTGCCAGGAGGCGTCGTCGGTGATGCGCAGCGACTTGCCCTCGCAGGCGAAGGAGAACTGGCAGCCCATGTAGCGGTGGCGGTTCTGGTAGACGACGCCGCAGATGTTGGCAGGATACAGGCCGCTCTTGGCGCGGTTGAGCACCACCTGGGCGACTGCGGCCTGGCCCTGTTCGGGCTCGCCGCGGGCCTCGAAATACACCGCTTCGGCGAGGCAGCGCTGCTCCTTCTCGGCATTCTCCGGGGTGATCAGGTCGGCGTAGCGGCGCCGGTCGTCCTCGCTCGGCGGGACCTCCGGATTGATGCGGGCGGCGGTCGTGACGGCGGATTTCGGGTCGCGGTCGAGGCGGGGCGAGATCTGGCCGCCGGCGGCGATCTCGACCGGCGTCGCATCGGCAGGCGCCGGGGTGGTCGAGGACAGGGCGACGGCGCGGGGCACCGCCGGGGTGCTGCCGCCCCGGCTCGCCTCACGCGCATCGGGATCGCGGGGCTTGCCCATGGCGGTCTGCCCGCCGGCCGCGGCGCCGCGGGTCGGCGCCGAGGCGCCGGCTGCAGGCGAACTGGCGCCCGCCTCGCCGGCATCGGGTTCGGGCAGGGGCACGAAGCCGTCCTGCGGCTCGAGCTCCGGGTTCCAGGTCGCGGAGCCCGGCGTGAAGGTCGAGGCGACGCTCGGCCGGTCGCTGCCGAGCCAGCCGGCCGCCAGGGAGGCCGGGCGGACGGCGCCGGTCACCCGGGCCGGCACCAGGGCGTCGCCCTTGTGCGTGCGCTCCGCCAGGGGCCGGGTGCGGGCATCCGCCTTCAGGTCCGGGCGCAGGGACTCGGAATCGAGGACGAGGCGCAACGGCCCGGTCAGGCTCATGGACGAGAGAGCGACCGGCGTGATCAGGCCGCGCTCCGGCAGCGGCGGCGTGGCGCGGGGCACGAGGCGGGCGACCGCGCTCGATCCCAGCGAGGCTTCGTAACCCGCGGACGCCGTGAACGAGACCAGGACGCCGAGGCCGACGGCCCAGGGCGCGACGGCCGCGGCGAGCCAGCGCATCCCCTTCGCCCGTCGCACCTGCCGTCTGCGCAGGTCGCGCCTGCGCAAGTACCGCCTGCCCACAGTCCCGTCCCCGCTCCACCACCGGCCCGCGCGGGACCGACATCTCGACACGGAGTGTTACGGGGTATGGTTGAGCGTTGGTTAAGCCGATGCCGGAGAACGCAACCGCCCGGCGAGGTCGGCGGCCCGTGGCGCGTAGATCACGGGCAGTTCCGCCCGCACGCCCCGCACCGCCACGGTCTCGACCCGCAACCCGTCGAGGGCGAGCCCTGCGCGCTCCGCGGCTTCCGCCGAGGCGACGAGCTGCACGTCGGCGGCCTTGGCGAGGGATTCGAGCCGGCTCGCCAGGTTCACCGCCGGGCCGATCACCGACATGCCGCGGCTCTCGCCGTAGCCGAGGCGGCCGAGCACCAGGGGGCCGGCATGCAGGCCCATCGCCATCCGCAAGGCCGCAGGAAGCTCCGCGGCGAGACGCCGGTTGAGGTCGGTCACCGCCCGGTCGACGGTGCCGGCGGCGGTGAAGGCGGCCCGGCAGGCGGGGCCGATCCCGTCCGGATGGGTGAACAGGGCGAGCAGCCCGTCGCCGGCATAGCCGCCGATCCAGCCCCCCGCCGCCTCGATCTCGCGGCCGGCCGCCTCGAAGAAGTGATTGAGGATGAACACCACGTCGAAGGGCAGCTTGCGCTCGGCGAGCGGGGTGAAGCCGCGGATGTCGATGAACAGGATCGCCACCTCGCGCTCGATCCCGGCGACGTCCGTATTCGCGAGGTGCTGGTCCGCGCTCTCGCGGCGCGGGTCGAGGATGCGCACCAGCGCCACGTCGCCGCCGGGCCTGGCCTGGCAGGCGAGGCGCACGTTGCCGGGGGCGCCGATCGCCCTGAGCGCCGCGGCCTCCTGGGGCCCGGGCGCCGACAGGCGGTCCTCCCCGGCGACCACCAGCACCCGGCAGGTCGAGCAGCGCCCGCGCCCGCCGCAGACCGAGACGTGCGGCACCCGGTTCGCCCGGCTGATCTCGAGGAGCGTCGGCCCCTCCAGGCTCCTCACGGTCGGCCCGTCGACATAGGTGACGCTGAAGCGTCTCGCCCGCAGGGTCGCGGCGGCCCGCACCAGCACGATCCCGAGGGCCAGGGCGACGGCGGCGTAGATCGCACCGGTGACGGCGTCGCCCCAGGCCCCGACCGCGGAATCGACGGGCGGCACCTGCCAGCGGGCGCCGAGATCCGGCGCATCGAAGCGGCGCGCCAGCGCCAGGTCGCGGTCCATCAGCCGGCCTTCCGTGACGATGCCGGCGAGCGCCGCGGCGGGCAGGCCGAAGGCCGGAACGGCGAGCAGCGGCGCCACCCGCCGGTAGAGCGGCGACAGGCGCAGCCAGGCATGCAGGCCCAGGCAGCCATGCAGCCAGACCACCACCAGCAGCGCGGTCTGGAAGCCCATGCCGTCGGGCCAGATGCGGGCGATCACGTAGGCGTAGGTGGTGCGCGTGCCGTCCACCAGGTTGGCGATCCGCGTGCCCATGACGTGCGGCACCAGCAGGAACGGGATCGCGAAGCCGAGCAGCGTCTGCATCGCCTCCCAGGGCGGCATCCGGAGCGTCCGGCGCTCGGCGAGCCGCACCAGGGAAAAGGCGACGTGGGCCAGCAGCGCGAGGCCGAGGATCAGGCTGCCGGGCAGCGAGCGCGTGACCGCGACCCGCCAGCGCGCCGCCTCCATCATCGTCTCGAGGCCGATCAGGCCGAGGGCGTGGTTGGCGAAATGGGTGGCCGCGAAGGCGAACAGGACGAGGCCCGAGACCAGCCGCAGGCGCTGCGCGAGCGAGCCGCGCCACAGGCGGGCGCCGGCCTGCGGATCGGGACGGCCGGCGGGCGGCGGCTCGCGCATGGGGTCCTCTCTTGGGACAGCCGGCGCTTACGACGCTATCCGCTTACGCCTGCGCATAAATTGGGGCGCCTCCCCTCCCCCTTGTGGGGAGGGGTAAGGGGGTGGGGGTGGTGCCGCGTAGAGCGCGAGACCTCTCCGGCACCCCCCTAGCCCCTCCCCACAAGGGGGAGGGGAAAGTGCTCTTATGAGGAGGCGCAGCGCTGGCTCACGCCTCGCCGCGGCCCTTCACCTTGAGCGCCGCCTGCGCCGCCGCGAGCCGGGCGATCGGCACGCGGAAGGGCGAGCAGGAGACGTAGTCGAGGCCGGTTTCCTGGCAGAAGGCGATCGAGGCCGGGTCGCCGCCATGCTCGCCGCAGATGCCGAGCTTCAGCTTGTCCCGCACCGCCCGGCCGCGCTCGGCGGCGAGCTTCACGAGCTCGCCCACGCCCTCCTGGTCGATCGACACGAAGGGGTCGGAGGCCAGGATGCCGCGCTGCGTATACGGGCCGAGGAAGCGGCCCGCATCGTCGCGGCTGATGCCGAGCGTGGTCTGGGTCAGGTCGTTGGTGCCGAAGGAGAAGAACTCCGCGGTCTGGGCGATGTCGCCGGCCCGCAGAGCGGCGCGCGGCAGCTCGATCATCGTGCCGACCTGGTACTCGACCTTGGTGCCGGTCTCGGAGGCCACGGCCTCGGCCATGGCGTCGATGCGGGCCTTCACCAGGTCGAACTCGGTGCGAGTGAAGACCAGCGGCACCATCACCTCGGCGATGATCGGCGTGCCGGTTTGCTTGGCGGCCTCGACGGCGGCCTCGAAAATGGCGCGGGCCTGCATCTCGGCGATCTCCGGATAGAGGATCGCCAGACGGCAGCCGCGGAAGCCGAGCATCGGGTTGAACTCGTGCAGCTCGTTCATCCGGCGCCGCACCTTGTCCTCCTGGACGCCGGTGGCGGCGGCGACCTCGCCGATTTCCTTGTCGGAGTGCGGCAGGAACTCGTGCAGCGGCGGGTCGAGGAGCCGGATGGTGACCGGCAGGCCCGACATGATGGTGAACAGCTCGACGAAGTCCTGGCGCTGGTACGGCAGGAGCTTGGCGAGCGCCGTGCGCCGGCCTTCCGCGTCGTCGGCCAGGATCATCTCGCGCATCGCCACGATGCGCTCCTCCTGGAAGAACATGTGCTCGGTGCGGCACAGGCCGATCCCTTCCGCGCCGTACTTGCGGGCGGTGCGGGCATCGAGCGGGGTCTCGGCGTTGGTCCGGACCTTCATGGTGCGCACGGCATCGGCCCATTCCATCAGCGCCGCGAAGTCGCCGGACAGCTCGGGCTCGATCATCTCGACCGAACCCTGCATCACCTGGCCGTTCGAGCCGTCGATGGTGATGCGGTCGCCGGCCTTCAGCGTCACGCCGCCGACCGACAGGGTGCGGGCGGCGTAATCGACCCGGATCTGGCCGGCACCCGACACGCAGGGCTTGCCCATGCCGCGGGCGACCACCGCCGCGTGCGAGGTCATGCCGCCGCGGGTGGTGAGAATCCCTTCCGCGGCATGCATGCCGTGGATGTCCTCCGGCGAGGTCTCGATGCGGACCAGGATGACCTTGCGCTCGGCCTTCTTGGCCGCCTCGGCCTCCTCGGAATTGAACACGATCTCGCCCGAGGCGGCGCCCGGCGAGGCCGGCAGGCCGGTGGCGATGACCTTGCGCTCGGCCTTCGGGTCGATGGTCGGGTGCAGCAGCTGGTCGAGGGAGGCCGGCTCGACGCGGCCGACCGCCTCCTGGTGGGTGATCAGGCCTTCGGCCGCCAGTTCAACGGCGATGCGGAGCGCGGCCTTCGCCGTGCGCTTGCCGTTGCGGGTCTGCAGCATCCAGAGCTTCCCGGTCTCGACCGTGAATTCCAGGTCCTGCATGTCGCGGTAATGGTGCTCGAGCATCCCGTAGATGCGCACCAGCTCGGCATAGGCCTCCGGCATCGCCCGCTCCATCGACGGCTTGTCGGAGCCGGATTCGATGCGGGCGACCTCGGTGATGTCCTGCGGCGTGCGGATGCCCGCCACCACGTCCTCGCCCTGGGCGTTGATCAGGAACTCGCCGTAGAGCGCCTTCTCGCCGGTGGAGGGGTTGCGGGTGAAGGCCACACCGGTGGCCGAGGTCTCGCCCATGTTGCCGAAGACCATGGCCTGGACGTTGACCGCGGTGCCCCAGCTCGCCGGGATGCTATGCAGCTCGCGGTACTTGTTGGCGCGCGGGTTCATCCACGAGCCGAACACCGCGCCGATCGCGCCCCAGAGCTGGGCCTGCGGATCCTGCGGGAAGTCCTGGCCGAGCTCGCGCTTCACCAGCGCCTTGTACTCGCCGATCAGGTGCTTCCAGTCGGCGGCACCCAGCTCGGTATCGAGGGTCAGGCCCTTCTCGTCCTTGTAGCGCTCCAGCACCTCCTCGAAGGAATGGTGCTCCACGCCGAGCACCACGTTCGAGTACATGGTGATGAAGCGGCGGTAGCTGTCATAGGCGAAGCGCTCGTCGCCGGCGCCGCGGGCCAGCGCCTCGACGGTGGTGTCGTTGAGGCCGAGATTGAGCACCGTGTCCATCATGCCGGGCATCGAGGCCCGGGCGCCGGAGCGCACCGACACGAGGAGCGGCGACTCGGCATCGCCGAAGCGGCGGCCGGTCAGCTTGCCGACGGCCTCAAGCGCACCCGCGACCTGACCCTCCAGTTCCGGCGGGTATTGCCGGCCGTGGTCGTAATAGTAGGTGCAGACCTCGGTGGTGATGGTGAAGCCCGGCGGCACCGGGAGACCGAGATTCGACATCTCGGCGAGGTTCGCGCCCTTGCCCCCGAGCAGGTCGCGCATCGCCGACTTGCCCTCGGCCTTGCCGTCGCCGAAGGTGTAGACCCACTTTGCCATGTCACTTCCGGCCATGTCACTTGTCCGTTCGTAGCGGCTGCCGCCTGACGTTCCCGCCGGGTTGGACCATTCCCCGGCCCAACGCAAGCTGAACGGCAGGGTCATCCAAAAGTCTTAGGTGCGGGCCGTACCGGACGGGGAGGACTTGCGTGCCTCGCCCGGCCGGGCCCGATCCCGATACCAGATCTAGCGCCCGGCGAGCCGGCGGCGGGTCAGGCGAGCTGGACGATGAGCCCGTTCTGGATCGTCACCCGCCGGTCCATCCGGGCGGCGAGCTCCAGGTTGTGGGTCGCGATCAGCGCCGCGACGCCCGAGGCCCGCACCAGCGAGACCAGGATCGCGAAGACGTGGCCGGCGGTCTGCGGGTCGAGGTTGCCGGTCGGCTCGTCGGCGAGCAGCAGCCGCGGGCCGTTGGCGAGCGCCCGGGCGATGGCGACGCGCTGCTGCTCGCCGCCCGACAGTTCCGCCGGGCGGTGGCTCAGGCGCTCCTTGAGGCCGAGGAACGACAGGAGTTCCGACGCGCGGGATCGCGCCTCGCCGGCCGAGAGGCCGCGGATCAGCTGCGGCAGCACGACGTTCTCCAGCGCCGAGAATTCCGGCAGCAGGTGATGCGACTGGTAGACGAAGCCCATCTCCTCGCGCCGCATCCGGGTGCGGGCGGCATCGTCCATCCGGGCGCTCGGCTGGCCGCCGATATAGACCTCGCCGGCATCGGGCCGCTCGAGCAGGCCGGCGACGTGGAGCAGGGTCGACTTGCCGGTGCCGGAGGGCGCGACCAGCGCCACGATCTCGCCGGGCCAGATCGCGAGATCGGCGCCGCGCAGGATCTCCAGATGGCCGTCGCCTTGGGTGTAGCGGCGCTCGACCTGGGCGAGGAAGAGCGCCGGGACCGGCTGATGCGGGGTGTCGTCCATCGGCGTCAGGCGCCCCTCGCTCTGGGGCGCGGGGCGGGGATCGGGGAATCGACGGGTCGCGGCATCCGGTGGGTACTCGGGAACAGGATCGGGGGGCGCGGGCCGGAAAGGCTCATACGACGTCCGATTGATTGCTCGGCGATTGCTGCGCAATCGCTTTCGCAAGGCGGAAGTCGGCTTCGCTCAAGCGCCGCGCAGTCTGCTGATGCGAATTCCGGAAGCAAGCGTCCGGCATTCGCATCAGCCGTAGCGCAGGGCCTGCACCGGGTCGAGCCGGGCGGCGCGCCAGGACGGGTACAGCGTGGCGAGCAGGGACAGCACCATCGACATCGCCACCACCGCCACGACCTCGCTGGCATTGGTCTCGGACGGGATCTCGGACAGGAACCGCACCGTCGGGTCCCAGGCGCCGGGGAAGAGCGTGCGCTGGATCACCGTGAGGTTGGCCGAGAAGACGAGGCCGAGCACGAAGCCGGCCAGCGTGCCGAGGATGCCGATCGAGGCGCCGGTGATGAGGAACACCCGCATGATCGCGCCCCGCGTCGCCCCCATGGTGCGCAGGATCGCGATGTCGCTCGACTTGTCCTTCACCAGCATGATGAGGCCCGAGACGATGTTGAGCGCCGCCACCAGCACGATCAGCGTGAGGATGATGAACATCACGTTGCGCTCCACCTCGAGGGCGGAGAAGAAGGTGCGGTTGCGCTGGCGCCAGTCGGTGATCAGCACTGGCCGCTCGGCGGCGAGCTCCAGTTCGCTCCGCGCCTCGCCGACCGAATCGGCGTTGTCGAGGAAGACCTCGATCACCGAGACGTCGCCGTCGCGGTTGAAGAAGGCCTGGGCCTCGGTGAGCGGCATGTACACGAAGGTGCCGTCGAACTCGGACATGCCGACCTCGAACACCGCCGCGACGTTGTAGCTCTTGATCCGCGGCGCGGTCCCGAACGGCGTCGTAGCCCCCTTCGGAGTCGCCAGGGTGATGGTGTCGCCGGCTTGCAGCCCGAGGGATTCGGCGAGCCTCTTGCCGATGGCGACGCCGCCGCCGGCGTCGAAATTCTCCAGCGTCCCGCCCCGGATGGTGCCCGCGACGGAGGGGATCTTCTTCAGGTCGTCGGCCCGCACCCCGCGCACCAGCACGCCCGAGCCGCCGAATTGCGACGAGGCGAAGGCCTGGCCCTCGACCATCGGCAGGGCGAGATGGACGCCCGCCACCTTGCCGAGCCGGTCCGACAGGTCGGCGAAGTCGGTCAGCGGCCGGTCGATCGGCGCCACGAAGATGTGGCCGTTGATGCCGACGATCTTGCTCAACAGCTCCTTGCGGAAGCCGTTCATCACCGAGAGCACGATGATGAGGGTGGCCACGCCCAGCATGATCCCGAGGAACGAGAACAGGGCGATGACCGAGACGAAGCCTTCTTTCCGCCGGGTGCGCAGGTAGCGCCCGGCGATCGTCCATTCGAACGGCGCGAACGGCAGGGTGCCGCCCCCGCTCGGGCGTAGCCCGCCGAATTTCGGCAGGCGCGCGCGGATGGCGGCGAGAGGCATCGGGTCAGACCGTCCGGTTCTGGCGCAGGAAGGCCGGCACGGCGTCGGGGGCCACGGTCTCGCGGGCGCCGGTGGCGCGACGCTTCACCTCGACCTTGCCCTCGGCCAGCCCCTTCGGTCCGACGATGACCTGCCAGGGCAGGCCGATCAGGTCGGCGGTGGCGAACTTTCCGCCCGGGCGCTCGTCGCGGTCGTCGTAGAGCACGGTGAGGCCGGCGGCCTCCAGCTCGCCCTGGAGCTTAGCGCAGGCGGCATCCGTGCCGGCATCCCCGACCTTGAGGTTGAGCAGCGCGACGTCGAACGGCGCCACGGCATCCGGCCACACGATGCCGGATTCGTCGTGACCCGCCTCGATGATCGCCGCCACCAGCCGGCTCGGGCCGATGCCGTAGGAGCCCATATGGACCGGACGCTCCTGCCCGTCCGGACCGGTCACCTTGGCGCCCATCGGCTCCGAGTACTTGGTGCCGAAATAGAAGATGTGGCCGACCTCGATGCCGCGGGCAGCCATCTGCTCGGGCGCCGGCACCTGTGCGAAGGCGTCGGCATCGTGCATCTCGGAGGTCGCGGCGTAGCGCGAGGTCCAGTGGTCGACGGTGGCCTGGAGCCCGGCGACGTCGTCGAAGTCGATCGTCGCGTCGGGGGTCGGGAAGTCGAGATAGGCGCGGTCGCAGAAGACCTCGCTCTCGCCGGTCTGAGCCAGGATGATGAATTCGTGGGACAGGTCGCCGCCGATCGGCCCGGTCTCGGCCCGCATCGGGATCGCCTTGAGGCCGAGCCGCGCGAAGGTGCGCAGGTAGGCGACGAACATCTTGTTGTACGAGTGCCGCGCGCTCGCCTGGTCGAGGTCGAACGAGTAGGCGTCCTTCATCAGGAACTCGCGCGAGCGCATCGTGCCGAAGCGCGGCCGCACCTCGTCGCGGAACTTCCACTGGATGTGGTAGAGGTTCTTCGGCAGGTCCTTGTAGGAGCGCACCGCCGAGCGGAAGATCGCGGTGATCATCTCCTCGTTGGTCGGCCCGAACAGCATGTCGCGCTCGTGCCGGTCCTTGATCCGCAGCATCTCCTTGCCGTACGCATCGTAACGGCCCGACTCGCGCCACAGATCGGCCGACTGGATCACCGGCATCAGCAGCTCGACCGCGCCGGAGCGGTCCTGCTCGGCCCGGATGATGTCGGCGACGCGGTTGAGTACCCGCAGGCCCAGCGGCAGCCAGGCATAGATGCCGGCCGATTCCTGGCGGATCATGCCGGCGCGCAGCATCAGCCGGTGCGAGACGATCTCCGCTTCCTTGGGCGTCTCGCGCAGGATGGGCAGGAAGTAGCGGCTGAGACGCATGTCGGACCTTGGCGTGGCAGGCGGGTGGCGTGTCGCGGGGCAAAGCCCCGCCCGGGAGTCTCTCCCCGGGGCACGCCCTTTTGCACGCTTCCGGCGCCGTTCGCAAAACATGAAACGCGGTCCCGGGCGCCCTCGTCACTCTGCTTGGCCCCGGGCGGTACGCGTCCGGCGCGGGGCGGAGGAGAAAAATGCGCAGCCCATGCAAAAAAACGCATCAACCTGCTGCGGGGTAGGTGACAATGCGAATTCTTCTTCCTATAAGCGGCCTCGCGATGATGCGCAGGCAGGCCGAACGGCGCCGCGCAAGGTCCGAGTCTCGGGAGGAAAAGCCAGCCTCAACGCCCATCGGGGTGAATAACAGAAATCAGGCTGGCAAAAACATTCAGAAAGCTTACAAGCAAGGCTTCCGAGCCTTGCTTTTTTATTTTGGGCCCTGGCGATACGGGTTTTGATAGCACGGGGGTCGATCGCGACCGTGAAAGGTCGCGACCGGTTACAATCCGGCGAGCGGGAAGGCCGCGACGGCCAGGATGAACACCACGTCCGACACCAGCGTGGTCCACACCGCCTTGCGGCGCATCTGCGGCTTGTGCGGCGCGCCGAGATCCTGACCCGGCACGACCACCTCGGTGCCGTCGGGTGCGGTCCGGAACGGCAGCACCCCGAACAGCGCGATCCACCACACCACGAAATAGAGGGCGCCCGCCCCGAAGCCGCTGAGGCGAAAGCCCCAGACCGCCAGCGCCAGCACCGGCAGCATCAGCCCGATGCAGACCGCGAGGGTGCGGGGGATGGTGGCGGTGGCACGGTCGAGGAGGGCGTCCACGCTCACGCCTGCTCCAGCTCGACCAGGGTGCCGAGGAAATCCTTCGGGTGCAGGAACAGCACCGGCTTGCCGTGGGCGCCGATCTTCGGCTCGCCGGTGCCGAGGATGCGCGCACCCTGCGCCTTCATCTTGTCGCGGGCCGCCAGGATGTCGTCGACCTCGTAGCAGACGTGATGGATGCCGCCGCCCGGGTTGCGCTCCAGGAAGGCGTTGATCGGCGAATCCGCGCCCAGCGGCTCGAGCAGCTCGATCTTGCTGTTGGGCAATTCGACGAAGATCACCGTCACGCCGTGCTCCGGCTGCGGCAGCGGCGCCGACAGCGTCGCGCCGAGGGTATCGCGATAAACCTTCGCCGCGGCGTCGAGATCCTTCACCGCGATGGCGACGTGGTTGAGCCGGCCGATCATGGGGGTGTTCCTCCGGTGGGTCGTTGAGGGATATTCGTTGTGACGAGGTCCGCATCCAAGAAGATACTTCAGGATCCGCACTCAACCCTCCCCCCTCTGCGGGGGAGGGTGGCCTGCGGAGCAGGCCGGGAGAGGGGAACCACGCTTCCGGATTGGGCGGAACCGTTCTGACGGGCGCCACCTGGAGCAGCGTCGCGCTGCCCCTCTCGGCGGGACTTCGTCCCGCTGCCCCGGCTCCGCCGGGCACCCTCCCCCGCAGAGGGGGGAGGGTTTCTCGCGCCATCCTGGAAGAACGTCGGCTTCCGCCGACGCCCCCTGCCCTCAGACCTCCACCACCATCACGTGGCAGGCCGGCTTCTTGCCCCACACCTCGTTGACGGCGGAGCGGATCGCCCGGTCGACGGCGTTCTCGACGGCTTCCGAATCCCGCCGCTTCACCCGCGACAGCCCGTTGACCGTCCGCTCGACCGCATCGCCGATGATGTCGATGATGACCTCGCCCTTGCGGCCGTAGCTCGGCAGGCCCATCAGGTCGATCGAGGGCTCGCCCTTGACCTCGCCGTTCTTGTCGAGGGCGATCGCCACCGAGACGATGCCCGTGAAGGCGAGCTTGCGCCGCTCCGGGATCGCGCGGTCGTTGGAATCGACGAGCACGTTGCCGTCCTTGTAGATCCGCCCGCTCTTGACGTGGGTGACGATCTCGGGCTCGCCGGGAGCGAGGCGGATCAGGGTGCCGTTGCGGGCCTTGACCACCTGCTCGACGCCCTGCTTGCGGGCGAAGGTGGCATGCTCGGCGAGATGCAGCGCCTCGCCGTGGACCGGTACCGCGATGCGGGGCTTGGTCCAGCGATACATCGCCGCCATCTCGTCGCGGCGCGGGTGGCCCGAGACGTGGACGAGCTCGGTGCGGTCGGTGATGACCTGGATGCCGGCCTCGATCAGGTCGTTGATGATCGCGCCGACCGCCCGCTCGTTGCCGGGGATGGCGCGCGAGGAGAAGATCACCCGGTCGCCGGGGGCCAGCGAGATCTCGGGATGCTCCTCGCGCGAGACGCGGGCCAAGGCCGCCCGCGCTTCGCCCTGGGAGCCGGTGAGCAGCGCCACCACCTTCTCGCGCGGCAGGTAGCCATAGGCCTCGGCGCCGCGGATCTCGGGCAGCCCGTCGAGGTAGCCGCATTCGCGGGCGACGTCGATCACCCGGTCCATGGCACGGCCCACCGCCACCACGTCGCGCCCGCAGGCCTGCGCGGCCAGGCACACGGCACGCATGCGGGCGACGTTCGACGCGAAGGTCGTGACAGCGACGCGATGCGGCGAGTTGCGGATCAGCTCGGCGAGATGGTCGGCGACCTCGGACTCACTCGGCGAGCGGCCCTCGCGGGTGACGTTGGTCGAATCGCAGACCAGCGCCAGCACGCCCTCTTCGCCGAGACGGGTGAAGGTCTCCTCGGAGGTCGAGTTGCCGGCCACCGGCGTGTCGTCGAGCTTCCAGTCGCCGGTATGCAGCACCATGCCGAGCGGCGTGCGGATGGCGAGCGCGTTGGCCTCCGGGATCGAGTGGGCCACCGGCACGTACTCGATCGAGAACGGCCCGAGCTGGAGGCGACCGTCGTCCGGGACCTGGCGCATGTCGACCTTGGGCGCGCCCGGCTCGCCGAGGCGCCGGGCCTCGATCAGGTTCTTGGTGAAGCGGGTGGCGTAGATCGGCACCTTGAGCTTGGGCCACAGCTCGCCGATCGCCCCGATATGGTCCTCGTGGCCGTGGGTGATCAGGATGCCGAGCAGGTTCTCGCGGTTCTCCTCGGCGAAGCTGAGATCCGGGTACATCAGGTCGACGCCCGGCATGTGCTCCTCGCTGGCAAAGCCCATGCCGAGATCGACCATGATCCACTTGCGGTGCTTCGGAGGCCCGAAGCCGTAGAGCGCGGCATTCATGCCGATCTCGCCCACCCCGCCGAGGGGCACGAAGATCAGCTCATCTCCCTTGTTCGACATGTCCAACCTACCACTGAACGAACCGCCGTCGCGGTCCCACTCGAGGAACGGCCTCGTCTGCCGTCACGGTCACGGCGCCGTCATGTTGCGTGTGCGGCCTGGAACGGCCGCGCGGCGGCGGCGCCGTAAGGCGCCCCGCCGAAAAGACTTCGAACGTATCGGGGGAGAGCGTCGTCGCCGCGCGGGCGCCGGGCCGCCTCCCCGT
Organism: Methylobacterium aquaticum; assembly: GCF_016804325.1. NCBI lineage: Bacteria > Pseudomonadati > Pseudomonadota > Alphaproteobacteria > Hyphomicrobiales > Methylobacteriaceae > Methylobacterium > Methylobacterium aquaticum. The sequence continues at coordinate 5,188,616 of NZ_CP043627.1, forward strand.
CAGGCCGCGCTGGCGGCCGCTCCGAAATGCACCTCGCCGGCGGAGACCGGGACGCGCGTCCCGCCCGCCTGCCGCACGATCAGCCGGCCGCTCTCGTCGATGGTCTCGAAGGTCCCGGACACCGCGCCCCCGCCGACCTGTGCGGTCACGGGGCCGCCGAGTCCCATCGCGAGGCCGAGCCACTGGTCGCGGATGCGCGAGAAGCCCCGGCCCTCGTCCCACAGCCGCGCGACCTCGATCCAGGCGCCGCTGAGCAGGCGAAACAAGCCCGGCGCATCGACGGCGCAACCGGCCTGGGCCAGGGATGTCGCCGCGTAGGGCAATCCCTCGGGCGCGCCGGTCACGTTGATGCCGATGCCGATCGTCACGACGGCACCGCGCTCGGGCAGGGTTTCCATCTCGAGCAGGATGCCGACGAGCTTGGCGCCGTCGAGGAGAACGTCGTTCGGCCATTTCAGCCGGAAATCGGGGGTTCGCCGGTCCGGCCCCGGCCGCAGGCCCGGCGCAAGGCCCGCTCCACGGCGAGGCCGGCGACGAAGCCGAGGGTCGCGACCCGGTCGGGGGCTAGCCCTGCGGGCACCGGCCAGAGCAGGCTCGCGGCGTGGTTGCCGTCGATCCAGCCCCAGCCCTTGCCGCGCCGGCCGCGGCCGCCGGTCTGCTCGCGGGCGACGACCCAGAGCGGTCCCGTCTCGCCGGCCCGCGCCATCTCCATGGCCTGCGTGCTCGTCGAGCCGAGGCTGTCATGGACCTCGAGACGGTATCCCGCGGCCTTGGCCGCGGGGTCGAGCACGAAGGTCATGCGGCTAGAACAGCGACTTCGCGGCAGCCCCGGCAATGCCGACCAGCGGGGCCGGCATGAGCCAGAACAGCAGCACCACCACGCTCGACAGGCCGAGCACGATACGGAGCCCTGGGCCCATCGGCTCGTAGGCCTCGGCCGGCTCGTCGAAATACATCACCTTGACGAGGCGCAGGTAGTAATAGGCGCCGACCACGCTGGTCACCACGCCGATCACCGCCAGGGTCACGAGGTTCGCCTTGATGGCGGCGGCGAAGACGTAGAACTTGGCGAAGAACCCGGCGAGCGGCGGGATGCCGGCAAGCGAGAACATCATCATGGCGAGCAGGAACGCCACCAGGGGATGGGTGCGCGACAGGCCCGACAGGTCGTCGATGGTCTCGTACATCTTGCGGCCGCGGCGCAGCGACAGGATCACCGCGAAGGCGCCCAGCGTCATGGCGAGGTAGATCGCCATGTAGATCACGACGCCGCGCACCCCCTCCTGCGTGCCGGCGGCGAGCCCGATGAGCGCGTAGCCGACATTCGCGATCGAGGAATAGGCCATCAGGCGCTTGAGGCTGCGCTGGCCGATCGCCGCGAAGGAGCCGAGCGCCATCGAGGCGATCGACACGAAGACGATGATCTGCTGCCATTCCGGCGTGATGACCGGGAAGGCGCCGATGAAGACGCGCACGGCCATCGCCATCGCGGCCATCTTGGGAGCCGACGCGAAGAAGGCGGTGACCGGGGTCGGGGCGCCCTCGTAGACGTCCGGCGTCCACATGTGGAACGGCACGGCGGCGAGCTTGAACGACACGCCGGCGGCGACGAACACCACGCCCAGCACGACGCCGAGGCCCGAGCCCTCGCGGAGCGCGGTGACGATGTGCGGGAACGACACGGTGCCGGTGAAGCCGTAGACCAGCGAGGCGCCGTAGAGCAGCATGCCCGAGGAGAGCGCGCCGAGCACGAAGTACTTCAGGCCGGCCTCGGTCGAGCGCACGTCGTCGCGGTGGAACGAGGCGATGACGTAGGCCGCCAGGCTCTGCAGCTCCAGGCCCATGTAGAGCGCGATCAGATCGTTGGCCGAGGCCATGATCATCATGCCGATCGTCGCGAGGACGACCAGGATCGGGTACTCGAAGCGGGCGATGCGCTCGCGCTCGAAATGCTCCTTGGCGAGCAGGATGGCGGCGGCCGACCCGATCAGGGTCAGGGCCTTCATCACCCGGGCGAACCCGTCGACGATGAAGGAGCCGTTGAAGGTGGTGACCTTGGTGCCGAAGGGCTGGCTGACCACCGCGAACAGGGCGAGGATCAGCAGCATGAGGGCGCCGACGCTGACGCCCTCGGTGGAGCGCTCGCCCTTGAAGGCGCCGTAGAGGATGAGCACCAGGACGCCGACCGAGAGGATCAGCTCCGGCAAGGCGGGCCCGATGGCGGGCATGACGATCTGAGCGGCGTTCATCGCGAAGAACTCAGTGCGGGACCGGCAGCGCCGCGGCAGCGGTCTGGGTCGTGGAGAGGGCGGCGCGCATGCCTTGCATCAGCGCGTCGGTCGAGGGCGCGAAGACGTCGAGGATCGGGCCGGGATGGACGCCGTAATAGATCGTCAGCACCACGAGCGGGGCGAGGATCAGCATCTCGCGGCGGTCGAGGTCGGTGATCCCCTGCAGGCTCGGCTTCTCGAGCTTGCCGTAGACCACCCGGGCGAACAGCCACAGGGCGTAGGCCGCCGACAGGATGATACCGAAGACCGAGAAGAACGACACCATCGGGTTGGCCCGGAAGGCGCCCATCATCGCCAGGAACTCGCCGACGAAGCCCGAGGTGCCCGGCAGGCCGACATTGGCCATGGTGAACACCATCATGGCGACGGCGTAGAGCGGCATCCGCTTCACCAGGCCGCCATAGGCCGAGATCTCGCGGGTATGCATCCGGTCGTAGATCACCCCGACGCAGAGGAAGAGCGCGCCCGACACGATGCCGTGCGAGATCATCAGGAACAGGGCGCCCTGGATGCCCTGCTCGTTGAGCGTGAACAGGCCGAGCGTCACGAAGCCCATATGGGCCACCGACGAATAGGCGATCAGCTTCTTGATGTCGGTCTGCACCAACGCGACCAGCGACGTGTAGATGATCGCCACCACCGACAGCGTGTAGACCATCGGGGCGAAGTAGTGGGACGCGTCCGGGAACATCGGCAGCGAGACCCGAATGAAGCCGTAGCCGCCCATCTTCAGCAGGATGCCCGCCAGGATGACCGAGCCGGCGGTCGGCGCCTCGACGTGGGCGTCGGGGAGCCAGGTATGGACCGGCCACATCGGCATCTTCACCGCGAAGGAGGCGAAGAAGGCGAGCCAGAGCCAGATCTGCATGTTCGCCGGGAAGCGGGTCTGCAGCAGGGTCGGGATGTCGGTCGTGCCGGCCTGCCAGTACATCGCCATGATGGCGAGCAGCATCAGCACCGAGCCGAGCAGGGTGTAGAGGAAGAACTTGAACGACGCATAGATCCGGCGCTTGCCGCCCCAGATGCCGATGATGAGGAACATCGGGATCAGGCCGGCCTCGAAGAACAGGTAGAAGAGCACCAGGTCGAGGGCGCAGAACACGCCGATCATCGTGGCCTCGAGGACCAGGAACGCGACGAAGTACTCCTTCACCCGGTGCTCGATCGACAGCCAGGAGGCGCCGACGCAGAACGGCATCAGGAAGGTGGTGAGCAGGACGAGCGGCATCGAGAAGCCGTCGACGCCGAGCTTGAACCGGATCGTCTCCGTCAGCCAGGCATGGCTCTCGACGAGCTGGAACTGCGCCGTCGAGGTGTCGTAGCGGCCCCAGGCGACCAGGGACAGCAGGAAGGTGGCGAGCGTCGCGATGAGCGCCGCCCAGCGGGCGTTGCGCCGGACCGATTCGTCGTCGCCGCGGAGCGTGAGGATGAACGCGGCGCCGACGAGCGGCAGGATGATGAGGCCGGAGAGGATCCCGAGGCCGAGCATGATTCTCTGTTCTCCGGTCAGGTCAGTGGGTGGCCGCGGAGACGCCGGTGATCAGGTACCAGCTCACCAGGGCCGCGACGCCGACCAGCATCACGAAGGCGTAATGGTAGACGTAGCCGGTCTGGAAACGGACCACGCCGCGGGTGATGTCGACGACGCGGGCGGCGATGCCGTTGGGGCCCATGCCATCGATGATGCGGCCGTCGCCGACCTTCCACAGGAACTCGCCGAAGCCCTTGGCCGGGCGGACGAAGACCCGGTCGTAGATCTCGTCGACGTACCACTTGTTGAGCAGGAAGCGGTACAGCAGCGGCTGGCTCTCGGCGAGCCGGTGGGCCGTGCCGGGCCGGCGGATATACATCCAGTAGGCGAGCAGGAAGCCGAGTACCAGCATCACGAAGGGCGAGTGCTGCACCCAGGCCGGCGAATTGTGGATGTCGTGCATGATGTGGTTGTCGGGGCCGTGCGCGAGCGCGCCCTTCCAGAACTCGTCCATGCCCTCGCCGATGAAGCGGTTCTTGAACACCAGGCCGGCGAAGAGCGCGCCGAGCGCCAGGACCGCGAGCGGGATCGTCATCACCCGCGGGCTCTCGTGCGGGGTATGGGCGTGGTGGTCGTGGTGCTCGATCGCCGAGTGCGAGGCGGGCTCGATGTCGTGGCCCTTGTCGTCGTGGGCGACGCCCTCGTGGTGGCCCGGGGCACCATCCGCCTGCGCCGAGGCGTGGGCGACCGCGTGATGGCCGTGCGCGTCGGCATGGTGGTCTTCGTGACCGTGAGCATGGGCGTTCTGCCAGCGGGCAGGCCCCTCGAAGGTCATGAAGAACAGGCGCCAGGAGTAGAACGACGTCATGAAGGCCGCGATGACGGTCGCCAGGAAGGCCAGCACGTGACCCGGCCGGGTCGACATGTAGGCCGCCTCGATGATCGCGTCCTTCGAGTAGAAGCCCGCGGTGAACGGGAAGCCGATCAGCGCCAGGGTCCCGATCGCCATCATGGCGGTGGTGAAGGGGATGTAGCGGCGCAGGGCGCCCATGTTCCGCATGTCCTGCTCGTGGTGCATCGCGTGGATGACCGAGCCGGCGCCGAGGAACAGCAGCGCCTTGAAGAAGGCGTGGGTGAAGAGGTGGAACACGCCCGCCGCGTAGGCGCCGACGCCGAGCGCGACGAACATGTAGCCGAGCTGCGAGCAGGTCGAGTAGGCAATGACCCGCTTGATGTCGTTCTGGACGAGGCCGACGGTGGCGGCGAAGAAGGCGGTGATGCCGCCGATCACCGTCACGACGATCAGCGCGTTGGGCGCGGCATCGAAGAGCGGCGACAGGCGGGCGACCATGAACACGCCGGCGGTCACCATGGTGGCGGCGTGGATCAGCGCCGAGACCGGGGTCGGGCCCTCCATCGCGTCCGGCAGCCAGGTGTGCAGCAGGAACTGCGCCGACTTGCCCATGGCGCCCATGAACAGCAGCAGGCAGCAGATGGTCAGCGCGTTCCAGTCGTAGCCGAGCAGGTGGAACGTCGCGTCCTTGAGCTCCGGCACCTTGGCGAAGATGGCGTCGTAGGAGACCGCGCCGAACAGCACGAAGCAGAGGAAGATGCCCAGCGAGAAGCCGAAATCGCCGACGCGGTTGACGATGAACGCCTTCATCGCCGCGGCGTTGGCCGAGGGCTTCTCGTACCAGAAGCCGATCAGCAGGTACGAGGCGAGGCCGACGCCCTCCCAGCCGAAGAACATCTGGACGAGGTTGTCGGACGTCACCAGCATCAGCATGGCGAAGGTGAAGAGCGACAGGTAGGCGAAGAACCGCGGCCGGTGCGGGTCCTCGTGCATGTAGCCCATCGAGTAGAGGTGGACGAGCGCCGAGACGCTGTTGACCACCACCAGCATCACCGCGGTGAGCGTGTCGGCCCGGAACGCCCAGTCGACCGTCAGGCCGCCGGCGGTGAACCACGTCGCGACGTGATGCGTGGTGGCGCCGTGGCCGTGGCCGCCGGTCACCTCGAAGAAGGCGACCCAGGACAGGAGCGCCACGAAGACGAGGATGCCGGTGGTCACCACCTCGCTGGCCCGCGGGCCGATGCGGCGCCCGAACAGACCGGCGATGAGGAAGCCGATCAGGGGCAGGAAGACGATCGCGTGGTACATGCTCGGGGTCCGGCCTCGCGTGGCTCTTGCCGCTGCGGCACTGGTTCAGGGGTAAAGGACTGAGGGCGGGAGGCCTTCGTCAGCCCTTCATCATGTTGACGTCCTCGACGGCGATCGACCCGCGGTTGCGGAAGAACACCACCAGGATGGCAAGGCCGATGGCGGCCTCGGCGGCGGCGACCGTCAGCACGAACAGGGCGAAGACCTGGCCGACGATGTCGCCGAGATGGGTCGAGAACGCCACCAGGTTGATGTTCACGGCAAGCAGGATCAGCTCGACCGACATCAGGATGACGATGATGTTCTTGCGGTTGATGAAGATGCCGAGCACCCCGAGGGTGAACAGGATCGCCGCGACCGTCAGGTAATGGCTCAAACCGATCATCGTGCCTCTCGACCGCGGGCGGCCGCCTTCGTGTCGCGAGGCGCATCCCGCCCCGCCGCTCGTGCCATCAGCATCGCGGGGCCCGTCCGGCCCCGCACGACTTCTTCGAACCGCCGCGAGGATCAGACCTCGACGCCGATCAGACCTCGACGCCCTGCCCGGTCGGGACGTGGCGCACCTCGACCGCATCGGCCTGGGTGCGGGCGTTCTGGATCGCGATGTCCTGGCGCTTGACGCCGGGCCGGTCGCGCAGGGTGAGCACGATCGCGCCGATCATCGCGACCAGCAGGATCAGGCCGGCGACCTGGAAGAACAAAAAGTAGTTGGTGTAGAGAACGAGACCCAGGGCCTGCGTGTTGGTCACCGTCTCGGATCCGGGCGAGACCGCCAGCGGCCCATGCACCAGGCCGGGATCGATCGCCCAGGAGCCGACCACGAGGAGCAGCTCGATCAGGAACACCGCACCGATCAGGCCGCCGACCGGCAGGTAGTCCTGGAAGCCCTGGCGCAGCTCGGCGAAGTCGACGTCGAGCATCATCACGACGAACAGGAACAGCACCGCGACGGCGCCGACATAGACCACGACCAGGATCATGGCCAGGAACTCCGCCCCCATCAGCATGAACAGCCCGGAGGCGTTCACGAAGGCGAGGATGAGGAAGAGCACCGAGGTGACGGGGTTGCGCGAGGCGATCACCATGAAGCCGGAGGCGACGGTGATCGCGGCGAATAGATAGAAGAAGGCGGCGGCTGCGGTCATGCGCTGAATTCATGCCGCCTGGCGGCGGCCTCCTGCCCGACCCCCGGAGCGTCCCGGCGGCCCGTCTATAGAACCCGCTCCCGCGGCGCACAACCGGGGGAGCGGCGAATGTGTCGTCGATGTGGGGAGGATCACCGCCCTCCCCTGTTTTCGAACCGAGGGAGGAACCGCCCTCCCCCGCAGGCGATCAGCGGTAGGGCGCGTCAGCCGCGATGTTGCGGGCGATCTCGCGCTCCCAGCGGTCGCCGTTCGCGAGCAGCTTCTCCTTGTCGTAGAGCAGCTCCTCGCGGGTCTCGACCGAGAACTCGAAGTTCGGCCCCTCGACGATGGCGTCCACCGGGCAGGCCTCCTGGCACATGCCACAATAGATGCACTTCACCATGTCGATGTCGTAGCGCGTCGTGCGCCGCGTGCCGTCGTTGCGGCGCGGACCCGCCTCGATGGTGATGGCCTGGGCCGGGCACACCGCCTCGCACAGCTTGCAGGCGATGCAGCGCTCTTCCCCGTTGGGGTAGCGCCGCAGGGCGTGCTCGCCGCGGAAGCGCGGGCCGCGATGGCCCATCTCGAAGGGGTAGTTGATCGTCGCCTTGGGCTTGAAGAAGTAGCGCATCGCCAGGGCGAACCCGGTGACGAACTCCTTCAACAGCAGGCCGCGGGCGACCTGGTCGAGCTTCATGGCTCGTTCTCCGACGGTTGGGTTCAGGAGACCGGCGCGAGGCCGGTCAGCTTCAGGACGAAGGCGACGACGAAGACCATGACCAGCGAGAGCGGAAGGAAGACCTTCCAGCCCAGCCGCATGAGCTGGTCGTAGCGGTAGCGCGGCACCATGGCCTTCACCATGGCGATCATGAAGAACAGGAAGCTGGCCTTGAGGGCGAACCAGATCAGGCCGGGCACCCAGGTGAAGGGCGCGAACGGGATCGGCGAGAGCCAGCCGCCGAGGAACAGGATCGTGCCGAGCGCGCACATCGTGACGATGGCGACGTACTCGCCGAGCATAAACAGCAGGTACGGGGTGGAGGAGTATTCTACCATGTAGCCGGCGACGAGCTCGGACTCAGCCTCGGGCAGGTCGAAGGGCGGGCGGTTCGTCTCGGCGAGCGCCGAGATGAAGAACACCACGAACATCGGGAAGAGCCAGAGCCAGTACCAGCCGAGGATGCCGAGCGAGGTGTCCTGCGCCCGCACGATCTGCGACAGGTTGAGCGAGCCGGCGCACATCAGCACCGTCACGATCACGAAGCCGAGCGAGACCTCGTAGGACACCATCTGGGCAGCCGAGCGGAGCGCGCCGAGGAAGGCGTATTTCGAGTTCGAAGCCCAGCCGCCCATGATGACGCCGTAGACGCCGAGCGACGAGATCGCGAAGATGTAGATGATGCCGACATTGATGTCGGCGATCGGCCAGCCGTCGGCGAGCGGGATCACCGCCCAGGCGGCGAGCGCCAGGGTGGCGAAGATCAGCGGCGCCAGGAGGAACAGGCTCTTGTTGGCGCCCGCCGGGATCACCGGCTCCTTCAGCACGAACTTCAGCAGGTCGGCGAAGGATTGGAACAGGCCCCAGGGCCCGACCACGTTCGGGCCGCGGCGCAGCTGCACCGCCGCCCAGATCTTGCGGTCGGCCAAGAGCGCGTAGGCGATGAAGACGAGCAGCGCGACCAACAGCGCCACGCTCTTCAGGGCCACGAGGAGGACGGTGCCCAGCACCTCCCAGACGGTCATCGGTCGGTGCTCCTCATTCCGCCGCTTCGAGGGCCCGCCCGCGGGCGAGACCCGAGCACTCGGCGAGCACCCGCGAGGCGCGGGCGATCGGGTTGGTGAGATAGAAGTCCGCCACCGCCGGGCGGAACGGCTCGCGGCCGGGCTCGCCCGAGAGACCCGCCAGCGTCGTCAGCACGGCGACGCCGTCGCTCGGGGCGACCTGGTCGATGCCGGCGAAGTGCGGATGCGCGGTGTAGAGCGCCTTGCGCAGAGCGGTGAGCGAGTCGAACGGCAGGCGCTGACCGAGCACATCCGACAGGGCGCGCAGGATCGCCCAGTCCTCGCGGGCATCGCCCGGCGGGAAGGCGGCGCGGTTGGCGAGCTGGACCCGGCCTTCGAGGTTGACGTAGGTCGCCGACTTCTCGGTGTAGGCCGCGCCCGGCAGGATCACGTCGGCGCGGTGGGCGCCCTTGTCGCCGTGGGTGCCCTGGTACACCACGAAGGCGCCCGGACCGACCTCGACCTCGTCGGCACCGAGGTTGAACAGCACGTCGAGCGCGCCGCCCTGCACCATCTCGGCGAAGGTCAGGCCGCCCTCCCCCGGCACGAAGCCGAGATCGAAGGCCCCGACGCGGGCGGCGGCGTTCTGGAGCACGCCGAGGCCGTTCCAGCCCTCGGCCTTCGCACCCAGGCCCTGGACCAGCTTGGCGACCGCAGCGAGGAGGGCCGCCCCATCCGGACGGGTGAGCGCCGCCTGACCGACGATGACCAGCGGACGCTCGGCGCCCTTCAGCGCCTCGGCGAAGCTGTGACGACCGGAGGCGATCTCGGCCAGGGTCTCGGGGCCGGCACCGAGATAGGTGTGGGGATAGGTCAGGTCCGCATCCTCGCCGATCACGCCGATCTGGATCGGCGACATCCGCCAGCGCTTGCGGATGCGGGCGTTGAGGAGCGAGGCCTCGGTGCGCGGGTTGGCGCCGACGATCAGGATGGCGTCCGCCTGCTCGATGCCGGCGATGCCGGGACCGAAGGTGTAGGCGGCCCGGCCCCAGGCCGGATCGATCATCGCGCCGTCCTGGCGGCAATCGAGGTTCTGGACCTTGAGCGCGCCCATCAGGGTCTTGAGCGCGAAGATCTCCTCCACGCCGGCGAGGTCACCCACGATCGCGCCGACGCGCTTCGGATCGGCGCCCTTCAGCTTCGCGGCAATCGCCCCGAAGGCCTCGGCCCAGGAGGCCGGGCGCAGGCGGCCGTTCTCGCGCAGGTACGGCCGGTCGAGGCGCTGGAGGCGCAGGCCGTCGACGACGTGGCGGGTCTTGTCGGAGATCCACTCCTCGTTGATCGCCTCGTTCACCCGCGGCTCGATCTGCATCACCTCGCGGCCGCGGGTGTCGACGCGGATCGCCGAGCCGACCGCATCCATCACGTCGACGGATTCGGTCTTGTTCAGCTCCCAGGGGCGGACGTTGTAGGATTGCGGCTTGTGGACCAGCGCGCCGACCGGGCACAGGTCGGCGACGTTGCCCTGCAGCTCCGATTCCATCGCGCGCTCGAGGTAGGAAGTGATCTCCATGTCCTCGCCGCGGCCGATGGCGCCGAGATCCGGCACGCCGGCGACTTCCGCCAGGAAGCGGACGCAGCGGGTGCAGTGGATGCAGCGGTTCATCGCGGTCCGCACCAGCGGGCCGATATACTTCTCCTCGACGGCGCGCTTGTTCTCGCCGTAGCGGGTCGAGTCGACGCCGTAGGCCATCGCCTGGTCCTGCAGGTCGCAATGGCCGCCCTGGTCGCAGATCGGGCAATCGAGCGGGTGGTTGATGAGGAGGAACTCCATCACCCCCTCGCGGGCCTTCTTGGTCAGGGCCGACTTGGTCGACACCGCCGGCGGCTCGCCGTTCGGGCCCGGGCGGCAATCGCGCACGGCCCAGGCGCAGGAGGCGACGGGCTTGGGCGCGCCCTTCAGCTCGACCAGGCACATGCGGCAATTGCCGGCGATCGACAGGCGCTCGTGGAAGCAGAAGCGCGGGATCTCGGCGCCCGCGACCTCGCAGGCCTGGAGCAGGGTGTAGTCCGGCGGGACATCGACCTCGATGCCGTCGACGAGGATCTTGGTCATGCGGTCAACTCTCGGGCGAGGCCCGCGGCGCGCGCGTGTCCGCGCGTCAGGCCGGCGAACCGGGGATGCGAGGGAGGGTGGGCGAGACGGGGCACCGCCTCACTCCGCCGCCATCGGCACCGGGGTCGGGTGCGGGTTGGCGGTGTAGCGGTCGATGCGCTTCTCGATCTCGGGGCGGAAATGCCGGATCAGGCCCTGGATCGGCCAGGCGGCGGCGTCGCCGAGCGCGCAGATCGTGTGGCCCTCGATCTGCTTCGTCACGTCGAGCAGCATGTCGATCTCGCGCTTCTGCGCCCGGCCCTCGGCCATGCGCAGCATCACGCGCCACATCCAGCCGGTACCCTCGCGGCACGGGGTGCACTGGCCGCAGGACTCGTGCTTGTAGAAGTACGCGATGCGGGCGATCGTCGCGACCATGTCGGTCGACTTGTCGAACACCATCACGGCGGCGGTGCCGAGACCCGACTTCAGGTTCTTCAGCGTGTCGAAGTCCATCGGCGCGTCGATGATCTCGGCGGCCGGCACCAGCGGCACCGAGGAGCCGCCGGGGATCGAGCAGAGCAGGTTGTCCCAGCCGCCGCGCATGCCGCCGCAATGCCGGTCGATCAGTTCGCGGAAGGTGATGCCGAGCTCTTCCTCGACGTTGCACGGCTTGTTGACGTGGCCCGAGACGCAGAACAGCTTGGTGCCGGTGTTGCCCGGGCGGCCGAGGCCCGCGAACCAGGCGCCGCCGCGGCGCAGGATGGTGCCCGCCACCGCGATCGACTCGACGTTGTTCACCGTCGTCGGGCAGCCATAGAGGCCCATATTGGCCGGGAACGGCGGCTTGAGCCGCGGCATCCCCTTCTTGCCCTCCAGGCTCTCGATCAGCGCCGTCTCCTCGCCGCAGATGTAGGCACCGGCGCCGTGGTGGACGTAGATGTCGAAGGGGTAGTCGTGGACGTTGCTCTCGCCGACGAGGCGGGCGGCATAGGCCTCGTCCACCGCGCGCTGGAGTGCGTGCTTCTCGGCGACGTACTCGCCGCGGATGTAGATGTAGCAGGCATGCGCACCCATGGCGAAGCAGGCCAGCATGCAACCCTCGATCAGGAGATGCGGGTCGTGCCGCATGATCTCCCGGTCCTTGCAGGTGCCCGGCTCGGACTCGTCGGCGTTGACCACGAGGTAGTGGGGCCGGCCATCCGACTTCTTCGGCATGAAGGACCACTTCAGGCCGGTGGGGAAGCCGGCGCCGCCGCGGCCGCGCAGGCCCGATTTCTTCATCTCCTCGATGATCCAGTCCCGGCCCTGCTGGAGCAGGAACTTGGTCCCGTCCCACGCGCCGCGTTTCTTCGCGGCCTCGAGACCGGGAGAGTGGAGACCATAGAGGTTGGTGAAGATCCGATCCTGATCGGCGAGCATGGCGATCGTCCTACAGGCCTGCTGTGAAGGGAAAGTACGTCATCATTGTCAGGACTTCGCCGTCGGCGCCGGCGCATCCTTGCCGTCGGTGGGCTTGCCGTCCGCGGCAGCCTGCGCGGGCGCCGCGGCGGCCTTGCTCTCGGTGGCGCGGCCGGCGTCCGGGCGGGCCGCCTTCGGGTTCGTGGCCGCCGCGGCCTCGGTGCGGGTCTTCTCGCCGGTCGTGTCGGCGCCCTGCTCCTTCAGCCCCTCTTCCTCGAAGCGCTTGCGCCAGGCGCCGACGCGCGAGCCGTCGAACAGCGTCTCGTCCTGGAGCGTCGTGACCGCGTCCTTGGGCTCGGAGGAGGTCCGGCCGATCTGCGACCCGATCTTCACCGGGCGGCCGGCCGCGAGGTCGTCCATCAGCTTGCCGAGGGACTCAGGCGTGAGATCCTCGAAATAGTCGTGGTTGATCTGCGCCATCGGGGCGTTGCAGCACGCGCCCAGGCACTCGACCTCGAGCCAGGAGAAGTTGCCGTCCGGGCTGACATGGCCCGAGGGGCCGAGCCGCTCGTGCAGGTACTGCTTCAGCTCGCGGGCGCCGCAGACATCGCAGGGAGCCGTGCCGCAGACCTGGATCCAGTAGCGGCCGACCGGCTCGAGGGCGAACATGGTGTAGAAGGTCGCGACCTCCAGCACCCGGATATGCGGCATGCCGAGCTGGTCGGCCACCGCCTCGATCGCCTTCTGCGGCAGCCAGCCGCCATTCTGCTCCTGCGCCTTCCACAGGAGCGGGATCACGGCCGAGGCCTGGCGCCCCTCCGGGTACTTGGCGATCTGCCCCTTGGCCCACTCGGCGTTCTCAGGCGTGAACGCGAAGCTCTCGGGCTGCTCGGATACGGGGGCGAGTCTGCGGTTGGCCATATCTCAAACGTCTCCGACTGGCGCGGGCGCGAGCCCCCTCACCGGTCCACCTCACCGAACACGATGTCGAGCGTGCCGAGGATGCACGACACGTCCGCCAGCATGTGGCCGCGGCACATCCAGTCCATCGCCTGGAGGTGGGCGAAGCCCGGAGCGCGGATCTTGCAGCGATACGGCTTGTTGGTGCCGTCGGCGACCAGGTAGACGCCGAACTCGCCCTTGGGCGCCTCGACCGCGGCGTAGACCTCGCCGGCCGGGACGTGGAAGCCCTCGGTGTAGAGCTTGAAGTGGTGGATGAGCGCTTCCATCGAGCGCTTCATCTCGCGCCGCGGCGGCGGCGCGACCTTGCCGTCCTGCGTGGCGATCGGCCCCTGGCCGGCCGGCTCGCGCAGCTTGGCGATGCACTGCTTCATGATGCGCACCGACTGGCGCATCTCCTCCATGCGGATGACCTGGCGATCGTAGGTGTCGCCGTTCTTCCCCACCGGGATGTCGAACTCCATCTCGGCATAGGCCTCGTAGGGCTGCGACTTGCGCAGGTCCCACGGGATGCCGGAGCCGCGCACCATCACGCCCGAGAAGCCCCAGGCCAGCGCCTCCTCGACCGACACGATGCCGATATCGACGTTGCGCTGCTTGAAGATGCGGTTGGCCATCACGAGGTCGTCGAGGTCGTCGACGATCTGCGGGAAGGTCTCGCAGAAGGCCTCGATGTCGTCGATCAGGCTCGGCGGCAGGTCCTGGTGGACGCCGCCCGGCCGGAAGTAGTTGGCGTGGAGACGAGCGCCCGAGGCACGCTCGTAGAAGATCATCAGCTTCTCGCGCTCCTCGAAGCCCCAGAGCGGGGGCGTGAGGGCGCCGACATCCATCGCCTGCGTGGTGACGTTGAGGAGGTGCGACAGCAGCCGGCCGATCTCGCAGTAGAGCGTGCGGATCAGCTGGGCGCGGCGCGGCACCTGGATGCCGAGCAGGCGCTCGATGCCGAGGCAGAAGGCGTGCTCCTGGTTCATCGGCGCGACGTAGTCGAGCCGGTCGAAATAGGGCGTCGCCTGGAGGTAGGTCTTGACCTCGATCAGCTTCTCGGTGCCGCGGTGGAGCAGGCCGATATGCGGATCGACGCGCTCGACCACCTCGCCGTCCAGCTCCAGCACGAGGCGCAGCACGCCGTGCGCCGCCGGGTGTTGCGGGCCGAAATTGATCGAGAAGTTGCGGATGCTGTGCTCGCCCATGTCGGCTCAGCCTTTCGCCGGTGCCTTGTCGGCCTTCTCGTCGCCCGGGAGCACGTAGTCGGTGCCCTCCCACGGGGACAGGAAGTCGAAGTTGCGGAATTCCTGCGTCAGTCGCACGGGCTCGTAGACGACCCGCGCCTCGTCCTGGTCGTAGCGGACCTCGACGAAGCCGGTGAGCGGGAAGTCCTTGCGGAGGGGGTGGCCCTCGAAGCCGTAATCGGTGAGCAGCCGGCGCAGGTCCGGATGGCCCGAGAACAGGATGCCGTAGAGGTCGTAGGTCTCGCGCTCGAACCAGTTCGCGGCCGGGAAGACCGGGATCGCGGACGGGACCGGCGTGCGCTCGTCGGTCTGCACCTTCACGCGGATGCGCCGGTTATGGCGCATCGACAGCAGGTGGTAGACGACGTCGAAGCGCTTGGCCCGCGCCGGGTAGTCGGCGCCGCAGATGTCGATGAAGGTCGAGAAGGCGCAAGCGGGATCGTCCCGCAGATGCGTGAGCACCCGCAGGATCTCGGATCCCTCGACGATCAGGGTCAGCTCGCCGAAGGCGATCGCCCGGTCGGTGATGGCGGCGCCCAAGGTGGCGGCAAGCGTGTCGGACAGGGCCTGGAGGGCCGCGTCGCCCTGCTCGCTCTGGGTATGGGCGCGGATGGTGATGCCGTTGCTCATGGGATCCCCGCCTCAGCGCTCGATGGTGCCGGTGCGGCGGATCTTCTTCTGCAGCAGCAGAACGCCGTAGAGCAGGGCCTCGGCGGTCGGCGGGCAGCCCGGGACGTAGATGTCAACCGGCACCACCCGGTCGCAGCCGCGGACCACCGAGTAGGAATAGTGGTAGTAGCCGCCGCCGTTGGCGCAGGACCCCATCGAGATGACGTAGCGCGGCTCCGGCATCTGGTCGTAGACCTTGCGCAGCGCGGGCGCCATCTTGTTGGTCAGCGTGCCGGCGACGATCATCACGTCGGACTGGCGCGGCGAGCCGCGGGGAGCGAAGCCGAAGCGCTCGCAATCGTAGCGCGGCATCGACATCTGCATCATCTCGACGGCGCAGCAGGCCAGACCGAAGGTCATCCACATCAGCGAGCCGGTGCGGGCCCAGGTGATGAGGTCGTCGGTGGTGGTCAGGAGGAAGCCGCGATCGGCGAGCTCGTCGCTGATCGTCAGGAAGGTCGGGTCGTTGGCGCCGATCGGCTTGCCGGTGGCGGGATCGAGGATGCCCTTCGGCTGCGGCGCGATCGCGGGGGCGCGGACGGTGGTGAGGGACATGGCGGGGTCCGGTGCTTCTCGTCTCGGGGGCGGCTGCGACGGTCTAGGCTTCTAGTCCCACTCGAGGGCGCCCTTGCGCCACTCGTAGACGAAGCCGACGGTCAGCACGCCGAGGAAGAGCATCATCGACCAGAAGCCGAACCAGCCGAGATCCCCGAACGTGATCGCCCACGGGAACAGGAAGGCCACTTCGAGATCGAAGATGATGAACAGGATGGCGACGAGGTAGAAGCGCACGTCGAACTTCATGCGCGCGTCGTCGAAGGCGTTGAACCCGCACTCGTAGGCCGAGAGCTTCTCCGGGTCCGGGCTGTTGTAGGCCACCAGGAACGGGGCCACGAGGAGCGCCGCCGCGATGAAGAGGGAGACGCCGATGAAGATCACCAGCGGCAGGTAATCCGACAGGAGGCCGTTCATCGAGCATCCTCAAGGGTTGGCGCGAGGCCTTGGTGCGGGCCCGCGCCGCGGGGGCCGCCGGGGCCGTTCTCGGAACGGTTCCAAAGCCCGGAAGGTGCGCGAGGCTTAAACGAGCGAGTATGACGAAACAAGGGGCGTTCGCACCGCACAAAGCGCGAACGTCAATCCGACACATAGGGTGGCGTCCCGAGCGCACAACGCCGGGAAGCCCGGGTCCGCCGGGGAGTATCGTCGCAGGCCCCTCCCCTTCCGGGGCGTTTGCCGCCGCCCGGGCGGTTTTCCGGATGCGGTGGCCGTGCTGCGGTGCAGTATGGGACGTCAGCCGTCGGAGAGGATCAAGGCCCAGAACCGCTTGTAGCGGCTCCCGGGCGCATCGACGCGGGCGATGCCGACGCGCTTGACCTGCGGCATCAGCATGTTGCGGTTGTGCTCGGGCGAGACCTGCCAGCGCTTCAGCACCTCGTCGAAGGTGGCCGAGCCGGCGCTGAGATTCTCTGCGGCGTAGCGGCCGCCGAAGCCGGCGCGCTTGAGGCGCGCATCGAAGGTGCCGCCGACCTCGTGCGAGAGCTGGCCCGCCCGGGCATTGGCCCCGGCCTGGTAGGAGGCGGCGCGGATCAGCGAGGAATCGACCACCACCGGCCCGAGGCCGTGGCTGGCGCGGTAGCGCGAGATCGCGGCGGCGGCGGCGGCCTCGTCGAGGATCACCGGCGTGGTCGGCAGGTCGGGCGCCGGCAGGATCGCCGTGCCGCTGCATCCGGCGAGCGCCAGGGCTCCGGCGGCCAGGCCCCCGGCGAGGAACGTCGTCGCGAGGCCGCGCCGCGGGACACCTGCCACGTGAGAGGCGGGAACCGTCGAACGGAACGGATGCGACATCGTCTTCACTCAAGCCCTGGACAAGCGGCGCCCTGCGCGACGGCGCCACCTGTCGGGCGATTGTGGAGATTTTCGGGGCGAGGGCCAGCCTCACGCCGCCCGTAAAGTCGCGAGGAAGCGGTGGACCTCGGCGCCGATGCTGGCCGATTGCCGCGCGACGGTGTCGGCGGCTTCCAGCACGTGCCGGGCGGCCTCGCCGGTGGCCTCGGCGTCAAGGGCCAAGCCCTCGACCGATCCGCTCACCTCGGCGGTGCCGGCGGCGGCCTGCGCCACGCTCGACACGATCGCCTGCGTCGCCCCGACCTGCGCCTCGACCGCCGTGGCGACCCGGGCCGAGACGCCGCTGATGGCGCGGGCCTGCGCCGCCACGTCGCCCATGGCGGCACTCGCCCGGCGGGTGGTGTCCTGGATCGCCGCGACCTGGGCCGAGATCTCCTGCGTCGCCCGGTCGGTCTGGCCGGCGAGCTGCTTGACCTCCGCCGCGACGACCGCGAAGCCGCGGCCGGCCTCGCCCGCCCGGGCCGCCTCGATCGTCGCGTTCAACGCCAGCAGGTTCGTCTGCGCGGCGACCCCGGCGATGACGGAGACCACGTCGCCGATGCGCGACGCGGCCTCGCCGAGGCTCTGCATCACGAGCGCCGTGCGGTCGGTCCCGGTCACCGCGTCCTTTGCCATCGCGGCGGCCTCGCGCATTCCGGCGCCGACCTCCGCGATCGACCGGCCGAGGCCTTCGGCGGCCTCCGCCAGTCCTCCGGCCTCGCGGGAGGCGGCGGCGGCGGACGCCGCGGCGGTGCCGGCCCGGGCGGCGGCCTCGGCGGCGGTGCCGGACATGGCGCGAGCGGTCGCGTCGAGGTCGCGGGCCGCATCGTCGACCTGCGCCAGCACGTCCGCCACCGCGGTCTCGAACGCCCGGACCTCCTGGCTCATCTGCGCGGCGCGGCGGGCCTGCGCCTCGCTGGCGTCACGCTCGGCCGCGAGCGCCTCGCGCTCCCTCAGCACGACCCGGAAGCCGTCGATGGCGCGGGCGATTCGCCCGATCTCGTCGCGCCGCGCGGTGCCGGGCACCGCGACGTCGTAGCGGGACGCGGCGAGCGCCGCAGTCGCCCCGGTCAGGCCTTCGAGCCCGCCGACGATCGAGCGCCAGCCGAGCACGCCGAACAGGCCGACGCCGACGAGGGCGGCGCCCGCGATGGCGCAGAGCCACAGGGCGTGGCGCCAGAACGCCGCGTCGATGTCGTCGATGTAGACGCCGGTGAAGATCGCGAGCTTCCACGGCGCGAAGCCCTGGATGTAGCTCAGCTTCGCGACGTGGGCGGTGCCGCCCGGGCGGGTGAACAGGTAGCGCAGGGTGCCGGGCGTGCCGGACCGGGCGATGTCGGTGATGGCCTTGACGAGGAGCATGCCGCCCGCGTCCTTCAGGCCGCTCATGTCCTTGCCGATCCAGTCGGGCTTCGGCGGCATCACCAGGGCGGTGCCGGAAAAGTCGTAGACCGCGAGGTAGTTGTCGCCCTCGTAGCGCATGTCGTTGGCGCGGGCGGAGAACTGCGCCATCGCCGCGTCCCGCGTCAGCGTGCCGGCCTTCACCTGCGCCTCGAGGCTCGTGGCCGCCGCGAGCGCCACGTCGGAGAGGGCGCGCATCTTCGCCACCCGCTCGGCCATCAGGCTGTCGTGGTTGGCCCGCAGGGCATAGGCCACCACCGCACCGAAGCCGATCACCGCTGCCATCATCATGACGGCGAATTTCCGGCTTACGCTCATGTTCGACCAAGACATCGTCGATCCCCGACCTTTCGGGGGGACCTTGGGGCAGCGATGCTTGATATTGCCTTAGCGTCAGTTCCGCACCGCAGCACAAAGTCAGGTGTCAGCGGCTGATTGGAAACCGGAACGGCCCGTGTGGTGAGTGGCGCGGGCGACGGGGCTCGAACCCGCGACCTCCGGCGTGACAGGCCGGCACTCTAACCAACTGAGCTACGCCCGCGCGGCGTGCTCGCTTCACCATGCAGCTTGCGCTGACATTCTCAACGAAGAGAATGGCGCGGACGACGGGGCTCGAACCCGCGACCTCCGGCGTGACAGGCCGGCACTCTAACCGACTGAGCTACGTCCGCACATGGCGCTTTGCACTACAGAAACGCCTTTTCCCTTGAAGAGAATTGGCGCGGACGACGGGGCTCGAACCCGCGACCTCCGGCGTGACAGGCCGGCACTCTAACCGACTGAGCTACGTCCGCCCGGCGTCTCGCAGTGCTGCGATGGCTGCGGTTTATGGGGAGCCCCCTACCCTGTCAAGCCGCCGGCTCAGGAAAGTCGGAAGGGGGTCGGC
The DNA here is from genome assembly GCF_016804325.1 of Methylobacterium aquaticum. Classification (NCBI taxonomy): domain Bacteria; kingdom Pseudomonadati; phylum Pseudomonadota; class Alphaproteobacteria; order Hyphomicrobiales; family Methylobacteriaceae; genus Methylobacterium; species Methylobacterium aquaticum. Next base: position 5,207,910 of record NZ_CP043627.1, read on the forward strand.
CGACGCCTCGGGCGAGGCATCTGCCCCCGCCCCTGCCCATCCCCTGCGCCTGCGTCGCGCAGGAGACACCCTGCATGCGAAGCCTCGCTGCGCAGTCTTGCACTCGCGCCTCAGGCCCCTTAACGATGCCGACACCCGGGCGGTTAGCTCAGTTGGTAGAGCATCTCGTTTACACCGAGAGGGTCGGCGGTTCGAGCCCGTCACCGCCCACCATATTGATTCGCTTCATTTTTTTGGCGTTTTTCGACGCCGTGAAGGAAGGCCATTATCTGGTCTTCCCCCAGATATCCCCCAGATTGACCTATTTTGTGCGGCGCACAAAGGTGCGATATCGCCCGCGAGCGAGCATGTCAGCGTTGTTCTGCATGAAGCTGCCGAGCCGCAGATGTGCCGGGTTGCAGCAAATTGGATTGTCGCAGGAGTGAAGGACCAGGCGGAGGGCGCCACGCACCACCACGCTTCCGCTCGCAAGGGAGAAGGCGATCCTGTGCGTCCCTTCGAGGCGCCCGCCGATCCTCATCCGACCGTAGCTATCACCGTACGTAGCGCCAGACCAAGGCCAGCACTCGCCCCCTGCGCCCCGGTTCCTGACGCGCCGCCAGAACCTGCTGGCCTCACCAGGCGTGACCGGAACCACCTCATCGAAGCGTTGCGCTGTCATCAAATCCTCCGCCGGCCTGACACCCCCTCGACCACGCCGCGAAGATGCTCGGGAGCGTGGTGGCCATAGACCCCCTCGACAATCTTCTCCGTTGTCCCAAGCGCGCCCGCGATCAGGCTGAACCGCGCCCCGGACTGCACCGCCCAGGTCGCGAAGGTATGGCGCAGGATGTGCGGCGTGACCTCCGGGCCGAGCCCGGCCGCCTCCCGAGCCGTGTGCCAGGACCGCCGCATGCGGTCGATTGGCAGCCCCTCGAACTCGACGACGTTCGCGACGCTCTCGCGCTGCCACCGCCTCAGATGGGCCTGTAGCCGCCGCGATAGCGGGATCGGCGTCCTCCGTTTCGAGCTCTCCCCCTCCCCCGTGCCGCGCCGGTAGAGGATGCCAGCGCGCAGGTCGACCCAACCCGCCGACGGGCTCGGCAGCCACTTCAGCTGCAGGATCGCGTCGTGCCGGGTGCCGGTGTAGAGTCCTACCAGGACGAACCGAGCGACGTGCCGGGTCTTGCCCTGCGCCTCGCCGGTCCGCCGCCAGATCTCGCGACCGGTGACCGGGTGGCGATCGACCAAACGGAAGCCGAGCGCAGCCCATAGCAGGCGCGCGGCCTCGGACCGGGTCAGCCAGCGGTCGCGCGGCGGCGCCTTGTCCGGCAGCTTCACCACCACCGGGTAGAGGAGCTTGTGCTCCTTGTGCGCGTAGCCGAACGCAGCGCTCATGACCTCAAGCTCGCGCCTGGCGGTCTGGGTCCCGACCCGCGGTGCCGTCTCCGGGTCCTTGTAGCGGGCCTGGGGCATGGCGATCCGCCAGCGGACATACGCCGAGCAGACGTTCGGCGTCGCGTGCGCGACCATCTTCCCGTCGAAGAAGTTGATGAGGTGGGGCAGCGCGCTCCAGACCACGTCAGGCCGCTTCGTGTCGGCCGCGCGCTCGTCGGCGTAGAGGCTCAGGATGTCCGTGATGAGGACGCGAGCGGGATCACCTCCCCCGAAATCAGGCTTGTGCTTCCGGGCGAGGTATTCTTGCAGCGCTCTTTCAGCCGCTTCACGCTCTCCATAGCCGCAGCCCGTGCTGTGCTCGTCGGAGCCGTCGCGGATGCACCAGCGGTCCTCTCGCTTGCGGTAGTAGAGGCGGGCACCCTTGCTGGGACGAGGCATGCGTCGATCATCCGCCTGATATCGGCCCGCGTGGTGAACTGCTTGCCGGCGATTTTGAAGACTCGGAGCCGACCACGGGCGCTCTCCCGGCGCAAGCTGGCCGCGGTGATCCCCGAACTGGCCGGGAAGCACTGGGCCGCCGCGATGTCGAGGCGCAGCGGGGTATCGTCGGTGATCTCGGGTTCGGTGCGGACGGGGCGCGGCATCCTCACCTCTCCCTTTCAGCAGCAGAGACCGGGCCGCGAGCCGCCCGCCACTCGACCAGCGGTATCCCGAGCGGCACACGCCTGTGGCCGCGCGCCATCGGGTGGCCTGGATGGACCTGGGCGAGGATCAGAGCGGCGATCAGGCGGCGGTTCGTCACTGTGCTCTCGCCAATGAAGAGGCGTGTGCAGCGGATCGCGGAATCATGCAGACAAATCGCTGATCTGACGCAGCTTTTGCCAGAGAGAGGCCTGAAATCAGGCCTGTGGAATCACTCCCCTTCAAGGCGGCCGCGAGGTGCTGGAGGTACTGACCACCTGCGCACATCAGCTCGAATTCCTCGCTTTCCCGGGCGTAGAACTCAGCCAGAGCGAAAAGCCCCGCCCGAGTGGTGGGCGTGACCGTGGTCAGCGCCTGGAAGGCTGCCGAACTCGCGTCGGCAGCGGCGTTGGCACGGCGCACCTGCGCATCGTCGTCCTCGTCGAGGCCCGAGAGCGCTGCAGAGTGAGCCGCCTCGGCGCCCTCCGCCGCGGCGATGGCCGGGAAGACCGGGTCCGCCTCGAACGCCTCGACCGGCCAGCAGGTGCACGCCAGCACCGTGAGATCGGCGACGCGGACCTGGGCGGCGCCGTAGGTCGGCTGATGGGCCTCGGCGAACGCGGCCTCCTCGGCGAGCCACCAGCGCAGATGCTCGAGGAGCTTCACCGCACCGGCGGGCGTGGTGCAGGCCGTCGACACCAGGGCATCGCCGGCCTCGCGATAGGCCTCTTCGGCGAGGATGGCGGCCTCACCCTCCTCGGCGACCTGGAAGGCATCGTAGGCGGCGCGGTGGGTGGTGATCGCCGCGAGGATGGGATCGGGCGCCGTCATGCCACGCTCCTGCGGTTGAGGTAGTGGGCACCGGCCGTGTCGAAGTAGCGAGCGACCAGCAGCAGGAGCAGCGCGGCCGTGGTCTTGCGGCCGTAATGCGAGCGAGCGAGGGCAAGGACGGCGCCGGGGCGCCAAGTGTGGTCAGGGCGCAACCCGTGGCTCGCGGCAGCCAGGACGGTCGTCCGAACCTCAGGATCCGCCAGCAGGGCGTCCAGCTTCGCGAGCTGCCATTGCCGGCCGAGGCAGTCCATGGCCGTGGTCACGCCAGCCCTCCATCCGGAATGCCGGTGGTGAACACCTCGGGCTTCAGCTCGGCCGCACGGGCCCAGACTTCCGTTACGACCTCGTGGCCGAGCAGTTGCTGGGCGGCGAGGATGAAAGCTCGCCGCCGGCCGTCCTTGGCGGAGGTGGCGGCCAGGGTGTCGGCCGCGTGCGCCTGGTCCCGCTCGGCCCGGCGGAGGATGCCGATCCGCTCTTGCAGCCGAGGGCGGATCCGGCGCTTGCGCTTGTGCGCGGTGGTGGCGCGTCGGCGCCACTCCGGGTCTGCGCCGCGCAGATCGGCGGCGGACAGTTGGTCCTCGACCCTCGGTGGCCTCTGCGACTACCTGATGGTTCGGGCCGCCACCACCGAGCCGCTGACGGCAGAGGGCGCGGCCGTCTCGCGCCTGGCGCTCGTAGAGATCGTCGCCGTCTACGGCACCACCGACCCCCTGAACTGAACCCTGAGGAGAGAACCATGGCTCGCGCCCGCGGAGCGAACGCCATCATGGCGGCTGCCTTCGAGACCACCTATGGCGTCCCGCCGGTCAGCGGCTTCCGAAAGCTGCCCTTCGTCTCGTCGAACCTCGGCGAGGAGCAGGGCCTGATCGCCAGCGATCTGCTCGGCTACGGCCGGGAGCCGCTGCCACCGACCCGCGACGTCGTCAACAACGACGGCGACGTGGTCGTGCCGATCGACCTGCGCAATTTCGGCAACTGGCTGAAGCTGTTCATGGGCGCGCCGTCGAGCACCGATGCCACCGGCGTGCGAACTCACGTCTTCACCTCCGGCGCCGTTGCGCTGCCGTCGATGACGGTGGAGGTCGGCCTGCCGGAGGTGCCGAGCTACGGTCAGAACTTCGGCGTGCGCGGCAACACCATGCGGGTGCAGATGCAGCGCTCCGGCCTGCTCACCGCGACGCTCGGCCTGATCGCCCAGGGCGAGAACAAGCTGGGGGCGTCGGCCGCCGGCACGCTGGCGGAGGCCAGCGTGGAGCGGTTCAGCCCGTTCCAGGGCGCCATCACCCGGGGCGGCCAGCCGCTCGGATCCGTCGTCTCAGCCGACTTCACCTACTCGAACAATCTCGACAAGGTCGAGGTGATCCGGGGCGATGGCCGCATCGAGGATGCCGACCCCGGCATGGTCATGATGTCCGGCAACGTGACAGTCCGGTTTGCCAACACCGTCCTCCTCGACCAGGCCACCGCCGGCACGCCGGTGGAACTCACCTTCGGTTGGGTCACCGACGCGGCGCGCTCGCTCGTGTTCACGGCACACGCCGTCTACCTGCCGCGCGCCAAGACGCCGGTGACTGGCCCGAACGGGGTGCAGGCCACCTTCGCGTGGCAGGCGGCGAAGGACATGACGCTCAACAAGACCGTCACCGCCACGCTCATCAACAACGTCGCGACATACTGAGCGCGGTACGGGCCGCGCCTCGGGTAGCAAATCCCTTGCCCTCCGGGGTCGGCCCTCGGTAGAACGGCATGCCTCCGCGATTGCGGGGATGAGAGCATGGAAGGTGTCCGCACCTGCCGTGCGTTAGCTTTGCTCGCTACGCTGAGCGAAATCCCCCGCGGGCCTGGGGATCGTGGCGAGATTGCCGACAGGCAAGATGATCGCAGGGCGGCGCCCGATCATTTCTTTCTCCGCGAGGAATAATGCTCAAGCTTTCTCAGCCCGGCGAGCCGTTCTGGCTCGACGTCCTGCCCGGCGTCCGTGTCCGCTTCCGGCCGATCACCGTCGCCTCGATGCTGGTCGCCCGGGAGGCGGTCGGCAAGGTGTTCCGCGGCGAGGACCAGGACGACGTCGGCGCGCGCGCCAACATCGCCCTCGTGCGCGAGCTCGCCCGCCGCGGCATCGTGGAGTGGGAGGGCATCGGCGATACCGAGGGGCGGCCGATTCCGGTCACGCGCGAGGCCGTCGATCTACTGATGGAGAACTGGCCGGCCTACGACGCAATCGACAACCTATACGTCGCGCCGGCCCTCGCGAGGGACGCGGAAAAAAACGCATCGTCGAGCTCGTCCGCTGGCACTTCGGTGGCGGCGCCGGATACTGCGACGCCTGCGGCGTAGAGTGCGAGGCCTGCCCGTACCGCGAGCACGCACCCGCCACGGATGACGGCCTGACCGCCTGGGCGGTCATCCGGCGTTGCGGTGGGCAGGTTCGGGCCGGCATGGGCGCCCCCTACGCCCTCGACTTCGGCGCCGTGCTGGCGCTGGCCGACGCCATGGGCGCGACCTCCGCGCTCCTCGCCGACGTCCTGCCGCACGTCGAGCCCGTCATCGTGAAGGCCTACCAGGAGCAGAGCGAGAATGCCGACTAGCGTCGCCATCCGCCTCGGCGTCGAGGGGGGGCCGAGGTCAAGCGCGTCCTTACCGAGACCGGTCAGGATGGCCAAGCCGCCTTCCAGAAGATCGCCGCCGCCAGCGACGCGGCCGGCGCGGCTGTCGATCGGCAGACCGCCAAGTTCCAGCGGCTGGCGGCAGCGGCTCGCGAGGCGGAGACGCAGGCCCGGGCGCAGGCCAACATCAACGCCGTGCTCGGCGTCAGCCAGGGTTCGAGCGGGGCCGCGCGCGATTCGGCCTCCGTATTCGAGCTGCAGGCGCGGGCGGCCGAGGAGGCGGCGCTCCGGACCGAGGTGCTGTCGCGCGAGGTCGCGACGCTGCAGAGCCGGTTCGACCCGATGGCGGCGGCCGGCGCCCGCTACTCGGCCGCGCTGGCGGACATCGCCCGGGCGGAGGAGATCGGTGCCCTATCGGCCAACAAGGCGGCGGCGGCGCGCCTCGCAGCGGTGCGCTCGTTCGAGGACAGCACCCAGCGCCTGGAGCGCGCCGGCCTCGCTCAGAAGGCCAGTGTGCAGGCAGCGGTCAACGGCCAGCTGATCGTGCCGAACCGGGGCGCGGACGTCGCGGCCTATGGCGACGAGCTCGACCGGCTGCGGGCCAAGTACAGCCCGTTGTTCGCCGCCCAGCGCGAGTACCTGGGGCAGCTCGCCGAGATCCGGCAGGCGGTGCGGACCGGTGCCCTGACGCAGGCCGAGGGTGCGGCGGCGATCCAGGCCACCAAGGACGCCTTCGCACGGCAGGTGGTTGATCAGCGCGCCCGCGGCGATGGCCGGCTCACCGGCAGCCAGGCGCAGAACTTGCTCTATCAGGGCACCGACATCGTCGCCTCGGCGGCGAGCGGCATGTCCCCGCTCACTATCCTGTTGCAGCAGGGCGGCCAGATCGCGCCCGTCTTCGCCGGGCCCGGCTCGGCGAGCATCAAGGGTGCAGTCGGCCAGGCCACCGAGGCGGTGACCGGCTTCGTGTCCCGCATCGGCCTGGTGGGTGGCGCGATCGGCGTGGTGACGACCGCCGCGGTTGCCGGCACCGCCGCGGTGCTGTCCTACCAGAACTCGATGCGCGAGACCGAGCGCGCATTGGCCGGTGCCGGTCGCGCGTCGGGCGCCAACGCGGTGCTGATCAATGTGGCAGCCCAGGCGGCAGCGGCTTCGGGCGAGGTGTCGGTCCGGCAGGCGCGGCAGTTCTCGGCCGAATATGCCAGCACCGGACGTGTCGGCGTCGAGATGTACGCCAGCCTCGCCCGGACCGTGCGGGACTACGCCGCCAGTACCAACCAGGACGTAGCCGACGCCAACGGCGATCTCGCCAAGGCCTTCGGCAACCCGGACCTCGTCCGCGGGCTCGATGCCCTGAACGAGAAGCTAGGCTTCCTCGACGATCGCACCCGCGAGACGGTCCGTCGGCTCGCCGAGCACGGCGACCGGCTCGCCGCCCAGCGGGTGGGGTTCGACGCCTACGCGGCGGCCCTGACCAAGGCGATCGAGCTGACCGGGGCCTTCGGCGACAAGACCTCGGCGTTCGGCCGCGTGTTCGGCAACGTCTGGGACATGGTCGGCGAGAAGCTGGACAAGGCGCTGACCGGCGGCTCGCTGGACGAGCGGATCAAGGATCGCCTCGCTCATCTCCGCCGGCATCACGGGCACGACGCTGCTCGCCGGGACGCTGCTCATCAACGCGCTGATCCCACCCCGCGCCGACGCCAAGGAGAAACCCAGCTATTCCATCCAGGGCCTCCAGAACCAGCTGACGCCCGACGCCCCGGTGCCGCTGATCCTGGGCAAGATCCGGTTCGCGCCGCCCTACGCGGCCACGCCCTACACCCAGGCGGTGGGCGATGAGCGCTACGTGGTCGCCGCGTTCCTGATCGGCTACGGCCCGGTCGCGGTGCGCAACTGGCGCATCGGCGAGACACCCATCGAGCGGTACAGCGACATCACCCTCGAAACGCGCCTCGGCGGAGCGGACGACGAGCGGTTGACGCTCTACCCGCAGCAGGTGCTCGAGGAGGCGCTGTCCGTCGCGCTCAAGACCGCGCAGCTTCCGACCGGCGGCCCGCAGATCCGCACCACCGCCTCGGACTGCACCGGTTGCGAGATCGACATCACCAGCACAGGCATCTATCAAGTCAACAAGGATGGGGCCTACCAGAATTTCACGGTCAATATCGGCGTCCGTTACTGCAAGTCCGGCACGAACGACTGGCAGCCCGGCCCGCTTATCAGCATCACGTCGAACAAGGCGAAAGCGCTTACGCGCACGACGCCGATCACCTTCCCGGAGCGCGGTCGCTACGACATTGAGTTGACCCGCACCACGACGGATTGGGACGAGGCGGACCAGTCCTCGAAGACGATCCAGCGCCACGGCACGACGGTCTGGTCCGTGCTGCGCTCATTCCGCCCCGAGTACCCGATCGACTTCCCCCAGCCTTTGGCGCTGGCCGCATGCCGGATCCGTGCGACCGGGCAGCTCAACGGCACGCTCGACGCGCTGAACGCCGACATGGCCTCTATCTGCCCGGACTGGGACGAGGCGAGCGGCACCTGGATCGGGCGCGAGACCAACAATCCGGCCAGCCTGTTCCGCTACGTGCTGACCGGCCCGGCTATCGCCTATCCGCTGACCCTCGCTGAGGTCGGCGCCCTGGAGGAGTGGCACCGGTTCTGTGTCGCCAAGGGCCTGACCTACAACCGGGTCCACGACTACGAAGCCAGCGTCCTCGAGGTTCTGGGCGACATCGCCGCCGCCGGCCGGGCCAGCCCGCACGACACCGGCGAGGTGTGGCAGGTCGTGATTGACCGGGCGCTGTCGGTGGTCTCGGCCCACATCAGCCCGCGCAACTCCTGGAGCTACCAGGGGAAGCGGCCCTACGCCGTGTTCCCGGACGCCTTCCGGGTGTCATTCTTGGACGAAACCAACAGGTTCGCGAAGGCCGAGAGACTGGTGCCCTGGCCGGGGCATAGCGGCGACATCCGCGTTACCGAGAAACTGGAGATGCCGGGTGTCACTAACCCGGACATGGTGTGGCGTGAGGCGCGCAAGCGCCAGTACGAGCTGATCCACCGACCGGACACCCACACGACCAACCTCGACTGGGAGGCGCTGACCATCCGCCGTGGCGACCGCGCGCAGCTGAGCCACGACGTGCTGGAGAGCACGATGATCTCCGGCCGCGTGACGGCGGTCACGTCGGTGGGCAGCAGCGTCATGGTCTACCTCGACGAGCCTGTGACTATGGAGGCGGGGCAGGCCTATGCCGTCCGCTTCCGGCGCGCCGACGGGGCGACGCTGCTGAGGACCATCGCCACAGTGCCAGGCGCGACCCACGCGGTGATGCTGACCGGCGTTGGCGATGTGCCGTCAGGGCCAAGCGAGGATGATCCGTCGGGCGAACTCGCGATGTTCGGACCAGCCCTGCGCGAGAGCTTCCCGGTGACGGTGAAGGGATTCGAGGCGATGGAGGACTTCGCCGCCCGCTTGACCCTGATCGACCACGCCGCGGAGATCGAGGCGCTGGTGGACGCCGAGGTGCCGCCGCCGTGGAGCGGTCGAGCCGGCGGCCCGGCGCAACAGCAGGCCGGAACGCCCCTGGCGCCGATCATTGATAACGTGGTCTCGGGCGTGCTCGCCTCCGATGCAGCGACCCCGACGAATCCGGTCCCTGTGGTTGTGCTGGTCCGGTCGCCCCCGCTCGAGACGCTCACCATCGCGTCGTTCGAGATGCGCCACCGCAAGATCGGGTCCGGCACATGGATGTCGGCGCCAGGCGCAGCGGCTGCCGGAGCGGTGGTCCTGCCCGGCTACCAACGTGGCGACAGTATCGAGTTGCAGGCCCGGGCGATCTCGACCCTCGGCACGCCCGGCGACTGGTCAACCCCGAGCCTGACGCATCAGGTTGCCGCTACAGATCCGGCCGCGCCCTCGGCGCCCCAGTCCCTCACGGCGGTGCAAGTCGCCGGCGCCCCTTCGCTCACCATCCGCGCGACCGCCACCTCAAGCGCCGACCCGAACAGCACCGCCACCCGCCTCTACATCGCTGCCGGCGCCAGCACTCCATTCTCAGCGGCGACCGCCTACACCGCTGACCAGGCGAGCGGCCCGAATACGACTCTTCCTCCCCGCGACCTGACCACTCTGCCGAACGGTACGGCGCTCGCTGCCGGCACCTATCGCCTCTGGGCGACGGCGCTCGACGGCAACAGTCCGCCTGTCGAGAGCATCCCGTTCGGGCCGGTCTCCGTCACGCTCTCCTGATCCGCGGCCCGCCGGGCCGTCTCTCTTCCGATCCATCCCGACAGGGTGCCGTTGCCGGCGCCCTCTCCAGTGCTGGGAAATCCCTGAATGGCTGGTGGCATCACCTCTGGCATCCGCTCGACGAACCTTTCGCTGGACGATGCCAACCCGGCCGTCGAGGTGCTCATTCACGCTGACGTGGGTGGGCAGCGACTGCTGAGGCGGCAGACGCTCGGTATCTTCGTCGCGCAGATCCTGGCGTTGGCGGGTGCTGGCACTCCAAGCGCACCCGCGGTTCTCGCCGTTCTCTTGGCGCGGGGGTTCACCCTTGGCGCCGACGGCAATCTTCACCTGACCCAAGCCGACGCGGATCTCGTCGCCGAGCGCGTGCGGGCCATGGCGGCAGAAACCCCGATCATTGGCCGCTTCACGCGTCCGCGATCCGTGTTCAGCCGCCCGCGGTTGTCCTCTAACGGCGACTGGTTTGGGGCCGACACCTTCGATGGCCTTACCCTGGTCTGGGTTCCCGAGCGGGCCGTGCTCCACCCGGCCGCGATCCAGACCTATCTCCTCGCCGCTCCCAACGTCGCGACTGTGCGGCTCACGGTCTACCGTCGCGCGGTCGGGGCGAGCCTCGATAACACCGCGCCGGGCACGGCTACGGACGACGCGGTCGTGTTCCAGACGTTCTACGCGATCGGCGACCTGTTGGCCGACCCGCTGCTGGCCCATGCCCAGATCGCCACGATGCCGCTGCGAGGCATCGCAGGCGTGCCCGACATGCCGGCGGCCTATCCTGCTTACGGCTACATGGTGACCCTCGAGGGTCGCACATCGGGCGATGGACCCGCCTATCTCGGCATCGCCCGCGGTCAAGTGCCACCGGCCAATGCCACGGCCCGGTACCGTGGCTGGGCCCGCCAGCCTGGAGGCGCCTGGTTCCCGTTGGGCGATCCCAATGCTTGGCCCTTCGTGATGCACGAGGCGGTCGGCGCCGAGCCGGACGAAGCCGCTCGGCCCTTGGTGCTCACGACGACGCCCGCCGAGCAATTGCAGCGCTTCTGGCCCTATACCGGCACCCCCGTAGCCCAGGTCGTGATCCCGGAAAGCGTGATCGAGCACGCTGGGCAGACGGCCCACATCTCGCGGCAGCTCGTCGTATTTGCCCGGCCGGCGGAGGGGCCTGTTACCGACACCATTGGCGTGCAGCCGTTCGAGATCCCTCTCAGCCACCAGTACGTCTCCGGGGTGCAGGTGCGCCGACAGGATAACAACGCCCTCCTAGTCGATGGCGTAGATTACACCATCAACTATCGTCGCGCGTCGATCCTCGGCCTCAAAAGCGGCGTTGTATTCTGCAATGTGTCCTACACTGGACGCGCCACGCGCTTCGACATCGTCTGCGTCGATCCAAAATCAGGCGCCGTTTCAGTGGCGGCCGGCACGCAAAGGCCCGCGGATGCCGGAGAATTCGTACCAGATGTCCCGCTTGGTCTGGTCCCGCTCTACGGCGCCTTCGTGACCCGGAGCGACGGCGTCGATCTCGTTCCGCTCCAGAGTAAGGTTGATGTCCGGCTCAAGGGACTGCCGTGGCGCGAATACAGCCGGCAGCGCCTTCCCGGACTGATCCAGGCCATGCGGACCGGTCGCACAATCCGTCTGGCCGTCTACGGCGACAGCATCACGGAGCAGGGCGGCGGCGGGTCGGGACCGAGCTATTACACCGTGCCCAACGGTACCTACCGGGACACGGCACTCCAGAGCCAGGGCGGCTATTACTGGACCGGCCGCATCGGCGCCGACGTGGTCAATGCCTTGCCGGCCTACGACCAGGGCGACGGCAATTCCCGGCACATCCGGGTTGGGTGGGGGTGGCGCCTCAAGGAGGCGATCGAGGCGGCATCTGCCTGTACCGTCATCCACGATAACTGGGGTGTCGGCGGGACGGACGCCAGCCAGACCGAGCCGAACGGCAACTACCCGCCACGTATCAACGCCCTGATCGCCAGCAATCCGGATGTCGTGGTCATCTGCTTCGGCATGAATGAGCTGGGCGGTGTTTTCACCTACTTGCGCATCCGGGCCATGATCCAGACCCTCCGAGCAGGAGGCGCCGAGGTGATCGTGATGGGCGTCCCGCTGATCGCGACCTCGAACAGCGTCAACTCGGTCGACGAGTGGCGCGAGACCAATCGCCAAGTCGAGCAGGCAGCCCTCGACGAGGATGCCGCCTACATCCCGGTCGCCGCCTACGTCGATCCCGACAGCCCGGTCCCGCTCGGCGGGATGTCGCGGCGCGCGGTCAGCACCACCAACGGCATCAACCACGACGGCCCGTACATGCTTCGTCAGTACGGCAATCTGCTCGCCAGTGTCGTGCGGGGGCTCTGACGATGCTCGAAATCACGTATGTCTCCCTGGCGCCGTCTGGGGTCGCCACCCCCCTGGGCGGCACCGTCCTAGCGGTCACTTCGGTCCCCACCCCAACCGGATCTCAGCCGGTCGCGCCGTCGCCTTCCGGGCTCCTGGTCACATCGATCCGCTCGGATGTCTGGGCCCGGGTCGATATGGCGGCATCACCGGCCCCGGATGCATCGCCTGATGCGATGATCGTGGGACCTGGACAGCCCGTCGAGTACCGCGGTCGCGCAGGCCAGCGGATCGCCGCCATCCTCGGGCGGTTTCCTGATACGGGCGATCCAACCAGCGTGCCCCTGTCGTCAACCGGCGGCCTTAAGCAGGCCCCGGACGGGCTGGCGGTAGACCGCACCGTGGTCATGACCGTGGGCGACAGCGCGGCATTCACGTCGAGCTATCTTGCTTGGATGAACAGCCTGCCTGTCGCGTCCAGCAATCCCGACGATCCTGCTCCGGTCCCAACCGGCCAGTTCTACAAACTCGGCCCTGGCGGGCCGGTCGTCATCGCGCAGTGATGAGGTCTCTCTTGCGTACCCCCGTCTGCTCATCGCGGCGCTGCTGGCGCTCGCGCCGTCCTTGGCGCTCGCTCAAGGCGCCCCTGCTCCGATCCGGCTCCCTAAGGGGAGCACTGGACCGGCGGACGATCTGACCCTGGCGCCGACCGACAGCGGCGCCCTGCGGCGCTCGCTCGCGGCGGTGTTTCGTGATCTCCCGGTCTACCCGCAATCGTTCGGCGCGGTCTGCAACGGGGGCGCGGGCGGCTCGAACGACACGGCCGCATACCAGGCCGCGGCCAACGTCGCGGTGCTGTTCGGCCGCGCCCTGCATCTCGGTGGGGCGGGTCTGTGCATCACCACCGCACCGGTCACGCTCTCGAAGCCGATCCCGCTGCGCGGCGACGGCGAGGCGGTCTGCACGCTGGTCGGTCTCCACAACGGCCCGATCCTCCAGATCGCCGCGAATGCCGCGGCGCCCTCGCAGGTCGAGGTCTCGGGCTGCACGTTCCGGCACCAGAGCGCGGCTCCGGCTGCCTACAACGCTACACGCGCAATCAAGATCACCGGTGGCAACTACGTCTCTTACGCCAGGTTCTCCAATCTCACGACGCAAGGCTTCTACGCCGCGTTCGAGGTAGCCACGGGAACGCAGACGACGGATTACGGCCAGGAAAATCTCACCGCCTGGACATCATGGGATCGCATCACGATCCTGTCCGGCGCGCGGGGCGCGCATTACGGCTGGTACTACCCGGCCGGCTCGGGCACGGGCAACACCTACACCAATATCAAGACCGGGATGTCGGACGCAGACTCGGCCATCTTCCGCTACGAAGGGACAGGTGCCGTCGTCGGCGACATCCTGATCAATCAGTGCCACTGCGCCGGCAACACCAACGCCGTCGGCGCCTCGCTGATCTCGATCGGCCCGGGGACCGTCTATCGCAGCTCCATCAGCGTCGTGAATTCGCAGATGGATAGCGGCATGGGGGCGGTGTTCGACTTCTCCCCCGATGGGGTGCCGTATTTCGGGGTCCGGCTGATCGGCACCAACATCGCAAACGGCATCGTCGTCAACAAGAACAACGCCCAGATGATTGCCTCGACTGTCACGGGCGTGCTCGCCAACGATTTGCGTGACGGCATTTTCAAACAGGTTTCGGCCTCGCCTAATCTCGCTGTGCCGGTATTCAGGATCAGCGTCGGCAAGGCAATGGACGGGCTCAACTTCGCGAGTCTATTTTGTGAGGTGGTGGCAACCGGCGTAATCCCCAACGTAGGCCCGAGCGTCACCCGGGCAACGGTCGCCCTGTTCAACGCGGGTGGCACGGTCTCGGCCACAGTCGGCACGCCCGAGCGGCTACCGTCGACCGGATTTGATGTCTCTGCAAGCGCGAGCGGCAGCGTCGTGACGGTCAACACGGTGTTCCCGTCGGGATCGGGCAGCTCCGGCACGAGTTTCGACGCGCAGGCGCGCTGCACCGGCGGCGCGGCGGCCTCGCTCTCACCGCTTTAGCGCCTCGCGCGCATCTTTTCGCAGCAATCTGGAGACCCTGATGACCGCGAACACATTCGAGCGGGCGCTTTCACTCGTCCTCAAACATGAAGGGGGGTGGTCGGACCATCCGCAGGATCCTGGCGGGCCGACCAACCTGGGCGTCACGATCGGCACGCTGTCGGCCGTTCTAGGTCGGCCGGCGACGAAGGCCGACGTGAAGGCGCTGACGCCCGCTAAGGTCGCCCCCGTCTACCGGCAGCGGTACTGGGACGCGGTCGAGGCTGACGACCTGCCCGCAGGCCTCGACTATGCGGTGTTCGACTGGGCCGTGAACAGCGGGCCGGCGCGGGCCGCCATCGCCCTGCAGCGCCTCGTCGGCGTGGCGGATGACGGCCACATCGGCCCGGTCACCCTGCAGGCGGTGGCAGGCCACGACCGGCAGCAACTGATCGGCTCGCTCTGCGACGCCCGGATGGGCTTCCTCAAGGCGCTGTCGAACTGGCCGACCTTCGGCAAGGGCTGGTCGAGCCGCGTCGCCGGGGTGCGGAATGATGCGCTTGAGATAATGGCGCAGGCGATGATGGCGCATGCGGTCGATCCGGCGAAGTGCCCGACCTGCGGCAAGCCGCTGGCGGCATGATGCGCGCCCGCCGCCTCACTGCGCCGAACGAGCCGGTCCTGCCGGCCCGGGTCTCTGGCCGGATGCCGCTCGGCGACGCGCAGGACCCGCCGGTGGACGCCCTGCGCTCGCAGCCGCGCGGGAGATCGGCGACCTCTGCACGCTCCAGCCCGGCGCCGTTCGCGCGGCCCGCATCCAGATCCTCGTCGCTGCGGCGATCAGCGAGGCGCTGGACCGGTGCCAGGCGCTCGGTGGGTGGCGGGTAAAATGAGGTGGAGGCGCCTCCGCCCAGCGGCGCGGCTCGACTGGCGTAGTCGCGAAAGCGAGCCGGGTAGCCATCCCGACACATAACGACGCCCGGACACGGAGTGCGCCTCCGCGTTTGGCTTACCACATCCCGCGCCGGCCGGGCCAGCCGAGCAGAGCTCCCCTCATTACGCGGCGAGCTCCCCTCTTTTGCCCCCGAGCTTACCTCCTAAGCTCCTCATCAAGGACACCCTCATGCCCCGCATCTTCCTCGCGGCGCTGGCGCTCGCCTGCGTCTGCTTTCCCGCCGTGGCCCAGGCCGTGGCCACCGCACCCGCCGACACCACTAGCGTGACCCTATCGGCCGCGCCCTGGATCGCTCTGCTTCAGGAGATCGTCATCACCGCCGTCATCCCGGCGGTTGCCGCCTACGCGATCCAGGCCATCCGCAAGGTCTACCCCTGGGCCGCGCTCTTCCTCACCCAGAGCCGGGTCGAGCAGATGGCGAACGCCGTGACCGAGTACGCCATCAACGCGGTGCCGGGCGCGGTGAAGGAGGGCAAGCTGTCGATCAACGTCGGCTCGCAGGTCATCGCTAAGGCGGTGCAGCGGGCGGTTGACGCGGCGCCGGCCAAGGCGATCGAAGCGGCCGGTGGGCAGGCCGGTCTCGCCGAGATCGTGTTCCGCAAGCTCAATCTCGAGGATGACGCCAACGAGCACAACACCCTCGCGCCGGTCATCGCCTCCCTGCCAGCGACGGCGCGGTAGGGCGCCATGCTGTTCCCCGCCGGCCCGAGCACGCCCGCCCACCCGGCGGGCGCCTACAGCTTCAACCGCCTATTCGAATGGGCCATGGCAGTTATGATGCTGCTGATCGCCGTGACGCTCGCGATGCCGGGCGACACGATGGAGCGCGCCGCGCTGAAGCCGATCGCTGAAATCGGCTTCAACGAGGGCAACATGGCGTTCTTCTTCGGGGCCGTGGGCGTGCTGCGGGTCACCGCCCTCTGGCTCAACGGCCACATCAACAACGGCATCACCAAGCCGAACGGTGCCAACGTCCGGGCCGTGTGCTCGGCGCTCGGCGCCCTGGTGATGGGGCAGCTAACCCTCGCCCTGGCGGTCGACGCCTTCACCGCCGAGGCACCGTCCTTCGTCATCCCGGTCTTCGGGACCCTGACCGTGTTCGAGGCGATCTCGTGCTACGTGGCACGCCTCGATGCGGTCGATCGCCGAACCCGGCTGGGCCAGGCCCTCGCGGCGCTGGAGCGGATGAAATAGCATGGAGCACCTGATCGCACTGCTCCCCCTTCTGTCGTCGATGCCGGCGCTCCAGGTCTTCGTCGGTGGCGCCGTGGCCGTGACGTGCGTCGCCATGGTGCTGCGGGCGAACAAGGACAAACACGAGGTTCCGCCACCGGCGCCCGGCACGGTGGGGGACGCCATGGTGCACCTGCAAGGGCCGGCCGAGGTGCTGACCATCCTGCGCGACCTGCGGGAAATCGGCCGTCAGCAGGTCGAGCACCTGGCCCGGATAGCTGAATGCCAGCGAGCCGCGCGAGAACAGCTGACGGCGCAGACCGATCTCCTGCGCAGCATCGACCGGGAGCAGGTTCGCCACCACGGCCACGACTGACCTCGGAACCGGTCCCGCCGCCTACCCGTTGGCCAAGTGGATCTTCAGTGGACCCGAGACCCCGCTTTCAGCCCCGCCGGCAGCCGCCGAGCGGGGCTCCTTTGCTTTGAAGGCAGTTTGTTTGTGTGCTTTCAAGTCTTGAAATAACAAGGTAATTACCAAGGAGTATTTTTCGACAGGCGCGTTTTCCACCTTGCCTCTTGCACTTGGAGGCGGGGTCTTGATCTGGCGGTGATAGTCGCGAGCAGGGTGGTGAAGGGCGTGGCCTTGGTCTGGAGGGCGGCGGTGGCGACGACGGTGCGCACGTCTGCTTCGCCCTTGGCCGCCCACATCGCCCTATAGCCGTTTGTCACATTGCGCTGGACCACGGCCGGTCGCAGGCCGCGCTAGCAGGCGTTGTTGGTCACGTCCACCTTCCCCAAGAAGGCCACGAAGGTCAGGAGCTGGTCGCGCGCCCGCTGCATCCGGGTCTGGAGCGCTCGGGTGAGGTCGCAGGTGGTGGGCGCCTTCAGGAGGGCGTCGAGGTCCTGTCCCAACTCGCGCCGCTTGCGCGCCAGGGTCGAGGTGGCCAACGCGGTCAGCCGGCGGGCGAGCTCGAAGGCGTTGTCGAGCCACTACTGGAGCCGCAGGGCGAGCAGGTCGTCGCTGGCTTCGACCGCGTAGGCCATGTCGCGGGCGAGGTGCGCCAGGCAGGTTTGCTGGTGCTCGCCATGTCCCTGCTGGGCCGAGTACCGATCGGAAAGCTGCACCAAAGGCTGGTGCCCGCGGCCAGCACCTCGCCGACGACAGCGGCAGACCGGCTCGGGGCGGCGTGGTGCACCACCACCTCCTCGCAGCGGAACGCCCAGTGCCAGCTGTTGGTGCCCTCGATCCGCACCCCGGTCTCGTCCGATGCCACGACAGGGGCCTGCCGCAACCGCGCCCGCGCCGCGTCCCGGCCCCCCCGGCAAAGCAGCCTTGGGCGCGCCGCAGCACGTTCATCAGCCCGACCTGGCTGAGCTTCAGCCCGAACAGGTCCGACAACGCCGCCTGCAACGGTTCGTAGGACAGCACCTGGAAGGTCTTCAGGTAGGTCGCCACCGCGTGCAGCCGCGGCCCGAAGGTGTTGCGTCGGCTCCCGCAGGGCGTGGGGCGGCGACCCGGGTCCGGCAGGTCGGGCAGGTCACGCACAGGCGCCGGTGCTGCTCCACGCCCGGACGAACCAGTGGCAGGTCGATCCGCTCATGCACGCTGACGACCTCGGCCGTAAGGTCGGCCGGCAGTGGTTCGCTGCCCGACGAGCAGACGTAGGGCCGATGCTCCACCACCTGATCCGGATCCGGCGTCAGCGCCCGCTTGTGGCCCTCATGCCCGGTTTTGGCCCCGCCGGGACGGGACTTCTCGCGCCGCTCCTTGCGATCCGTGGCCGGCGGCTTGGACGAGGTGCGCGAGGTATTCTCCGGCCGGTGCAAGCGCAGCACCAGCTCGATCAGTTCCTCCTTGCTCAGGCGCTCCAGATCGCCGCGGCTCATCCCGACAGGGAATCAGCCAAACCATCAGACGGCAAGGGGGGTGACATGACACCTAAGCCGCGACCGAGCCGCCCGTCGCAGCACCCCTTGGGTAATTACCCAACAAGCTATATTGCAAGATAAACTCTTACTTTTCATAATTATTAGGTGCCAAGTTACATAAGCATATCTTATCATGTTGTATTTGATACCAGGCTGTCAATATGATATTTAGTTTATAAGAATGATTACTATAGTATTTTGGCATAAATCAGCATTTCGACGCTATATAGCATTTGCCTTGACCTATGATGTGCCACTGTGTCACCATGGAAACGATCATTAACAAGGTGGCAAAGATGGCTGTTTATCGTCATTTCGCGGGTCCGCTAGATCAAGATGGATGGGCAAATACCCGCGGTAGCTATAGTCAAATTACAACCATTCCAGCAACCTCAACCGAGATATATTACAGATTAACAGTTGGGTCTGACTCCTATGTCATGCGAGTATCAGGCGTGGATCTTAGTTACAGAGGCTCAAACATCAATGGCGGCATCATAAATAGAATAGAATTGCTTAATTCAAGCGCTACAGAGCTGTACCAGACTATTGACAACATCGGATCCTCTGTCCCTCGCAGTGACTCATTTACTATTTCACCATATCAATTGTTTTCCGGATTTCAATATAGGATTGGAAATACAGTATATTATAATTTTGAAGGAGCCTATAGTCGCTCTGATACTATATATGGCAATAGTGCCTCCGAGCGCTTGATAGGAAATGGCGGTAACGATGTCCTTTACGGAGGATCTGGCGACGATACGATTTTTGGCGATTCCGGCAATGATATACTATACGGCGAGGGAGGCGTTAATATTTTGAGTGGCGGTATGGATGACGATTTTTATGTGCTTAATTCTGCCGCAGATACCGTGGTAGAATTAGAAAATCAGGGCAGAGATACAGTTTATGTTTCATTTGATTACAACTTGAGTCAAAATGTCGAACAAGCTGTTGTTCTGGGAAATATTGGCGTATCGATCAATGGAAACGGTCTCGATAATGCGCTATATGGCGGCGATGGCAATGATATTTTTCACGGCGGAAAAGGTGATGATTACATCTCTGGCGGCGCTGGCAGTGATATCTTGTATGGAGAAGAGGGTTCAAATACCCTCCTGGGAGGGATCGGAGATGATTATTATGTAGTCAATAGCTTCGCTGATGTTATTATCGAATTTGCAGGGGAGGGGAGAGATACAGTATATGTATCGTCTGACTATGCTCTCGGTGCCAATATCGAACAAGCTGTAGTATCAAGTGGAAGTGTTGTTAGCTTGACTGGCAACGATCTAGATAATGTGTTTTACGGAAATGATGGGGTTAATACATTCAATGGGGCGGGAGGTAACGATTATCTTGTTGGCGGCAAGGGAGCCGACTACTTCGTATTTTTGAACAACGGAGGGCGAGATACTGTCGCCGACTTTCTTCGCGGCGAAGATAAGCTGGCGATAGATCAACGATCTTACGGAGATTTTGCTGCCATACAAGGGCGCATATCACAGGTAGGCTCAGACACCCTGATACAGCTAAACCAGAGCAATTCAATAACATTGAGCAATGTGGTTGCAAGCTCCCTTAGGGAAAGTGACTTCCTCTTCGTTTGATTTAGCAAGCGCCTGATCGGACAAGCGCATCAACACCAGAATGCCCGCCCGGGTCACCCCACGGCGGGCTTTCTGCGTCTGGCCCCACCCCTTCGGCCACGGTACGTCCCGACCGGCGACGAGGAACAGAGGCAATCGCTGGCGCCAGTCGGTCGCCCGGTCCGGCGCATCGTGCCGACATAGCCGGAGCGGCTGGTCGCGCTCGATGTGCCAGTGCAGGGCAGCTTCCAAGCCGGTGCGCACGGCCTCGGCTGCGCCTTGCTTGTCCGTCGCCCGTCCCTGCTTCGTCAGGCGTGTCGCCGCTGGGTAAGTCAGGTTCGACACCCAATCGCCCTGCCGCATGCCGTCATCGTAGGTCCGATAGATCCGCCCGAACGAGCCGCCAGTGATTACGAGGCCAAATCCGGGCCGCGCTCGGGCCAAGTGTGGACCCAGGCGATCGGATCCGCGCTCATTCCTCGCCGCCGCCGTTCATCTCCACGAAGGCCCGAGCCCGATCATAGGCCGACCGGATCAGACCCGCCTTGAACGGGTCCGTCATGTCGAGGTCTTCCCATGCCGGCCACCACGTCACCCGCTCCTTGGCGCGCTCGTGGAGCCATTCGGCGATCACATCGATGAGTTCGGGGTTGGCGAGAGGGTGGGTCACCGGCACATCCGCTCATCCAGCCGCGTTGCCACTCGGCTCGAACACGTTACCAGACCCCAGGTACACGCCGTCACCCTACTAGAGATGATAGCAGCACAAGCGTCGAAATTCATCGGGACGGATCGGGTAGCCGTTAAAGGCTGGAAAAAGAAGGCGCCCACGCCTAGGTTGTGACCGTGGTGGAGATGAATGGCGTGGGCGCACCCCTCATCTTGAGGTAGGCGACATAAGCCTATCGGAGGTGAGCGGGTTGCGCACGCGATACTTGCGCATACTGTCACAGGGTTTAGCTGAGGCCGCTCACCCCACCGGCGCCAGAAGCACCGCCGTCTTGACCGCGTTCCGCTGCTGCGGCCCGGTCGCACCCTCCCGGGCCAGAACCTCCGTGCTGTAGGCGTTCGCCAGGACGGTCGCGGCGACGTCGAGGCGGCCCTTGCCGACCTCGACCACTACCGGCTTCGATGGGTCCGCGAGATAGGCCGAGATCGCTGTGTCGAGCGCGTCGTCGGTCAGGAGCTTTGCTCGGTAGGCCTCGCCGCCAATCATCGCTTCGTCCCCCAGATCGGGATCATCGCGGACGTCTCCAGCGACGCTCAAGCTCGTCGCGGTGACGTACGCCACATACTACCGCTCGGAGACGAATACGAGGGAGGGGTCGAGGCGGTGAACTGCCGGCACAGGGTCCCCCCCGCGCCGGCCGCTTGTCGGGGCGCTACGCGGCGAAAAAGAAGTCGCTGCTGCGCAGGCTAGATGCGCTTACGCTCTGAAGCCGGATGCTGTTGCCAGCATCCGACGTGATGACAGTATCCATTCCGTCCTGACGGCTGCTTGCCAGCACGGCGTTGAAGTCCGCAAAGGCCGCCTGATCCACGGCTATCGTGTCCGTGCCGCTCACGAAATCGCCCACGGTGTCCTGGCCGAAGTTGCCGGTAAACACGAACACGTCGCGCCCACCGCCGCCCCAGAGGTAGTCGTTACCACCCGCACCGTTCAGCGTGTTGACCTGATCGTTGCCGAACAGCGCGTTGTCTCCGTCGTTGCCGGTGCCTTGCGTGTTGCCCGCCCCAGTCAAGACGAGTTGCTCGATGTTCGCACCTAAGACGTAGTCGAACGCTGCGTAGACGGTGTCACGTCCCTCGTTAGTATTCTCAACGACGGTGTCGTTGACACTGCTTAGCACGTAGTAGTCATCGCCGGCTCCGCCGACGAAGGTGTCGACGCCACCGCCGCCGATGAAGGTGTTGTTGCCGGCATTGCCGTAGAACATGTTGTTGCTGGCGTTGCCGTAAGCTGCGAGATCGGCATTGCCGGTCATGACGAGCTGTTCAACGTTGTCCGGAAGCGTATAGTAGCTGAAGTTGACGTAAGCCGTGTCGGTGCCCTCGCCGGGACGCTCGATGATACGATCGTCGATCGAGTTAAGCACGTAGAAGTCGTTGCCGGCACCACCGATTAAGGTGTCGATGCCACCGTTGCCATAGAAGATGTTCTCGAGGTTGCTGTCACCGATAATGGTGTCGTTGCCGGGCGTACCGTAGAACACTGAGGTGATAGGACCAGTTGCACCTTGAGCACCGGTCGCACCGACCGCTCCCGTGTCGCCGGTCACACCTTGAGGTCCGGTGGCGCCTGGGATGCCCTGCGCGCCGGTGGCACCTGTTTCACCCATGGCGCCGGTTTCACCAGTCGCCCCCTGGAGTCCGGTCGCGCCCGTTGCGCCAACAGCTCCTGTTGCTCCTATGGCTCCCGTCGCGCCGGTTGACCCCTGGGCTCCGGTTGCGCCTGTCGCTCCTTGTGCGCCCGTAGCCCCGGTTGCACCAATCGAACCAGTTGCACCCGTAGCGCCGGCCTGTCCGGTCGCGCCGGCAGCTCCCTGAGCGCCTGTCGCGCCGGTCGCGCCTTGCAGACCCGTATCTCCTGTGGCACCCGTCGCTCCTTGAACTCCAGCTGCCCCCGTAGCACCCGTTGCACCTGTAGCGCCGACTGCTCCAGTGGCACCTGTCGCGCCCTGGGCTCCGGTTGCGCCCGTAGCTCCTTGTGCGCCTGTCGCGCCCTGTGACCCAGTGGCTCCTGCCACCCCTTGGGCACCCGTTGCCCCGGTCGGTCCCGCGGGCCCAGTGGCTCCTGCACTGCCTGCGGAAACCGTAACAGCATTGTACTGCAACTTGTAATATGGCGTCGAAGCGTTAGCAGTTCCCGATGACACTCCACTTCCAGCATATGTACCTGTTGTAACCGCAATAAGACCCTGAGTTGATGTTGCGCCATCTTGAGCGAAGATCTGATCGTTTGATTGATCGCTGGTAAATAGGCTAGTAGACCAAGACTGTGCCGTGTTCGGCTGTAACACGTAAGCAACAATGCTTGTCGATCCGCTATAAGTTCCTACGGGTACCGAAGTGGTGAAAGAGAATTGATTTGTTGAGCTACTGCCTAAGATAAATGATGAAGTCGTTGTGCCTAAATAATTTCCAAAAGACGTACTGTTAAGCGAGTTATAAAAAAGAATATTAGCACCGGACACATTTCCAGTAACACCTCCAATAGTAACGGTCGGGCTGGTGTATGTTCCCTTGATTGTAATTGTGCCATAGCTTGTCATATTGAACTTCTCCCATCACCCTATTGTTTTATATTGATAACAACGCTTGCCGTCTCATAGTCGACACGGCTCGAGAAGATCTGCCAGCGTCTATACCTTGATGTGCGGTGTAAATCAATGGAAATCGACTGGCGGAAAAAAACTCTTGGTCCATGAATTATTTAGGGACAAAAAAAATATTTTGAGTTGTCGCTAGTTATGATTGTTTTCTGTATAGATGAATTTGTTATATAAATAATCGTACACATATTATACTTCATTTATCCAAGATTTTGCTTATAAATAACATTTTATGAATAGCAACATTGCATACATTAATATATATATAAATGTTTGATTAGATATTACTGCGATATTTTGTCATTATAAGAGCATTTGTGTATAATACATGAAACATAAATCAATAAAATAGGATTTTATATACTGGAATGCACTTGTAATTGCATTTTTTGAACACGAAGTAAGGAGCAATAATCCCAATCGTGTGCAAAGTTTTTATATCTAAATGTGTTTAAGATGATTTTATTGAATTAAACGCCCGAGAGCTAGAAATATGAAGCGCTCAATTCATGCACAAATTTCGCTGCTGAAAAGGCGTTGGCATAGGATAAAGGCTGGCGAGGCCGCGGGACCAGGAGAGGACGGTGTCGGGGATGGAAGGGATATCGAACACGGACATGCGTTAGACCTGAACGGGCTGCCCTCCCTCAAACCGGGGGAGCCCCCGGAAATCCCCCAGAAACCCGGGGACCAAACGAGAACAAAGGTGGGCGAGAGCCATCGCACGCCGAGGGCTGCACGGGGAAGCTCTGGGCGCACCACCCGTTTACACCGAGAGGGTCGGCGGTTCGAGCCCGTCACCGCCCACCAGGAGCTTCGATGATGTCGTGCAGGCGCAGAGACTGCATGGGCATCGTCCCCGAACACCTCGATGCCGTGCATCGCACCATGGGGTGTCAGCCGTGCCGCCGGCCCGAAACGTCCTCGACGACGCCGCGCAGTTGGTCGGGCGCATCCACACCACGTCCTGACAGATGATCCGCGCCGCGGAGCGGCGGTCGACCTTGAGCGGCATTCACCGGAATGACCGGGCTGTGGAGCCTTCGCGCCCTTCGGGGCGGGCCCGCCCACGCGGCGGAGCAGCCACTGCCACCACCGCATCAATGCGAGGAGCCTCGAATGGACCTGCCGGAATTCGCGATCGGCGCCGAGTTCCTGGCCCAAGGTGCCCGCTGGCGCTGCACGGATATCGGCACACGCACGGTCGTCGCGATCCGCGTGGACGAGGCGCAGATCTCCACGCAAATCGACGGCGGGCCGGTGACGACGCGAACGATCTCGGGGGAAGAGGCCGACGCGATGGGATGGTTCGACGGGCCGCCCTACGGTGTCGTCGAGCATCTGTTCGACGAGGATGACCGAGAGGAATGCGAGCCTTGCCGAAGGCCGTGACCACGGCTCCGGCCGAGGTGGCGACGATGCTGGCTGGGAGGCCGCTTCGGAGCCTGTTTGAGCAGAGGGATTCGACAAAAACCGAGAGGGATCATCCTACCCTCCACCTCATCCTGAGGTGTCAGTTCATCATTGATGAACTGACCTCGAAGGAGGGCTCCAGGGATCGCGGAGACTTCTGGAGCCCTCCTTCGAGGTCAGCCGATTTTCAATCGGCTGACACCTCAGGATGAGGTTAGAGGGTAGGATGATCCCGCCTGCCTCAAGTGTTGGATAGAAAATCCTGCTCAAACAGGCTCTCAGGTCAGACCGCCCCTGACGGCTCTGAGCAGGTGACCGTCACGCGGTCAGGCGGCCCGGGACTCCGACGCACGGCCCCGGGACGACAGATCAAGGCGCGCGCTTCAGCGATACGCCGCCGCGATCCCCAAGAAGTCCTCCGCCTTCAGGCTCGCCCCACCCACGAGCGCGCCGTCGACATTGGCGACGCCCATCAGCTCGGCGGCGTTCGACGGCTTGACCGAGCCGCCGTAGAGGATCCGCACCGTCGCCCCCTCGGCGCCGAGGCGGGCTTCCAGTTCCTTGCGGATCAGCGCATGGACCTCCGCCACGTCGTCCACCGTCGGGGTGAGCCCGGTGCCGATCGCCCAGACCGGCTCGTAGGCGATCACCGTGTCGGCCGCCGTGGCGCCGTCGGGGAGGGAGCCGGCGAGCTGGCCGCGCACGATCTCGAGGGTCCGGCCGGCCTCGCGCTCCTCGCGGGTCTCGCCGACGCAGATGATTGCGACGAGCCCGGCCCGGCGGGCGGCGAGCGCCTTGGCGCGGATGTCGGCGTCGCTCTCGTGGTGGTAGGCCCGGCGCTCGGAATGACCGACGATGGTCGCGGTGGCGCCGAGATCCGCCAGCATCTCGGCCGAGACGTTGCCGGTATAGGCGCCGCTTACCTCCGCATGCACGTCCTGCCCGCCGACCCCGACGGGCGAGCCCTTCAGGGCGGCGGCCGTCGCGCCGACCAGCGTCGCGGGCGGGCAGACCAGCACGTCGATCCGCTGCGCCAGGCCGGCATCGAGGCCGTCGCGGACCGCCTCGGCCACCTTCAGCGAGGCCGTGAGGCCGTTCATCTTCCAGTTTCCCGCCACCAGCGGGCGCGGCCGTTCGGTCGTCATCGTGTCTCCCCCGATCCTCGATCAAGCGTCGCCGGGTAACAGGTCCGCCGCCGGGCGGCAAACGTCCGGGGCAGGCCCGCTCTTTGCCTTGCGGCGCTTATGCGGTATCGCGGCCCGATCCGGGCGTCCCCTCGCGGCAGGCGCCCCCATGCTTTCGAGGATCGCGATGCTCCAGGGGTTCCGCGCCGCCAGCCAGAGCTGGCTCGGCAAGATCGTGGTGACGGTGGTGTTCGGCCTCCTGATCGCGGGCCTCGCCATCTTCGGCATCGGCGACATCTTCCGGGGTGGCGGCAGCAACGCGGTCGCCACGGTCGGCAGCACGCAGATTCCCGCCGAGGCCCTGCGCACCGCCTACCAGAACCAGATCCAGCGCCTGTCGCGCCAGACCCGGCGGCCGATCACGCCGGACCAGGCGCGGGCGCTCGGCCTCGACCGGCAGGTCCTGTCCCAGCTCATCACCGAGGCCTCCCTCGACCAGAAGACCAAGGATCTGGGGCTGCGCATCCCCGATGCCGCGGTGGTGCGGCTGATCCAGGAGGAGCCGGCCTTCAAGGGCCCGAACGGCGCCTTCGACGTCAACACCTTCCGGGATACCCTGCGCCAGGCCGGCCTGACCGAGCAGGGCTTCGTGCAGGAGCAGCGCGCGGTCGCCGCCCGCCTCCAGCTCGCCGACGCGATCACCGCCGAGCTGCCGGTGCCGCTGGCCGCCCGCGAGGCGATCCATCGCTACACCGCCGAGCGCCGCGCCGCCGCCTACTTCACCCTGCCGGATTCGGCCGCGGGCGAGATCCCGGCGCCGACCGAGGAGGAGGTGAAGACCTTCTACAACGACCGCAAGAGCGCGTTCCGGGCGCCGGAAGTCCGCAGCGTGAACCTGCTCGTCCTCGATCCGGCGACGCTGGCCAAGCCCGACGCCGTGACCGACGCGGAAGCCCGCGCCCGCTACGATTCCGAGAAGACCCGCTTCGGCACCCCCGAGAAGCGCGCGATCCAGCAGATCGTGTTCCCGAACGATGCCGACGCGGCGGCGGCGCTGGCCCGCATCCGCAGCAATGCTGCCACCTTCGACCAGATCGCGACCGAGCGCGGGCTCGACGCCAAGGCGCTGGATCTCGGCACCTTCACCAAGTCCGAGCTGTTCGATCCGGCGGTGGCGGATGCCGCCTTCGCGGCCGAGCCGAACGCCGTCAGCGAGCCGGTCAAGGGCCGCTTCGGCACGGTGCTGCTGCGGGTCACCGCGGTCCAGCCCGAGGCCCGCAAGCCCTTCGACGAGGTGGCCGGCGAGGTCCGCCAGGAGGTCGCCCTCGACAAGGCCCGGGATGGGCTGGAAAAGGTCCACGACGCGATCGAGGACCAGCGCGCGGGCGCCAAGCCGCTGGCCGACATCGCCCGCGAGCAGGGCCTGCCCCTCGTCGCCGTCCCGGCGGTGGATGCGCAGGGGCGCGATCCCCAGGGCAAGGCGGTCGACGCGATCCCCGACAAGGACACGACGCTGCCGGCGATCTTCCGCAGCGAGATGGGCGCCGACAACGAGGCCCTGCGCACCCGCTCCGGCGGCTACGTCTGGTACGACGTGACCAAGGTCGACCCGGCCCACGACAAGCCGCTGGCCGAGGTCCGCGACGCCGTGGTGGCGCAGTGGAAGGCCGACGAGACCGCGCGCCGTCTCGCCGCCAAGGCCCGGGAAGCGACCGAGCGGCTCGACAAGGGCGAGGCGATCGAGGAGGTGGCGAAGTCCCTCGGCCAGGAGGCGAAGACCGCGACCGACATCGCCCGCGGCCGCGGCCGCGACGGCCTCTCGACCGAGAGCGTCGCCCGCCTCTTCACGACGCCGGTGGGCAAGGCCGGCACCGCCGCCGGCGAGGAGACCGCCCGCGTGGTGTTCCGCGTGACGAGCGCCACGGTGCCGGCCTTCGTGCCGAGCGCCCCCGCCGCGGTCGCGGTGGAGCAGCAGTACCGCACGGCTCTGGCCGACGACATCCTCGCCGAGTACATCGCCGACGTGCAGAAGCAGGCCGGCGTCTCGGTCAACGAGGGCGCGTTCCGCCGCGCCATCGGCGGCGAGTACTGATCCCGTGCTGGTCGCTCCCTCCCAGGACGCCGCCGCCGCGGCCTACGAATCGGGCCGCCCGGTCCTGCTCCGCACCACCCTGGTGGCCGACCTGGAGACGCCGGTCGCCGCCTTCCTGAAGCTGAAGGCCGGCCGCGAGGGCGCGGCCTTCCTGCTCGAATCGGTCGAGGGCGGGGCCGTGCGCGGCCGCTACTCGATGATCGGGCTCGATCCCGACCTGATCTGGCGCTGCACCGCGGGCCGGGCCGAGCGCGCCGTGGCACCGGACCTCGCCGCCTTCGCTCATGAGGATGCCGCGCCGCTCGACAGCCTGCGGGCGCTGATCGCCGAGAGCGCGATTCCCGCCGAACCCGGCCTGCCCCCGATGGCGGCGGGCCTGTTCGGCTATCTCGGCTACGACATGGTGCGGGAGATGGAGCGGCTCGACGCCCCCCATCCCGACCCGATCGGGGTGCCGGACGCGATCCTGGTCCGCCCGACCGTGATGGTGATCTTCGACGCTGTGCGCGACGAGATCGCGCTCGTGGCGCCGATCCGCCCGGTGCCCGGCCTCTCGGCCCGGGCCGCCTACGAGGCGGCGGTCGCGCGGCTCGAGCGCGCCGCCGACGCGCTGGAGGGCCCGCTGCCGGTCGAGGCGCGGCAGAACCCGACCGAGATCCCGGCCCCCGCCCAGGTCTCGAACATCGCGCCCGACGACTTCCTCGGCATGGTGGCGCGGGCGAAGGACTACATCGCGGCCGGCGACATCTTCCAGGTGGTGCTGTCGCAGCGATTCGAATCGCCGTTCACCTTGCACCCGCTGGCGCTCTACCGGGCCCTGCGCCGGGTCAACCCGGCGCCGTTCCTGTGCTACCTCGATTTCGGCGCCTTCCAGATCGTCTGCTCGTCGCCGGAGATCCTGGTGCGGGTGCGCGACGGCGCGGTCACGATCCGGCCGATCGCCGGAACCCGCCGCCGCGGCGCGACGCCGGAGGAAGACAAGGCGCTCGCCGACGAGCTGCTGGCCGACCCCAAGGAGCGCTCCGAGCACCTGATGCTGCTCGATCTCGGCCGCAACGACGTCGGCCGCGTCGCCGAGATCGGCAGCGTGCGGGTGACGGATTCGTTCTTCCTCGAATTCTACAGCCAGGTCATGCACATCGTGTCGAACGTCGAGGGCCGCCTCGATCCCCGGCACGACGCCCTCTCGGCGCTCGCCGCGGGATTCCCCGCCGGCACGGTCTCGGGCGCCCCGAAGGTGCGGGCGATGCAGATCATCGACGAGCTGGAGCGCGAGAAGCGCGGGCCCTATGGCGGCTGCATCGGCTATTTCGGCGCCGACGGCCAGATGGATACCTGCATCGTGCTGCGCACCGCCATCGTCAAGGACGGCCGCATGCACGTCCAGGCGGGTGCGGGCATCGTGCACGATTCCGACCCGGCCTCCGAGCAGCAGGAATGCGTCAACAAGGCCAAGGCCCTGTTCCGGGCCGCGGAAGAGGCGGTGCGCTTCGCCGCGCAGGCGCGGCGGGGGCAGTAGCGCCGCTCTTCGCCGCGCGGGGCTTTGCGGGGCAACCGTCGCAATCAAGAATGGCGCGGGTTTCCCCCTCTCCCCGCGGGTGGAGCCAGCGCATTTGCCCCTTGCTGCTGGAGAGCCTGAGAGTCTGGCCGAGATCATGTCGATCTCCGACAGAGTTTTCGTGTCATGATGCGGATGGAGGCAAGGCGCAGGACGCTCTGACTGTCGATGATCGCGGCCGTTGGGCTGGCCTCGCATCCGACCTGCTCACGACACAGCATGTCGAAGACATGGAGGAGATGCGCAGCCGCGTTCCGTCGTAGTTCCGGAGATCGAACAGGCCATACACCGTCGAGCGCGGCGAAAAATCCTTGAAAAGAGCGCCAACCGTATCCCCCAGCAAAGATACGCATCAATGCACTGACGATGTCGCCCAGATCGACGGCACGACGGCTGCCGCCACGACCAGCGGCGGGAGTCCGGGCTCCGGCTGTTCATGATGTGTGCAGAAATCCCCAGAAGGCATGAATGCAACGTATATGATATTTTCTATTAATCAAATAATGCACAAAATAGTCTTCTGATTCGATTGTTTTATTGTAAGATCATGGGACGGTTGCCTCGACTGCTCAAGAGGCGCCACAGGCGAGACATCGGCAGAAGTATGATTGTCAATCTCGCAAGTCCGCAGGTTGCGGGATGGAGCATGAAGGACGAGGCTCGTGCGCGAATTCCGGCCTGCCTGAACGGGTCCCGGCGCATCGAGGCCTATGCTGACTCTCGAGAACGTCACGAAAACCTACAGGAGTCACTCGGGGGCACTGCCCGTGCTCAGCCGGGTGAACCTGGATATCCGGGGTGGGGAGCTCTGTGCGATCACGGGTGCATCAGGCTCCGGCAAGACGACGCTCATGAACATCATCGGCCTGCTCGATCGCGCCGACGCGGGCACGATCCGATTTAACGGTATCCCGGCGCACGATTTAACGGAGGATGAAATCGCGTCGCTCCGCAATCGTCTCATCGGCTTCGTCTTCCAGTCCTTTCATTTGCTGCCGAATCTGTCCGCCGTTGACAACGTCGCATTGCCGCTTCTTTACCGCGGCGTCGGCAGGACGGCGCGGCGGGCGAAGGCGGCGGACGCTCTCGACCGTGTCGGCCTTGCCGCGCGCGTCGCCCATCATCCCGCGGAGATGTCCGGCGGCCAGCGCCAGCGTGTCGCGATCGCCCGCGCCCTGGTCGGGGAGCCCTCCCTGCTGCTCGCCGACGAGCCCACCGGCAATCTCGACAGCCGGACGGCCGACGAGATCATGACCCTGTTTCTCACGCTCAATCGCCAACTCGGCGTCACCATCCTGATCGTCACTCACGATGCCACGATCGCCGCCCGGTGCCTCCGCAGGATCGTCATGCGTGACGGTCGCGTCCTCGACGACGACGGCCTGCACCACGCGGGGACGTCGCCGTGATTCGCTCCGCCGCCACCCCGCTCCGCGAGGTGATCCTCGAGGGGATCGGCAATCTGCAGGCTCTCAGGGGCCGTACCCGTCTCGCTCTGGTCGGGATCGCCATCGGGACGGCCGCCGTGATCGCCATGCTGCATGTCGGTCACAACGCGCGGGCCGAGGCCCTGCGCCAGTTCGAGGCACTGGGCGTCGATCTCGTCGGCATCACACCCCGCGGCGACGGACTTGCCACGACGGGACTTTCGCCGGACCTCGTTCGGGAGCTTCCCGCCCGCGGTCTCGGGCTCGCCGAGGCGATCCCGCTGATCGGGTCCGGCGGGGTGATGCGGGTCGGGCGATCCGTCATCCACGCGAGTGTCGTCGCAGCCGCGGATGGCCTCTACGGCCTCGCCAAGGCCCCGCTCGCCTCCGGGCGCCGCACCTCGGACCTCGACCGGTCCGCGCCGTTCGCCGTGCTCGGCGTCGACCTCGCCCAGGAGGTCGGCGCCGCGGCCGGGGCCCCGGTGCAGGTCGGCCAGACGGTCACCCTCGACGACCAGGCGCTGACCGTCGTCGGGGTCCTCGCCGCCACGCCGTCCAATCCCATCCTCGGCCTCGACCTGAACCGCTCCGTCGTGCTGCCCTTCGCGGCGGCCCGCCGCCTCGTGCCCGACCCGCAGATCACCACCGTCGCCGCGCGGCTCGCACCCGCCGCGGACGACCAGGCGACCGCCCGGCAGGTCGCCGCCTACCTTCAGGCCCGCCTGCGCTCGGGCACCGTGCATGTCCAGACCGCCCGCCAGCTGATCGACGGCCTCGAGGAGCAGATGCGCATCTACGGCCTGCTGCTCGTGGGGATCGGCGCGGTCTCCCTCGTCGTCGGCGGCGTCGGCGTGATGAACGTCATGCTGATGAGCGTCCTGGAGCGGCGGCGCGAGATCGGCCTGCGCCTGGCCCTCGGCGCCCGCCGCCGGGACATTCGCGCGATGTTCCTCACCGAGGCGCTGATCCTGGCGGCCCTGGGCTCCCTTGCCGGGATCGGCGTCGGCACCTGCGCCGGCTGGGCGTTCGCGCACCTGTCGGGCTGGACGTTCCTGGCCGCCCCCCTGGCGCTGCCGCTCGGGGGCGCCATGGCACTCGCCGTCGGCCTCTTCTTCGGCAGCTATCCCGCGGAGCGGGCCGCCCGGCTCGACCCGATCGCCGCCCTGCGGACGGAGTAGCCGGCGTGCCCCGTATCGCGGCCGTCGCCCTCGGCCTGGCGGGCCTCCTCTCGGGTGTCCTCTCGGGGCGGGCCGTCGCTGCCCGGGCTCCCAGGGCCCCTCTCGCCGTGGAGCCGGCGCGGACGGTCAAGCCCGTGACGGCGACAGCCAAGCCACGCACGCCATCCCGGGAGCCGGCGGCCGGCGACATCCCCCTGACGGTCGCCGACGCCGTGTTCATGGCCCTGCGCGAGAACCGCACGATCCGCAGCGCCTACGTCGATCGCGTCGCCCAGAAGTTCGACCTGCGGGTGGTCGAGGACCGCTTCACCCCGCAATTCGGCGTCACGGGCGGCGTCCTGCGCCAGCGCATCGCCGGCGTCACCACGACCAGCCTGAGCGTGACGCCGGGTGTGACGACGCTCCTGCCCAGCGGCGGCACCGTCGGCTTCGGCTGGACCGAACAGGCTAGCGACACCCCCGGCCTGCGCACGCGCTCGTCCGCCGGCGTGCTGTCGGTGTCCCAGCCCCTCCTGCGCGGGGCCGGCGTCGAGGTCACCATGGCGCCGGTCCTGTCGGCGCGCCTCGGCGAGCGCATCAACCGGCTGCGCCTGAAGGCCACGGTGTCCGAGACGATCGGGCAAGTGATCTTCTCCTACCGCGACCTGCTCCGTGCCCAGGAGGACCTCCGCCTCGCCCACGCCGCCGTGGACCGCGCCGAGACCCTGCTCGACATCAACCGGACCCTGATCACCGCCGGCCGCATGGCCGCGGTCGATGTCGTCCAGACCGAGGCCGACCTGGAGAACCGGCGCATCCGGGTCCTGGAGGCGACCCGCACCCTCGACACGGCCCGCCTCCGGCTCCTGGATCTTCTCGCCCTCGACCTCGGCACCCCGATCGTCGCGCGAGAGAGCATCAGTCCGGCGCGGGTGACCACGCGTCTCCCCGACCTGATGCAGGTCGCACTTGCACAGCGACCGGATTACCTGAGCCAGCGTGACGTCATCGAGCAGAACCGGCTCGGGCTCGTCGTCGCCCGGAACGAGCGGCTCTGGGACCTGTCGGTCTTCGGCACCGGCACGCTGGGTCGCACCAGCGTCAGCGGCGCCGCCTCGAGCACGACCGGCGTTGCCGACATGACGGTCGGCCTCGCCTTCACCGCTCCGCTCAACGACCTGCGACGCGAGCAGCCGGCTGTCCAGGCGGGTGCGAGCCTGCGGAACGCCGAGTTGCAGCTCGAGGCGATCCGCCAGGGCGTCGAGATGCAGATCCGCAACTCCGCCACCGAGATCGACATCCGCTGGCGCCAGTTCGAGGGATCCCGTCGCGCACGCGACCTCGCAGCCCGGGCCGTCGAGATCGAGAAGGAGAAGCTGAAGGTCGGCCGCTCGGCGAACTTCCAGGTGCGCTCGCTGGAGAACGATCTTCGTGCGTCCGAGAGCCAGCAGCTGAACGCCGTCATCGGCTACCTCAATGCGCTGACGCTGCTCGACGTCCAACTGGGAACCACGCTCGAGACATGGCACATCGCCCTCAGGGAGTAGCGGAAGGGCCGGCGCCGGTCGCCCCCGATGCCGCCGGCACCGTCGAGGCCCGGGCCGTCCGCATCAGGACCGGGCTGGGTGTCGCCTGCGCCGCGGCTGTGTTCGTGATCGCGGCACTGGTCGGGAATCGGGACACGGCCGAACCGAACCCCGGCGGTCCTGCCGGACCGGACGTGGCAGCCGGCGAGCGGACGATCGCCGTTGCGCGGGTTGCCGTGTCGTCCTCGATCACCCTCGTCGGGACGGTCGGACCGGGCAAGACGGTCGCGGCGGTGGCACCGTTCGACGGCGTCATCGGTGAGCGGCGGGCGCAGCTCGGCGCACCGGTCGAGGCCGGCGACGTCCTCGTGGTGATGGAGGCCGGCGAGGTGGGGACCCGGCTGCGGGAGGCGCAAGCCGCCTCCTTGAAGAGCGCGATGGCGGTCGCCCTCCTCGACCGCTGGGCTGACAGCCCGGACGTCGTCCGGGCCCGGCGCGCGCTGGAAGCCGCCGAGGCGAGCCTGCTGCTGAACCAGCGTCAGGTCGCGGAGACCAAGAAGCTGCTCGACCGCGGGATCGTCTCCCGCAACGAGTATGACGGCCTCGTGCAGCAGCGCGACATGCAGCGCAACACCGTGGCCGGGGCCCGGCTGGACCTGCAGGCCGCCCTCGACCGCGGCAGCGCCGACAACCGCCGCCTCGCCGAGTTCGAGCTGCAAAACGCAACATCGCGCCTCGCCGACCTCCAGGCACAAGCGGATGGCGGCGTCGTCCGCGCGCCCGTCGCCGGCATCGTCACCCGGCCTCCCGCCGGCGGGCAGAGCGGATCTCCACCGGTCACGATCGAGGCCGGAGCGCGCCTCTCGCGCGGCCAGCCACTATTCTCGATCGCCGACACCACGACCCTGGTGGTGATCGGCCGAGCCGACGAAATCGACGTCAACCGGATCCGGATCGGGCAGGCCGTCTCGATCCGGGGGGACGCATTCCCGGGCGACCCGATACCCGGGCGCATCGTCGCGATCAGCGCGGAGGCCGATGCCGGCCCTGCCGGCGGCCGTATCCCGACCTTCGAGGTCCGCGCCGCCTTTTCCGGCCGGGCCAATGCCAGGCCCCATCCCATCCGGATCGGCATGTCGGCCCGGATGGAGATCGAGACCGCGGCGAATCCGGGCGCGATCGTCGTGCCGATCGAGGCCGTCCAGGATCCTGCGACTCGGCCGAGCGTCCGGGTCCGCGATCCGCGAAACGACGCGATCGAGTCTCGCAGCGTCGTGCTCGGCCCGACCAACGCGCGAGGCATCGAGATCGTGGAAGGTCTCGAACCCGGTGACATCGTCATCTATTGACGCAGGGAATCAGAGAATTTATCAAGATACAGTATTTATTGCCAACATGGAAATATGTTTTTCAATTTTCAAATTCTTCGATGAAGTTACTGCCCGACAACATAATGAGAATGCCCGGGATAAAATCATGACCGATAATGAATTCGAGCAAGTTATCGCGCACATCGAAGCCGCCCGCACGCTTGGCGACCTCTGCGATGTCATTCATACGTTGCGCGAACGGTTCGGCCTCGCTCACGTCGCCTATCACGCAATGGTTCTTCCTGATGGCAACCTGCTCGATCCGATCGTGCTTCAGACCTATGACAGAAAGTGGGTCGATCGTTACATTGCTAAAAATTATCATCGCATAGATCCGGTCCTGCAGGAGGTATGGAAAGGATTTCTGCCTATCGATTGGTCGATGATCGACCGCACCTCGACATCGGTGCAGCATTTCTTCGGCGAGGCCGAGACCTACGGCGTCGGTTCGAGGGGCCTGACGTTTCCGATTCGTGGTCCGGGCGGTGAGCGCGCCGTGTTGACCGTCACGACCAACCTTCCTGAGCCAGAATGGCATTCTCGTCGGCTGTCGTACATGCGCGACTTCCAGCTTCTGGCACAATTCTTTCATGACCGGGCCATCAACTTGGCCGGAGGGCGGCCGAAACGCTGCCTGCTCTCGGCGCGCGAGGCGGAGAGCCTCAGATTGGCCGCGGCTGGGCGCCATATCAAACAGATCGCCGACGAACTTCAAATCTCCGTCAGCGCCATTCAGCTCTACCTCCGCAACGCCCGCCGCAAGTTAGGTTGCGCGAGCCTTACCGAAGCGGCCGTCAAGGCCGGCAGGCTGGATCTCTTGATCGATCATCGCTGCTCGTAGCGCCTATCATTGCCCGATGCAGGAAAGTCTTGTATCGTCAGAATGAGTTGCATTTTGCGCATTCGGTCAAATTTCGGACCGAAAAAATAATGTTTCTTCTATTAATCGAAGCGCATTGTACTTGCATTCACGTCAGTAACACATCTATTTTTAAGCAAGGCCAATCGAAATTAAATCTGTTTATCGCGATCAGCAGAATATGACAGCAAATCAGGCCCGCATAACAACCAAGACCCACCGCTTACGCTGTCGAAAGTCGGTGTTAACCCGATTAATTGATTCGCCAAGTCAGATATTGAAATATTTAAAAAATACCGGCAAAGCCATCAAAGAAGGCAATATTTTCAATCAGGATTGTAATATCGGAGCCTGTTTATTGACTCAAGCACTTGCTCCCACACACGACCTCATCCTGAGGTTTCAGTCGATTGAAAATCGACTGACCTCGAAGGAGGGTTCCAGGGATCGCGGAGACTTCTGGAGTCCGCCTTCGAGGCTCCTTTCAATCGCCCTCAGGATGAGGTCGCGAGAGGGATGGAAAAGGTCGTTGCAGCTAAATTTTCGCAAGCCAAACAGGCTCTCAGCACGTCGCAGGAACGCACTATTTTCCTGGTGCAATTGACGAAATGCGAAATTTTTAATCTTTCGATCACGATGGTCAGTCTCGTTCGATTGGCGCTGTCCGATCTCGGTCGACACGTGGCGGAACGCCGTCATCCCGAGACGAAGTCCCCCTCATCGTCGACGGGGACGCCTCGGCACGCCATCGGGCCCGGGCGTTCCACGTCCCGGACCTCGGAGCGGCGGGCCCTGGCGTCAGTTCACATCGTTGTCGATCGAGGTCGGTTCGTTTTGGTACAGCGGTCTTGCCGAGCCAGTCGAAATATAATCTCGCCGCTCCACGATACCATCCGGGGAGATGCGGACTATTGATGCGGTTGCACTTGAGAGTTTGGATCAATATAATATGTGCTATCAATATTTGAATCGCAGGACATGCTATTCATTTGATGTTCAAGAACTTTCCCACTTTTTAGGGCTGTTCTTATAAAAATTTTGGCTGAACTTGAGCAGTCGCGTGCGGATATCTGAAACGCATACTCCGTCCGATTGCCGGGGAGCACGTACCATCCAGGCTGGCTGATGACGAATATTTCTTTGTCGGTCGCGTCGACTCCCTGAACGACGATATTTTCGACGAATGAATGAAGCGTCCCTTTGTTTTCCAGCCTTACTTTCATGATTCCAGCGCGGGGTGAGGAGAATACTTGCCTCATATTTATCAATTTTTCCTTTGGATTTATGAATATCGGCAAGTTATAATTAAATGATACTGTCAATTTATCTTTTTCGATCGGGGCAGAAGATAATATCATTCTGTATGAATCTTCCTGTCGTATCGATGCCACGTATCTCCTTCGTATGGTGATAATTTTATATTTTCTTGGCGATAACCGAACCTCGGCATGCGAAACGATGATGGCACGGGTTGGCGTCAGTCGTTGAACGCCTCGCTGGTCGTGAGTCCAACGAAAAACTTTGATGCGCCACGTGATGGGATGGATCTCATGATTAGTGATTTTCATCTGTACATTGTTTTTATAATGCGGAATGTTCATGATGCTCGGATCGAACAGGAGTTCGCTTGCCCATGTGCTGGCACAGGGAAACACGGCCGCACAACCAGCAATCATCGAGGCGATAAATTTCATAAGATCTTCTCATGAATAAAATGATGGACGTGACGAGAAATCGCGATTTCTAATCACGCCCACCGCTTCGTTTAGATTATTGAATATAATTGACACTCAGGTTGACGTTCTGGCTGCCATTAAGAGGGCCATTGGCAAACACTTTGGTTTGCGAGCTGTTGGCGATGAACGAGAACGTCCATGACGCCCCGGCCGACAAGCCGTTCCAATATGTGTCGTTACTGACCTGCGTGGTTGTATATCCGCATTTTCCACTGGTGCATATTTTAGCCTGCACAGTCCATGAACTGGGATTTCGCGAGTTGTAGGGCAGGGAGTTGTACCCCCACCTCACATTTGCTCCTGAAATTTTAGCGGAGGTTGATGTTCCGATGAGGGAGTTGATCGGCCCTGACATGTTATACCAGTAATTCGTCTGGTATATTGCGGGGTGTGGACCGCTGTTTCCCCAACTGCCATTGGCCGCGCCCGCATCGTCGACGGCGATGAAGCCGAGGGCGAGGGCGACCACCGATTTGACGAGCGCCATATTCACCGTCTTGAAGTCAATCATGCGATTTTCATCCTCTTGAGATGGCAAAGACTTCGTCACAAGAACAAGCCGCTCCAGATATGGCGATCATATCCCTGTCAAATGCCAAAGCTACAGTCGTCACGCGGTAGCTTGGCGCTCCAAATCCTGCGATTTGTTGCGGCAACGCAAAAAATCCCTTTCAGCAACAAGGGGCAACTGCGTTTTTTAACATATTGACAAGTTTTTTAACTCATGACAGATTCGAATGGGACGACTAAACTCAAATGAATGATAAGGCCCGCCGTGACCTCCTCGCCTCCGTCGAGAGCGATTGCGAGCGGCAGCGACTCCACTCGGCTCTCGGCTCCATCACACCCGAGCCGTCCGAGCGGAACGCAGGCTGATCCCCGTATCCGCGAAAACCGGGGAGGGTCAGGAACCCGGACCCATCCTTTTTCCAAGACAACCCTGCCCTCTCCGGGGCAGGTCGCGGTGAAACCTCGCTCACCTGCCTCGACCGAACCTGCCTCGATCGAGGCGCCGCGCCGCCGGCCCCCAGGCGCAAAACTTTATCTGCGGCCCCCGATGGTGTAGGCGCGGCGATCCGTTCCGCCCGCCCGCGGCGTGCGCCCTCCCCGGGGCGACGCCGCCCCCGAGGTCGCTCCCGATGTCCACCCGCCTCGCCGACACCTTCGCCCGCTGCCGCGCGGACAAGCGCGCCGCCCTCGTCACCTACGTGATGGCCGGCGATCCCGACCCCGAGACCTCGCTCCAGGTGCTGCGCGCCCTGCCGGAAGCCGGGGCCGACATCGTCGAGTTCGGCCTGCCCTTCACCGATCCGATGGCCGACGGGCCGGCGATCCAGGCGGCAGGCCTGCGGGCGCTCAAGGTCGGCCAGACCCTCGCCGGCACCCTCGAGCTGATGCGCCGCTTCCGGGCCGGGAATGCCGGCACGCCGGTGATCCTGATGGGCTACTACAACCCGATCTACACCTACGGCGTCGCCCGCTTCCTCGACGAGGCCAAGACGGCCGGCATCGACGGGCTGATCGTGGTCGACCTGCCGCCGGAGGAGGACGACGAGCTCTGCCTGCCGACGCTCGAGGCCGGCCTCGCCTTCATCCGTCTCGCCACCCCGACCACCGACGAGGCCCGCCTGCCGGCGGTGCTCGCGAACACCTCGGGCTTCGTCTACTACGTGTCGATCACCGGCATCACCGGCACGGCGACCCCGGATTTCGGCGTGGTCGGCGGCGCGGTCGAGCGCATCCGCCGCCACACCGACCTGCCGGTGGTGGTGGGCTTCGGCGTCAAGAGCGGCGAGCACGCCGCGTCGATCGCCCGCTACGCCGACGGCGTCGTGGTCGGCTCGGCGATCGTCGACGCGCTCGCCCGCACCCTCGACGGCGAGGGCCGGGCCGGCGCGGGCTCGGTCGAGGCGGTGACGACGCTCGTGCGCGATCTCGCCGCCGGCGTGCGCGCCGGCCGGGCGGGCTGAGGCGACAGACCCCATATCACCGAACACGATTCCGACGACCGAGGAGCGATCATGGTCGAGGCGATGAACTGGATCTCCGAGGTCGTGCGGCCGAAGATCAAGACGCTGTTCAAGCGCGAGACGCCGGAGAACCTCTGGGTGAAATGCCCGGAGACCGGCCAGATGGTGTTCCACAAGGAGGTGGAGGCCAATGGCTGGGTGATCCCCGGCTCCGAGCATCACCTGCGCATCACCGCGCAGCAGCGCCTGAAGCTGATGTTCGACCAGGGCACCTGGCTCGACGTGCCGCTGCCCGACGCGCCGGCCGACCCCCTGAAGTTCCGCGACGAGAAGCGCTACGCCGACCGGCTCAAGGATGCCCGCGCCAAGACCGGGATGACCGATGCGTTCAAGGTCGGGTTCGGGCGCGTCGGCGGCCTGCCGATGACGCTGGCGGTGCAGGATTTCGGCTTCATGGGCGGCTCGCTCGGCATGGCGGCCGGCGAGGCCTTCGTGCGCGGCGCCGAGACCGCGCTCGAGAAACGCACCCCCTACGTGCTGTTCGCGGCCTCCGGCGGCGCGCGGATGCAGGAGGGCATCCTGTCGCTGATGCAGATGCCCCGCACCACCGTGGCGGTGCGCCGGCTTAACCAGGCCCGCCTGCCCTACATCGTGGTGCTGACGAACCCGACCACCGGCGGCGTCACCGCCTCCTACGCCATGCTCGGCGACGTGCATCTCGCCGAGCCGGGGGCGCTGATCGGATTTGCCGGCCCGCGGGTGATCGAGCAGACCATCCGCGAGAAGCTGCCCGACGGCTTCCAGCGCGCCGAGTACCTGAAGGAGCACGGCATGGTCGACCAGGTCGTGCATCGGCGCGACCTGAAGGTCACCATCGCGCGCCTGTGCGGGCTGCTGATGCAGGTGCCGGCGGACGGCCTGGCACCGGCCGAGGCCAAGGTGGAGCCGAAGCCCGAGGTCAAGGCCGTGCCGGCGTGAGGCATGGCGGGGACGGGGCGGGCCCGCCTCCGGCAAAGGCCGGGCTTGCGGGTCCGCCCCGCCTCTGATCCTCTCTCGCGCCCCGCCCCCGACGGGCGGCGGGCCAGGTCGACATCCCCCGCGAGAACGCCGCGCGAGACCCTTGATGGAATCCTCCGACGCCCTGATGGCGCGCTTCCTCGCGCTGCATCCGCGCACCATCGATTTGTCGCTGGGCCGGATCCAGCGCCTGCTCGCGGCGTTGGGGCATCCCGAGCGGCGGCTGCCGCCGGTGATCCACGTGGCCGGCACCAACGGCAAGGGCTCGACCATCGCCACCATGCGGGCGATCCTGGAGGCCGGTGGGCTCTCGGCCCACGTCTACACCTCGCCCCATCTTGTGCGCTTCCACGAGCGCATCCGCCTCGGCGCGGTCGGCGGCGGCCGCTTCGTGCCCGAGGAGCGGCTGGCCGAGGCCTTCGCCCGCTGCGAGGCGGTGAATGCCGGCGAGCCGATCACGGTCTTCGAGATCACCACCGCGGCGGCCCTGCTGCTCTTCTCCGAGGCGCCCGCCGACGTGCTGCTGCTCGAGGTCGGCTTGGGCGGCCGGGTCGACGCCACCAACGTCATCGACCGGCCGGCCTGCGCCGTGGTGACGCCGATCGGCCGCGACCATGCGGAGTATCTCGGCGACACCGTCGAGGCGGTGGCCGGCGAGAAGGCCGGCATCTTCAAGCGCGGCTGCCCGGCGGTGATCGCACCCCAGGACTACGCCCAGGCCGACGCGGTGCTGTGCGCCCGGGCCGAGGCGGTCGGCGCGACGCCGATCCTCGTCGGCAACCAGGATTTCTCCGCCCACGAGGAGCGCGGCCGGCTGGTCTACCAGGACGAGGACGGGCTGCTCGATTTGCCGCGGCCGCGGCTTGCCGGGCGCCACCAGATCGTCAATGCCGGCACGGCGATCGCGGCCCTGCGCGCCGCGGGCTTCGGCGACATCGGCACCGAGGCCTTCGAGGCCGGGCTCGCCGCCGTCGAATGGCCGGGCAGGCTGCAGCGCCTGCGCCGGGGCCGCCTCGCCGGCCTGGTTCCGGCCGGCTCGGAACTCTGGCTCGACGGCGGCCACAACATCGATGGCGGGCGCATCCTCGCCGCCGCGATGGCGGACCTGCAGGAGCGCGGCGACGCGCCGCTCGTCCTCGTCAGCGCCCTGCTCGGCACCAAGGACGCCGAAGGATTCCTGGCAAATTTCGCCGGGCTCGCCCGTTTCCTGGTGGCGGTGCCGCTGCCGGGCCAGCTGGCGGCGCGGCCGGCCGAGGAGGTGGCGGAGATCGCCGGGCGCGTGGGCCTCTCCGCCACGACGGCGCCGAGCGTCGAGGCGGCCCTGGTCTCGCTCGGCGACCGGGCCTGGGAGCGGCCGCCGCGGGTGCTGATCTGCGGCTCGCTCTACCTCGCGGGCGCCGTGCTCGCCGCCAACGGCACCCCCCCGACCTGACTCGGGCCCCCTGACGCGGCCGGGGAGCCGTGGCGGCGCGAGACAATCCTTACCGCTTCGTAAACGGACCGGGCCGGCAAGATCATTTTCCGAGGGGGAAACCCGGGATGGTTTGCCGACAGGCTTGACATTTTCCAGGCTCCGCTCGCCGCCCGTGTCGTTGCCGCACCGATGTGGCCGAACTGCTACATCGTGCACGAGGGAAATGGTCTAGCTTGGTGTCGATCGGGGAACCTGCTGGGGACCATCATGAAGAAACTCCTGAGTGCTTTCGCTGCCTTCACCGCGCTGACCGCCGCCGCTTCGGCCGCGGACCTGCCGCGCCGCGTCGCTCCGCCGCCGGTCTTCACGCCGGTGCCGGTCTTCACCTGGACCGGCTTCTACGCCGGTTTCAACGCCGGCTACGGCTTCAACACCGCTGACACCCGCGCCCCGACCGTGATCGGCGTGCCGGCCGGCACCACCGCCGCCAACAGCGTGTTCATCAACCAGTTCGGCCAGCCGGCCACCGGCGTGCTCGCCTTCGGCAACCGCAACAGCAACGACGGCTTCGTCGGCGGCGGCCAGGTCGGCTACAACTACCAGCTCACCCCGGGCTCGGGCGTGGTCATCGGTATCGAGGCCGACGCCCAGTACGTCGACTTCGGCCGCAGCCGCAACCGCTTCGCCTTCGCGACCGTTCCGGGCGGCGGCATTGCCCCGGGCACCCTGGTGTTCAACCCGAACGGCATCTCGGGCCTGGACTTCTTCGGCACCGTGCGCGGCCGTCTCGGCTACGCCTGGGACCGCACCCTCGTGTACGCCACCGGCGGTTTCGCCTACGGCTCGGGCGGTGGTCGCGACTTCGGTCTGACCAACGCGTCGCGTGACGACTTCCAGACCGGCTGGACCGTCGGCGGCGGCGTCGAGTACGCTCTGCCCACCGACTCGTTCCTGAACTTCTTCCGTTCGTCGGCCGTGACCCTCAAGGTCGAAGGCCTGTACGTGAAGCTCGACCAGGGCAACCGCAACAACGGCGTGTTCACCCAGACCGCCAACGGCACGCAGTACTCGGTGTTCTCGCCGGGCGTCGTGTCGGTCGGCCCGGCCAACCTGTACCGTCGCGAGACCGAGTTCGCGGTCGTCCGCGCCGGCCTGAACTACAAGTTCGGCTCGTACTAGGACCTACCATCCGTCACTGCGACGGAGCGGAGCCCGGCCTCACGGCCGGGCTTTTCGCGTTGTGGGTCCGGGAGAACGCCCCGATGAAGCGGACCGGGATACGCCGCACGACCGCGGCGGGTCCGAAGGCATCGTCGGTATGGATATCCGAATGGGGACGGAAAAACGGCACGAGGCGCGACACCACCGCGCCGGTCTGTCCGGGCTGGAGGCGATGACCCTCGCTTCCGCGCGCACCTTCCCGCGTCACGGGCACGACCAGCTGGGGATCGGGG
Source organism: Methylobacterium aquaticum (assembly GCF_016804325.1). Taxonomy (NCBI): domain Bacteria; kingdom Pseudomonadati; phylum Pseudomonadota; class Alphaproteobacteria; order Hyphomicrobiales; family Methylobacteriaceae; genus Methylobacterium; species Methylobacterium aquaticum. The sequence continues at coordinate 5,251,150 of NZ_CP043627.1, forward strand.
TCATCGTGGCGGGCGGCCACCGCTCATGGAGCGGCCGCGGTCCCGTCGAGGCCCTCGCGGGCGACGTCATCACCGTCAATCCGGGCGAGATCCACGACGGCGCGCCGATGCGGGCCGAGCCGCGGACTTGGCGGATGCTCTATGTCGAGCCCCACCTCCTCGATGATCTTCTGCGCGAGACGAGGCCCGGCCGCGTCGAGATCACCTGCCCTGCCGTGAGTGACCGGGCGCTTGCCGCCCATATCACCCGACTCTTCGCCGAACTGACCGCGCCCGCCCCGGCACCCCTCGCAATCGAGGAGACGATGGTGCGGGCATTGACGTACCTCGTCTCGCACTACGGCAGCCGCCCAGTGCCACGTCCGGGGCCACCGCCCTGCGTGAGCCGCGCCCTGCGCCGGATCGAGGAGGCCCCTGAGCGGCCGACGACCCTGGCGGAGCTGGCCGGGCTGTCGGGGATCGGCCGGTTCCAGCTCCTGCGCGGCTTTTCCCGCGCGGTCGGCACCACGCCGCACGCCTATCTGGTGCAGCAGCGTGTCCGATTGGCCCGCCGCCTCCTCGCGGCCGGCCGCAACCCCGCGGAAGCCGCAGTGGAATCGGGCTTCGCGGAACAGAGCCACATGACCCGTGCCTTCGTCCGTCAGTTCGGCGTGACGCCCGCCCGCACCCGGTCGGCCCTCGCCTGAGGCGCAATCGCGTTCAAGACCGCGGCGCGTCCGCACGCGACAACGCCCATGGAAACCGGACGCGACGCGGGGAACGCAATGGGACAGGATCAGACCTATATTCACGGCTACGCGGTGGCGGAGGACCGTCGCCTGCACGATCAGGCGGCGACGCTCGAAGAACTCCTGCACCACGATCTTACCTTCCCGGCCGGAAGTATCGTGCTGGAGGCAGGGAGCGGGGTCGGAGCCCAGACGATCCCGCTCCTGAGGCGCAACCCCGGCATCCGGCTCACCTGCCTGGACAGATCTGCGCCCTCCCTCGACGCGGCCCGGGCGCGTCTCTGCGCGGCCGGCCTGCCCCTCCCCGAATTCCGGCAGGCGGATTTGCGCGCGATGCCCTTTTCGGACGGCGCCTTCGATCACGCCTTCGTCTGCTTCGTGCTGGAACACCTGCCGGAGCCGGAAGCGGCCCTCGCCGAGCTACGCCGCGTTGTGCGCCCGGGTGGAAGTCTCACGGTGATCGAGGGCGATCATGGTTCCGTCCTCCTCCATCCCGACGACGAGGCCGCCCGGGCGGCGATCGCCTGCCAGGTGGCGCTGCAGCGGGCGGCCAGCGGGGATGCCCGCATCGGCCGCCGGCTCGCCCCCCTCCTCGTAGGCGCCGGGTTCACCGCGGTACGGGTTTCGCCGCGCCCGGTTCTTGCCGATGCGACCCGGCCGGCCCTGGTGGATGGGTTCGTCCGCCGCACCTCCACGGCGATGGTCGCCGGAATCCGGGACGAGGCCATGCAGGCGGGGCTGACCGACGCGGCGGCGTTCGAGGCCGGCTTGCGTGGGCTCCTGCGCACGGCGGAGGGAGACGGCACCTTCGGCTACACGTTCTTCAAGGCCACGGCCGTCGTCCCGTCCGTTCACCGGTAATCGTTCGGATCGAGGCCGTGGCGGGCGATCTTGTCGTAGAGGGTCTTGCGGGGCGTCCCCAGGGCCTCGGCCGCCACCCGCACGTCGCCGCCGGCCATGATCAGCTCGTCGCGGATCAGGCCGCGCTCGTGGCGGTCCATCTGCTCGGCGAGCGTCGCGGGCTTGGCCGGCTCAGGCACGGCCGGGCCGGTGGGGCTGAGCCCCAAGGCGCAGCGCTCGGCGAAATGGCCGAGCTCGCGGACGTTGCCGGGCCAGTCGTGCCGGCTCAGATGCTCGCGCATCGCAGGCGTCACCGGCGGCGGCTCGCGGTTGAAGCGGGCGGCGGCCTTGCGCAAGAAGTGCTCGAACAGCAGCGCCACGTCCTCGCGCCGCTCGCGCAACGGCGGGATCGCCACCGAGACGACGTTCAGGCGGTAATAGAGGTCGTCGCGAAACGTGCCCTGCGCGGCGGCTTGGCCGAGATCGATCTTGGTGGCGGCCACCACCCGCATGTCGACGGGCTGGATCGCGTTGGTGCCGAGCGGCTCTACCACCCGCTCCTGCAGCACCCGCAGGAGCTTGACCTGAATGTTGAGCGCCATGCTCTCGATTTCGTCGAGGAACAGCGTGCCGCCATCGGCGTGCGCGATGCGCCCGACCCGCTTCTTGAGCGCGCCGGTGAAGGCGCCGGCCTCGTGGCCGAACAGCTCGCTCTCGACCACCGTGTCGGGGAGCGCCCCGCAATTCATCGCGACGAAGTTGCCCTTGGCCCGGCGGCTCCAGCGGTGGAGGGCGCTCGCCACCACCTCCTTGCCCGAGCCGGTCTCGCCGAGGACCAGCACGTCGACATCGGCCTGCGCCACCTCGCGCACGAACTGGCGCAGCCGCGTGATGGCGGGAGAGACGCCGAGGAAGGCCGGATCCTCCGCCACCGCGGCGTCGAGGCGGGCGCGCAACGAGCGGTTCTCCTGCACCAGCGCCCGGCGCTCGAGGGCCCGGCGCACCGAGGCGACCAGGGTCTCGGCCGGGTAGGGCTTGGCCAGGAAATCGTAGGCGCCCGCGCGCATCGCCCGGACCGCCATGGTGATGTCGCCGTGGCCGGTGATCAGGATCACCGGCAATTCGGGATCGGCCTCCTGGATCGCCGCGAACAGCCCGAGCCCGTCGAGCCCCGGCAGGCGCACGTCGGTGACGACGACGCCCGGCGGATCGGCCAGAATCGCCCGCAGGGCCGATTCGGCGTCGCCATGGGTCTCGACGGAAAAGCCCGCCAGATCCAGGCTCTGGCCGTTGGCGCGGCGCACCTCCTCCTCGTCGTCGACGAAGATCACCCGGTGGGTTTGGGCGCTCATGCGGCTTGTCCCATCGCGGGGGCCAGCGGCAGCTCGACCCGGAACAGGGCGCCGCCCTCGGGAGAAGCGCCGGCCGACAGGGTGCCGCCGCACTCCTCGACGATGCCGCGGGAGATGGCCAGCCCGAGGCCGAGGCCGCTCGCCTTGGTGGTGAAGAACGCGTCGAACACCTGGGCGCCCCCCTCGGGCAGCCCGGCCCCATTGTCGCCCACCTCCAGCACCGCGCGCTCCCCCATGACCCGCACCGTCACGGCGATGCGGGGATCTTTCACGCCCGCGACCGCGTCGAGGGCGTTCTGCACCAGGTTGACCACGACCTGCTCCAGCCGCGGCCCCTCCCCCAGCACATAGGGCGAGGGCTCGGGGAGCGCGAGGGCGAGGTCGATGCCGGCAAGCCGCCCCTCGACCACCTCGAGGCTCGCCCGCACCACGCCGCTGAGCGCCACGGGGTCGCGCCGGCCCGAGGCCTTGCGGGCGAACCCCTTGAGCTGGCGGGTCAGGGCGGCGATGCGCTCGGTCAGGCGGCCGACCGCGGCGAGGTTCTCGGTCGCCTCGGGAAATCGCTCGCGCTGGATCAGGATGCCGGCATTGTCGGCATAGGAGCGGATGGCGGCGAGCGGCTGGTTGATCTCGTGCGCCATGCTGGCGGCGAACTGGCCGAGCGCGGCGAGGCGGCCGGCATGGGCGAGCTCGCGCCCGAGGCGCTGGCGCTCGGCCTCCGCCCGCTGGCGCTCGGCGATCTCGGCCTTGAGCTTGCGGTTCGTCTCGGTCAGCGCCTCCGTCCGCGCCCGCACCCGTTCCTCCAGCTCGATGCGCCGGGCCGCCGCCTCGGCGAGGCTCGCCCGCAGGCGCCGGCGCCGGCCGACGATCTCGGCGAGCCCGAGGCAGGCGAGGCCGACGGCGAGGCCGGCGATGACCTGGGCCTGGATCCGCTCGCGCGCCACCGCGACGCCGACCCGGGTCAGGGTGTGGAGCCGCCAGGTCGTGCCCGGGATGTCGGCGTCGAGGGGCAGGGCCAGCCGCGCCGGCTCCGCCCCGTTGCCGATCCGCACCAGGGTCCCGTCCGCCGCCGGATGGATCGGCACCGGCGCGAGCGGGGCCGAGCCGAATTCGAGCCGCTCGCGGATCAGCCGGCGCTCCTCCTCCGGCACCGGCCGCAACGTGCCGAAGCGCCAGGACGGCTCGCTCGCCATCAGGACGATGCCGCGGGGATCGGTGACCATCACGGTCTCGCCGCCCTTCTTCCAGGACGCGCGCCAGGCCGCCTCGATCCCGTCGAACTCGACCTTGACCACCACCACGCCGGTCCGCCCGCCCGGGCCGGCGACCCGGCGGCTGAGATAGAGGCCGGGCCGGCCGCTGACGGTCCCGAGCGCGAATTGCCGGCCCGCCCCCTCGGCGAGCGCCTGCTGGACATAGGGCCGGAACCCGTAATTCGTCCCGACGAAGCTGCCGGGCTCGCCGGCATTGCTCGCCGCGACCGCGAGGCCGTCCTGGCGCACGACGTAGATCACCGCCGCCCCCGAGGCGTGGGCGATCTCGGCCAGGCGGTCGTTCACCCGGGCGAGCAGGGCCGGATCCGGGGCAGGCCCGACCACGGCGGTGATCTCCGGGTCGCTGGCGAGCGCGAGCGGCAGCGAGCCCTGCTTCTGCATCTCGGTGCGGAAGGCCGCGACCTGGAGCGCGAGCGTGGCATTCGCCGAGCGCCGCAGGTCGGCGAGCGCCGCCCGCTCGGCGGTACGGCCGGCGAAGAGGGCCGCCGCCAGCACCGCCGCGAGGCCGAGCAGCCAGGGCCAGGCCGGGGAGCGCGGCAGCGCGCGCCAGCCGGTCACGGCCGCCTCGCCGGACCAGGAATTTTCCTGCCGGTGGATGCGGATTTCCGGAACAATTTCCGCCCCGCGTTGCGGCGCGCCGGAAGCCTCTCCGCGGCCGTTTCCCCCTGTCCCATGAAAATCCTTTTATTGGTCGGCACTTAACAAAAAATTTCGGAATTTCGCCGGCTGGCACGCCGGTTGCCATTGTGTGTCCGTCCGCAGCCTGCCGGTGAGCGGCAGGCCTCGCGAAAAGGTCGATCACTGCCGAACGGCGAAACGCCGCCGCACGGCCAAGAGCAAGAGCGCCACAGCGGTTTTTGCCGCCAACGCCGTCCCGTCACGAGCCATGCAGGGAGAACGTCCAATGGCTACCTCCGTCCCGTCCCCGCTGACCGCGCCGCACGCGCCGCCGAAGCCGAAGCCGATCTACAAGACCCTCTATTTCCAGGTCCTGGTCGCTGTCGCGATCGGCATCACGCTCGGGCACTTCTACCCGCAGCTCGGCGCCGACATGAAGCCGCTCGGCGACGCCTTCATCAAGCTCGTCAAGATGATCATCGCCCCGGTGATCTTCCTCACCGTGGTCTCCGGCATCGCCGGCATGACCAACCTCGAGAAGGTCGGCCGGGTCGGCGGCAAGGCGCTGATCTACTTCCTCACCTTCTCGACGCTGGCGCTGATCGTCGGCCTCGTGATCGCGAACCTCGTCCAGCCGGGCGCAGGGATGCACATCGATCCGAAGTCGCTCGATCCCAAGCAGATCGCGATGTACGCCGAGAAGGCGAAGTCGCAGACGATCACCGACTTCCTGATGAACATCATCCCGTCGACGGCGGTGGGTGCGTTCTCGGGCGGCGAGATCCTCCAGGTCCTGTTCTTCTCGGTGCTGTTCGGCTTCGGCCTCGCCTTCCTGGGCGAGCGCGGCAAGCCGGTGCTCGACTTCATCAAGATCCTGTCCGAGGCGATCTTCGGCGTCGTCCACATCATCATGAAGGTCGCCCCGATCGGCGCCTTCGGCGCGATGGCCTTCACCATCGGCAAGTACGGCATCGCCTCGCTCGCCAACCTCGCCTACCTCGTCGGCGCGTTCTACCTCACCTCGGCGATCTTCGTCTTCGGCGTGCTCGGCCTCGTCGCCCGCTACAACGGCTTCTCGATCGTCAAGCTGATCCGCTACATCAAGGAGGAGCTGCTGCTCGTGCTGGGCACCTCGTCCTCCGAGTCGGCGCTGCCCTCGCTGCTCGAGAAGATGGAGCGCGCCGGCTGCTCGAAGCCCGTTGTCGGCCTGGTGGTCCCGACCGGCTACTCGTTCAACCTCGACGGCACCAACATCTACATGACCATGGCGGCCCTGTTCATCGCCCAGGCGACGGACACGCCCCTCACCTACGGCGAGCAGGCGCTGCTGCTCCTCGTCGCCATGCTGTCCTCGAAGGGCGCGGCCGGCGTCACCGGCTCGGGCTTCATCACGCTGGCCGCGACGCTGGCGGTGGTCCCCTCCGTGCCGGTCGTCGGCATGGCGCTGATCCTCGGCATCGACCGCTTCATGTCGGAGTGCCGGGCTCTCACCAACTTCATCGGCAACGCGGTCGCCTGCATCGTGGTCGCCCGCTGGGAGGGTGAGGTCGACATGGACCGCCTGAAGGCCGCCCTCGACGGCAACCCGATGCCGCTGGAAGACCTCGGCCCGGTGCCGGCGCTCCAGCCGGCCGAGTGAGCGACGATCCGGGGCCATCCGCCCCGGGCCATCACGAGGGGCGGCCCTGCGCACGGCGCGGGGCCGCCCTTTTCGTTTTCCGGGTTATCGTCCCGTCGAATGGTCTCGGGAGGATGTTCGATGGCGGGCGGCGACTGGCGCGGGATGGACCGCGCCACACTCGGCAAGGCCTACGACAATTCCGGCGCGGTCGCCGGCAGCAGCGCCTTCATGGGGAATTTGCGCGAGCGCAGCGCGGCCTTCCGCGAAGCCCATCCCGGCGAGCTGGACATCCCCTACGGCGCGGGCGCCCGCCAGCGTTTCGACCTGTTCCGGTGCGGCCGGCCGGAGGCACCGCTCGTCGCCTTCATCCATGGCGGCTACTGGCAGCGCAACGACAGGACCGGCTTCTCGGCGCTCGCCGAAGGGCCGCTCGCCCGCGGCCTCGACGTGGCGATGATCGGCTACACGCTCTGCCCCGAGGCGACGATGACGGCGCTCGCCGCCGAGATCCCGGCGGCGCTCGCCCGTCTGCGTGCCCATGCGAACCCGCGGCGCCTCGTCGTCTCGGGCTGGTCGGCCGGCGGCCACCTCGCGGCCCTCGCCATGGCCTGCCCGGAAGTCGATGCCGGTCTGGCGATCTCGGGCATCTTCGACCTCGCGCCGATCCGCCGCACGGCGCTCGACGACGCGCTCCACCTCACGCAGGACGAGGTGGTCGCGCTCTCCCCGATCCGGCACCTGCCGGTGACATCCGGCCCGCTCACCGTGGCCTATGGCGGCGACGAATTGCCGGAGCTGTGCCGGCAGTCGCAGGTCTATCAGGCCGCCTGGGCCGGGACCGGCCTTCCCGGCGACCTCCTGCCCCTGCCCGGCGACGACCATTTCACGGTGCTCGACCAGATGATCCGGCCGGACGGCGCGCTGACCGAAGCGGCCCTGCGGCTGGCCGCGGGCTGAGCCGTCCGTCCCCCGCAGGACCGTCCGGAGCGCGATCGTCCCGACGGCCGCCCCTATCGCTCCTGCGCCGGGAGCCCGGACGCGATAAGAACGTCCCTCAGCCGCACCGCGACGGCATCCGTGCGTATCGAAGAGCGGTTCAGTGGAGGAGACCAATCCGTGGCCCGCATCCCCTACGCCGACACCACCCGGCCCGAGACGGCCGCCCTCGCCGAGCGGATCGTCGCCGAGCGGGGCGAGATCCTGCATCTCTACGCGATGCTGCTGCACAGCCCGCCGGTCGCCGAGGGCTGGCTCGCCTTCCTGACCGCGATCCGCCAGCGTTCCGAACTGCCCGGCGACATCCGCGAACTGGTGATCGTGCAGGTCGCGCACCTGAACGGCGCCCGCTACGAGGCCGAGCAGCACGTGCCGATCGCGCTGCGCGAAGGCGTGACACAAGGCCAGCTCGACGCCCTGCCCGAGTGGGAGCCCACGGCATTGTTCGGCGAGCGCGAGCGCGCGGTCCTGGCCTATTGCGACGCGATGACGAGGACCATCCACGTCGATCCGGCGGTGTTCTCGGCCCTGCGCGACCATTTCGACCCGCGGGCGATCGTCGAGCTAACCGCCACGATCGGCGCCTACAACATGGTGTCGCGGTTCCTCGAGGCGATCGGGATCGATTCCGCCGACGACAAGGGAGTGGTTCGATGAGCCGCCGCATCGCCGTGATGGGCCTCGGCCAGATGGGCTGGCCGATCGCCCGCAACCTCGCCCGCAAGGGGAACGGCACCGAGACGTTTGTCGCCGTCGATGCCGATCCGGCCCGGGTCGCCGGCCTGTCGGAGCCCGGCATCACCGTTACCGCCGACAGGAGCGCGGTGGCGGGTGCCGAGGTGCTGATGCTGTGCCTGCCCGACGGCGACGTGGTCGAGAGCGTGCTGTTCGGCCCGGACGGGCTCGGTTCCCGCCTCGCCCCGGGGGCGATCGTGGTCGATCTCAGCACCACCGCGCACGGCCAAGCGGTGGCGATCGGCCGGGCGCTGGAATCGCGGGGATTCTCCTTCCTCGACGCGCCGGTCTCCGGCGCGCCCGCCGGGGCCGAGGCCGGGACGCTCACGGTGATGTGCGGCGGCACGCCGGAGACGTTTGCGGCGATGAAGCCGCTGCTGGAGCGCATCGGCACCCAGGTGCTGCATATGGGCCCGCTCGGCAGCGGCCAGCTCACCAAGACGATCAACAACGTGATCTACGACATCAACATCGCGGCGCTCGCCGAGGTGCTGCCGATGGCGGTGGCGATGGGCCTCGACCCCTCGCTGCTGGCCGGCGTGGTGACCACCGGCACCAGCCGCAGCTACGCCTCGCAATATTTCGTGCCGCGGATCCTCAGGGGTGAGTTCGACGAGGGCTACCCGCTCGCCAAGGCCTACAAGGACCTCGTCAGCGCCGCCGAGGTCTCGGTCGGGCGCGGCTTTCCCCTGCCGGTGACGGCGGCGGCCACCGCGACCTACCAGATGGCCCTGCGCGCCGGCCACGGCGACCGCGACAAGGGCGCGATGGTGCTGCCCTTCGAGGCGATGCTGGGCGTGAAGGTGAGGGCGCCTTCGGAGTGAAGACACCGCGGACGGCGACCCAGAGCCCGTTTGGGCGGGCTTTACGCTTCCAGACCTGCAAACGAGGGACCGTCCCACCCTCCCACCTCATCCTGAGGTGTTAGCCGATCAAAGATCGGCTGACCTCGAAGGAGGGCTCCAGAAGTCCCGGCGATCCCTGGAGCCCTCCTTCGAGGCTCCCTTCGGTCGCACCTCAGGATGAGGAGGCAGGATAGGATTCGCCGCCTCGTACCAGGGTGTCGCTGGAAAACAGCCTCAAGCAGTGTCTCAGGTCGGCGACAGGACGTGGATCGTCCGGGAGACGATGTGGTCCTTGGTCCTGGCTCCGTAGGCGATCATGTGGGGCGCCGCCGCATGCGCCTTCAGGGCGTCGAGGCTGGCCCATTTCTCGATCACCACGAAGGTGTCGGGTCCGAACGGCGCCTGGAACGGGCCGACGCCGTCGGCGTCGATCGCCGCGCCGTACTCGATGCAGCCCTCCTCGGCATGGACCGCGGGCACGTTCGCCCGGAAGGCGTCGAGCACCGTGTCGCGCTGGCCGGGCTTGGTCTGGATGACGGCGAGGACGTGGATCATGGGGTTTCCTCCTTGATGTTATCGATGGGACGCGGTCACGCCGCCTCCCGCCCCGGCCGGACGGCCAGCCGCGACAGGCTCACCACGCTGGCGATGCCCGCGAAGGCGGCGCCGAGCGCGAGCGCGAGGGCCGGGCCATGCGCCGCCGCGACCGCGAAGCAGGCGGCCACCAGGGCCGCCCCGGTGGTCTGGCCGAGGAGCCGCGAGGTCGCCACGATGCCGCTCGCGCCGCCGGCCCGGGCCTGGGGCGCGCTCGTCATGATGGCGCGCAGGTTCGGCGCCTGGAAGAAGCCGAAGCCCGCCCCGCACAACGCCATCCGCCAGGTGAGGCTGAAGGTGCTCGGCTCGGCCGGCAGCGCCGCGAGCGAGGCCATGCCGAGGGCCAGGATCGCGAGCCCGATCCCGCCGAGCAGGCCCGGCGGGTAGCGGTCCGACAGGCGGCCGGCGATCGGCGCCATCACGGCGACGACCAGCGGCCAGGGCGTCATCAGGAAGCCGGTCTCGACCTGCGAGCGCCCGAGATCGTGCTGGAACAGGAAGGGCAGCGACACGAAGGCGAGGCCCTGCGCGGCGAAGGAGCAGACCGAGGTCGCGGCCGAGAGCGCGAAGAGCGGGCGCCGGAACAGGTCGACGGCGAGCATCGGCGCCGGGTGGCCGGCCTGGCGGCGCAGCAGCAGAGCGCCGCAGGCGAGCGCGCCGGCGAACTCCGCCAGCACCCGCCAGAGCGGCCCGGCATGGGCCGCCTCGCCGAGGCCGAGCACGAACAGCGCGAAGGTACCGGCGTTGAGGAGCGCGCCGATCCGGTCGAAGGCGTGGCCGGCCCGGTTCGTCTCGGGGAGGGCGCGCCGGGCGAGCGCCAGGGCCGCGAGGCCGATCGGCAGGTTGACGGCGAAGAGCCACGGCCAGGGCGCCGCCACCAGGATCAGCGAGGCCATGGTCGGCCCGAGGGCGAAGCCGACCCCGACCACGAAGGCGTTGAGGCCGAGCCCCCGCCCCAGCTCGTGCGTCGGATAGATGAAGCGGATCAGCGCGACGTTGACCGCCATCAGGGCGCTCGCCCCGACGCCCTGGAGCACGCGGGCGGCGACGAGCGCCGGCAGCGACCAGGCCAGCGCGCAGACGAGCGAGGCCAGGGTGAACAGCACGAGCCCGGCGAGGTAGACCCGCCTTTGCCCGACGATCTCGCCCAGAGCCGCGATCGGCAGCAGGGTCGCCACCACGGCGAGCTGGTAGGCGTTGACGATCCAGACCGAATTCGCCGGATCGACGCCGAGATCGGCCGCGATGGTCGGGAGCGCGGTGTTGGCGATGGCGGTGTCGAGGGTGGCGAGCGCCACGCCGGCGAGCACCGCCGCCATCGCCTCCCGGCGTTGCGCCGGCGGCAGGCCCTCGCGGGCGGGCTTGGTCATGTCCGGGGCGGGAGGGGGCGGGGCAAGCTGTGACACCCGCCCTGGATGGGTCCCGGCGGCGGCGTTGGCAAGCGGGTCGCGGCGCAGATCAGCGTTGTCGATCGTCGGCGGTGTCCCTCCGATGATGCGGGGCTGTCCAGGGACAGGAATGGCGCGGGTTTTGCCCCTCTCCCCGCGGGCGGGGAGAGGCCCGATGACCCCTTGTCGGGTCATCGGGGAGCCCACAGGGCGAGGGTGAGGGGGTGTTTCCGGATGAGACTTCTCCGGCACCGCCCCCTCACCCTCGCTCCGGCTTTCGCCTGCGCTCACTTCATCGACGACAAGGTCGATGAAGTCCTCTCCCCGCCCGCGGGGAGAGGGGGAAACCCGCGCCTCTTCTGTCTCCGGACAGCCCGCATGGAAGCGCGAGCGCTGGCCCCCCCGCCTGCCCCCACATCACGCAGCGCATGCCCGAATTCCCCGCACCGCCAGGCTTGCATTCGGCATAAAAATCTCGCCATGATCGCCCTCATGAGATTTTTCGATCACCTCGGCGGGAGCGACGATCGGTCGACGGGCGGCCGACCGTGAGCGCGCCGCCCGACGACGCCTCCGTCGCCCAGCGGATCGCCCGCGGCTTTCCGGGCCTGAGCCAGTCGCACCGCGAGGTCGCGCGCTACGTGCTCGACCATCCGCTGAAGGCTGCGACCCTGCCGGTCGCCGATCTGGCCGAGCTGGTCGGGGTGTCGGTCGCCACCGCCAACCGCTTCGCCCGGGCGCTCGGCTATGACGGCTACGCCCAGTTCCGCGCCGCCCTGGTGCTCGGCTTCGAGGGGGCGCTGGCGCCGGTGGAGAAGCTGCGCGGCGACCTGGAGCAGCCGGCCGATCCGGGGACCGTCTTCGATGAGACGTTCGCGGCGATCGCGCGCAACCTGGAGGCGACGCGGGCCGGCCTCGATGCCGGGGCCTGCGCGCGGGCGGTGGCGGCGATCCAGGCGGCGCGGCGGGTCTACATCGTCGGGTTCGGCAGCTCGTCCTGGCCGGCGGGGCTGCTCGCCCGCAACCTCGACCTCACCCGCCAGGACGTCCACCTGCTCGCCACCGTCGAGGGCCCGGCCTTCGCGGCGCGCGTCATGCGGCGGCTGACGGCGGACGACCTCGTCATCGTGCTCGCCACGCCGCGCTACTTCGCCGACACGGTGCGGCTGGCGACCCAAGGCCGGGAGAGCGGCGCGACCGTGCTGGCGCTGACCGACGGGCCGCACTCGCCGATCGCCGCGCAGGCCACGATCACGCTGTGCGTGCGGACCGACAGCCGCTACTTCGCCGCGTCCGACGCCAGCCTCGCCGCCCTGGTGGAGGCGCTGTCGAGCGCCGTGGCGCATGCCTCGGGCAGCCTCGTCGCCGTGGCGACCCGGCTCACCGAATCGGTCCTGCCCTGGCTCGACGGCGATTACGCCGCCTGGCCGCCGGCCGCCGCGATGACCGCGCCCTCGCCCGACCCGTCCCGCAACTCCTCCCCGACCCGGATCCCGAGCCATGACCGATCCCCGCCCCGTCCTCGTCATCCATGGCGGCGCCGGCACGATCGCGCGGCCGGACGCCGGCAGCGACGGCGAGGCGCCCTATCACGCCGCCCTCGCCGGGATCCTGGCGGCCGGCGAACGCTGCCTGCACGAGGGCGGCAGCGCCCTCGAGGCGGTCGCCGTCGCGGTCGACCTGCTGGAGGAATGCCCGCTGTTCAATGCCGGGGTTGGCGCGGTCTTCACCAGCGCCGGCACCCACGAGCTCGACGCCGCGATCATGGACGGCGCCACCTTGCGGGCCGGAGCGGTGGCGGGCCTCGCCCGGGTGCGCCGGCCGGGCCGGGCGGCGCGGGCGGTGATGGAGGACGGCACCCACGTGCTGCTCGCCGGCGCAGGCGCCGAGGAATTCTGCCGCGGCCACGGCCTCGAGATGGTCGAGCCCGACTTCTTCTCGACCGCGCTGCGCCGCCGGCAGCTCGAGGCCGCGCAGGCCCGCGGGCGGGTCAGCCTCGACCACGACGAGACGGCGCCCCTCGACGAGCGCCGGAAATTCGGCACCGTCGGCGCGGTGGCCCTCGACCGCGACGGCCATCTCGCGGCGCTGACCTCGACCGGCGGCATGACCAACAAGCGGCCCGGCCGCATCGGCGATTCGCCGCTGATCGGCGCCGGCACCTATGCCGACGACCGCACGGCCGCGGTGTCCTGCACCGGCACCGGCGAGGTCTTCATCCGGGCGGCGGCCGCCTACGACGTCTGCGCCCGCATGGCCTATGCCGGGCTCGATCTCGACGCCGCGGCGGAGGCGACGGTCCGCGACGGGCTGACGCCGCTCGGCGGCCAGGGCGGCCTCATCGCGGTCGATGCGCGGGGCAACGTCGCCATGCCGTTCAACACCGCGGGGATGTATCGCGGCCTCGTCCGGGCCGGCGACGCGCCTTCGACCGCGATCTTCTGAGAGCCGACCGTGACGCGTTCCCCCTCCCCTGCCCCTCCCCCGTCGCTGATCCTGCCCGACCGGCGCATCCTGTCGGTCTCGGACCTGACCGTGCGCTTCACCACCTCCGAGCGGACGGTCGAGGCGGTGCGCGACCTGTCGTTCCACGTCGAGGCCGGGGAGACCCTGGCGATCGTCGGCGAATCCGGCTCGGGCAAGTCCGTCACCTCGCTGGCCTTGATGCGCCTCGTCGAGCATGGCGGCGGCAAGATCGCCACCGGGCGGATGCTGTTTCGCCGCCGCTCCGGCGCGATCCTCGATCTGGCCCATGCCTCGAATGCCGAGATGCGCGAGATGCGCGGCGCCGAGATCGCGATGATCTTCCAGGAGCCGATGACCTCGCTCAACCCGGTCTTCACCGCCGGCGAGCAGATCGCGGAATCGATCCGGGTGCATCAGGGCAAGGGCCACGCCGCGGCCCGCGCGGAAGCCCTGCGGATGCTCGACCTCGTGCGCATCCCGGAGGCCCGCAACGTCCTGACGCGCTTTCCCCACCAGCTCTCCGGCGGCATGCGCCAGCGGGTGATGATCGCGATGGCGCTCGCGTGCCGGCCGCAGCTCCTGATCGCCGACGAGCCGACGACGGCGCTCGACGTCACCATCCAGGCCCAGATCCTCGAGCTGATCCGCAGCCTCCAGGACGAGATGAAGATGGGCGTCGTCTTCATCACCCACGACATGGGCGTGGTGGCCGAGATCGCCGACCGGGTGCTGGTGATGTTCCGCGGCGACAAGGTCGAGGAGGGGCAGGCCCCCGCCGTCTTCGCCGAGCCGCGCCACGCCTACACCAAGGCGCTGCTCGCCGCCGTGCCGCGTCTCGGCGCCATGGCGGGCAGCGACCTGCCGCGCAAGTTCGACCTGCTGCGGCCGGACGCGCCCGAGACCCCGGCGGCCGCACCGCTCCCGGCCGCGGCCCAGGATTGCACGGCCCGGGATTACACAGACCAGGACTACACAGCCCAGGATACCCGGCGGCCCGGCCCCCCGATCCTGCGGGTGCGCGACCTCGTCACCCGGTTCGACATCCGCGGCGGCCTGCTCAACCGGGTGCGCCGGCGCGTCCACGCGGTCGAGCGGATCAGCTTCGACCTGCAGGCCGGCGAGACCCTGGCCCTCGTCGGCGAATCCGGCTGCGGCAAGTCGACGACCGGCCGCTCGCTGCTGCGCCTCGTCGAGAGCCAGAGCGGGCTGATCGAGTTCGCGGGCGAGAACATCCGCGACCTCGCCCCGAACAGGCTCCAGGCGCTGCGAAAGAACATCCAGTTCATCTTCCAGGACCCCTACGCCTCCCTCGATCCGCGCCTCACCGTCGGCTTCTCGATCATGGAGCCGCTGCTCGTCCACGGCACGCCCCGGCGCGAGGCCGAGGCGCGGGTGGCGTGGCTGCTGGAGCGGGTCGGCCTGACCCCGGCGCAAGGGGCGCGGTATCCGCATGAATTCTCCGGCGGCCAGCGCCAGCGCATCGCCATCGCGCGGGCGCTCGCCCTCAACCCGAAGGTGATCGTCGCCGACGAGGCGGTCTCGGCCCTCGACGTCTCGATCCAGGCCCAGATCGTCAACCTGATGTTGGATCTCCAGCGCGAACTCGGCCTGTCCTACCTGTTCATCTCGCACGACATGGCGGTGGTCGAGCGGGTGAGCCACCGGGTCGCCGTGATGTTCCTCGGCCAGATCGTCGAGATCGGGCCGCGCCGGGCGATCTTCGAGAACCCGCAGCACCCCTACACGAAGAAGCTGATGGCGGCGGTGCCGGTCGCCGATCCGGCGCGGCGCCACGCGAAGCCCCGCGGCCTCCTCACCGGCGAGATCCCGAGCCCGGTCCGGGCGCTCGGCGACGAGCCGGAGGTGGCGCCGCTGGTCGAGGTCGGGCCGGGCCACTGGACCGCCCGTCACGTGGTCGGCGGCCTTGCGGCGTGATCGACGGCTTTCATCCCACCCGCGACCTCATCCTGAGGTGTCAGTCCATCAGAGATGGACTGACCTCGAAGGAGGGTTCCAGGAATCGCAGAGACTTCTGGAGCCCTCCTTCGAGGTCAGCCGATTTTCAATCGGCTAACACCTCAGGATGAGGTTGTAGATGGGAGAGAAAAGATCTCTGCCATGCCGTTCCTGCCGCCCGAACAGAATTTTAAAATTCAACGAAGGACTTCTCCGATGACCCGAGGCACATCGATGATCGTGCGTTCCCTCCTCGCCACCGGCCTGCTCTGCGGCCTCATCGCCAGCCCCGTGACCTCTGCACTCGCCGCCGGCGACCCGATCCTCGTCATCGGCGTGCAGCCCGAGACGCTCGATCCCTACAACACCAACACCACGCTCACGACCGCGGTCACCAAGTCGTTCTACGAAGGCCTGTTCGAATTCGACAAGGACCTGAAGGTCAAGAACGTCCTGGCCGAGAGCTACGAGGTCACGCCCGACGGTCTCGTCTACACCTTCAAGCTGCGCGAGGGCGTGAAATTCCATGACGGCACGGCGTTCGACGCCAATGCCGTGAAGGCGAACCTGGAGCGGGTGCTGAACCCCGAGAATCGGCTGGCCCGCTTCAACCAGTTCAACCGGGTCAAGACGGTCGAGGCGGTCTCGCCCTTCGTGGTGCGCATCACCCTGAAGGAGCCCTTCGGCCCGTTCATCAATTCGCTGGCGCACGCTTCTGCCGCGATGATCTCGCCGGCCGCACTCCAGAAATGGGGCAAGGACATCGCCTTCCATCCGGTCGGCACCGGCCCGTTCACCTTCGTCGAGTGGAAGCAGACCGATTCGGTCAAGGGCGCCAAGTTCGCCGGCTACTGGCAGGCCGGCCTGCCGAAGGTCGACAGCATCACCTGGAAGCCGGTGCCCGAGAACGGCACCCGCGCGGCGATGCTCCAGACCGGCGAGGCCGATTTTGTCTCGCCGCTCCCCTACGAGCAGGCCAAGACCCTCAGCGAGAACAAGAAGCTGAAGGTCATCGCGCAGGATTCGATCATCGAGCGCTATGTCAGCATGAACATGCTGCAAAAGCCGTTCGACGACCCGCGCGTGCGCCAGGCGATCAACTACGCGATCAACAAGGAGGCGCTGGCCAAGGTGGCGTTCAACGGCTACGCGACGCCCGCCAAGGGGATCGTGCCGGCCGGCGTGCTCTATGCCCACCCGCTGAGCGCCTGGCCCTACGACCCGGCCAAGGCGCGCCAGCTCCTGAAGGAGGCCGGCTACGCCAACGGCTTCGAGACCACCCTGTGGAGCGCCTACACCACCAGCACGGCGCAGAAGGCGATCCAGTTCGTCCAGCAGCAGCTCGCCCAGGTCGGCATCAAGGTGCAGACCCAGGCGCTCGAGCCCGGCCAGCGCGTCGAGTGGGTGCAGACCGCCCCCGACCCGAAGACCGCCCGCGTGCGGATGTACTATGCCGGCTGGTCGTCCTCGACCGGCGAGGCCGACTGGGCCCTGCGCCCGCTCTTCTCGACGGAAGCCTGGCCGCCGAAGCTCAACAACACCGCCTATTACAGCAATCAGGAGGTCGACGCTCTGATCGCCAAGGCGCTCGTCACGACGAGCGACGCCGAGAAGGCCGATCTCTACGCCAAGGCGCAGGAGCTGATCTTCAAGGATGCGCCGTGGGCGCCGCTCGTCATCGAGCAGAACGTCTACGCCACCTCCGCCCGCCTGTCCGGCGTGTTCGTGATGCCGGACGGCAACATCGACAGCCGCCAGGCCGCGATCGCGCCGTAAGGCCGTTCGGGGCGCCGCCGCGCGGCGCCCTCCCCTCCCCCTTCCATCCCCGGCGCCATGCTGACCTTCTTCCTCAAACGGCTCCTCGGCCTCCTGCCGACGCTCGCGATCGTCGCGGTGCTGGTGTTCCTGTTCGTCCACATGCTGCCGGGCGATCCGGCCCGGCTCGCCGCCGGCCAGGATGCCGACCAGCAGACCGTGGAGCTGGTGCGCGCCGAACTCGGCCTCGACCGCCCGCTGCCCGTCCAGTTCGGCCGCTACTTCCTGAACATGGCGCAAGGCGATTTCGGCACCTCGATCCGCACCCGCCGCCCGGTCTCGACCGAGATCGGCGAGCGCTTCATGCCGACGCTGCTTCTCACGCTCACCAGCATGGTCTGGGCGGTGGCGTTCGGGCTCGTCATCGGGGTCGTCTCGGCGGTCTACCGCAACGAGTGGCCGGACCGGCTCGGGATGACGCTCGCCGTCTCCGGCATCTCGTTCCCGGCCTTCGCCCTGGGGATGCTGCTGATGCAGATCTTCTCCGTCGGCCTCGGCTGGCTGCCGACGGTCGGGGCCGGCTCGTGGCAGCACTACATCCTGCCCTCGCTCACCCTCGGGGCGGCGGTGGCCGCCGTGATGGCGCGCTTCACCCGCGCCTCCTTCGTCGAGGTGTTGGGCGAGGATTTCGTCCGTACCGCCCGGGCCAAGGGGCTCAAGGAACGGGTCGTCATCGCCAAGCACTGCCTGCGCAACGCGCTGATCCCCGTCGTCACCATGATGGGCCTGCAATTCGGCTTCCTGCTCGGCGGCTCGATCGTCGTCGAGGCGGTGTTCAACTGGCCGGGCGTCGGCCGCCTGCTCGTCGATTCGGTCAACCAGCGCGACTATCCGGTGATCCAGGCCCTGGTGCTGATGTTCTCGCTCGAATTCATCCTGATCAACCTCGTCGTCGACCTGCTCTACGGGCTGATCAACCCGACCATCCGCTACAAGTGAGCCGGCCGTGTCTGAAACCGCTCTCACCGCCACGAAGGCCGTCGCCGCAATTCCCGCCGGCGTGCGCACCCCCTGGTCCGAGTTCTGGCGCAAGTTCCGGCGCCAGCCCGTCGCCGTCGTCGCGCTCGCCTTCGTGGTCCTGCTCGTCGCCGTGGCGATCCTCGCCCCCTGGATCGCCCCCTACGATGCGGAGAACTACTTCGATTACGACCGGATCAACGAGGGCCCGTCCTTCGCCCACTGGCTCGGCGTCGATCCCCTCGGCCGCGACATCCTGAGCCGTATCCTGCTCGGCGGGCGCATCTCGCTCGCCACCGGCTTCATGTCGGTGGCCATCGGCGGGCTGATCGGCACGGTGCTGGGGCTGCTCGCCGGCTATTACGAGGGCTGGTGGGACCGCATCGTCATGCGCCTGTCCGACGTGCTGTTCGCCTTTCCCGGCATTCTGCTGGCGCTCGGCGTCGTCGCCATCCTCGGCAGCAGCCTCGTCAACGTCGTGGTGGCGGTGTCCGTCTTCAGCGTGCCGGCCTTCGCGCGGCTCGTGCGCGGCAACACCCTGGTGTTGAAGCGCGCGACCTACATCGAGGCCGCCCGCAGCATCGGCGCCTCCGACCGCACGATCCTCACCCGCCACATCCTGCCCGGCACGGTCTCGTCGATCGTCGTCTACTTCACGATGCGGCTCGGCACCTCGATCATCACCGCGGCGAGCCTGTCCTTCCTCGGGATGGGCGCGCAGCCGCCGACGCCCGAATGGGGCGCGATGCTGAGCGATGCCCGGGCCGACATGGTCTCCTCGCCCCACGTGGCGATCTTCCCGAGCCTGGCGATCTTCCTCACCGTGCTCGCCTTCAACCTCCTCGGGGACGGCCTGCGCGACGCCCTCGACCCCAAGCTCGACCGGGCGTAAGGGGGCGCCATGACCGATACCCCTCCCCGCATCGGCCCGCTGCCGAGCGGCCCGCGCGACGCGATCACCGACGTTCCGGGCGTCACCGTCGGCCATTGCACCCTGTCCGAGGGCGCGATCCAGACCGGCGTGACGGTGATCCGCCCGCATCCGGGCGACCTCTACCACGACCGGGTGCCGGCCGCGGCGGCGGTGCTGAACGGCTTCGGCAAGTCGATCGGCCTGATGCAGCTGGAAGAACTCGGGCTGATCGAGACGCCGATCGCGCTCACCAACACCTTCGGGGTGCCGGCGGTGGCCGCCGCCCAGATCCGGGCGGCGCTCGCGGTCAATCCCGGCATCGGCCGCGAATTGCCGACCGTGAACCCGCTCGTCTTCGAGTGCAACGACGGCGCCCTCAACGACATGGCCCGGATGGTCGTGGGCGAGGCGCATTACCGCCAGGCGCACGATTCCGCCGACGCGGCGGTGGCCGAGGGCGCGGTGGGGGCCGGGCGCGGCATGTCGTGCTTCGGGGTGAAGGGCGGCATCGGCACCGCCTCGCGGCAGGTCGAGGCGGGCGGGCGGGCCGTCACGGTCGGCACGCTGGTCCTGGCCAATTTCGGCCGGCCGGCGCAGTTGCGCCTCTTAGGTCGGGCGGTCGGGCCGGTCCTCGCCGAGCGGCTGGAGGATCCCGGGACGGTCGCCAGACCTGAGAAGGGCTCGATCATCCTGGTGATCGCCACCGACGCGCCCCTCGACGCGCGCCAGCTCCGGCGCCTCGCGCTCCGGGCGGGCGCCGGTCTCGCCCGCACCGGCTCGGTCTTCGGCCATGGCAGCGGCGACATCGCGCTCGCCTTCTCGACCGCCTACACGCTGCCGCAGGATCCCGGCACCCCGATGCCGGCGGTGGCGATGCTGCACGATGCCCATCTCGACCCGCTCTTCGAGGCGGTCGCCGACGGGATCGAGCAGGCGATCGTCAACGCCCTGTGGCGCGCCGAGACGGTGACCGGCCGCAACGGCCATACCCGCCCGGCCCTCACCGAGGTCCTGCCCGAATTGCTGTCCGACCCCGCCGCCCTCCCCTCCCCTTCCCGGTGATGCCGTGAAGGTCCTGATCTCCACCGACATCGAGGGCGTCGCGGGTGTCGTGCATCCCGACCAGACCCGCCGGGGCGCCCCCGGTTACGAGCAGGCCCGGCTCTGGATGGTGCAGGAGGCGAACGCGGCCATCGCCGGTGCCTTCGCGGCGGGAGCCGAGGAGGTCTTCGTCAACGATTCGCACGGCGACTTTCGCAACATGCCGGCGGACCTCCTCGATCCCCGCGCCCGCGCGATCCAGGGCAAGCCGCGGCCGCTGGGCATGATGGCGGGGGTGGATCTCGGGGTCGATGCGGTGTGCCTGATCGGCTACCATTCCCGCGCCCATGGCCGGGGCATCCTCGCCCACACGATCAACGGCTTCGCCTTCGCGGCGATCACGATCGACGGACAGGAACTGGGCGAGGCCGGAATCTACGGTGCGCTCGCCGGCGAGTTCGGCGTGCCGGTCGCGATGGCGAGCGGCGACGACGTGTTCGCCGCCGAGAACCGGGCGCTGCTTCCCGACACGCTCTTCGTCGAGACCAAGCGCGCGACCGGCTGCCACAGCGGCATCAGCCTGTCGCCGGAAGCCGCCTGCGCGGCGATCCGGGCCGGCGTGGCGGCCGCCCTCTCACGGCCCCTGCCGCCCCCCTTCCGTATCCCCGGCCCTCTCGCGGTGACGGTGCGGGCCCAGAGTCCGGCGCTGGCCGACCTGTTCGGCCAGTGGCCGAGCCTGCGCCGCCTCGACGGCAGCGCCGTGCGCTTCGAGGCCGGCAGCGTCGCGGAGGCGGTGCGGGTGATCAATGGCCTGTCGGCGATGTCGAGTTTTCTGCGGTGAGCGTCTCTTCGATCTGATCGACAGTCCTGACACCCTCCTCGTCATTCCGGGCTCCGCTTTCGCGGCCCCAGAATGACGTGCGTGGTGAATTCGAGATTTGTCGAGATCGATCGAATCGGTTCTCAAAGCATCACGGCACCGTCGATCTCTTCATCTAGATCTACATCCATGCCCGCCGTGAGCGCCTTCATGCGCCCAGCGAGACATGTGGGAAAGGCGATGACTGGCGAGGGAACGCGCTCCAGATCACGCGCGAGACATTCCAGAATCAGGTCGGTCACGGGATCCGACTCGTCCTGCGCCACGGACAGTCCGACCCGGCCATCCTCGCTGCCATGCGATTCCACCATCGTCGTCTTCTCCGCAGCCAGGTCGGATCATTGTCGCGCGATGCGGAACCACCGGCAAGGTGAGCCCCTGCCCCGCATCCCCGAGCGAGGAGCGGCCGGCCGCAGCTCATCACGAGATGGCGCATCGAGCCCATCAACAGCCCCGTCCCCTTGACGAAAGACCGCGTCCAACTCGACAGTGGGCGAAGCGGGTCGCCACCCCACGGTGCATCCCGCGACGAACGCCCCCAAGGGCGGCCAAAAAATACAGCGGGAGGAGGCGGACATGAGAGTGCGCGGGAGAACCGGAGCGCGTCGTGCGGCCTGGACGGCGGCAGCCCTCGTGGCCCTGGGCCTGACCGGCGGGGCGGCCGGGGCGCAGGCGCTCAAGCAATACGATTCGAGCGGCAAGGCGTTCTGGAAGAACCCGCCGCCGGACTGGTTCCTCGGCGACGAGACCTCGGCGCAGAAGGGCCTGGCGCCACCCGCCAACCCGGCGCTCCCGGCCTCCGACGAGGAACTGGCCGAGAACCTGAAGGCGGTGAAGCTGCCGGCGGGCTTCACGATCAGCGTCTATGCCAGCGGCGTGCCCGAGGCGCGGCAGATGGCGTTCGGCGACAAGGGCACCCTGTTCGTCGGCTCGTTCGGCGCGACCAACGTCTATGCCATCGTCGACCAGGGCGGCAAGAAGGTCGTCAAGACGATCCTCAAGGGCCTCAACATGCCCACCGGGCTGGCCTACCGCGACGGCGCGCTTTACGTTGTGGCGATCGACAAGATCTACCGCTACGACAACATCGAGGCCAACCTCGACAAGCCGCCGGAGCCGGTCGTCGTCTACGACGACATGCCGTCATACGTGGCGCATGGCTGGAAATACCTGACCTTCGACAAGGACGGCTGGGTCTACGTGCCGTTCGGCCCGCCCTTCAACATCGGCAACCCGCCGAGCAGCGTGTCGCAGGTGCGCCGCGTCGACCTGAAGACCGGGGCGGCGGAGATCGTGGCGCTCGGCGTGCGCAACAGCGTCGGCGGCGACATCGACCCGCGCACCGGCCGCTACTGGTTCACCGAGAATGCCCGCGACTGGATGAGCGACGACATCCCGAGCGACAAGCTCAACATGATCTCGAAGGTCGTCGAGCATTTCGGCTATCCGTATTGCCACCAGGGCGACATGCCGGATCCGAAATTCGCGCAAGGGCGCAGCTGCGCCGAGTTCACCCCGCCGGTGGCGAAGCTCGGGGCCCACGTCGCGCCGCTCGGCATGAAGTTCTATACCGGCTCGTCCTTCCCGGACGAGTACAAGAACAACATCTTCATCGCCGAGCACGGCTCCTGGAACCGCCACAAGTACCAGGGCGGCCGCATCGAGCGGGTGGTGGTCGATCCGGACGGCAAGAACGCCAAGATGGAGACCTTCGCCTCCGGCTGGCTCAAGGGTGACCGCGACTATACCGGCCGGCCGGCCGACATCCTGGTGGCGCCGGACGGGTCGCTGCTGGTGGCCGACGACTGGGCCGGTGCGATCTATCGCATCGCCTACACCAAGTGAGCGGTGCGTCTCCCAGCGCCCGCCCGCCGGCCCGGAGGTTCTCCGGGCCGGCCCGCGCCGCGCTCGCCGCCCTGGGCCTGATCGCCTCGGCCGCGGTCCAGGCCGCCGAGGCGCCCGAGGTGGCGCAGGCCTGCCTCGCCTGCCACGGCGACAGGCTCGCCGAGGGCGCGCCGCCGATCGCCGGGCATTCCAGCAACTACATCCAGTTGCAGCTGGTGTTCTTCCGCGCCGGCCGGCGCAAGAACGAAATCATGCAGGGCGTGGCGGAGGGCCTGTCGGACAACGACATCCGGGCGCTCGGCAAGTACTTCGCCTCCCTCCCCTTCCCGGAGACGACGCCGCCGGCGGACACGCAGGCCGACCTCACCAGGGCCGGCGCGACGGCGGCCCTCCAGCACCGCTGCGCCGCCTGCCACGGCGACGCCTATCTCGGCATCCAGGCCGCGCCCCGCGTCGCCCGCCTGCCGGAAGGCTATCTCGCCAAGGCGCTCGGCGATTACCGGGCCAATACCCGCCCGAGCTCGGGCGGAGCGGCGATGACCGAGGTGGCGGGCTCGCTGTCGGATGCCGACATCAAGGCGCTGGCGCATTACCTCGCTTTGCTGCCGTGAAGCTCATGCCGGCTCGGTGCATGGACGCGGCCAGGTCCGGTGTATAGACATCGGTACCGGACAGGAGACGCCATGCTCAGCATCCGTGATCGCGAGATCCGAACCCTTGCCGAAGCGGTGATGAGGACACGCGGGGCCCCGACCCTTACCGCCGCGATCAAGCTCGCCCTGCACAACGAGATCCGCCGCGCCGAGGAGGAAATCCCGCTGCGCGAGCGGGTCGCGGCGCTCCGCGCACGGGCGCTCGCCAAGGCGGATCGCCCGAGGCTGCCGGCCCTCACCGACGACGAACGCGACCAATTCTGGGAACGCTGATGTTCATCGAGACCTCGGCCGTCGTCGCGATCCTCGCGGGCGAAGCGGAGGCGGCGGTTTTCCTCGACCTCATCGACGGGGCCGAGCGACGGGAGACCGGCGCGCATGTCCGGCTCGAGGCCACGATCAACCTCGCTCGCATCCTTGGCTTGAGCATCCTCGATTCCCAGGATCTGTACGATGACTTCATCCGGGCCGCCCGGATCACGATCGTACCGGTCGACGACGAGGTCGCACGCCGGGCTGTGGAGGCCTTCGCGGTCTACGGCAAGGGGCAGGGTCATCCGGCCCGGCTGAACTTCGCCGATTGCCTCTCCTATGCCTGCGCGCACCGCAACCGCCTGCCGATCCTGTTCAAAGGACGCGATTTCTCCCAAACCGACCTCGCCCTGGCCATCACGGGGTAAGGACGCCCGGGTCTTCTGCGGCCTCGGCGGGACGTCTCACGCTCGCGCCGTCCCCTCGATTTCCTCCCGCAGGAACCGCGCGAAACGCGGATCGCTCAAGTAAGCGACGTTGACCCGCATCATCGGCGGCCCGGCCGGCCCCTCGGGACAAAAGATTCCGCCGGGCGCGATCAGGATGCCGTGCGCGGCGGCACGGCGCGACAGGGCGTCGAGGTCGGTCGCCTCCGGCAGCCCGCACCACAGGTAATAGCCGCCCCGCGGCTCGCCGAAGACCGGAAGCCTCAAGCCCTGCAGGACCGCCCTCCCCTGCAACGATGCCGCCTCGATCCGCCCGCCGAGGCGGCGCAGGTGGCGGCGGTAGCGGCCGCTCTCGATCAGGTCGTGGATGATCCGCTCGACGAAGCCGGAGCTGTTGACGCTCGTCACCATCTTGAGGTCGCGTAAAGCTTCCACGACCTCCGCCCGCGCGGCGATGTAGCCGCAGCGCAGGCTGGCCGAGAGGGTCTTGGCGAAGGTGCCGACATAGATCACCCGCTCGAGCTGATCGAGGGCGGCGAGCCGGGCCTGCGCCGCCGGCAGCACGTCGGCGAAGGGGTCGCTCTCGACGATGCGCAGATCGAGCGCGGCGGCACGCTGCAGCAGCCGGTGGGCGACCGGCAGGGTGAGCGACGAGCCGGTCGGGTTATGGGCGAGCGACTGGGTGAAGAACAGCCGCGCGCCGCTCGCGCGGGCTTGGGCATCGAGATGGGCGACGTCCGGCCCGTCCGGGTTGCGCCACACCCCGAGGATGCGGGCCTTGGCGAGGCGCAGCTTGCCGAAGAGCGGGTAATAGCCCGGGCTGTCGACCAGCACCGGCTCTCCCGGCGCCACGAACTGGCGGATGATCAGGTCGAGGGCGTGGTTGGCGCCGCTGGTGAGCAGCACCCGGTCCGGCTCGGCCTGGATCGACCGCTCGGCGAGGAGCAGCGCCAGCGTCCGGCGCAGGGGCAGGTAGCCGCCCGGGCTGCCGTAGCTCTCGCTCGCCGCCCCCACCGACGGGCGCAGGTGGCGGCCGATTTCGGAACTCTCCATCCAGGCCGGCGGCGGCCGGCCGTCGCCGACGCGCACGTCGTAATGCCGGTCCAGCTGCTCGCGCAGCAGCCAGACGCTGTCCAAAGCCGCGACCGGGACGGGGTCGGGCGCGGCGGCGGGGGCCAGGGACCGGCCGGAGACGTAGAACCCGGAGCCCGGCCGGCTCTCGACCCGGCCCGAGGCGACGAGGCGCTCATAGGCCTCGACCACGGTGTTCTTCGACACCGCGAAGCCGGATGCCGCCGCCCGGATCGAGGGCAGGCGCTCGCCGGTGCGGAGGAGCCCGCGATCGATCCGCTCGCTCAGTCCGGCGACCACCTGCTCGACCCGGGTCCGCGGCTCGGGTTTCCCGACTGTATCCATGCGGCGAAGGGTACGGTGCCTCCCGCAAAGGCGCAAAGCGTTCCTTGTGGGATGGGAATGGACGGGTACGGTGCCGACAACAAGCAGGGTCTTACATGCCCGGACGAGGGAGAAACGCCACGGTGCCCGCGGATGCGGCCGCCCTCGTCCGGCGCGGGTCGACCCGATCGGATCGGCAGCAGGCACCATGCAAGATACCCCCCGGCGAACCGCACCTCGCGCATCGCCGGCTTCCACAAGAAGAGCCCGCGCGAGCGCCTCGACCTCGTCGCCGCCTTCGCCGACCTGTCTCCGGCCGAGGTCGCGCATCTCGCCGAGTTCGGCAACCTCAGCCCCGACCTCGCCGACCGGCTGATCGAGAACGTGATCGGCACGATGACCGTCCCGATCGGCATCGCCACCAACATGCGGATCGATGGCGAGGACGTGCTGATCCCGATGGCGACCGAGGAATCCTCGGTGGTGGCCGCGGTCTGCAACGCGGCCCGCCAGGTCTACGAGGACGGCTTCACCACCTCGGTCTCCGGCAACCTGATGATCGCGCAGGTGCAGGTCGTCGGGGTGAGCGATCCCCATGCGGCGCGCCTGCGCATCCTGGAGCAGCGCGAGGCCCTGCGGACGCTCTGCGATGCCTGCGACCCGGTGCTGGTTCGCCTCGGCGGGGGCCTGCGCGATGTCGAGGTCCGGGTGCTCGACAGCCTGGGCGGCCCGATGGTGGTGACGCATCTTATCGTCGATACCCGCGACGCCATGGGGGCGAACGCCGTCAACACCATGGCGGAGGCGGTGGCCCCCCACATCGCCGGCTGGAGCGGCGGCCGCGTGTATCTCCGCATCCTCTCGAACCTCGCCGACCGGCGCCTCGCCCGGGCTCACGCGGTCTGGCGCACCGACGCCATCGGAGGGCCGGAGGTGCGCGACGGCATCGTCAGCGCCTACCACCTCGCCGAGGCCGATCCCTACCGCGCCGCGACCCACAACAAGGGGATCATGAACGGCATCGACGCCGTGGTGCTCGCCACCGGCAACGACACGCGGGCGATCGAGGCCGGCGCCCATGCCTACGCGGCGCGCTCGGGCCGCTACACCAGCCTCACCCGCTACGAGGTCACGGCCTCGGGCGATCTCAGCGCCTCGATCGAGCTGCCGCTCGCGGTCGGCCTCGTCGGCGGCGCGACCAAGATCCATCCGACCGCCCAGGCCTGCCTGAAGATTCTCGGGGCGACGACGGCGGAGCGGCTGGCACGGATCATCGCGGCGGTGGGGCTCGCCCAGAACTTCTCCGCCCTCAAGGCGCTCGCCACCACCGGCATCCAGAAGGGCCACATGGCGCTCCACGCCCAGAACATCGCCATGATGGCCGGGGCGCTCGGCGAGGAGATCGAGGCGGTGGCCCGCGTGCTGGTCGAGCGGCGCCTGGTGCGGCTCGACGTGGCGCAGGAGGTTCTGGGGGAGATGCGTGCCGGGTGAGGAACAGCCAGGCTTCCTCTTGTAGCCTCATCCCACCCAGAACCTCATCCTGAGGTGTCAGTCGATCGAAGATCGACTGACCTCGAAGGAGGGTTCCAGATAACGCACAGATTCCTGGAGCCCTCCTTCGAGGCTCACTCCGTTCGCACCTCAGGATGAGGTCGCGGGTAGGCCAATCTGCTTACAAACATACTGAACAACCGCCGATCCAACGGCCGATCAACGCTCTCCCGGGAGGACAACCATGCCGCCACTCACCCGCCTCGCCACCCGCCTGCTCGCCGGCGCCGCCCTGCTCATGGCCGCCGGCACCGCCCGCGCCGAGGTGACGACTGTGAAGCTCGGGGTGCTCACCGATCTCAGCGGCTTTGCCGCCGATTCCACCGGCGAGGGCTCGGTGGTCGCCGCCCGCCTCGCGGTCGAGGATTTTCGCAAGGAGAACCCGTCGATCAAGGTCGAGGTGATCCAGTCCGACCACCAGAACAAGCCCGATATCGGCTCGGCCACCGCCCGGCGCTGGGTCGCCGAGGGCCAGGTCGACGCGATCCTCGACGTGCCGTTCTCCTCGGTGGCGTTGGCCGTGCAGGAGGTGGTGCGCGATTCGAAGGCCGCCTTCATCGCCTCCGGCCCCGGCACCTCGGACCTGACCGGCCCGAAATGCTCGGCCAACACCGTGCACTGGACCTACGACACCTGGGCGCTCGCCCACGGCACTGCGCTGGCGCTGGTGCGCGCCGGCAAGACCAAGTGGTTCTTCCTCACCGCCGATTACGCCTTCGGCCACGCGCTCGAGACCGATGCGGCGCGGGTGGTGAAGCAGGAGGGCGGCCAGGTGGTGGGGACCGTGCGCCACCCGACGGCGGCGGCCGACTTCTCGTCATTCCTGCTCCAGGCGCAGGGCAGCCGCGCCCAGGTGATCGCGCTCGCCAACGCCGTCGGCGACACGGTCAACTCGGTCAAGCAGGCGGCGGAGTTCGGCATCACCGGCGGCGGCCAGGATCTCGCCGCGCTCCTGATGCAGCTCTCCGACGTCCACGCGATCGGCCTCAAGGACGCACAAGGGCTCTACCTGACGGAGGGGTTCTACTGGGACACCAATGACGGCACCCGCGCCTTCGCCGACCGCTTCGCCGCCCAGATGAAGGGCCGCCGCCCCACCGCGAACCAGGCCGGCGTCTATGCCGGGGCGCTGGCCTACCTGCGCGCCGCGGCGCTCGCCGGCAGCACCGACGGCCGCACGGTCGTCGCCCGGATGAAGGCGGGGCCGACCAACGATCCGCTGTTCGGCGAAGGAACCGTCCGCGAGGACGGCCGGCACGTCCACCCGATGTACCTGTTCCAGGTGAAGAGCCCGTCCGAATCGAAGGGGCCGTTCGACTATTACAAGCTCGTCCAGACGATTCCCGCCGCCGAGGCGTTCCGGCCCCTGGCGGATGGGCGCTGCCCGCTGGTGAAGGCGCCGTGAGTCCCCTCCCCTCCCGTGTGCGGATCGTCGAGGTCGGTCCCCGCGACGGGCTCCAGAACGAGCCCGTCACCGTGCCGACCGCCGTGAAGGTGGAGCTGATCGAGCGGCTGCTCGCCGCCGGCCTGACCCATATCGAGATCGGCAGCTTCGTCTCGGCCCGATGGGTGCCGCAGATGGCCGACACCGCCGCGGTGATGGCCCGGCTGCCGCCGAACCCGGCGGGGCGCTACGCCGTGCTGGTGCCGAACCTCAAGGGGTTCGCGGCGGCGAAGGAAGCGGGCGCCGGCGAGGTCGCGGTCTTCGCCTCGGCCTCCGAGGCGTTTTCGCGGGCCAACATCAACTGCTCGATCGCCGAGAGCCTGGAGCGCTTCCAGCCGGTGGCCGAGGCGGCCCGCGCCGCCGGGATCCCACTTCGGGGCTACGTCTCCTGCGTGCTCGGCTGCCCCTACGAGGGGATGGTGGCGCCGCAGGCCGTGGCGAACGTGGCAAGCCGCCTCGTTGGGATGGGCTGCTACGAGGTCTCCCTCGGCGACACGATCGGGGCAGGCACACCGGATTCCGCCCGCGCCTGCGTCGCGACGGTGGCCGAGACGATCCCGCGGGAGCGCATCGCGCTGCATGTCCACGATACGCGGGGACAGGCGCTCGCCAACATCCGCGCCTGCCTCGAACTCGGCGTGTCGGTGGTCGATGCCGCGGTCGCGGGGCTCGGCGGCTGCCCCTACGCGGCGGGCGCCCCCGGCAACGTCGCCACCGAGGCGGTGGTGGCGGAACTCGACCGGCTCGGGATCGCGACCGGGATCGATCCCGATCGCCTCGCCGAGGCAGGGCGCTTCATCACCGGGGCGCTCGGTCGCGCCCCGGCCTGAGGGTCAGCGCAGCCGCTCGGCCGCCCAGGCGATGTGGTCGTCCATGAAGGTCGAGATGAAGAAGTAGGAGTGGTCGTAACCCTCGCGCATGTTGAGCGTGAGCCCGATCCCGGCCTTCTTGCACGCCTCCTCCAGCAGCCAGGGGCGCAGGCCGTCATTGAGGAAGGAATCGGCCGTGCCCTGGTCGACGAGGAATTCCGGGAAGCGGCGGCCATCCTCGATCAGCGCGGTGGCGTCGTGGCGGCGCCAGGCGGCCTCGTCCGCGCCGAGATACTTGGTCAGCGCCGGCTTCGACCAGCCGGCGGTCGAGGGCTGGACGATCGGCGCGAAGGCGCTGCACGAGCGGAAGCGCTCCGGGTGGTTGAGCGCGATGGTCAGCGCGCCGTGGCCGCCCATCGAGTGCCCGAAGATGCCCTGGCGCTCCATGTCGACCGGGAATTCGCGGGCGACGAGGGCCGGCAGCTCCTCGGTGATGTAGGACCACATGCGGTAGTTGCGGTCGTACGGCGCTTGGGTGGCGTCGACGTAGAAGCCGGCGCCGCAGCCGAACTGCCAGTTGTCGGGCTCGTCCGGCACGTCCGGCCCGCGCGGGCTGGTGTCGGGCGCGACGATGGCGATGCCGTGCTGCGCGGCGGCCCGGCGGTACTCGCCCTTGTCCATCACGTTGGCGTGGGTGCAGGTCAGGCCCGACAGGTACCACAGCACCGGCACCTTTCCGGTTTCCGCCTGCGGCGGCAGGTAGACCGCGAAGGTCATCGGGCAGCGCGTCGTCTCGGCCTCGTGCCGGTAGACGCCCTGGATGCCGCCATGCGAGCGGGCCTTCGAGATGGTGTCCATGTCGCCGTGATCCCCTGCCCTCTTGACCTGTCTCCGGCGGTACGCGTCCCGCACCGCCGGCTCAACCGACCTTTTATACCAATGGCCCAAGATGCTGACGCATCGGGCCATTGAGCCGTCTCGAATCGTCTATGCCAAGCCAGAGGCTTGACGAAAATTCGAGAACGGAACCAAAGGTCGTTTCCAAAGACCGTTGGTATTAGAACACCACGACCGAGCGGATCGACTTGCCCTCGTGCATCAGGTCGAAGCCGTGGTTGATGTCCTCGAGCGGCATGGTGTGGGTGATGAGATCGTCGATGTTGATCTTCCCCTCCATGTACCAGTCGACGATCTTCGGCACGTCGGTACGGCCGCGGGCGCCGCCGAAGGCCGAGCCCTTCCAGACGCGGCCGGTGACGAGCTGGAACGGACGGGTCGAGATCTCGCGGCCGGCCTCGGCCACGCCGATGACGATCGACTCGCCCCAGCCGCGGTGGCAGCACTCGAGCGCCTGGCGCATCACGTGGACGTTGCCGGTGCAGTCGAACGAGAAGTCGGCGCCGCCACCCGTCACGTCGAGGATCGCCTGCACGACCTTGTCGGTGCCGACCTCGTTCGGGTTGATGAAGTGGGTCATGCCGAACTTCTCGGCCATCGCCCGCTTGTCGGGGTTGATGTCGACGCCGATGATCTTGTCGGCGCCGACCATGCGGGCGCCCTGGATCACGTTGAGGCCGATGCCGCCGAGACCGAACACCACCACGTTGGCGCCCGGCCACACCTTGGCGGTGTAGATCACCGCACCCAGCCCGGTGGTGACGCCGCAGCCGATGTAGCAGATCTTGTCGAAGGGGGCGTCCTCGCGCACCTTCGCCAGTGCGATCTCGGGCAGCACGGTGAAGTTCGAGAAGGTCGAGCAGCCCATGTAGTGATACACGGTGTTGGCGCCCGGGCTGCCGCCGGTGGAGTCGCAGCGGAAGCGGCTGGTGCCGTCGGGCATCACGCCCTGCCCCTGCGTCGCGCGGATCGCCGTGCAGAGGTTGGTGCGCTGCGACAGGCAGGACTTACAGTTGCGGCATTCCGGCGTGTAGAGCGGGATGACGTGGTCGCCGGGCTTCAGCGTCGTCACGCCGGCCCCGACCTCGCGCACGATGCCGGCGCCCTCGTGGCCGAGGATCGCCGGGAACTTGCCCTCGGAATCGAGGCCCGACAGGGTGTAGGCGTCGGTGTGGCAGATGCCGGTGGCCATCACCTCGACCAGGACCTCACCGGGCTTGGGGCCTTCGAGATCGATGGTCTCGATGGTGAGGGGCTTCTTGGCTTCCCAGGCAACGGCGGCGCGCGTCTTCATGGTGTCTCCAACCGGATCGATGTCGTGTGAGAGCGCGGCGCCCCGCAAGGGCTGCGGCTCGGGCCGCCCGCTGAATGGCTCGCTCTGTGCTGCGATTTGATGAAGGCCGCAACGGTGCGGTGCAACAAACTTTAGTCCAAAGCGGCAGTCGATCCGGGGCGCGACACCGGCGGTGACAGTCGTTGGTCACGGACTGTCACATCGATGCTTCATGTTATAGTATTACAGATTGTCGATGACGGTCGGATCGTCGTGGGACGCACTGGGCGGGCGATCGACTCCGCGGGGGCGCCCTCCCCCATCCCGCTGGCGTCGAGGCCGTGACCGACCGAACGCGCGCCCATCGTCACGATAGAACCGGCCCCGCCAGGGTCGATCGCGACCGCTTCATCATCGTCGGCCGGGCACGCAATGACCCGAGATATCCCAACCACGACCTCATCCTGAGGTGCGACCGAAGGGAGCCTCGAAGGAGGGCTCCAGGGATCACAGAGGCTTCTGGAGCCCTCCTTCCAGGTCAGTCGATCTGCGATCGACTGACACCTCAGGATGAGGTCACGGGTGAGAAGAGCGGGCAGGAAGCTTGAACGGTCCCATCAAAGACATCCAAGCTCGGAATCAGAAACCCCTCCGACCTCATCATGCGGCCCCGCCCTCGTCCAGTCCGGCCCCCTCACCCCCGCCCCTGCCGATAGGTCGCCAGCAACTCCGGCAACCGCTCGGCGAGGTAGTCGGCGAAGCCCGGCTCCGCCTTCTCCTCCAGCGTCACGCGCATGCCGTCGGAGCTGCGCTCGATCCGGGCGAACCTCACGCCCTTGGCGTCCTTCACGGTCTCGGCCCGGGGCTTGGCCTTGCGCGGCGGCGGCGCGGCGAGCGCGGCGAGGATCACGGCGAAGCGCTCGTCCGAGGTCTTGCCCGCCAGATCGGGCGAGGCGAGCGCGGCCTCGATCCGCTCCGGCGGCGCCGCCTTGATCCGGTCGGCGAGGGTGAGCCAGCGCGGGCGGCCGATCTTCGGGGCCGGGCCGATCGCCGCGAGGAGAGCCGAGGGGATCGCCTCGGCCACCGCCAGATAGTTCGCGAGGTCGGGGCGGTGCGCGCCCATCGCCTTCAGGATCACCTCGCGGGGGACGCCGGCCTGCTCCATGTTGCGGGCGAAATGCGCCCGCTCGATGTAGCTCAGATCCTCGCGGGCGAGGTTCTCGGAACCCTGCGCGACCACCAGCTCGGCATCGCTGAGATCGCGCAGCACCGCGCGCACCGGCTTGCCCAGCGCCTGGGCCGCCCGCGTCCGGCGCCGGCCATAGGCGATCTCGTAATGGCCGTCCTGGCGGGGATGGCGGCGGACCAGGATCGGCGTATGCTGGCCCTCCTCGCGGATCTGGGCGACGAAGGCCTCGAAGGCGGCATCCGTCGCATCGGGCACCCGGTCGGCGATCGCCGAGGGCAGGCAGAGCGCGGGATCGATCTCGATCACCGCGCCCTCGGCTTCCGCCGGGCCGGGGCGGGAGGCGGCCCACATCGCCGCCATCGAGCGCGCCGCGGTCGGGCGCTTCTCCGGGGTCGGCGGGGGCGGCGTAGCACCTGCTACAGGGGTGTAAGCCGTTGGAATTCCAGGCGAGGACTGTGGCTGGGCGTCCGCCTGGACCGGCGTGCCCATGATGGCGCTGAGACGCTTCTTCTGGTTCATGCGCGGCCCCGATTCATGTCCTGCCCCGACTCATGTCCGCCCCCAGGCGCGGGCGATCAGCCCCTCGATCTCGCCGTTGACCGCATCGAGCGCGTCGAGCGCCCGGCGGTAGGTCGATCCCGTCACCTCGTCGCGGCGTAGCGGCGTCTCGTAGACGGTCTGGCCGCGCAGGCCCGAATTCGAGACGGCGGCCGATTGCAGCATCGCCTTGGTCAGGACGCGCTCGCCGAACAGGCCGCGCAGCATCGCCACCACCTCGGTCTGCGGCGTGTCCTGCGGCTCGAAGCGGGTGACGAGGTAGCGGAACCAGTCGTGGGTCGGGACCGCGCCCTGCTCGCGCACCGGCTCCATGATCTCGTCCATCATGGTGAGGAACTGGCGCATGCTCGACACGTCGAGCATCTGCGGATGGATCGTGATGAGGAGCGCGGTCGCCGCGCAGAGCGCCGCGATGGTGAGGTAGCCCAGCCGCGGCGGGCAATCGATCACCACGACGTCGTAATCGTCCGCCACCTCGTTGAGGGCCAGGCCCATCCGGGCGAAGAACGGCGGCTCGGGATCGTTGGCTTTCCGCCGCGCCGATTGCATCGGCGCCTCGAACTCGAAGACCTCCAGTTCCAGGTCCGCCGCCACCAGGTCGAGCCCGGTGAAGTAGGTATGGCGGATCACCTCGGCCAGCGGGCGCCGCTGATCGCCGTAGCGGATCGCGTCGTAGATGGTGGGGTAGGGCTCGCGCTCGTTCTCGGGCCGGACGCCGAGCAGCGTCGAGAGGCTGGCCTGGGGATCGAGGTCGATGGCGAGCACCCGGTAGCCGCGCAGCACCAGCGACTGGGCGAGATGGGCCGAGGTCGTGGTCTTGCCAGACCCACCCTTGAAGTTGACGCAGGCGATGACCTGGAGGTGCTCGCCCTTGGCGGGATCGCGGTGCGGCCGGTAGCGGCGACCGACCCGGTCGATCTCGTCGAGATGGGCGCGCAGGGCGTGGATATCCGCCAGGGTGAAGAGCCGGCGGCCGCCCGGCGCGACCTCGGGGGGTGAGACCAGAAGGTCGGGGGAGAGCTGCCGGATCCGGCTGTCGGTCACGCCGAGGATGCGGGCGACCTCGCCGGAGGTGAAGCGGCGCAGGGTCTTGGCCTCCGACGGCGAGAACACCACGGAGGCGATCTCGCGCAGCTTGGCGCCCAGGATCCGGGCGTCGTGGCCGGCGATCTGGTTCGAGGGGGCTCTCCGGGCCCGCTCGGCGGGACGTGCTGGTTCATCGACCCTGACTCGCTCACGGTGAAAGGATGAAAACGACCATAACACCGCAAGCGAGGAAAGAGGATCGGGGCGGGCGCGCAGCACGGACGCGGCGCAAGCCTCGCACAAGCTTCCGCGCTCCGCGCAGGCTCCGACGCGCCGCGCGGGTGGAAGAAGCGCGGCGGCCCGGGCGTCCCGAACGAAGGCAGAGGACGAGGCGGCCGGGCGAGTGCCGCCCGGCAGGGGAGGGGGCCTCCCTCCGCCAGCGTCATGAATCTCTCACGCGGCTGGATCGCCCTCGATCGACTTGCCGCCTTCAGTATTCGCACCTCGATTTGTAACAGATCTAAATCATTTTCCGAGATGTCGTGGGATTTTTTCTTGCAAACCCGCGAACGCCATGAAATCTGAGGCTACTCAGCGTCATTCGCCCAGATTGGACCAACAACAATCTGGGCCTCGTCATTCCGAACCCGAGCACAGCATCATGCGCCAGATGCAATACGAACATATGCGTGGTTCTTGCGCGGCGATCATGGTTGCCGGCCTCTGTCTCGTCGATCCCGGCGGCGCCCGCGCGCAGGAGGCCGCCCGCAATGGCGACATCCCGCTCGAGGCGATCACGGTCGCGGGAACGGCGACGCCGCGCGGCGTGGTGCCGGCCTATGCCGGCGGCCAGGTCGCGCAAGGCGGACGGGTCGGCCTTCTCGGCAACACCGAGACGACGAAGTCGCCCTTCAGCGTCAGCAGCTACACCGACAAGTTCATCCGCGACCGGCAGGCGACCACGGCGTCCGAGGCGCTCGCCCTCGATCCGTCCGTGCGCGCCACGCAGTCGACGGGCGCCCCGTTCGATTCGTTCTACATCCGCGGCTTCCCGATCAACGAGAACACCAGCGGCGAGTTCGCCTTCGACGGCGTCTACGGCGTCGCCCCAAGCTTCCGGGTCTTCACCGACTATGCCGAGCGCATCGAGGTGCTGAAGGGGCCCTCGGCGGCGATCTCCGGCGTGTCGCCGAATGGCGGCATCGGCGGCGTCATCAACATCGTGCCCAAGCGCGCCGGCGAGGACCTGACCCGCCTCACCCTGGATTACGGTTCGGTCGCCCGCGGCGGCGGCCAGTTCGACGTCGCCCGGCGCTACGGCGCCAACCGGGAATGGGGCGCGCGCTTCGTCGGCAGCCTGCGCGGCGGCGCCACGCCGTTCGACCGTCAGTCGGAGACGACCGGCGTCGGGGCGCTCGCCCTCGATTACCAGGGCGAGCGGTTCCGGGCGTGGCTCTACCTGCTGGCCCAGACCGACCGCTTCGACGCGCCGTTGCGGCCGTTCCTGCTGCGGGCCGGCGTCCCGGTGCCGCGGGCGCCGGACGGCCGCCTCAACGTCAGCCAGCCTTGGGAATACTCGAACATCGACGACCGCGGCGGCCTGCTGCGGCTCGAATACGACCTCACCGACCAGGTCACGCTGTTCGGCAATGTCGGCGGCGCGCAGACCGGCGTCGAGCGCTACTTCGCGTCCGCCCCGACGATCACCAACCTGCGCGGCGACACCACCACGACCCCGCAATTCTACAGCCTCGGCGTCGATCGCCTGACGGTCGACGGCGGCGTGCGGGCCAAGTTCGATACCGGCTTCGTCCGCCACGCCCTCGTGGTGCAGACCTCCCTCTACCAGGAGGATGCCGCCCGCCGCCTGCCGCCCGGGCGCGGCAGCTACCTGTCGAACATCTACGATCCGGTATCGGTCCCGCCGATCGCGCCGACGATCGTCGATTCGCGGCCGCGCCTCTACGACAGCACGCTGACGGGCGTGTCGGTGGCCGACACGCTGTCGGTCTTCGACGAGCGCATCCTGCTGACGCTGGGCGTGCGCCGGCAGGGCATCGAGGCGCATAACTACGTGTCGAATGTCGGCACGCTGGCCTCGTCCTACGACAAGGGCGCGACGAGCCCGCTGGTCGGCATCGTCGTGCGGCCCTGGGAGAACGTCTCGTTCTTCGGCAACTACATCGAGGGCCTGAGCCGCGGCGACGTCGCCCCGACCCAGGCCGTCAATACCGGCGAGATCCTCGCGCCCTACGTGGCCCACCAGGTCGAGGCCGGCGTCAAGGTGGATGCGGGCACGATCGGCGCCTCGTTCAGCGCCTTCCAGATCACCCGGCCGATCGGGGAGCTCAGCCCGCAGCGCCGCTACGCCCAGACCGGCGAGCAGCGGGTCAGCGGGCTCGAATTCAGCGTCTACGGCGAGATCACCCCGCAGGCCCGGATCCTCGGCGGCCTGACGCTGCTCGACGGGGTGCTCACCAAGACCGCGCTCGCCGCCAATGTCGGCAACGTGCCGATCGGGGTGCCGGGGGTGCAGCTCAACCTCGGCGCCGAGTGGGACCTGCCCGGCGTGCCGGGCCTCACCCTGACCGGTGCCGTCATCTATACCGGCCGCCAGTTCGTCGACACCGCCAACACCCAGGCCCTGCCGGACTGGACGCGCCTCGATCTCGGCCTGCGCTACGCGACGGTGATCGAGGGCCGCAAGACGACCTTCCGGGCCAACGTGCTGAACGTCACGGGGGCGAATTACTGGACCGGGGTGGCCTCGTTCGGCACCTTCTTCCAGGCTGCGCCGCGCACCTATCTCCTGTCGATGTCGGTCGACCTGTGAACGGGCCGATGGGGACGCTCCTGCCGCAGGCCGGCGCGCCGGCCCTGCCGCCGCTCCTCGATCCGCGGATCGCCCGGGTGATCCGCGCGACGCCCGACCGGCTGCACGCCCTGGTGGCCGAACACGGCTCGCCGCTCAACATCGTCTGGCCGCACGCCGTCGCCGACACCGTCGAGCGGATGCGGGAGGCCTTGGCCACCGAAGGCGTCGATTACGAGATCTTCTACGGCGCCAAGGTGAACAAGTCGCGGGCGCTGGTCCGCGCCGCGGTGGCGGCGGGAACCGGCATCGACGTGTCGAGCCTCGCCGAATGCGAGGACGCCCTGCGGGCGAGCGCCGACCCGGCGCGCCTCTGCGCGACCGGCCCGGCGAAGACGCGTCCCTTCCTGCGCCGGCTCGTCGCGGTGGGCGCCCTCGTCGCGGTGGATTCCCTCGAAGAGCTCGACGACCTCGGGGGCTGCACGCGGGAGGGCGGGCCGGCGCGGGTGCTCCTGCGCTACCGGCCCGATTCGGCCGCCCGCTCGCGGTTCGGCATGGGCCGCGGGGCAATCCGCGAGGCGCTGCGACGCCTTGCCCGAGAGGACGCGCCCTTCGCCTTCGAGGGGTTCCACCTGCACCTCTCCGGCTACGACGTCGAGAGTCGCGTCGCCGCGATGGCGGAGGTCGCCGGCCTCGTCGACGAGGCCGTGGCCTTGCGGCTTCCGGTCCGGCTGATCGATATCGGCGGCGGCCTGCCGGTCCGCTACGTCGATCCCGACACCTATGCGAACGCGCTCGCCCGGCAGGGCCCGGAGCATTACCAGACCGGCCGGGTCCCGGCGGAGTTCTACCCCTATGGCAGCCCGCTCACGGCGGCGGAGTGGATCGCCGGCTTCCTGCGCGCGCCCTGCCGGGGCGGGACGATCGCCGGCTACCTCCGGTCGATGGGCCTGCGCCTCGCCATCGAGCCCGGGCGCAGCCTCGTCGACCAGGCGGCGATCAGCCTGTTTCGCGTCACCCGGACGAAGCCGCTCGGGGAGGGGAGGGGGGTAGTCTTCGTCGAGGGCAGCAGCTTCAGCGCCTGCGAGACCTGGTTTGCGTCCGAGTTCCTGGTCGATCCGATCCTGCTGCCCGCCGCTCCGGAGGGGAGGGAAGGACCGGGCCTCAGGGCCTTCATCGCCGGCCATAGCTGCCTCGACGGCGACGTGATCACCCACCGCCTGCTCGAATTCGGCACCGCTCCCCGGCCGGGCGACCTGCTGCTCCACGCCAACACGGCCGGCTACCAGATGGACCTTCTGGAAAACGAGTTCCACCGGCACCCGATGCCCGCCCGGCTGGTCGCGACGCCCTCTTCCGATGCCGGGTTCGTATTCGCTCGGGACTAGGGCGTCGTCCGAGATCGCCATGGCCGGGATCGCCATCACCCGCACGGATTTGACCGCCGAGGAGTTGCGCGCGGCCTCCTCCAAGGCACCGAGCATTCCGGCAGCCCGTCGGATGCTGGCGCTCGCTCTGGTGCTGAAGGGCGCCGATCGCACCAGAGCGGCCCGCTCCTGTGGGATGGACCGCCGACCCTGCGCGACTGGGTGCATCGCTACAACGCCGAGGGTCTGGCAGGTCCCGCGATCCGGCGGCGGCCCGGATCCCGCTCTTCAACGGCATGCGCGACGGCACGTTCGACGGGGAGCGCGCCATCGCCCTCGAGCCCGACGTGATCCTGCTCAACCTCAAGGCCAGGGTGGCGAGCGAGGAGGGCCGGCTGGTGGAGCGGCTGTCCGGCCTCGGCGTCCCGGTCGCCTACGTCGATTTCCGCGAGAAGCCCTTCGTCAACACCACGCCCTCGATCCGCCTGCTCGGCCGGCTGATGGGCCGGGAGGAGGTGGTCGAGGCGCTGCTCGGCCTCCTCGGCATCGAGGCACTGGCCTTCCGCAACCTCGGGGAATTGTCGGGCGGCCAGCGCCAGCTGGTCTCGATCGCCCAGACCCTCGGCCGGGAGCCGGACGTGCTGCTCCTCGACGAGCCGACGAGCGCCCTCGACCTGCGCCACCAGCAGCAGGTCGCCGCGATCACCCGCCGGATCACGGCGGAGCGCGGCATCGTCACCCTGGTGACGGTCCACGTTCTCAACCAGGCCCTGCGGCTCGCCGATCGGATGCTGGTGCTGGCGAGGGGCGGCCTCGCGGCGTTCGGAGCGCCGCGGGAGGTGGTCACGCCCGGGTTGATCGCCGAGGTCTACGGGGTGCGGGTGCGGGTCGAGGAGTTCGGGACGGGGAGGCCGTATGTCATCGTCGAGGATGAAGCGTGAGAGCCTGCTTGATCGGATTGACCTGCCAAAACTGAAAGAGTGAACGAGACATCCTACCCATCCGCCTCATCCTGAGGTGTCAGTCGATCAAAGATCGACTGACCTCGAAGGAGGGCTCCAGGGATCGCAAGACTTCTGGAGCCCTCCTTCGAAGCTCGCTGAGCTTCGATCGCCCGCAACTCAGGAAGAGGCGAGATGGCAAGACAATCCTAACCATCTCAAATATCTATTAGAAAGCCTCTCTCGAGCAGGCTCCAATTCACAAGTCAATCGAAGATCGGCGAGCCTCGAAGGAGGGTCCTAGATGCCCCAGCGATCCCTGGAGCCCTCCTTCGAGGTCAGCCCATCTTCGATGGGCTAACACCTCAGGATGAGGTCGTTGGTAGGATTAAATGCCTTGATCGATCGGGCAGGCTCTGACACGAATCGTCGTGCCGAACCCTCACCCCTTCGCCGCCGTCACCACGACCTCGATCATCGCGCCGCCACCCAGATCCGCCACGCCCACCGTCGCCCGGGCCGGCAGGTCGTCGCCGAAGAAGGCCGTCCAGGCGGCGTCCATCTCCTTCTTGTGCGACAGGTCGGTCACGAAGATCGTCGCGGCGACGATGCGCGAGGCATCCGTCCCGGCCTCCTTCAGGTAGCCGGCGATCTTGCCGAGGATGTTCTCGGTCTGGGCGCCCATCGAGACCGAGGTGTCGTCCGCGATGGTGCCGCCGATGAAGACGAGACCGTTCACCTCGACGGCGCGGTGCATGATCGGGGTGCGGATCGAACGGGTGATGGTCATGGAATTCTCCTTGAAGGTCAGGACCGGAAGCGCTCGATGCCGAGCGCGCCGATCCGGGTCTGGGTGCCGCCCTCGACGATGAGCTCGGCCATGACGGCGCCCGCGCCCGGCCCGAGCTGGAAGCCGTGCAGCGAGAAGCCGAACTGGTGGAACAGGCCGGGATGCCGGGCACTCGGCCCGAGGACCGGCAAGTCGTCCTTCATCTTGGCCTCGATGCCCGCCCAGGCGCGCAGGATCTGGGCCTCGCGCATGACGGGGAAGAGTTCGAACACCGTGCGGGCGCTCTCGGCGAGGCGGCGCCAGTTCAGCACCGTCGTGCCCCTGTCCTGGTCCGGCACCGCGAGGTGGCCGCCGCCGATCAGCACCGTGCCGTTGGCGAATTGCTTGAACGACAGCTTGCGGCCGCGCAGGATCACCACCGGATCGATGAAGTGCGGCACCCGCGAGGTGATCATCAGCATCGGCGCCACGGTCTCGACCGGGACCGGCTCGCCGAGGGAGTCCGCGATGCGCCCGGCCCAGGCCCCGGCGGCGTTGACGAGCACCGGCGCCGCGTAGGTGTCGGCCCCGACATCGACCCGCCACAAGCCATCCTCGCGGCGCACGTTCCGCGCCGGCTCGCCCTCGCGGATGAGGGCGCCGAGCCGTTCCGCCTTGCGCCGGAACGCCGCCACCGTGCGGGCGGGCTGGGCCGCGCCGTCGCGGCGCGAGACGACGCCGCCCGGGCAGGTCTCGGCCACCGCCGGCACCAGCCGGCGGAGTTCGGGTCCGTCGATCAGTTCCTCGTGGGTGAAGCCGTGCCCGTGCAGCTCCGCGACCCGCTCGGTACAGGCCGCGAGTTCCGCATCGTCCTCGGCAACCAGCACCTGGCCGTGGCTCTCGAAGCCGCAATCGTCGTCGACGAGGTCGCCGATCCGCTCCCACAGGTCCATCGCGCGGATCGAGAGCGGGATCTCGGCGACGTGGCGGGCGAGCTGGCGCACCCCGCCGGCATTGACGCCCGAGGCGTGGCGGCCGGCATAATCCTTCTCGATCAGGACGGGCTTGAGCCCGGCCCGGCAGAGATGCAAGGCGGTCGAGCAGCCGTGGATCCCGCCCCCGACCACGATCGCGTCGGCGAGCACCGTCATCCGCGCACCACCGCCTCGGTCTCGGCCTTCGATGTCGGCAGGGAAGCGAGCTCGGACAGCGCGATCGGCTTTACCGGCGCGCGCAGGCGGTAATAGCCGATCTCCTGCGGCGTCTTCCCCCGCGCCTCGGCCATCAGCTCGGTGACGGTGAGCCCGCAGAGCCGGCCCTGGCACGGGCCCATGCCGGTGCGGCGATAGGCCTTGAGCTGGTTCGGCCCCGTCGCCCCGATGGCGACCGCCTCGCGGATGTCGCGGGCGGTGATCTCCTCGCAGCGGCAGACGACCGTGTCGTCCGCGGGGATGCGGAACTGCTTTCCGGGCCGGAACAGCAGGTCGAGGAACGGCCGGCCGCGCTCGGCCCGCGCCAGGTCGGCCAGCACGCTCTCCCGCGAGTCGAGCTTGGCCCGTGATGCGGGCGCCAGGGCCTCGACGGCCGCGAGCGCGGCGAGGCGGCCGCGCAGGGCCGCGGCCTCGGCACCGCCGATCCCGGCCCCGTCGCCCGCCACCGCGATGCCCGCGACCGAGGTCGCGCCGTCCCGGCCCAGCACCGGCAACCAGGCGAGCTGCACGTCGTCCCAGGCATGCTCGACGCCCGCCGCCATCGCCAGGTTGACGTTCGGCACCACGCCCTGATGCAGCAGCAGCAGCGAGGCCGGCAGGGTCTCCTCCCGCGCGCCCACCTTGTAGGTGACGCGCGACAGCTTTCCCTCGCCGTGGGCCGCAAGATCGGTGACGCCGGAGACGACACCCACCTTCGCCCGCACCTCGCGCATCAGCGCCAGGCCCTTGCGGAAATACGGCGAGGTCGCGAAGGCGAGCGCGTGGGGCAGGGCGCCGACGATGTTCTTCCGGTCGGTGGTGTCGAGGATGCGGTCGATCCGGCCGCCGAGGCGCAGGATCTGCGCCGAGAGCAGCCAGAGCAGCGGGCCCTGGCCGGCGATCACCGTCGGCTCGTCCGGCACCAGGCCGGAGGATTTGAGCAGCGTCTGGGCGGCGCCGGCGGTCATCACGCCCGGCAAGGTCCAGCCGGGAATCGGGAACGGGCGCTCCAGCGCCCCGGTCGCCAGGATCACCCGGCGCGCCGTCACGAAGGCCGAGCCGCCGCCGACCGAGACGCCGATCTCCAGCGCCGTGTCGAGGCTCCACACCGTGGCGCGGTGGATCACCTCGGCGCCGCTCTCGCGCAAGGACCGGACCAGCGCCTCGCCGCTCCAGAAATCGGGTCCGAGCTGGCCGCGGTCGGCGAGCGGGGTCGAGGTGATGGCGCGCCA
The DNA here is from genome assembly GCF_016804325.1 of Methylobacterium aquaticum. Lineage (NCBI taxonomy): Bacteria > Pseudomonadati > Pseudomonadota > Alphaproteobacteria > Hyphomicrobiales > Methylobacteriaceae > Methylobacterium > Methylobacterium aquaticum. The sequence continues at coordinate 5,293,818 of NZ_CP043627.1, forward strand.
GACCTGGCCGCCGGGCCCGGCATTCTCGTCGAGGAGCAGGACCGACAGGCCGGCCCCGGCGGCGGTGGCGGCCGCGGCGAGGCCGGCCGGGCCGGCCCCGATCACCACGACGTCGTAGGAATCCTTCAGGGGTGCGTTGCTCACCGGCCGATCTCCCGCTTGCCCTTCTGGATCTCGATTTCCATCCCGTCGGCCACCGGCACGAGGCAGCCCTGGCGGTTGCCGACGCCGTCGATGGTGACGAGGCAGTCGAAGCACACGCCCATCATGCAGTAGGGCAGCCGCGGCGCCCCGCTGACCGCGGTGAGCCGGCGCACGTCGCGGCCGGAGGCGAGGAGCGCCGCCGAGACGGTATCGCCCGCCCGCGCCTCGACGGCCGTGCCCTCGACGAGGATGCGGACGATGGGTCTGGTGTCGTGGTCGGATCGCTTGAACATGGGCGTCTCCGGGCCCTGTGGGCCTCGATTGATGGCGAAGGTTGCTGGTGGGAGCCGACGGGACTTTCACCCTCCGGGTCATTCCGGGGCCGCGAAGCGGAGCCCGGAATCCAGAACCTCAGTTCGTTCAGGAAGAGGCGGGACGCATCCTGCCCAATTCTTCCAGACCTGCGGTTCTGGATCCCGGGCTCTCGCCTGCGGCGAGCCCCGGGATGACCCTGTGGGGTGGAACCGTTGCGGGTTCACGACTGTGTCCCGCCGGAGATGTCCTCAGTAATACCCGCTCCCCGTCCGGCTCTCCTGCGCCGCGAAGCGCTTGGCCGTGAAGGCGCCGACCAGGTCGGGCTCCAGGCCCCCCTCCGCCACCATCCGGGCGATCTCGAAGGCGTGGTTGGCGGCGAGCGTCACGCCGGAATGGCAGCAGGTGACGAAGGCGCCCGGATGGGTCTGCGACTGGTCGTAGATCGGAAAACCGTCCCGCGGCATCACCCGGATGCCGGACCAGGTCCGCACCACGTTGAGCCGCGCCAGATGCGGGAAGGTGCGCTGGGCCCGGTCGGCCATCACGGCGTTGATGCCCTGGCGCATCGAGCGGTCGTCGAGGATGTCCTCCTTGCTGTCGCCGATCATCACCGTGCCCTCGTCGGTCTGGCGCAGGGTCGCCAGCGTGTGGGGCAGGAACGGCGCGGTGCGCTCGGTGACGAGGATCTGGCCCCGGGTCGGCCCCATCGGGGCCGAGAGGCCGACCATCGGGGCGAGGTCCTGGTTGGCGTTGCCGGCGGCGAGCACGACCTTGGCGGCGCGCACCTCGCCGGCCGGCGTCGCCAGCCGGAACTCCCCGCCCTCGCGGTCGATGCGTGAGACCGGCCGCTCGGGCAGGTAATCGACGCCGAAGGCCTTCATGCCGGCATGCAGCGCCCGGTAGGTGCGCAGCGAATTCACGTGGCCGTCGAGGGGGCAGAAGCTGCCGCCGGAGACCTCCGGCCCGAGGCCCGGCAGGGCCCGCCCGGCTTCAGCCGCCGATACCATCTCCATCCGGTAGCCGTCGGCGCCGAGCTGGTTGTGCATCCGGGCGACGAGGTCGGCGCGGCGGCCGTACTCGGCCTCGCCCAGCGTGAGATGGAAGCCGCCATTCTGCTGCAGGCACACGTCGAGACCGGTCTGCTCGCGGAGCGCCGCGGCGAGGTTGGCCCAGCTCTTCGCCCCGCGCACGGTCCAGTCGGTATAGGCCGGCATGCCGAGCCCCTTGCTCTGCACCCAGACGAGGGCGAAGTTCGCCCGCGAGGCGCGCTTGGCGACATCGCCCTCGTCGAGGACGGCCACCCTCTGCCCGAGCCGGCCGAGGCCCCAGGCGATGGCCGAGCCGAGCAGGCCGCCGCCGATCACGGCGACGTCGTAATCCCTGGACATGGTGAACTCCTGTACGCAGCCCGCTCAGTGGGTCCCTTTGCCCGCGAGCACGCGGTCGAGGCCGTAGAGGCGATCGAGGACGACGAGGAACGCCATGGTCACGGCGATGACGCAGGCCGAGACCGAGGTGACGAGCGGGTCGATGTTGTCCTGGATGTAGAGGAACATGCGCACCGGCAGCGTCTCGGTGCCGGGCGCGGCGAGGAAGACCGTCATGGTCAGGTCGTCGAAGGACTGGATGAAGGCGAGCGCCCAGCCGCTCACGACGCCCGGCAGGATCAGCGGCAGGGTCACACGGCGAAACAGCGTGAACCCGCCGGCTCCGAGCGAGACCGCCGCCCGCTCGAGCGCCGGATCGAGCCCGGCCGCCGCGGCGAGCGTCAGCCGGAAGGCGAAGGGAAACACCACGACGATGTGGGCGGCGAGCAGCGCCAGGAAGGTGCCGCCGAGATTCAGCGCCGTGAAGAAGCGCAGGAAGGCGACGCCGAGCACCACGTGCGGGATCATCAGGGGCGACAGGAACAAGGCCTGGAGCGCGCCCCGTCCCGGGACCGGGTAGCGGGTGAGCGCGAGTGCGGCCGGCACCGCAACCAGCACCGCGACGAGGGACGACAGCGCGCCGAGCCCGAGGCTGACCCAGAAGGCGTGGATGAATTCGGGGTAGTCGGCGATCGCCCTGAACCAGCGCAGCGAGAATCCGTTCGTCGGCAGCGAGAGGAAGCCCTCCGGCGTGAAGGCGACGAGGCAGACGACGACGATCGGCGCCAGCATGAAGGTGACGAACAGGCCGTGGAAGGCGAGCGCCAGGGGGCCGTTGCGGCTCATGCGGACACCTCGGCGTAGCGGCGTTCGACCAGCGCGTTGGCGCCGACGACGATCAGGATCAGGCCGAGCAGCAGCAGCACCGCCACCGCGGCGCCGAGCGGCCAGTTCAGGGTGTTGAGGAACTCGTCATAGGCCAGCGTCGCCGCGACCTTGAGCCGGCGCCCGCCGATGATCGCCGGCGTCGCGAAGGCGCTGGCCGAGAGCGAGAACACGATGATGGCGCCCGACAGCACGCCCGGCATGATCTGCGGCAGGACGATGCGGCGGATGATGGTGATGGGACCCGCGCCGAGGGACATCGCGGCGTGCTCCACCTGCGGGTCGAGGCGCTGGAGCGCGGCCCAGACCGACAGCACCATGAACGGCATCATCACGTGGACGAGGGCGATCACCACCCCGGTCTCGGTGAACAGGAAGGGGAGGGGGGACGCAATCACCCCGAGCGACATCAGCAGCTTGTTGGCGAGCCCGTTGGAGCCGCCGAACAGGAGCGCCCAGCCGAGCGTGCGCGCCACCACCGAGATGAGCAGCGGCCCGAGGATCAGGAGCAGGAAGATCCCGCGCCAGCGCCCGCTCATCCGGTTGAGGATGTAGGCCTCCGGCGCGCCGAGCAGCGCTGTGACCAGCGTGGTGAGGAGCGCGATGCGCAGCGTGCGCGCGAACATCTCGGCGTAGTACGGATCGGTCGCGATCTCCTGCCAGTTCTTCAGGATCAGGACCGGTTCGATGCCCTTGTACTGGCCCCAATCGTGGAACGAGAGCAGCACCGTCATCGCCAGCGGCACCAGCACGACACCGGTGAACAGCATCAGGGCCGGCAGGATCAGCCAGAGCGGCGCGCGGCTGGCGCGGGGCTCAGGCACCGTCGCCGGGGCGGCGGCCGGGAGAGAGGTGGTCGCGGCGGCGCTCACGCGGCGGCTCCGGTGCTCACGCTCATGTCCTCGGGGCGCCAGGCGAGGCGCACCGCCTCGCCCTCGCCGGGCTGAGCGAGACCGTCGTTGGGGCGCACCACGATCGCCGGGCCGCATTCGGTCTCGCACTGGAACAGCCAGTGATTGCCCTGGAAGATGCGGGCGACGACCCGGGCCGGCAGGCCTTCATCCGAGAATCCGATCCGCTCGGGGCGCACGCTGACCGTCACCGGGCCGCGCACGCCCACCGGAGCCGGCGCGCTCCAGCCGCCGGCGACGATCCGGGCGGGGGCGGCCCCCTCGACCTTCGCGGCAAAGTCGTTGGTCTTGCCGAGGAACTGCGCGACGAAGGCGGAGCTAGGGCGCTCGTAGGTGTCCTGCGGCGTGCCGATCTGCTCGATGCGGCCCTTGCTCATCACCACGATCCGGTCGGAGAGGGACAGCGCCTCGCCCTGGTCGTGGGTGACGAGGATGGTGGTGGTGCCGAGGTTGCGCTGGATTTGGCGCAGCTCGATCTGCATCTCCTCGCGCAGCTTGGCATCGAGATTCGACAGCGGCTCGTCGAGGAGCAGCACGCTCGGGCGGATGACGAGGGCGCGGGCGAGCGCCACACGCTGCTGCTGGCCGCCGGACATCCGGCGCGGATGGCGGTCCTCGTACCCGGCGAGTCCCACCATCGCGAGGGCGGCGCGGACCCGCTCGGTGCGCTCGGAGCGCGACACCCGCTGCATCTCAAGCCCGAAGGCGACGTTCTCGGCCGCCGTCATGTGCGGGAACAGCGCGTAGCTCTGGAAGACGATGCCCAGCCCACGCTTCGACGGGTGGACGCTCGTCAGGTCGCGCCCCTCGAGCCGGATCGTGCCGCGGGAGGGCTGGAGGAAGCCGGCGATCATCTGCAGCGTCGTGGTCTTGCCGCAGCCCGAGGGGCCGAGGAACGAGATGAACTCGCCCGGCGCCACCGCGAGGGAAAAGTCCTCGACCGCGACATGGGGCCCGAAGGCCTTGGCGACGTGATCGAGTTCGAGGAGCGGGGCGGAGCGGGGGAGTGGGGTCATGCGAAGGGTCCGGGGCTGTCCGGGAGAAGAAGAAGCGCAGGTCCCCCCTCTCCCGTGTGGGAGAGGGGCCGGGGGTGAGGGTGCTACGCTTCCGAGCAAAACTCAGACCTTCGAGCTGCCAGCACCACGCTCAGCGATTTATGCTGAAGCGTGTCACCCTCACCCCTACCCCTCTCCCACACGGGAGAGGGGATCCCGCGATTTACTTGAAAATACTTTCGAGCATGGAAACCCGAGAGAACGAGTGAATACCCCTCACCGCTCCACCTCCCGGTTCCACCGTTTCGTCCACTCCTCGCGCTTCTCGTTCACCACGCTCCAGTCCGGGGTGTAGAGGGCGGCGGCCCGCGCGCCGACAGGGGCCATCTTGATCATCTCCGGCGGCACCTCGACCGATTTCAGGACCGGGCCGTAGCCGTATTCCTTCAGCATCGTGAGCTGGACCTTGGGATCGAGCAAAGCCTTGATGAAGGCGCCGGCGAGGGGCGAGGCCTTCGGCTTCGCCACCGGGCAGGCGGCGGTGAGGAGCGCCACCGCGCCCTCCTTCGGATAGACGAAATCGACCGGGAAGCCGGTATTGGCCAGCCCCTGCACCCGGCCGGTGCCCCACACCGCGATCACCGCCTGGCCGGACTGGAACAGCTCGGTCATCTTGCCGGGCGACGGCTCGTAGGCGAGCACGTTCGGGTTGATCTCGGACTTGAAGATCTTGAACGCGGAATCGACGTTCTTCTCGCTGCCGCCGTTCATCTTCGCCAGCATCACCAGGACGTTGAGCCCGTAGGTGTTGTTGATCGGCGGGATGACGAGGGACTGGCGGTACTTGGGATCCTTGAGGTCGTTCCAGGAGGTCGGCGGCGCCCAGCCCTTCTCCGCGAAGACCTTGGTGTTGTACATCAGGCCCGTCGCGACGAGGCCGGTCGCCACCGCCCGGTCGTCCTTGAAGCGGGCGAGATCGTAGAGGTCGGCCGGCAGGTCCCCGACCTTATCGCAGAATCCGAGCTGGATCGCCTGGTACATCGGGCCGTCATCGACGATGGCGACGTCGATCTGCTGGTTGCCCTTCTGCGCCTGGAGCTTGGCGAGCGTGTCGGTGGAGTTGCCGGCGACGTACTCGACCTTGACGTTGTTGGCCTTCTCGAAGGCCGGAATCACCTCGGTGCGGATCGTCTTCTCGAACGAGCCGCCATAGCCGGCGACGTAGAGCGTCGTCTGCTGCGCCCGGGCAGGGGCGAGGGAGGTCGCCAGGGCCGTGAGGCCGAGGGCGGTCAGGAGGCCGAGCTGCTTCACCAAGAACCTGTCTCCTCTCGCGGACGCGATGCGGCGCTGCACAAGAATCTACCATGGCGCGCCGATAGGCAAAAAGGTGCAGGGACCGTCGGGAATCGTCCAATGCGAAATGGCGCGCTCTTCATGTCGAAATGTTATGGTTCGCAACGGCGAGGGAGGCACGTTTGGCACGAATCAACCTGCGGCAGGTCGAGGCCTTCCGCGCCACGATGCTGACCGGCAGCGTCACCGAGGCCGCCACCCTGATGGGGGTGACGCAGCCGGCGGTGAGCCGGCTCCTGCGCGACCTCCAGGCCGTCCTCAACATGCCGCTGTTCGAGAAGCGCGGCACCGGCCTGGTTCCGACGGCGGCCGCGACCGCGCTCTATACGGAGGTCGAGCGCTCCTTCGTCGGGCTGGAGCGGATCGGCGCGGCGGCGGAAGAAATCCGCTCCCGGCGCACCGGGTTCCTGCGGGTCGCGGCCCTGCCGGCGCTCGCCAACGGCTACCTGCCGCGGCTCGCCGGGCACTTCCTCAAGGACCGGCCGAACCTGAACCTGTCGCTGTTCGGGGTCATCTCGCCGATCGTGGTCGACTGGGTGACGAACAACCAGTGCGATGTCGGCTTCGCCGAGGTGCCGATCGCCCATGAGGGCGTGCCGAGCCGGCGCCTGCCGGCGGTGGCGCGGGTGGCGGTGCTGCCGGAGGGCCATCGCCTGGCGGAGAAGGCCGTGCTCGGGCCGCGCGACTTCGAGGGCGAGACCTTCGTGTCGCTCACCGCCGGCTCGACCGGGCGCCACCTCGTCGACCAGGCCTTCCACCGCGACGGCGTGCGCCGGAACCTGCGCATCGAGACGGCCCTGTCGGAGATCCTGTGCGGGCTGGTCTCGTCGGGCATCGGGGTGTCGATCTCCGATCCGTTCACCGCCCGGGAATTCGAGGGCCGCGGCGTGGTGGTGCGCCCCTTCCTGCCGCGGATCGAGTTCGAGTGCGCCGCGGTGTTCCCGCCCCAGCGCAGCCCGTCCCCCGTCGCGCTCGACCTCGTCGAGGCGGTGCGACAGTCGATGACGGCGCCGCCCTATGCGGGGTAATGGAAGACGTCCGAAGAAAAGAAGTAGGGCGCCGCCCACACTGGCTTTCGCATTCACACATCCCGGCTTGAGTGCCTTATCCTCTCGGATTCTCCTCGATTTGCAAAAAGAGAAGCGTGAGGGAATGTTCCATCCTGCCCGCGACTTCATCCTGAGAGCCTGTTTGAGCAGGATTCCTACCCAATATTCGAGGCAGACGGGATCATCCTACCCGCTAACCTCATCCTGAGGTGCGAACGAAGTGAGCCTCGAAGGAGGGCTCCAGGAATCGCAGAGACTTCTGGAGCCCTCCTTCGAGGTCAGTCGATCTGCGATCGACTAACACCTCAGGATGAGGTGGAATGGTAGGATATCTCCTGATTTTTCTCGATTTTTGTCAAACCACGCTGCTCAAACAGGCTCTGAGGTGCGGGCGATCGAAGATCGCTGAGCCTCGAAGGAGGGCTCCAGGGATCGCAGAGGCTTCTGGAGCCCTCCTTCGAGGTCAGTCGATCTGCGATCGCGTGCGATCTCTGATCGCCAACACCTCAGGATGAGGTTGCGTGTGGGACAGAGAGCCTGAGTCGATCGACCAGACTCTTACAGGTAGCGCGTTTCTCGTCCTTACGAGCTTGATCTTCGAAGGGCTTTTCGCCGGAGAGCGCAGATCGGCCCCCCGGTCACGACGACGTCAGTGATGGCGCTGCGGGCCGGGGCTCGCGTCGGACGCCGTCCAGGGAGCGTCCGCGCGGCCGTAATGCCGGCGCTTCTCCGCGTACATCCGCGCATCCGCCCGGGCGATGGCGGCCCGGAGCGGCCCGTCGCCGGTCCAGGTCTCGGCGCCGAGGGCGGCGCTCAGCGGGGCGGGAATCACGCCGTCCGGCCCGGCGAGGCCGTCATGAGCCTCGACATGGGCCTCGATCGCCGCCCGGAGCCGCCGCACCAGCGCCGCGACCTCCTCCGGCCCGGTCCGGGGGAGCAGGATCACGAACTCGTCGCCGCCGATCCGGGCGGTCCCGGCCGGGTGCGGGGCGTGGCGCAGCAGGAGGGCGGCGAAGGTGCGGATCAGGGCGTCGCCGGCCTCGTGGCCGAGACGGTCGTTGGTGGCCTTGAGCCCGTTGAGGTCCGCCACGATCACCGAGACGGGCGCGACGGCGCCGGCCTCGAACCGGTCGAGATCCGCCTCGTAGGCCGCCCGGTTGAGGAGGCCGGTCAGGGGATCGGTGAGGCCCAGGGATTCGAGGCGGGCCTCCTCGCGCCGGCGCTCGTCCTCGCGCTCGGTGATGTCCTCGATCGAGATCAGGTAGTTGGCCCAGCTGACCTCGGAGCCCGGCAGCAGCTGGCCGGCATAGCTCACGTCGATCACCCGCCCGCCGACGGTGCGGTTGCGGGTGACGAGCCGCGCCTGGGTCGCGCCGCCCCAGAGCTGGCACAGGACCTCGACGAAGGCCGCCGCCTGCGGATCGTTGAACAGCACCGGAATCTGGGCGAACAGCTCGGCCTCGTCCCGCGCCTCGTAGGTCACGAGGGTCCGGCGGTTGACCCGGACGATCCGGATCAGCGTCTGGCAGGTCAGCAGGTGCCCGGGATCGCGCAGCCAGTCGCGCAGGTCCGTCATGCCCTCGGCCGCCCATCCGTCGAGGCAGGTCTTCAGCGCACTGAGATCCTGCAGCCACAGCGAGGTCGGCGCGAGATCGAACAATTGCAGGGCGAGGTCGCCAGCCAGCGGCGCGGTCGGGATCATCGAAACGGGATGCGTGAGCGGTCGGTCGAGCCTGAAGGCGGCCCGACCTGATATCGCATCGCGCGCCTGATGGAAGATTGAGCCGTTAGGCCTACATCGAACGGCCGGGATAACCCGGGCTTCAGCCTGCCGCGAAACGGTCGAGGGCGAAGGGCCGGAGGTCGATCCGGCTCCGCCCCTCGGTCATCACCTCGGCGGCGGCAGCGCCGATGCCGGCCGAGTGCTTGAAGCCGTGGCCGGAGCAGGCCGACACCACCAGGACCCGCGACCGGTCCGGGTGCCGGTCGATGATGAAGCCCCGGTCGGGGGTGACGGTGTAGAGGCAGGCGGCGGCCCGCACGACCCGGGGGCTCGCCCCGGCGAGGCGCCCGGCGATGTGGCGCCGGTACATCTCGGCCGATTCCCCGGGGTGGACCGCCCGATCGACGGCGTCGGCGGTCGTCTCGTCCGCGTATTGCTCGGTCGCGACCTTGACGCTGGCCTCGCCGGCTTGCGGCGGGAAGCCGTAGAAGTAATCGGTATCCGTCGTGCCGTGCATCCAGATGTAGACCGGCGCGTCGGGTCCGTAGGCGCCGGTCTCGTCGAGGGCGTACCAGTGCAGGGTCTGGCGCTTCACGCCGAGCAGGCGGTCGAACGGCGTGCCGAGGAGCGGCGCGGTCCAGGCACCCGCCGACACCACCGCTTGCCCGGCGAGGAAGGACCCGGCCGAGGTCTCGACGCGCACGCCGTCGCCGTCCTGGACGATCGACCGGACCTCGATTCCGGTGCGGATCGCGGCGCCGAGCTCAGCGGCCCGTTTGAGCTGCGCGCCGATGCAGGCTTCGGGCCGGACATAGCCGCCGCCGGGCTCGTAATAGGCGATCTCGCCGCCGTCGAGGCCGAGGAATTGCGGGAAGCGGCGCGCCACCTCGCGCCCGTCCAGCACCTCGTGCGGGATGTCGAAGTCGCAGGCCGCCGCGATGGAGTTGCGCACGAAGTCCGGCTTGCCGTGATGCGAGTTGGTGCCGCGGCCCGGCGCCATCACCAGGGCGCCGCAGGCGACGAGCAGGCTGTCCCCGGTCTCGGCCTCCAGCTCGCGCCAGATCCGGTGCGACTCGAGGACGAACGGCACGTAGTCGCGCCCCTCGCCGATCGCCTGCCGGGTGATGCGGGTCTCGCCGTGGCTCGATCCCATCGTGTGCGGAGGCGCGAACCGGTCGAGGCCGATCACCGACGCGCCCCGCTTCGCCAGCTGGTAGAGCGCCGCGCTGCCCATGGCCCCGAGGCCGATCACCAGGAAATCCGCCCGCTCGCTCATCCTCGCCGCCATGCCCCTCGCTTCGTGTCCCGCAGGCTGCCCTGCGGGCGACCGCGCGGCAAGGCGTCCGCCCGCAGGGCAGGCTCGCTCCGGCCGCCTCAGACGCCGAGCGGGCCGGTATAGCGCTCGAGCGCGTGCCAGGCCTCGGCGCCGAAGCGGCTCTTCCACTCGGCGTAGTAGCCCGCCCGCTCCAGGGCGGCCCGGAACGGCGCACGGTCCGGGCTGGTGACCACGAGGCCCTTGGCGCGCAGCCGCGCCTCTCCTTGCGTGTTCATCTGGACGAAGGCCTGCCGCTGGCGCTCGACCGCGGCGTCGAAGTGGCGGCCGATCAGGGTGCGGGCCTCGTCCGGCAGGGCGTCCCAGGTCCGGCCATGGGCGAGGATCCACAGCCCGTCCCAGGAATGGCCGGTCCGCGCGAGATACTTCTGGACCTCGTAGACCCGCGTCGCCTCGATCTGCGGCAGCGAGTTCTCCATCCCGTCGGCCACCCGGGTCTGCAGGGCGGCGTAGGTCTCGGCGAGGTTGATGGTGGTCGGCGCGGCGCCGAGCGCCCGGAACAGCGAGGTCAGGAGCGGGCTCGGCGGCACCCTTATCTTGAGGCCCTGGAGATCGCCCACCGCCTCGACCGGCCGCGCGCCGGTGACCACGTCGCGAAACCCGTTGTCGACGACCCGGAAGGCCCTGAGCCCGAACTTCGACAAGGCCCCCCGGATGCGCTCGCTCAGCGGCCCGCCGTCGAGGGCGGCCCAGAGCGGCACGTAATCCGGGAAGGCGTAGGCCAGGCCCGGGATCCCGGCCAGCGGCGCCAGGGTCTGGAGCGAGCTCGCCGAGGTCAGGGTGAAGGCGATGGCGCCCGAGCGCAGCTGCGACTGCATGCTGAGCTCGCTGCCGAGCTGGCTGTCGGGATAGAGGGTGATGGCGATCCGGCCGTCGCTCTCGGCCCGGATCGCGTCGAGCGCCTCGACGAGGCAGGTGGTGGCCGGATGCGCCTGCGGCATCGGCGAGCCCATGCTCAGCCGCAGCGTGTCGCCCCTTGCCCGGCGAAGGGGGAGGGGGCTCAGGAGCAGGCCCGCGCCCACACCCCGCACGATCGTCCTGCGCGTCGGCATCCCGTCCCCCCCGTCGCCGGTATCCGCCCGGCCTCGTCGCGACGGTACGCGGAGGGGCTTAGTTCTTACAACGGGCGGAGGGTTAGTCCGCCTGCGCCGTGGGGCGGCCCGAGGCCACGCCTCGCTCCCGCGGCCGCCGCGACCAGTTTTCCGCATTCACCGCCCCTCGCGGCACCTCGCCCGCCAGGATGGCCCGGACCTGCGCCACCGTGTCGAAGGCCTGCGCCTCGACCGCCGGCGGCGTGAGGCCGCCGACATGCGGGGTGGCGACGACGTTCGGCAGCCGGGCGAGGTCGGGCGAGGGCATCTGGTCGGGGGCGCGGCCGACATCGAGGGCGGCGCCGGCGATCCGGCCCTCCCGCAGCGCCGCCGCGAGCGCCGCTTCGTCGACGAGGTTGCCGCGGGACAGGTTGATGAACACCGCGTCGCGCCGCATCCGCCCGAGGGCCGCCGCGTCGATCAGGTTCTCGGTCGCAGCATTGGCGACCGCCAGGCAGACGACGAAATCCGCTTCCGCCATCAGCGTCTCGAGCCCGACCTGCCGGACTCGCCCCGCCGGGACCGCGACGTGGGGATCGGCGACCAGCACCTCCATGCCGAGAGGGCCGGCGAGCGCCGCGAGATGCCGCCCGATCGCCCCGTAGCCGATGATGCCGAGCCGGCTGCCCGAGAGCTGGCGCCCCATCCGCACCTCCGGCGCCCGGCCGGCCCGGTAGTCCAGCACCGCCCGCGAGATGCCGCGCGACGCATCGATCATGAAGCCGAGCGCCAGTTCGGTCACCGATTCGACGAAGCCCGGAGCGGCCTGCGTCACCAGCACGCCGGCCCGGCTCGCCGCCTCCACGTCGATGGTGCGGATGTCGACCGCGCAGCGCAGGAACGCCCGCAGCTGCGGCAGGCGGTCGAAGATCGCGGCGGGGCCGGCGGTGGCCCGGTCGGCGATCACGAGATCGACGCCGTGGGCGGCCGCCACGAGGGCGGCGGCATCGAGCGGGTCGTCCCCCTCGTGCAGGACGACCTCGGCGAGGTCGCGCAGGGCGGCGAGCGCGCGGGGCCCGTAATATGGCCCGCGGCTGCGCGGCGTGTGCGTCAGGAGCACTTTCATCGTCGGTTCCCTTCGTCGCCGGATAGCGGGTCCGAGGAAACGGGCCCGCAGGCAGGGTCTTGCGTGCGTCACGCATCATCGGCTTCTTGACGAAGATTCTGCCCGCCGGGATGGCTCCAGTGAATCCTCGTTCCCTGTCTCTGGCCGAGCGCCTTGAGGCCAACGCGATCCTCGACCGCCTCGTCGCCGAGGAACCGACCTTCCCGGACGAGGAGGCGCGCCGCCTGATCGCGCTCCTTCCCGCGCGGGCACCCCGCCGCTTCACCCTGAATCTCGGCCTGCACCGCCCGGGCTCGACATCCCGCGGCCATGCCGCCGGGCACGGCGACGTGGAACTGGAGGAGCCGGGCGAGACCACGACCTGGTCGAGCGATTCCCGGCCCATCCTCCGGATCGGCGGCTACGAGGTCACCCATGTCCCCGGCACGATCGAGATCGCCCTGATCTGGTCGGAGACCCGGCTCGACCGGTCCGGCCAGTCCTGCACCCTGGTCTACGACATCGTCACGGGCACGCCGCAGGAGATGCGGATCGCCCGGCAGGCGCCGATCGGGTTCTTCGGACTTCAGTTCGCGACCGTGCGGTTCGTGCCCTGGAAGACGCCGCGGGCGGCTGGGCCGTGAAGAGCCCTTCGAGCGGGCCGACCGGAGTGAAACCCTCGACGTCTCCGTCAGATTGATCGGCGCAACCGCTCGAACAGGCTCGCGGGGTCCGGTGCGCCCATGGACCGCCCCGTCGTGGGTGGTCGGTCGGTCCTCCGTTTGCTTTGGGCCGACCTGCGACAGGGCGCACCGCGAAAACGACACGAAGGCGCAGACCGGCAAGATGGTGTCGCTTTTTCACAAGTCTCACTTTTGATCTGAATCAAAGTGCATGTCGGGTCTCAGAATCTGGAATTCTGACGATGAAATGCCAGTCGAATACTGTCATTCTTCGACATCTTATCGTGCGATTTCAAATATTATTCAAATTTGGATACGTCTCAAGACAAGCCGCAAACCATAACACAAATCCGAAAAAACCCTCGCCCCGCGAAGGAGGAGACCGCATGCTGTCGACACATGTCGAGCCCGAACAGTCGTGGCAGGCGTCGGATTGCGTCGTCACCGAGCCATCCACGATCAAGCGGGCGATCACGGCGGCGTCGGTCGGGAACATCACCGAATGGTATGATTTCGGCGTCTACGCCTATTTCGAGCCGACGATCCAAAAAGTCTTCTTCTCGAACCTGTCGCACACGATGGGCCAGATCGCGACCTTCGGGCTGTTCGCGGTCTCGTTCCTGATCCGGCCGGTCGGCGGCCTGTTCTTCGGCTTCCTGGCCGACCGCATCGGCCGCAACCGGGTGCTCGCCGCCACGATGATCCTGATGGCGGTCGGGACCTGCGCGATCGGCTGCATCCCGAGCCAGGAGAGCATCGGCATCCTGGCGCCGCTGCTGCTGCTCTGCGCCCGCCTCGTCCAGGGCTTCTCCACCGGCGGCGAGTACGGCAACGCGATGACCTTCATCGCCGAATACGCCCCCGACCGCCGCCGCGGCTTCCTCGGCAGCTGGCTCGAATTCGGCACCTTCACCGGGTACCTGCTCGGGGCGATCGTGGTGACGGCGGCCCATGGCGCGCTCTCCGAGGAGCAGCTGCTCTCCTGGGGCTGGCGCATCCCGTTCTTCCTCGCCCTGCCGCTCGGCCTCGTCGGCGTCTACCTGCGGACCCGGCTCGCCGAGACGCCCGCCTTCGCGGCCCTCGAACAGGAGGCCGACGAGCGCGAGAAGGCGCAGCGCGTCGGCCAGACGATGAAGGATCTGCTCGGCCTGTGGCCCTACCTCCTCGTCTGCATGGGCCTGGCGCTGGCCTGGAACGTGCCGAACTACATGCTGACCTCCTACATGCCGACCTACGTCACCCAGACCCTGCCGATGATGCAGCAGGCCGGCGGGATGTCGGCGACGGCCTCGGAGGTCCTTCAGATCGTCGTGATGGTGATCGCGCTCCTGTCGATCCCGCTGATCGGCGCGCTGTCCGACCGCTTCGGCCGCAAGCCCTTCGTGCTCGCCGGGTCGGTCGGCCTCGTGGTGCTCGCCTACCCGATGATCCTGCTGATCCGCAGCCAGAGCGAGGTCCACGCCTTCCTCGGGCTCCTGATCATGGGCCTCCTGCTGATCTGCTTCAGCGCCACGATGCCCTCGACGCTCCCGGCCCTGTTTCCGACGCGGCTGCGCGCCAGCGGCCTGTCGGTGGCCTTCAACGTCTCGGTCTCGCTGTTTGCCGGGACGACCTCGGTGGTCGTCGGCTCCCTGGTGGCGCTGACCGGCGACCTGAACTGGCCGGCCTATTACCTGGCCCTCGCGGGCCTCGTCGGCACGGTGTCGATCCTGGCGATCCGCGAGCCCGGCGGCGCGACGATGTGGGGCTCGCCGCCGGCGGCAGAGAGCCCGGAGGAGGCCCACGACCTGATCGCGTCCCTCCCCGCCGCGGCGCCGGAATCGGGAGGGGTGGCGGCGGTCGCGCCCGGGGGCGGCCGGGTGGCTTGAGCGACCCGACGGGCATCCCCCCGCCGCGTCACGGCCGTAGCCCGCAGAGGGGGAAAGGTTCGCGCGCCCCGCCTTTTTTCGGAATCCGCCCCGGCGATCACCCCTCCCGCCGCATGAAGTCGAAGTCGCAGCCTTCGTCGGCCTGGGTGACGGTGTCGTGGAACAGGCGGGCATAGCCGCGGGCCGCCCAGTCGGGGCGCGCCGGGGCGTCGAGGGCGGCGGCCCGGGCCGCCAGCTCGGCCTCGTCCAACAGGAGGTCGATGCGCCGGCCCTCGACGTCGAGCCGGATGCGGTCGCCGGTGCGAACCAGGGCGAGGGGCCCGCCCACCGCCGACTCGGGCGTGACGTGCAGCACGATGGTGCCGAAGGCGGTGCCGCTCATCCGGGCATCGGAGATCCGCACCATGTCCTTGACGCCGGCCCGCGCCAGCTTCTTCGGGATCGGCAGGTAGCCGGCCTCCGGCATGCCCGGCGCCCCCTTCGGCCCGGCATTGCGCAGGACCAGCACGTCGTCCGCCGCCACGTCGAGGTCGGGATCGTCGATCCGCGCCGCCATGTCGGGGATCGAGTCGAACACCACCGCCCGCCCCTCGTGCTGGAGCAGGCGCGGCGTCGCCGCCGAATGCTTGATGAGCGCGCCGCGGGGCGCGAGGTTGCCGGTGAGCACCGCCATGGCGCCGACCGGCTTGATCGGCTGCTTGGGCGAGCGGATCACGGTCTGGCCCGGCACGTCCTCGGCATCGGCCACCACCTCGCGCAGGGTCCGGCCTGTGATGGTCGGAGCATCGAGATCGATCAGGTCGCCGAGTTCGGCGAGCAGCTTCGGCACGCCGCCGGCATGGTGGAAATGCTCCATGTAATGGTCGCCCGAGGGCTTGAGGTCGACGAGCACCGGCACCTCCCGGCCGATCGCGTCGAGGCTCGCGAGGTCGAGGTCGATGCCCGCCCGGTTCGCCATGGCGGTGAGGTGGATCACCCCGTTGGTCGAGCCGCCGATCGCCTGCATGACCACCTGCGCGTTGCGGATCGAGGCCTTGGTCATGATCTGGCTCGGGCGCGGGCCGCCGGTCTTCGCCATCGCGGCGGCAACGGCGCCGCTCGCCTCGGCGAGGCGGATCCGCTCGGCGTGAGGGGCCGGAATCGTGCCGGCCATGGGGAGCGCCAGCCCCATCGCCTCGATCATGCAGGCCATGGTCGAGGCGGTGCCCATCACCATGCAGGTGCCGACGGACGGTGCGAGGCGCCCGTTGACGACCTCGATCTCCTGCTCGTCGATCTCGCCGGCCCGGTGCGCCCCCCAGAGGCGGCGGCAATCGGTGCAGGCGCCGAGCACCTCGCCGCGGTGATGACCGACCACCATCGGCCCGACCGGGATCACCACGGTCGGGAGGTCGACGGAGGCCGCCGCCATCACCTGCGCCGGCAGGGTCTTGTCGCAGCCGCCGATCACGATCACCGCGTCCATCGGCTGGGCCCGGATCATCTCCTCGGTGTCCATCGCCATCAGGTTGCGCAGGTACATCGAGGTCGGGTGGGCGAAGCTCTCGTGGATCGAGATCGTCGGGAACACCATCGGCATCGCACCGGCCAGCATCACCCCGCGCTTGGCCGCCTCAATCAGCTGCGCGGCGTTGCCGTGGCAGGGATTGTAGTCGGAGGCGGTGTTGGTGATGCCGACGATCGGCCGGTCGAGGGCGTCGTCGGAATAGCCCGCCGCCTTGATGAAGGCCTTGCGCAGGAACAGCGAGAAGCCCGCATCCCCGTAGCTGGTCAGTCCCTTGCGCAGCCCCTTGGCCATGGTCGTCTCCCTCCCGGTCTACTCGTTGCGGTCGGTTCTACGGCCGGGGGGAGGCGTGTCAACGAAGCCTCCCGCGATGGACCTCTCCCCGTCCCGCCGCCGGCCCCTTGCCCCGGCGGGGCCGGGCGCCCTACCGTGCGTCCGCGCGCGGGAAGGATGGCGGGACCGGTGCCGGATTGCGGAACGCGACACCTCTCGGATTCGCGGGGCCGGCTCGGTCGGACCCTGCGCTGCAGCGTGCCGATCCTGGCTCTGATCCTGGCCATGCCCGCGCTCGCCCAGACGGTCGAGGACGGCTCGGATGCGGCGATCGGCCCGGCCAATACCCAGCGCGTCCTCGCCCTGATCCGGCAGGACCTGCACAGCCCGGACGCCAAGGTCACGGTCCTGCGGCGGAGCGGAGCCTCGCATGTCTGCGGGTCCGTGAACGTCAAGAATCGCGACGGCCTCTATACGGGCGAGCGCGGCTTCCTGGTCGATCTCGCCGCCGGCACCTTCGGCCGCGTCCCGGATGGCCCCGAACTCCTCGATCCGCGCTCGCCGGGCTTCGCCGAGAAGGAGGCGATTCGCCAGAACTATTTCCGGCTGTGCCTGGACGAATGATACCGGCGGTCGTTGAGAACGACCTTTCGCATCACTCGGCGCAGTTCTGCGAGAACAGCCGCTTCGCCCGTTCCATCGCGGCGTAATCCGCGACGCTCGCCGGATTGCGCAGTTCCGGGCCCTCGGGCAGCCGGCCGACGAAGCGCGAGGCAGGCTCGAACACGAAGGGACGGGCCCCCGTATAGGTGCCCATGCGGTTGCGCAGCTCGACGGCACCGCAGATCGCCCCGTCCCGCCCCTGGCGCAGGGCCGTCACCCTGGCATCCGGGCTGCGCAGGGTCTCGCGGACGAGGACGAGGAGACGCGCCGTGCTCTCCGGGCCGATCGCGGCGTCCGACCCGTCGACCACGCTCTGGGTGCGGGCCGGCCCGTTCGCCGCCGCGACGAGGAGCGCACCGGCGAAGGCCGGCCGGAGGAGGGAGGAGATCCGCATGGTCATGCGCTCTGGCGGCAGCGGCCGCCGAGATTCTTGTCGCGGATGCTGCGCAACCCGGCCTCGAACCAGACCGTCCCGGTCCGTCCGGGCTCGTAGCCATAGAGATTGATCTGCGTGTCGTCCTCCGGCGACCGGATCACCGCCGGGCTGTCGGACCCGTCGAAGGTCCAGACCGGCGACGGCCCCTCCGCCCCGCCGAACTCCGTCTGCGAGCCGTCCCGCTCGCGCCGGAACACCAGCGCGAAGGTGGGCGAGGGCCGCGGGGTCCCGACCTCGAAATGGAAGCCGACCAGCGGCGACGGATCGGCAACGCCGGTGAACTCGCAGAACAGGCTCGCCCCCGATTCCCGCGGTGCGGCCGGGATCGCCGCCGCAGTCGAAGCCGGGTGCTCGGTCCCGGACCATCGCGACTGGGTGATCAGCGCACCGGCGAGCGCGGCGACGAGGGTGAACGACGCGAGCGGGCCACGCCTCATTTCAGGCCTCTCCGATCTCTGGACCCTCGGATTGTCCGCATCCCCTCCGCCGGAGGAGGCTCCGATCGTGCCGACCCTAATCGTCCCGGCCGGCCTGCAACGCCACGCAGGTGCGGACCATGTCGCTCAGCGTCAGCGCCTTGGTATCGCCGATGTTGGCGGTCTCCTCCAGGCAGCGCATGAAGTAATCGCGGGTGAGTTCGGGCGAAAGCGAAACCATCGCCTTGCCCATCCGGGTCGCGAAATCGATCTTGTCGGTCGCCGAGGCCCGCGGCCAGGTGGAGGCGAGGTCGTCCACACTCAAGCGTGCCCAGGCCGGGCTGCACATCGCGGCAGAAATCGATAATAATACAATCATAAAGCGGCGCATGATCGTCGATCTCCCTGTGGTTCAGAGCTAGCGAACGTCCGATGCGCTGTCGAGCGGCCAAGATGGACGATCCCGCCCCCGGGCCGTGGCGGAGCCCCGGTTCCGGAACGGGCGGCGCGCCTCCCCTCGCCACCCCGGTTGACCCCGGTGAAACCCACCGCCCCCAAGACCAGCCCGCCGATTCGAGGCTATTGCCGACAATTCTCCCGAATCCCGCATGGAACTCTTCACGAATCGACCGGTGCAGCGGCGCCGGGAGGCCAGATCACGCGATAGGAGGATTCGCGGCGGGCCCGCGCCCGATTCGTCTGTGAATCGAATTTAACATCCACCGCCGAATCTCGACTCCGCGTTGCGGCGCAGGCCCGACTCGTGACACGACTCGTAACGTTACGAGTCGTGGAGCCGAGAGCGATGGCCGATACCCCGTCTCAGCGCGTCAAGAAGCTCCGCGAGGCCCGCAAGGCCTCCGGGGAGACGGAGACGAATGTCTGGGTGCCGGCGCAGGTGCAGCAGGCGATCGACGCAGCGGTGCGTGAGGGCAAGTTCCCGAACCGGCGCCTCGCGATCATCCACGCGCTCCAGCAGGTTTTCGTGGGACAACAGATGTAGACGCAGCAAAGCAAAAAAGCGCCGAGGTGGGGACCTCGGCGCTTTTTGGGATCTCATAACGGGGGCTGGGGAAGCCGCCGCTTGAAGACCGGATTGGCATCCTCCTTCTAGCGGTTCCCGACCTTCTCGTCAATGACGCCCTCTCGGGCGAACGGTCCCGCTTTGCCTCCGTCCAAGGAGGTGTGGAGTGGAGATGGTTCAGACCGGGGGCCGGCCGCTGACGCGCGCCGCCCTCGCAGGGAAGAGACGCGCCCTCGATGACGGGCGTACGGTCACGCGCAAGGAATTGTCGGCATCGGCCCGCGAGGCGGCAAAGGCCCTCGGCCTGCGTCCGTCGCTGCGGCTGGTCCTGTCCGAGCTCGTCGCCACCTGGGGCGAGCAGGAGTGGTCGCGCCTGATCGTGTGGCCGTCGAACGAGTACCTGGTGTCGCGCACCGGGCTGTCGGAGCGTGCGGTGCGCTACGCGCTGCGCGACCTCGTCGGCCTGGAGATCATCGCGCCGAAGGATTCCGCCAACGGCAAGCGCTACGCGATCCGGTCGCGCGACGGAACGATCCTCGACGCCTTCGGCTTCGACCTGACCCCGCTCTATGCGCGCCGGGGCGACTGGGCGCTGGCGATCCAGGCGCGGGCCGAGGCGCGGGAGCGCCGCCGCCGGGCCTTCGACCTCGTGACGATGCACCGCCGCGCCGTGGCGGAAGCCATGCAGGCCTTCGCGACCCGCTATCCCGACGCCACCGTGACCGACCTCGCGGAGGCGCAAGCGAGTCTCGACGCGACCACGCCCGACCGGCGCGGCGCCGGCGATCCGGAACTGGTGCTGGAGGCCTGGGGAGAACTGCGCCGGATGGTCGAGGATCGCTTCTACGCAGCCGGCTGTGACGGCAACACGTGCCCCCACGTAGAAACAGAGAAAGGATCTCCTACCGAGGCTTGGAGCAAGGACTCGTCGGGGAAGGCGGATGCGCCCCGCCGGATCGAGCTGCCGATGGCGGGTGTGTCACCGGCCCTGGTCGTCGAGGCCTGCCCGGTGGTGCGGGATCTCGTGAGCGGCGACATCCGGGACGAGCACCAGATCCTCGATGCCGGCCGGACGCTCAGGGCGACGATCGGCGCCCACCCCAGCGCCTGGGCCGAGGCCTGCGCGGCGATGGGACCGTACGAGGCGGCGGTCCTGGTGCTGGTGGTGGCGCAGCTGCACGACGAGGATGTCGGGTCGGGCCGGAACCGGATTCGCAATCCGGGCGGCTATTTCCGGCGCCTCGTCCGCCTGGCGGGTGAGGGTCGCTACCAGCTGGGAACCGAGCTGCTCGCCATGCGCCGCCGGCGGATGACGTAACGGGGGTATCCGTCGGTCACGGAAAATCCGTCCGTCTCACGTCAGCCGAAGTCAAAGAGCCTGTTTGGGTAATCCATGCAGATGTCATACTCACCACGTCATTCCGAGGGCGCGAAAGCGGAGCCCGGAATCCAGACGCTCAGTTGGTCAAGAACGAAGCGGGACGCTGGCCGCTTTTCCGGAATCGTTGGCGGCTCTGGATTCCGGGCTCCGCTTTCGCGGCCCCGGAATGACGAGGAGGGTGTCAAAACTGTCGATCGGGGCAATCGGGCTCTCAATCCGGACTCCGCTGTCCATCGAGCGCCAGTTCCTCGCGCAAGTACGGCGCGGTGCGGCTCTCCGGCGTCGCGGCGACCGCTTCCGGGCGGCCTGCAGCCACGACCATGCCGCCCAGCGTGCCGGCGCCGGGGCCCATGTCGATGACGTGGTCGGCGGCGGCCACCACGCGCATGTCGTGCTCGACCATCACCACGGTGTTGCCCGCATCGACCAGGCCGTCGAGCTGGAGCAGCAGGCGGTCCACGTCGGTCGGGTGCAGACCGGTCGTCGGCTCGTCGAGGACGTAGAGCGTGCCGCCGCGCTGGCCGCGCTGCAATTCGGTGGCGAGCTTGATCCGCTGGGCCTCGCCGCCGGAGAGTTCGGTCGCGGGCTGGCCCAGCCGCAGGTAGCCGAGGCCGAGATCGCGCAGGAGGGCGAGCGGCCGCAGCACCGAGGGCTCGTCGGCGAAGGCCGCGCAGGCGCGCTCGACCGTGAGCCCGAGCACGTCGGCGATGCTCAAACCGTTCCAGGCGACTTCCAGCGTCTCGGGCGCGTAGCGGGCGCCGTGGCAGGTCGGGCAGGGGGCGTAGACGCTGGGCATGAACAGCAGCTCGACGCTGACGAAGCCCTCGCCCTCGCAGACCGGGCAGCGGCCCTTGGCGACGTTGAAGGAGAAGCGGCCGGCATCGTAGCGGCGCCGCCGTGCCTCCGGGGTGGCGGCGAACAGCTTGCGGACGGCGTCGAACAGGCCGGTATAGGTCGCGAGATTCGAGCGCGGCGTGCGCCCGATCGGCTTCTGGTCGACCTTCACCAGGCGCCGGATCGCCTCGATGTCGCCCGCGATGCGCCCGCGCGTCGGCGCAGGCGCTTCGTCGAGCGGGTCCTCGGGCTCGTCGTCGGATGAGGCCGGGCGGCCGAGATGGTCGCCGACGAGGTCGAGCAGGGCCTGGCTGACGAGGCTCGACTTGCCGGAGCCCGAGATGCCGGTCACCGCCGTGAGGCTTCCGAGGGGGAAGGCGGCGGAGACCCCGCGCAGGTTGTTGCGGGTGATGTCTTCGAGGCGCAGCCACCCTTTCGCCTCGCGCCGGGGCCGGGCGGGCGGCGCGGCGAGGCCGAACAGGTGCAGGCGGGTGCGCGACTCCGCGACCTCGCGCAGGCCTTCCGGCGGGCCGCTGTAGAGAATCGTACCGCCATGCTCGCCCGCGGCGGGACCGACATCGACGAGCCAGTCGGCCCGGCGCATCGTCCCGATGTCGTGCTCGACGACGAAGAGCGAGTTGCCCGATTCCCGCAATCCGGCGAGCGCCTCGTGCATCGCGTCGCCGTCGGCGGGATGCAGGCCCGCGGTCGGCTCGTCGAGGACGTAGACCACGCCGAAGAGCTGCGAGCGCAGCTGGGTGGCGAGCCGCAGGCGCTGCAGCTCGCCCGAGGACAGGGTCGTGGTGACGCGGTCGAGGGAGAGGTAGCCGAGGCCGAGATCCGTGAGCGTGCCGATCCGGTCGACGAGGTCGGCGGCCAGGCGGCGGGCGGCGAGCCGCTTCTCGATCGAGAGATTCGGCGTCGCCCGCATGTCGGGCGCGGCCGCATGGGCCGAGCCGCCGGCGGCGACCCGCGCGGCCCGGTCCCGCCGGCCCGCCTCGCGGTCGAGGGTGTTCGGCGCGCTGTCGTCCTCGGGCCACTCGTCCTGGATGGCCGGCGCCAGGGCCTCGGCGAGGTCGGAGAGCGGCATCCGCGACAGGTCGCCGATGTCGAGGCCCGCGAAGGTGACGGACAGCGCCTCGGGCTTGAGGCGCTTGCCGTGGCAGGCGGCGCAATCCTCGCTCACGAGGTAGCTCGCGGCGCGCCGGCGCATGAGCGCGCTCTGCGAGTGGGTGAAGGCGTGCATCACGTGGCGGCGGGCGCTGGTGAAGGTGCCGGTGTAGCTCGGCTCCAGGCCGCGCCGGCGGGCCGCTCGCGTCTGCTCCGGGGTCAGCCCGGCATAGACCGGCTCCTGCGGCTGCTCGTCGGTGAACAGGATCCAGTCCCGCAGCGCCCGCGGCAGGTCCCGCCACGGCGTATCCACGTCGACGCCGCGGCTCACCAGGATGTCGCGCAGGTTCTGCCCGCCCCAGGCCTGCGGCCAGGCCGCGACGGCGCGCTCGCGGATGGTCAGCGACGGATCGGGCACCATCGAGGCCTCGGTGGCGCTGTAGACCCGGCCGAGCCCGCCGCAGGACGGGCAGGCGCCTTGCGGCGTGTTGGGGGAAAAGTCCTCCGCGAACAGCATCGGCTGGCCCGGCGGATAGGTGCCGGCGCGCGAATACATCATCCGCACCAGGCTCGACAGGGTGGTGACGCTGCCGACGGAGGACCGGGCGCTCGGCGTGCCGCGCTGCTGCTGGAGGGCGACCGCCGGGGGCAGGCCCTCGATGGCATCGACGTCCGGCACGCCGACCTGGTCGATCATCCGCCGGGCATAGGGCGCCACCGATTCGAAATAGCGGCGCTGCGCCTCCGCGTAGAGGGTGCCGAAGGCGAGCGACGACTTGCCGGAGCCGGATACGCCGGTGAACACCACGAGGGCGTCGCGCGGCATCTCCACGTTCACGTCGCGCAGGTTGTGCTCCCGCGCCCCCCGGACCGTGACGAAGCCGGCCCGCCCCGCTCCCGACCGGGCGATCCCCGCGCCGGTCCTGGTGATGTCGTCGGGCTTCGGCTGGTCCATGGGCTGCTGTCTCGCGGGATGCGTGTGTCGCGGCCGTCGGTCTAGGCAGGTTTCGCAAAAGTGGCTGCCGGTTTTGCGACTAAAATCTGCGACACAACAACAACCTGAGCGGAGGCAGGCCGCGATTGCCGGTGACGGCCAGGGGCAGTGTGGAGGTTTCCGCCCGCCCCGGGCAACCGTCCCGCACCGCCAGGAACGACGCTTGCGGGCCGGGCCGGCCGAGCGTCTTGGCCCGACCGTCTTGGCCCGACCGTCTTGGCCCGACCGTCTTGGCCCGAGCGCCTTGGCGCCGGGAGCCGCCGTGCGGATCCGGCAGCGGGTGGATGGCGCGACGGCGGCCGGCGCCCTCATCGCTCGCGACTCACGTCCTTCGAGCCCGGAGGCCGCGGGGGAGGGGACACCCGCGCCATCGTCTTCTCCGGACAGGCCCGATGGATGGGGCGGAAGGCCCCCGCTCAAGCCGCCCGCCGCAGCGCGTCGCCCAGCATCGACGCCATGGTGTCGATGTGCTCGGCTTCCGCGATCAGCGGCGGCGACAGGGCGATGATGTCGCCGGTGACGCGGATGAGCAGGCCCTTCTCGAAGCAGTCGGTGAAGACGTCGTAGGCCCGGGCCCCCGGTGCCCCGTCCCGGGATTGCAGCTCGATGCCGGCGATGAGGCCGATCGTGCGGATGTCGATCACGTGCGGGCAGTCGCGCAACGCGTGCATCGCCGCGTGCCACTGCGCCTGGACCTGGGTCGTGCGGGTGAGCAGGCCTTCCTCCTCGTAGATCTCCAGGGTGGCGAGGCCGGCCGCGCAGGCGACCGGGTGGCCCGAATAGGTGTAGCCGTGGAAGAGCTCGATCGCGCCCTCGGGCCCGTGCATCAGCGCGTCGTGGACGGCCCGGGTGGCGAAGACCGCGCCCATCGGGATCGTGCCGTTGGTCAGCCCCTTGGCGGTGGTGACGAGGTCCGGGGTGACCCCGAAATAATCGGTGGCGAAGGGCGCGCCGAGGCGGCCGAATCCGGTGATGACCTCGTCGAAGATCAACAGGATGCCGTGGCGGGTCGCGATCTCGCGCAGGCGCTCCAGATAGCCCTTGGGCGGCACCAGCACGCCGGTCGAGCCCGCCACCGGCTCGACGATTACCGCCGCGATGGTCTCGGCGCCGTGGAGCGCCACCAGCCGCTCGAGGTCGTCGGCGAGATCCGCGCCGTGCTCGGGCTGGCCCTGCACGAAGGCGTTGCGCGACAGGTCGTGGGTGTGGCGCAGGTGGTCGACGCCCGGCAGGAGCGGGAACATCCGGCGGTTGTTGACCAGCCCCCCGACCGAGATGCCGCCGAAGCCGACGCCGTGATAGCCGCGCTCGCGCCCGATCACCCGGGTCCGGGTGCCCTGGCCGATGGCGCGCTGGTAGGCCAGCGCGATCTTGAGCGCGGTATCGACCGATTCCGAGCCCGAACCGGTGAAGAACACCCGGTCGAGGCTGCCGGCCGGCGCGATGTCGGCCAGGCGCTCGGCGAACTCGAAGGCGATCGGGTGGCCCATCTGGAACGAGGGCGCGTAATCGAGGGTCGAGAGCTGGCGCTCGACGGCCTCGGCGATGCGGCGGCGGCCGTGGCCGGCATTGACGCACCACAGGCCGGCGGTGCCGTCGAGGACGGTGCGCCCGTCATCCGCCGTGTAGTGCATGCCCTCGGCCGCCACGAGCAGGCGGGGCGCCGCCTTGAACTGGCGGTTGGCCGTGAACGGCATCCAGTAGGCGTCGAGGCTCGGGCGGTTGAGGCGCGGCGGATGGGCGTTCATGGCGGGGGGCTCCGGCGGGGTCTCGTGTGGGGCGGTTTCGCCGCCAGACAAGACCGTTCCGGGACAGGCAACAAGTCCTTTTCTAGCCCGGGCCAACCCTTTGACGAAATTGATCATCCGGTTAAGGTGTTGCCGGATCCGCAACAGCCTCAACAGGGGAGCCGGGGTGACCAACGACGAGGTGGGCGCGCGTCTGCGCCACGTGCGCCTCCTGCACGGCCTGTCGCAGCGGGCGCTGGCCAAGCGCGCCGGGGTGGTGAACTCGACGATCTCGCTGATCGAATCGGGCCAGACCAACCCGTCGGTCGGCGCCCTCAAGCGTATCCTCGACGCGGTGCCGATCGGGCTCGCCGAGTTCTTCTCCCTGACGCCGGAGCGGACCGAGAAGGCGTTCTATGCCAGCGAGGAGCTGGTCGAGATCGGCAAGGGGCGGATCTCCTACCGCCAGGTCGGCGACACCCTGTTCGGCCGCGCCCTGCAACTGCTCAAGGAGCGCTACGAGCCGGGCGCGGATACCGGCCGCGTGCCGCTGGTCCATGACGGCGAGGAGGGCGGCATCGTGCTCGCGGGGCGGCTGGAGGTGACGGTGGACGACGAGCGCCGGGTGCTCGGGCCGGGTGACGCCTATTACTTCTCCAGCCGCCGGCCGCATCGCTTCCGCTGCGTCGGCCCCAACCCGTGCGAGGTGGTGAGCGCCTGCACCCCGCCGACCTTCTGAGCACCTTGCCAATCCTGTTTCGTATACAATATACGTTCAAGTGAACCAGTGAGGACGAGAGCATGGCCGTGACGGCGCGCCGGACGACCGGCCTGTCCTCCCCCGAGGGCTTGCGGCACCGCACCGTCTCGGCGGCGGTGGCCGAGGCCCTGCGCCAGCGCATCCTGTCGGGCACCCTGGCGCCGGGATTCCAGCTGCGCCAGGACGCCCTGGCGGAGGAATTCGGCATCAGCCGGATCCCGATCCGCGAGGCGCTGCTGCAACTGGAAGCCGGCGGCCTCGTCAAGATCGTGCCGCATCGCGGCGCGGTGGTCTCGGGGCTCTCGGTCGAGGAGATCGAGGACATCTTCCAGCTTCGCGTCTCCCTCGAGCCGCAATTGCTGATCCTCTCGGCCCGTCACCTGACGCCGGAGGATTTCTCGGAGTTGCGTGCCTTGCGCGACGAGTACAGCGCGGCGCTTGCCGCCGGCCAGGTCGAGCATTGGGGCGAGCTGAACCGGCGCTTCCATCTCGGCCTCCTGCGCCATGCCGGCCGGCCGCGCTCGCTCTCGATCGTCGCCGGCCTGCTCCAGGATTGCGACCGCCCGACCCGCCTGCAGCTCTCCGTCACCGGCGACGTCGCCCGCGCCGACATGGAGCACACCACCATCCTCGACCTGTGCGAGGCGGGGGAGATCGTGGCGGCGGGGAACCTGCTGCGGATCCATGTCGAGCATGCGGGCCGCTCGCTGGTGGAGATCTATCGGAAGTCGGCCGTGGCGGTTTGAGCGACCGTTCGAGTCTGTTCGAACTGATCTCTACAGATCTCGAACCCTCCGCGTCATTCCGGGCTCCGCTACGCGGCCCCGGAATGACGCGGAGAGCGTCAATAACGGTGAGTCAAACAGGCAGGCCCTCAGAACACCTGCCGCAAACCCCAGTACAACCCGCCCGCCAGGGTGATCGCCGCCGGCAGGGTCAGGATCCAGGCGAGCGCCAGGTTGCGCACCGTCGCCATCTGGAGGCCGGTGCCGTTGGCCCACATCGTGCCGGCGACGCCGCTCGACAGGATGTGGGTGGTCGAGACCGGCAGGCCGTACGCCTCGGCGAGCCCGATCGTGCCGGCGGCGACCGCCTCGGCCGAGGCGCCTTGCGCGTAGGTTAGGTGCTGCTTGCCGATGCGCTCGCCGACCGTGACGACGATCCGCTTCCAGCCCACCATCGTCCCGAGGCCGAGCGCCAGGGCGACCACGACCTTGACCCAGGTCGGGATGAAGCGCGTCCCGTCGTCGAGGGTGTGGCGGTAGGCCGAGAGCGTCGCCTTCTCGGCGTCACCGAAGGGCGAGTGCTCGCCGGTGAGGAGCCGCACCGCGTCGCTCGCGAGATACATGTCGGCGCGCAGGTTCGGCGTCGCCTCCGCCGGCACGTGCCGGATCGCGCCGTAGTTCTTGACCTGCGCGGCGATGTCGTCCGCGAGGCCGGCGAGCGCCGCGACGCTGTCCGGCGCCGCGAGCGCCTTGGCGGGGGCGTCCGCCTTCAGGGCCTCGCCGACCGCGGCCCGGGCTCGCGCCGCGTCCGGGATCGGGGTCCCGCCGGCGTGGTCGCGAAACACCCGGCTGGCGCCCTCCGAGCCCTGCACGAAGGCGGGCGTGCTCGATTCCGGCATGGTGCGGTTGAGCGCATAGGCCGTGGGGGCGGCGCCGATCAGGATCAGCATGATCAGCCCCATGCCTTTCTGGCCGTCATTGCCGCCATGCGCGAAGGACACGCCGGTGCAGGTGAGGATCAGGAGGCCGCGGATCCACAGGGGCGGCGGCGCCTCGCCCTCCGGGGCCCGGTAGAGGTCGGGCCGGCGCACCAGGCGCTTGAGCACGAGGAGCAGCCCTGCGGCGCAGACGAAGCCGACGAGGGGGCTGAAGAGAAGCGATTCGAGCACGCTCGCCGCCTGGCCCCAGGCGACGCCGGAGGCGGCATGGTTCGGCGCCATCAGCTGGTTGGCGAGCCCGACGCCGATCACCGAGCCGATCAGCGCGTGCGAGGAGGAGTTCGGCAGGCCGAGCGCCCAGGTACCGAGATTCCACACGATCGCGGCGATCAGCAGCGCGAAGATCATCGCATAGCCGGCGCCCGAGCCGACCTGGAGGATCAGCTCGACCGGCAGCAGGGTCACGACGCTGTAGGCCACCGCTCCCGTCGAGGCCATGACGCCGAGGAAGTTGAAGGCGCCCGACCAGATCACCGCGACGAGCGGCGGCATCGAATGGGTGTAGATCACCGTCGCCACCGCGTTGGCGGTGTCGTGGAACCCGTTCACGAACTCGAAGGCCAGCGCGATCAGGAGCGCGAGGCCGAGGAACGCGAAGGCCCCGACGGCGAGCGGCGGCTGACCGGCCCGCTGCATGTCGGCGAGAAGGTTGTAGCCGCCATAGGCGAGGCCCGCCGCCAGGACGGCCAGGAAGGCGATCGTCGCCGCCGGATGGACGCGGTGATCGAACCGGCGGCCGGGCCGGGCGTGACCATGCGCCGCGCCGGCGCGGTCGGGGGCGAGGGCGGCGTCGGACATGGGGGACCTGTGCGAGGATTCTCGGCAGCGGCGATCCGCCAAGGATAGGGCGCCCGGATGGCAAGTCGATGACGCCGCAGGGCCGGCCGGGAGCCCCCCGGGAGCCGTCAAAGAGCCGCCGGCGACACGCTCCGGCTGTCGAAAACCATGCGTAAATGCTTAGGGGGCTTGCGTTCTGCGAGACGCAACCCCAAATTCGTATGAACGCCGCTTCCCCTGCGACGCGTGTGAGCGGGTCGTCGGAGACGCGGACCTCATGGGTGGAGAATCCGGTGACGGATCTGCCCGCAACGAACCGGCCCGGTGCCCTTCTGGTCGAGGGTGACGGAAGGCCAGCGAGTCAGTACCCGATGAACCAGCTCGTGCGCATGTCGCATATCGTGACCGCAGACGCCGTCGAGGAGCCCTCTCCGAGCCTCCGGGTTCCGTTCGCCCAATCGGGCGCCTTCGTGTGCAAGTTCATCATCGGCGAACCGAACGACCGTGCGGTCTGTTGCGGTGCGCCGGTGCAGGACGGCAAGAGCTGGTGCGCCTTCCACCGCCGGATCGTCTTCGAGCCGACCCGGCCGGGGCGGCTGCGATAGCAGAGGCCGGCCGGGACCGCTACCCCGTCCCGCGCCCTTTTTCCCCTCATCGTGCTCAGGCCGCCCGGCCGTAGATCGGGAAGGCCTCCTGCCGGCCGCGCAGGGGCTGGCGGCTGACCTCGCGCCATCCCGCGCCGGAGGCCCGCGCCGCATCGAGCGCGGCCTGCGAGACCAGGGTGGTTGTCCCGAAGGTCTTGGTCGCCTGTTCGAGCCGGGCCGCGACGTTGACCGCGTCGCCGAGGACGGTGAATTCCAGCCGGTCGTCGTCGCCGACCACGCCGACGAACACCTCGCCGCAATGCACCCCGATGCCGATCCGCACCGGGGTTTCGCCCGATTCGGCGTTCCACGCGGCCACCCCGTCCTCCAGCCGCTCCGCGAAGGACAGCGCCTGCGCGGCGGCCTCCGCATCCGCCTCGGGCACGCCGAACACCACGAGCGCGCCGTCGCCCATGAACTTGTCGATCACGCCCCCGGTCTCCCGGGCGGCCTGGGCGACGCAGCGGCGGAACCCCGTGACCAGGATCGCCACCGTCTCGGGGTCGGCCCGCTCGGCGATGGTGGTGGAGCCGCGCATGTCCACGAAGGCGATGGCCGCGTGGCGCCGCTCGCCGAGCCGCAGGCCGCCGCCCTGCTCCATGCTGCCGCCGCGCTCCAGGAGCGGCGCCAGCTCGGCCGGCAGGAAGCGCGACAGGGCCGCCCGCCGCCCCGCCTCGCGCAGGGCCAGCACCGCGAGCAACGCCATGATGCCGACCGACACGACGCTGCCGATCCCCACCATCGCCTCGATCCCGTGGGCGTGCCGCTGGTAGCCCAGCAGCAGCTCGTCCTCCTGGGCCCGCATCCCCTCGATGATCCGGCGGATGTCGTCCATCTCGGCCTTGCCCTCGCCGGCCCGCACCAGGGCCAGCGCCCCGTCGCGGTCGCCGTCGCGGTCGAGGGCGAGCGTGCGGTCGAGCTCGGCGAACTTGCGGGCGATGGCGGGGCGCAACGCGTCGAGGCGGGCGGCCTGGCTCGGGGAGCCGCGCAGCTCGGCATCGAGCACCGGCAGCTCCGCGGCGATCCGGGTCTGCCCGGCGGTGTAGGGCACCAGGAACGAGGGATCGCCGGTCAGCAGGTAGCCGCGCTGCCCGGTCTCGCTGTCGAGGAGGTCGGCCAGCACCTGCATCAGGGTCCGGTCGACCGACAGGGTGTGGGTGATGCGGTGCTGGACGGTGCTCTGCCAGGCCAGCAGCAATCCGTTGGCGGCGCCCACCAACAGCAGCAGGGCGGCGCCCGCGGTGGTCAGCCCGGCCCGGCTGCGCACGGGGCCGAGCCGGGCGCGGAGCGGCCGGCGGGGTGCGGGAACGGGCGTCGGGGCTGAGGTCATCGGTCGGTCCGGCGCCGGGCGCGGGACGGGCCCTCGGCTTTCCCCAGGGATATGGGAGACTTGTCGCCGGCGGCCATCGACCGGGCGGCCTACTTCCGGCTCCGGCTACGATTGCCCCGCCGCCCGGCGCCGGGCCGGCGCGGTGTCCTCCCGCGAGTCCGGCCGCGCCGCGCCGGGTTCGCCCAACGGCGCCACGATGGTGCAGACCACGCCCTCGCGCGGGAAGCACAGGCTCACGCTGCCGTCGAGCTCGCGGGCGAGGCTGCGCTCGATCAGGCGCGAGCCGAAGCCGGTGCGGGTCGGGGGGACGACAGGCGGCCCGCCGCGTTCCTGCCAGCGCAAGGTCAGCCGCCCCTCCGCGACGCTCCACGACAGGGCGACCTGGCCCGCCGGCACCGACAGGGCGCCGTACTTGACCGCGTTGGTGGCGAGCTCGTGCAGCGCCATGGCGATCGACAGGGCGGTGCGGGGCGGCAGGCGCAGGCCGGGGCCGCCGACCACGAAGCGCCCGCCCGGCCCGTCGAGGGGGGCGAGCGCGTCCTTGACCACCTCGGCCAGCTCCGCCCCCTCCCAGCT
The DNA here is from genome assembly GCF_016804325.1 of Methylobacterium aquaticum. NCBI lineage: Bacteria > Pseudomonadati > Pseudomonadota > Alphaproteobacteria > Hyphomicrobiales > Methylobacteriaceae > Methylobacterium > Methylobacterium aquaticum. Next base: position 5,324,752 of record NZ_CP043627.1, read on the forward strand.
CTCGCGGGTGAGCACGTCGTGGACGCGGGCGAGCGCGATCAGCCGCGCCTCGAAGGCCGTCTTGGCGCTCGCGCCCACCGGCCCGTCGAGGCCGCGCAGGCTCTGCATCGCGATCGACTGCACCGTGGCGAGCGTGTTCTTCACCCGGTGGTTCAGCTCGTGGACCAGGAGGCGCAGGTGCTCCTCGGCCCGCTTGCGCTCGGTCACCTCCTGGTGGATGCCGATCACCCGGCGCGCCCGCCCGCCGGCATCGCGCTGCACGATCGCCTGGGCGCTGACCCAGCGCAGCTGGGATTCGTCCGGCCGGATCCGGAACTCGGTGCGGTACTCGGCTTCCCCGGCCAGCAGGGCATCGAGCGCCGCCTCGATCCGGGCCCGGTCCTCCGGATGAACGGTGCGTGTCCAGGCCTCGTGCGAGAGCGGGGCCGCCCCGAACATCTCGGACGAGCGGGCCGAGAGGCGGTGCTGCCCGGAGGCGAGATCGATCTCCCAGGTGCCGAGCCGGCCGGCGGCGAGCGCCAGCCGCAGGCGCTCCTCGCCCTCGCGGAGCGCCGTCTCCGCGTCCTTGGCCTCGGTGATGTCGACGTTGCAGCCGGTATAGCCGAGGAAGCGGCCGTGATCGTCGAGGCGGGCGACCCCCTCGCACAGGATCCAGCGCGTCGCCCCGTGCCGGTCGATCACCCGCATCGCGTGGCGGAAAGGCCTGCGTGCCGAAAAGGCGTCCTCGAACGCCGCCGCGAAGCCGGGCAGGTCGTCCGGGTGGACGACCTCGCGCCAGCGCCCCCCGGCCAGCGTCTCGGTCGAGCGGCCGAACAGGTAATCGTAATGGAGGTTGGCGAACACGATCTCGCCGGCCTCGTCGGTCATCCAGATCAGGGCCGGGGCGGAATCGGCCATGTGGCGGAAGCGCGCCTCGCTCTCGCGCAGGGCGGCGAGGCTGCGGCTCTGCTGCTCGAGCGCCTGGTCGCGCTCGGCGATGCGCCGGCGCAGGCTCTGCGAGGCGTCGGCCAGGACGTCGGCGAGCTGGCGGATCTCGCGGATCGGCGTCGAGACCCGGGGCACCGGCTGGCCGACGGCGAGCGCGCCGCCGGCCTGGGCGAGGTGGCGCAACGGCTCGGCGACCCGCGCCCACAGCTTCACCGCCAGGATCGACGACACCGCCAGCGCCAGGAGCCCGAACCCGCCGAAGGCCAGGATCCAGTGATGCAACGGCGCCTCGACCTGCTGCCTGGGGATGCTGGCGCCGACGGTCCAGCCCGAGGCGGTCGCGGTGGTCTCGACGTAGAGGACCGGCCGCTTGCGGCGGTCGGTCCCCTCCCAGATGCCGGCGGCGCCGGTCGGGGAGCCGCGCAAGGACGCCTGCATCGGCTGGCCGGCGAGGGTGGCATGGTCCTCCGAGCGGGCGAGCAGCAGGCCCCGGCGGTCGATGATCGCGGTGGTCCAGCCCGGCGCGAGGTCCTGGACCAGGATCTGGTGCAGCCGCGCCACCGGCACCGTGAGGCTGAGCACGTAGGCCGGCACGCCCGCGACCATCACCGGCACCGCCACGTCGTAGGTCGGCGCCCGGCCGGGCGCCCCGGCCCGGACGTCGCCGATCACGGGCTTTCGCGTCGCCAGGGCGGCGGCATCCTCGGGATGCGGGTCCTGCGGCAGCGGCGCGCCGTGGGGCAGGGCGGTGTTGACGAGCTGGGTGCCGTCCGGCCGGCGCAGCGACAGGCGGAAGCCCGTCGCCTCGGTCACCGCCTGGGCCTGGATCTCGAAGCCGGCGAGCCCGTGATGCCCGAAACCCTCCTGGCGCAGGCGCGGCGAGGCCGCCAGGGTCTGGAGCACCGAGACCAGCCCGGCCATGTCCCGGTCGATGCTGAGCGCGATGCCGCGCACGCTCTCGCGGGCATCCTGCTCGAAGCGCACCCGCTCCAGGGCGGCGTAGCGGCCGAGCAGCACGGCGGTGAAGATCAGGCCGGGGCCGATCAGCGCGATCGCCAGGGCGACGAGGTAGACCTGCGTCGACAGCCCGTCCCGCCGCAGGGCGTTCAGCCGGCGGCGGATCATGGCGCACTCCTCATGGCTCTGTCCCGGCGCTCCGTCCTGGCGGCGCGCCGGCGGCGCGGCATGGTCAAGGCGTCAGGCCCTGTCGACGTGGCCGAGGTCGCGGCCGGGCTCGATCCGGTCGCGCACCCGCTGCTTGAGGGTCTTGATGTCGGGAAATCCCCCGTCGCGCTTGCGCTCCCAGATCAGGGCGTCGCCGCAGGTGATCGCGAAGGTGCCGCCGGTGCCCGGGATCAGCGCCACCTCGCCGAGGGCGTCGCGGAAGGTCGAGAGCAGCTCCTGCGCCATCCAGCCGGCCCGCAGCAGCCAGTTGCACTGGGTGCAGTAGGTGATGGCGATGCGGGGCTTCTCGGCCTCTGGGCGGGGGGCGGTGTCGCTCATCGTGAGGCGGACTCCGCCCCCGATCCCCCCGCTTGTCAACCGGGTCGACGCGCGCGAGGTGCGTCCGGCACCCGCCTCACGCGAGCTGGCGCAGCACCAGGAGGCTCACGCCGACGCCGACGAGGCCGGCCGCCACCGACCCTCCCACATAGGCGAGAGCCGCCGCGTGCGCGCCGCGCTCCCAGAGCAGGAAGGCCTCGAGCGAGAAGGTCGAGAAGGTGGTGAAGCCGCCGAGCACGCCGGTGGTGAGGAAGAGCCGCAAGCCCTGCGGCCCCCCGCCCCGGGCGGCGAACCAGCCGGTGAGCACGCCCATCATGATCGAGCCGAGGATGTTGATCACCATCGTGCCGAACGGGAAGCCGCTGCCCGCCCGCGCGGCCCAGAGATTGACGCCGTGGCGCAGGGCCCCGCCGAGGCCGGCCCCGAGAAAGACCACCAGGTAGCTCACTGCCCCATCGCCTTTCGCGCTTCCCACGTAGCTTCGGCTGCGTCGTTGCGCTCATGCCATGGTGCGCCGAGTGACGCCACGATGCTCTACGCAGATGTGACCCGCGTGCCGCAAGGGATAGCTCGGGCACGGGGTCTTAAGAGGAGCATATAGACCGGTAATGCCAGTTTTTTAGTATATAATCTATCCTTATTGATTAATATTTATCTATTAATAATCATCTATCGCTATCTGGAGTCCTCTTTACTTGTTTCCACTGTCCTCCTGGGGTCGTGGTCGGGGGTAATCTCTTGTTGTCGGGGACTGTTGCAAAATTATTACGTTCACCACCGCGAGGGCCGACCTCACGAAAAATTCCTCCGTCATTTCCGGTGTTGGTGCCAGGCTTCTTATTAGGCATGTGAATCTCCTAGAGTTGATGCCGCCTTACCTGAGGTGGTGGTCATCGACTGGGCTTTCAAGCTGTGCAGGGTGGTTCCTGTGAAAATGCGTTCGACATCGGGTCAGCCGTAGGGTCGACACACCTGAGGTCCGCGCGCCGCATCGGGTTCCATTCGGTGCGGATGGGCCACACACCGTCATGCGACTGTCACCGATCCGCCCCATCCCTGCCGCAAAGTCAGCCCGGGGGCGAATCGTGACCGTTCTTTCCATCCGCACCGCGCTCGCGGCCGGCGGCCTCATCGCCGGCGCGGGGCTCGCGCAGGCCCAGTCGGTCCGGGTGCCCAACCTCCAGCCCGTCGACGGGCCGGTCTCGGTGGAGGTCGGCGGCGCGACGGTCGTCAACCAGGGCCTCCAGGGCGTGGGGCGGCTGCCGGCCACCACCCGGGACTTCCGCGGCGATTCCCTCGGCTCGTTCTCCTCGCTCGCCGTCGATCTCTCGACCTGGCGGCGCAGCGGCGACACCTATTCGGGCACGCTCTACACGCTGCCCGACCGCGGCTACAACAACCCCGATGGCGGGCTGTTCAGCGACTATGCCGGCCGGCTCAACCGCTTCAACGTGAGCTTCACCCCCTATGCCGGCACGTCGGCCCTGCCGCAGGCGACGGGCTCGCAAAGCCAGATCACCCTGACGCCGGAGGGCGGCATCGTGCTCACCGATGCCAGGGGCCAGCTGTTCAGCGGCCTCGATCCGGGCGCCGGCACCACCCGCCAGCTCGGCGCCGTGCTGCCCTCCGCCGCCGCCGGCCCGAGCGCCGGGCGCATCAGCCTCGACGCCGAGGGCCTGGCGCGCCGCCTCGACGGCTCGTTCTACGTCAGCGACGAGTACGGCCCGAACATCTACTATTTCAGCCGCGACGGCCGGCTCCAGGGCCTGATCGGCATCCCGGCGGCGCTCCAGCCGGTGACGAACGGCCAGCTCAACTTCAACTCGCTCAACCCGCCCGATACCGGCCGGCGCAACAACCAGGGCCTCGAGGCGCTGGCGCTGACGCCGGACGGGCGCGGCCTCGTCGCTATCCTGCAGAGCGCGACGCTCCAGGATTCGGGCGCAAACCAGCAGCAGCGGACCAATACCCGCATCCTCTACTACGACGTCTCCGGCACCCCGACACCGGGTGCGCCGAGCCGCGAATACGTGCTGCAATTGCCGGCCTACCAGCAGAGCGGCAATGGCGGGGCGCCCAACCGCACCGCCGCCCAGAGCGAGATGCTGGCGCTCAACGACACCCAGTTCCTGGTTCTGTCGCGCGATTCGAACGGGCTCGGCTCCGGCAACACCACGCCGATCGTCTACAAGAGCGTGCTCTTCGTCGACACCGCGGGCGCGACCAACATCGCCGGCACGGCTTACGACGGCACGACCCCGATCGCGCCGAACGGCACCCTGCGGGCCGGCCTGACCCCGGTGCAGAGCCGGGAGGTCGTCAACCTGCTCAACCCGGTGCAGCTCAACCGCTTCGGGATGAACCTTTCCACCAACCCGGCGAGCCAGACCACGCTGCCGGAGAAGATCGAGGCGATGGGCCTCGTCCCGGTCCTGAGCGAGCGGGCGCCCAACGATTATTTCCTGCTCGTTGGCAACGACAACGACTTCCTGACCCGCCAGGGCGTCATCAACGGCCAGCCCTACGACGCCGGCATCAACAACGACAACATCCTGCTCGCCTACCGGCTGACCCTGCCGACCTACGTCGATCCGCTCTCGCTCGCGGTGATGAAGGCGACGGCGCCGACGGTCCTCCAGGGTCTCGGGGCCGGCGCGATCGGCGTCGCGGCCTCGGCGATGCGGGGCGTGCAGGACCACCTCTCGGCGCTCCGCCGCAGCGCGGGCCTTCCCGGCCAGGGGGCGTGGAGCGCGTCCGGCCCGGCGCTCTGGGTCGGCGGTGATGTCGTCTTCGCCGACCAGCCGCGCAACGGCGGCCTGTCCCTCGACCGCACCATCGCGCAGGGCTCGGCCGGCTTCGACCTGCCGCTCACCGGCCCGTGGCGGGCCGGCCTCGCGATCGGCGGGGGCGGCGGCTCGCTCTCGCGGCCGCAAGGGTTCCGGCAGGACCAGAGCGCCTTCACGGTCGCGGCCTATGGCGGCTATTACGGCCCGACCTTCTACGCGCAGGGCATCGTCGGCGGCGCGCCGATCATCGACCTCGCCGGCATCCGCCGTCCGGCCGCCTACGGGCTCACCGCCGAGGCCAGGACCTCCGCCACCGCGCTGGCGCTCGACGGCGAGGCCGGCCTGATCCTCGACCGCGACGCCGTCCGCCTCATGCCCTTCGCGGGCCTGAGCCACCTCTCGGCTCGGGTCGGCGGCTTCACCGAGACGGGGGCGGCGGGCAACAACGTCGCCTATGGCGGGCTCACGGTGCTCCAGACCACCGCCCGCTTCGGTGCCGAACTGGCCTATACGGGCTTCGGCGGCATCGTCCCCTCGGTGCGTGTGGCCTACAATCTCGGCCTCGGGCCGCAGCAGAGCGCCGGGCTGTTCCGTCTCGCCAGCGTCCAGAACTCGATGGCCGTCGCGACCGCGGCGATCCCGTTCCTCAAGTCGGACTACGTCACCGCCGGTGCCGGCCTCCAGGGCAGCCTGACCGAGAATCTCGGCTGGCGCCTGGATTACCAGGCGGCGATCGGCACCCGGGCGGGGGTGGCACACGGGGTGACGGCGGGTTTGCGGTATCAGTTCTGAGAATAAGGAATGGAAGCCTCGGAGACTGCCTCACTCTCTCGACAGTCTTCATGCCCACGACGTCATTCCGGGGCCGCGCAGCGGAGCCCGGAATCCAGAAGCGCGGATGGTCCAGGATAGAACTGAGAGCATTCCGCTTCGTTCGGCATCACCTGAGTGTCCGGATTCCGGGCTCCGCTACGCGGCCCCGGAATGACGCGGTGGGTCGGAGGTGGAGAGACAACAAACAAGCCGCCCGCCAAGCGCCAGCGTTGGGAACGCCATCCTTCACCTCCCGAACCGCTCCCGCCACGCGGCTTGCGCCCCCGCCACCGGCAGGGCGCTCGCGTGGTAGACCCCCAACGCCACCGCCCGCGCCAGCACCCGCGCCGCCGTGTCACCCAAGCGCGCGAGATCCCCGACCGGATCGGCGAGCGGCACGGCGCCGGTCGCCGCGGCGAAGACCAGGTCGCCGTCGAGGGGCGTGTGCGCCGGCACGATCGCCCGGGCGAGGCCGTCCTGCGCCGTCACGGCGAGGCGGCGGGCCTCGGCCTTGGTCAGGCGGGCGTCGGTCGCGACCACCGCGATGGTGGTGTTGGCGCCCGGCATCGGCTTCCTCGGCCAGGCGAAGGCGTCGGGCGGGATGGTCGGTGCGGGGCCCAGGCCCCCGAACTCGGCCCCCTCCTCGAACGGCCCGGCCCAGAAATGCGGCCCGTCCCCGACCGTGACCCGCCCGAGCGCGTTCACCGCCACGAGCGCCGCGACGCGGGCCCCCGTGCCCTCGACCGCGGCCGAGGCGCTGCCCAAGCCCCCCTTGAGATTCGCTGTGCGCGCGCCGAGCCCGGCCCCGACCGAGCCCATCGCCACCGGACCGGTGCCGGCGCAAGCGGCCGCCGCGAAGCCGAGGTCGCGATAGGGCGGATACCGGCCCCACGCTTTGTCCCCGCCGTTGAGGAGATCGAACAGGATCGCCGCCGGCACGATCGGCACCCGGGCCGGGCCGACCGGGAAGCCGCGGCCGGTCTCGGCGAGCCAGGCGGTGACGCCGGAGGCGGCATCCAGGCCGAAGACCGAGCCGCCGGACAACACCAGCGCATCGACCCCCGGCACCGTGCGCTCGGGATCGAGGAGGTCGGTCTCCCGCGTGCCCGGGCCGCCGCCGCGGATGTCGACCGCCGCCACCGTGGGGGTGTCGAAGACGATCGCGGTGACGCCGGACAGCGCCCTGTCATCCTCGGCGTGGCCGACGCGGATGCCGGCGATGTCGGTGAGGCTGCCGCTCACCGCGGCTCGGCCCGGCGCATCAGGTCGGCGACCGCCGCCTCCTCCGCGGCCGAGAGGGCATTCGGTGCCGTGGCCTTGCGGCGGCGGCCGGCGGCCCAGAGGGCGAGCCCGCCGAGGCCGACCACCAGCACGGGCGTCAGCCAGAGAAGGGCGGTGTGCCAGGCGATGACCGGGCGCAGCAGCACGAACTCGCCGTAGCGGTGCACCACGTAATCGACCACCGCACCGTCGCTGTCGCCCTGGCGCAGGCGCTCGCGCACGATCAGCCGCAGGTCGCGGGCGAGCGGCGCGTCGGAATCGTCGATCGACTGGTTCTGGCAGACGAGGCAGCGCAGGCCGGCCGAGATCGACCGGGCCCGCGATTCCAGGCCCGGATCCTTCATCACCTCCTCGGGCTGCACCGCGCCGGCGGCGACCGGCATCAGCAGCGCGAGGCCGAGGAGCGCGGTGCGCAAGGGGCGGCGGACGGCGCGCATCGGGATCACTCCGCCGGGACCGAGTGGGGCGGCACCGGGCCGGCCGCGTCGCGGATCGCCGGCCGCAGGGCCGGGGCGCCGACGCGGAAGCGCCGGTCGGTGAGGGAGAGGCCGCCGCCGAGCGCCATCACCACGGCGCCGAGCCAGATCAGCAGCACCAGCGGCTTGTAGTACAGGCGGATGCCGACGCTGCCGTCGGTGCCGGTCTCGCCGACGCTGGCATAGACCTGGCTCACCCCGCGGGTCAGCAGGCCCGCCTCGCTCACCGACATGTTGCGCGAGGCGTAGAACCGCTTGCCCGGCTCCAGCACGCCGACCGGCACGCCGTCCTCGCGGATGGTCAGGTGGGCGACGGTCTCGGTGTAGTTCGGCCCGGTGCGGGGCAGGACGCCCTCCAGCACCGCGACGTAGGGGCCGGCGCGCAGCTCGCCGCCCCGCGGCACGGTGGCGAGCGACTCGACGCTCCAGGCCTGGGCGGCGATGCCGATCACCGTGACGCCGACGCCGGCATGGGCCAGAGCCGTGCCCCAGGCCGAGCGCGGCAGGCCGGCGGCGCGGCGAAAGGACAGGCCGAGCGTCTTGCCCTTCGCCCGGGTGACGATCTCGAGGGCGGCGCCGACCACCAGGTAGGCGCCGAGCCCGATGCCGAGCGGCGCTCCCACCGGCCCGCCCCAGGTGACCGCGATGGCCCCGAGCGCGATCACGAGGGCGAGCGCGAAGCCGGCGAACAGCCGCTGGCTCGCCGCCGCGAGGTCGCCGCGCTTCCAGGCCAGCGTCTGGCCGAACGGCACGACGAGGAGCAGCGGCACCGCGAGCGGCACGAAGGTCAGGTTGAAGAACGGCGCCCCGACCGAGATCTTTTCGCCGGTCAGCGATTCGAGCGCCAGGGGATAGAGCGTGCCGACCAGCACCGTGGCGCAGGCCGCCGACAGGAAGAGGTTGTTCATCACGAGCGCCCCCTCGCGGGAGATCGGCGCGAACAGGCCGCCCTGGCGCAGGGTGGGGGCCCGCCAGGCATAGAGCGCCAGCGAGCCGCCGATGAACAGGACCAGGATGCCGAGGATGAAGGTGCCCCGGGTCGGGTCGGTGGCGAAGGTGTGGACCGAGGTGAGCACGCCGGAGCGCACCAGGAAGGTGCCGAGCAGCGACAGCGAGAAGGTCAGGATGGCGAGCAACACCGTCCAGACCTTGAGGGCGTCGCGCTTCTCCATGACGACGGTGGAGTGGACGAGGGCCGTGCCGGCGAGCCAGGGCATCAGCGAGGCGTTCTCGACCGGGTCCCAGAACCACCAGCCGCCCCAGCCGAGCTCGTAATAGGCCCAGTACGACCCCATGGCGATGCCGACGGTGAGGAAGCACCAGGCGGCCAGCGTCCAGGGCCGCACGGCGCGGGCCCAGGCGGCGTCGATCCGGCCCTCGATCAGGGCCGCGATGGCGAAGGCGAAGGTGATCGAGAAGCCGACATAGCCGAGATAGAGCAGCGGCGGATGGATCGCGAGGCCGGGATCCTGGAGCAGCGGGTTGAGGTCGCGGCCCTCGACCGGGGCCGGGTTGAGCCGGTTGAACGGGTTCGAGGTCACCAGGATGAAGAGCAGGAATACCGCGGTGATCGCGGCCTGCACGCCCAGGGTGTTGGCCCGCAGGGTCGGCGGGACGGAGTTGCGGGCGAGCGCCACCACGGCGCCGAACAGCGCCAGGATCAGCACCCAGAGCAGCATCGAGCCCTCGTGATTCCCCCAGACGCCGGAGATCTTGTAGATCAGCGGCTTCATCGAGTGCGAGTTCTCGACGACGTTCTGGACCGAGAAGTCCGAGGTGACGTGGGCGTAGGTCAGCGCCCCGAACGCGAAGGCGATGCACGCGAAGGTGGCGAGCGCCGCCGGCACCGCGACGCTGCGCAGGACCGGGTCGCCGGTGCGGCTCGCCCAGACCGGCATCACCATCTGCGTCAGCGACAGGGCGAGGGCCAGGGCGAGGGCGAAGTGACCAACCTCGATCAGCAACGGGGCGACCTTTCGGTAAGCGTGGGGGTCCATCGGGACGGGAGATCGGTCGACGGCTCTCCCGACCCGGCGTCCTGCCGCGGCGGATCGCGGGCGTCACCTTATTCCGCTTCGGCCCCGGCGCCGCCAAGACCTTCCGCCGCACGGGACGGCGCTACTTGACGGCGGTGCGGGCGACGGGCTCGGCTTGCGGTTGCACGGAGGAGCTTTGCCCCGGCTTGCCGGCGCCTTCCTGCCACCGCCCTTGTGCCTTGAGGGCGTCGGCGACCTCGCGGGGCATGTAGGTCTCGTCGTGCTTGGCCAGCACCGTGTCGGCACGGAACGTGCCGTCGGCCTGAAGCACGCCCTCGGTCACCACGCCCTGGCCCTCGCGAAACAGGTCGGGCAGCAGGCCGCGGTAGCGCACCGGCACGGTCGAGCCGGTATCGGTGACGGCAAATTCCACGTGCCCGTCGGCCTCGCGCTTGAGCGAGCCGGACTCGACCAGCCCGCCGAGGCGGAAGCGGGTGCCGGGCGCGACCTTCTGGCTCGCCACCTCGGTGGGCGAGCGGAAGAACACGATGGTGTCGCGCATCGCCGAGAGGATGAGCCCCGCCGCCACCGCCAGTACGGCACCGCAGACGAGGATGAGGACGGAACGGCGGCGCCGGCGCGTCATGAGGGGCGTCTCCCGGGGGTGGCCGGTTCGGTGCCCCGGCTCTGTCTGTGTGTTGTGCTACGGTATGGCGCGTGCGGCGAGGCGGAAAAAAGCCGGGGGGCCGCTGCGGGATGATCGCTGCGGCTCTGCCGTTCGAGTGCTCGCGCGGGTTCGACCCTCCCCCTCTGCGGGGGAGGGTGGCGCGCGAGGCGAGCCGGGAGAGGGGAACCACGCTTCCGGAGAGGTCGCGACCGCGATGAGGGGTGCTACCTGGATCAGCGTCGCGCTGCCCCTCTCCCGGCCCCCTCCGGGGGCCACCCTCCCCCGCGGAGGGGGGAGGGTTAAGAGGCGTCGCGGTTCTCACGGTGCCGCCTTCGCGGGACCCAAACCCAGCTCCCGCGCCACCTCGTCCACCGGCGCGACCTTGGCGGCATCGCTCCCGAGCGCGGTCCGCGCCTGGGCCAGGACCGCCTCCGCCTTCGGGCGGTCACCCAGGACCATGTAGGAGCGCACCAGCCGGCCCCATTCCTCGGGCGAGCCGCCCTTCTCGGCCAGCCGCTGGGCCAGCCCCTCGACCATGCCGCGGATCATCCCGCGCTGCTCCTCGGTCATGCCGGGATTCCCGGCCGCGGCGGCAGGCGACGGCGCCGTGCCGTCGAGGCGGGCGAGGCTGTCGCGCACCATCGGCAGCCAGGGCGCATCAGCGGGCGCCGCGGCGGCGAGCGCCGCGTAGCGGGTGCGGGCCGTCGCGCGGTCGCCGTCCTGCTCGGCGGCGCGGGCGAGGTAGAATTGCGGCTTGACCGCCTTCGGATCCTGCTTGAGCGCCCGCTCGAAGGCGTCGCGGGCCTTCGCCGAGACGACGCCGTCGCCCGCCGCCACCAGGGCCTCGCCGTAATCCGACAGGCGCCCGGCGTCGTCGCCGAGGATCCGAAGGGCATTCTCGTAGGCCTTGATCGCGTCCTCGGTGCGGCCGACGCGTAGGTAGACCGGGGCCAGCACCGTCCAGCCGCGGCCGTCCTCCGGCGCCTTGGCGAGATGCGCCTCGATCTGCGCCACCGCCGCCGCGAGGTCATTGCCGGCGGCCCGCGCATGGGCCAGGCGCTCGGCCTGGGGCTGGGCCGGCAGGTCCGGCGAGCCGTACATGCCGTAGACGAGGAGCGCGACGAGCGGCACCGTCGAGAGGGCGAAGGCGGAGGCCGCGCGGCGCCGGCGCAGGGCCGGCTCGCCCATGGCGCCCGGATTCCGGCCGGGCTCGCGGCTCGCCCGCAGCAGGCGGCGGGCGGCCTCCGCCTTCGCGGCCTCGGCCTCGGGCGGAGCGAGCAGCCCGCGGGCGGCGTCGCGGTCGATCTCGCGCAATTGGTCGCGATAGAACCCGGTCTCGGTGGCGATGCGCGCCTCGCCGTCGGGGAGGCCCGCGAGGGCCGGGCGGCGCGACATGGGCCAGAGCAGGGCGAGCACCGCCAGGCCGGTCATGAGCGCGAAGATGAACCAGATCGCCGTCATGCCCTTCTGTATCGCCCCGCCCGGGGCGACACGATTCGGCAGCGTGGCGACACGGTGTCACGTACGGGCAATCCCGCGAGAATCGTCCCCGGCTGTCAGCGCGGCGCCACCGGCCAGAACAGGCTGATCAGAAGCGTGCCGACGACGATCACCATGATCGAGAGCGGCAGGCCGAGGCGGGCGTAATCGCCGAAGCGGTAGCCGCCCGGGCCCATCACCAGGGTGTTGCACTGGTGGCCGATCGGGGTGAGGAAGTCGCAGGCCGCGCCGACCGACACCGCCATCAGGAACGGGTCGGGGTTGAGCCCGAGCTTCTGGGCGAGGCTGGCGCCGATCGGGCCCATCACCAGCACCGTCGCGGCGTTGTTGAGGAACGGCGTCACCGCCATGGCGGCGATGAGCAGGAGGCCGATCGCCAATGTCGGCGGCATCGTCTGCATCACCTGCGACAGCGCCCCGGCGATGAGGTCGGTGCCGCCGGTGGCCCGCACCGCGTCGCTCACCGGGATCAGCGCGCCGAGCAGCACGATCACCGGCCACTCGATCGTCTCGTAGGCCTCGTGCATGGTCATGACCCGCAGGACCAGCAGCAGCACCGCGGCGCCGAAGAATGCCATCGCCACCGGCACGAGGTGGAGCGCGACGAGCGCCATGGCGCCGGCCAGCACCGCGATCGGGATGTAGCTGCGCCGGCTGTGGCCGAGCGCCAGCTTGCGCTCGGCGAGCGGCAGCAGGCCGAACTCGGACAGCACCTCGGCCAGCCGGTCGGCCTCGGCGCGCAACACCACCACGTCGCCGGCCCGCAGGCGCACGCTGCCGATCCGCCGGGTGATCGCGGAGCCCGAGCGGCTCACCGCCAGGAGCGCGGTGCCGTGGCGCGCCGCGAGGTCCGCTTCCGTCGCCGTGGCGCCGGCGAGCGCCGAGCCGTCCGGGATCACCGCCTCGATCACCGTCACCTCGCCTGCGATCGGCTGGCTGCCGACGAGGGTGAGCTTGGCCCGCGCCACCAGGCGCTCCAGATCCTCCGGCTCGCCGTCGAGGAGCAGGACGTCGTCGGCCTGCAGGCGCCAGTCGGGCCCCGGCACGTAGCGGCGGAAGCGCTCGCGGATGACGGTCGCCACCGTCACGTCGCCATCGCCGAGGGCCTCCAGCTCGCCGACCGTGGCGCCGACCAGCGGCGAGTCCGCCGGCAGGCAGGCCTCGGTGGTGTAGGCCTCGATCCGGAAGGCGGCGGCGAGCGAGCCCGACGGGCGCCGGTCCCGCGGCAGGAGCCGGTAGCCCACCGACAGGAAGGCGAGGCCCGCCGCCGCGAGGCCGAGGCCGACGGGCGTGAAGTCGAACATCCCGAACGGCTCGCCGACGATGTCGGCCCGGACCTTGGCGACGATGATGTTGTTCGACGAGCCCACCAGCGTGACGAGGCCGCCGATCAGCGAGGCGAAGGACATCGGCATCAGCAGCAGCGAGGCCGGCGTGCCGGTCTTGCGCCCGAGCTGGAGCGCCACCGGCATCAGGATGGCGAGCGCTCCGATATTCTTGGTGACGATCGACAGGCCCATCACCGCGCCGGCGAGCGCCGGCACCTGCTGGCGGGGTTTTCGCAGGTAAGGCAGCAGCGGGCGCATCGCGCTCTCGATCACGCCGGAGCGGGAGATGGCGGCGGAGATCACGAGCGCGCTCATCACGATGATCACCACGTCGTCGGCAAAGCCGTCGAAGGCCTTCGACGCCGGCACCAGCCCCAGTGCCACCCCGGCGATGAGCGAGAGCAGCGCCACCAGGTCGTAGGGCAGGCGGCCCCAGATGAAGAGCAGGACGGTGACCCCGATGAGGCCGAAGGCGAGGCCCTGGTCGAGCGTCATGCGCGGTCGCCGCGGGCGAGGGAGCGGGGGCGTGTCATGCCGGGCGGGTGATCCTGCTGCGGGGCGAGCCTCCCTAGATTGGGTGGCGCGGGGATCTGCCCAGGGTGAACGGTGGGAGAGTTTTTGAGGGGGTGGTCCGGCGAGGGGAATGGCGCGGGTTTTCCCTCCCCCTCTGCGGCAGGGCCGTCCGGGGAAAGAAAAAAGCGCGGGTTTCCCCTCTCCCCGCGGGCGGGGAGAGGCCTGAGCTCCGAAGGGGCTCAGGAAGCCCGCAGGGCGAGGGTGAGGGGGTGTTTCCGAAGGAGCCTCATCCGGAAACACCCCCTCACCCTCGCTGCGGCTTTCGCCGCCGCTCCTTTCGTCCCCGACAAGGGGGACGAAAGCCTCTCCCCGCCCGCGGGGAGAGGGGATTTCCTGCGCCTCGCCTTTCCCCGGACAGCCCTGCCCTCCGCGGGCGAGGGTGGCCTGCGGAGCAGGCCGGGAGAGGGGAACCACGCTTCCGGAAAAGACTGAACCGTTCCGAAAGGCGCAATCTGGATCGGCGTCGCGCTACCCCTCTCCCGACCCCTGCCGACGCAGGGGCCACCCGCCCCAGCAGAGGGGGGAGGGGGAGACCGGCGCTTCGTGTTTTCACCAACAGCCCTGCCCGAAGCCCGGGGAGCGTCACTCCTCCGGCACCAGCCGCCCGGCGACGGTCAGGCACAGGCAGACCGCGCCGAGGGCGAATTCCCAGCGGCGGATGTCGCCGCCGATCGACGCCACCACCGCCTGACCGATCAGCACCACCCCGACGAGGGGCGGCCCGAACGTCAGGACGAGGCGCAAGGTCCTGCGCCAGCCCCAGCCCGCCTCGCCGCCCGCCGCCACGATCCGCTCAACGCTTGGTGTTGGCGGCCGTCTGGCCGAACATGATCTTCTTGGCCTCGTCCGACATCGTCGGCTGCTGGTTGATGGCCGCCGCCTTGTCGTAGGCCGCCTTGGTGCCCGGGCGCTCGGCGATCGCCTGGAACCAGCGCTTCAGGTTCGGGGTGTCGTCGAGGTTCTGGCGCTGGCGCTCGTGGGGCACGATCCACGGATAGATCGCCATGTCGGCGATGCTGTAGGCCTCGCCCGCCACGAAGGGGCGGTCGGCGAGGCGCCGGTCGAGCACGCCGTAGAGCCGGTTGGTCTCGTTGACGTAGCGGTTGATGGCGTAGGGCACCTGTTCGGGCGCGTACTGGGTGAAGTGATGGTTCTGCCCGGCCATCGGCCCGAGGCCGCCCATCTGCCAGAACAGCCATTGCAGCACCTCGGCCCGGCCCTGCACGTCGGCGGGGATGAAGCGGCCGGTCTTCTCGGCGAGGTAGAGCAGGATCGCGCCCGATTCGAACAGCGAGACCGGAGCGCCGCCGCCCTTGGGCTCGTGATCGACCATCGCCGGGATGCGGTTGTTGGGTGCGATCTTCAGGAAGTCGGGCTGAAACTGCTCGCCCTTGCCGATGTTGACCGGCTTGATGGTGTAGGGGAGGCCGGCCTCCTCCAGGAACATCGTCACCTTGTGACCGTTCGGGGTCGTCCAGTAATAGAGGTCGATCATCCGCCGCTCCGGGGCTCGCCGTGAAGGCTGGCGCGGAGGTGGCGCGCCGGCCCCCATCGGTCAAGCCGCGCCGGGCGCAGGTGAGGCACGCGGTCCGAGCGCGGCCCGACCGGTCAGCCCTCGCCCGGCTGCGGTCCGTCGTAGCCCTCGATCACGATCAGGTCGATCTCGGCGCCGCCCTCCTGCTTGGCGCGGGCGGCCTGGTACTCGGGCGAGTGCCAGCAGGCCAGCGCCTGGTCGTAGCTCGGGAATTCGATCACCACATTGCGGGTGCGGCTCGATCCGAGCACCGGCTCGAACTGGCCGCCGCGCACCAGGAAGCGCCCGCCGAATTGGGCGAAGGCGGCGCCGTTGGCCGCGACGTAGTTCTTGTAGGCCTCCGGCTTCGAGACATCGACGCGCCCGACCCAGTATCCCTTCGCCGAATGTTCTTGCGCCATGCGGTTCCTCCCGTTGTCGTCGCGCTCGTTCTAGGGGGTGTGACCGCGCCGATAAAGCGACAAGGGAGATGGCGGGTGGACAGGCTCCGGGAGGCCGGACGCCCGCGAGGGCTGTTGCCTCCTCGACGGGGGTGGCGCCATGGTCGACGGCAGTGCCGCAAAGCCAGGAGGCTCCATGACGCAGGCTGTGGACGATGAACGGATGTCGCTCGACGACGTGTCGGTCGAGGACCTGAACGCGGCCCTCCGGGTGTTCCGGCGGTTGCCGCTGGAACTGCTGGGCTTCCTGATCCTGTTGCCGGTCGTCGTCCTCGGCCTGTCCCGGCTCGGCACGGCCCTCTCGCCGCCCTACGGCCTGTACGTCTTCGGGCAGAGCCTCGCGACCTGGGGCCTGCTCCTGATGCTGGCCCTGCTGTTCGGGCTTTTCTGGTGGCGCGGACGACAGGTCGGGCGTCTCCTGAACGACCCGGGCATCCTGGCCTCCCCGGTGACGAGCCTGCTGGCGGTGCCCGGCGTGCTGGCCGAGCGCGCCCAGGCCTTGGGGATGGAATGGAGCGGCTTCTTCGGACCGCTCCGCCCGCGCCGGAGGTAAGCCCGCTCAGAGCGCCGCCGCCATCTCGTCGACGATGCGGCGGGCCACGTCGCGCGGGTCGGCGGCGCCGGTGATCGGGCGACCGACGACGACGTGGTCGACGCCCGAGCGCATCGCCTCGGCCGGGGTCACGACCCGCTTCTGGTCGCCGATCTCGGCGCCGGCCGGCCGGATGCCCGGCGTGACGATCAGCCGGTCGGGCCCGACCACCGCCCGCACCTGCGCGGCCTCCGCCGCCGAGCAGACGAGGCCGTCGATGCCGATCGCCGCGGCGGCGGCGGCTCGCGCCGCGACGAGGTCGGCGACCGGGAGGGCGTAGCCGGCCTCGCGCGCATCGGCGTCGTCGTAGGAGGTGAGCACCGTGACGCCCAAAATCTTCAGGCCCTTCCCCGCCTTGTCGCGCCCCGCCGCCGCCGCCCGCATGGTCTGCGGATAGGCGTGGACGGTGAGGAAGGTGGCGCCGATCCCGGCGAGCGACCGCACCCCCTCCTCGACGGTGTTGCCGATGTCGTGGAGCTTGAGGTCGAGGAAGACCTTGTGCCCGCCCCGGACCAGCCGCTCGGCGAGGGCGAGGCCGCCGGCATAGCCGAGGCGGTAGCCGATCTTGTAGAAGCTCGCGGCGTCGCCGATCCGGTCGACCAGGCGCTCGGCCTCGTCGGTGCTCGCCATGTCGAGGGCAACGATCAGGCGGTCGCGGGGGCTGATGGGCTCGGGCACGGGACCCTCCGTACGTAGGATGCGTACGCTCCCATCGGGGGAGTGGGGCTCGGAATCAAGCCCAGCCGGCCACACCCTCCCCGTCATTCCGGGGCCGCACAGCGGAGCCCGGAGTGCCGAAGGCACGCCCAGAACCGCAGGTGTTTCAGGACCGAGCGGACGGCCTACCGCTTCATTCCTTTCCATCTGAGTGTCTGGATCCCGGGCTCAGCTACGCGGCCCGGGATGACCCTGTGGAGTGGGACGGTCGCGTCCATCCGGCAGACGAGGCCATCGGTCACCCCGGTGTCTCCCGTCCGACCAATGCCGCCAGACGCGCCACCTCCTCCCGCAACACCGGCAGCAGCTCCGCCTCGAACCACGGATGCTTCTTCAGCCACGGCGTGTTGCGCCAGGAGGGATGAGGCAGCGGCAGCAGGCGGGGGCTTTGGCCTTCCGAAAAAATCTCGCGCCAGCGCGCCACCGTGCCGGTGAGGCCACCAGGCTGGCGGCCGAGATGCCAGCCTTGCGCGTATTGCCCGATCAACAGGATCAGCTCCAGGTCCGGCAGCCCGGCGAGCAGGGGCGCCCGCCAAGTCTCGGCGCATTCGCGCCGCGGCGGCAGGTCGCCGCCCTTGGAATCGTGGCCGGGGAAGCAGGCGCCCATCGGCACGATCGCCACGAGGTCGGGATCGTAGAAGGCCGGCTCGTCGAGGCCGAGCCACGCCCGCAGGCGCGTGCCGGACGGGTCCTGGAACGGCCGCCCGCTCTGGAACGCCCGGTTGCCCGGAGCCTGGCTGGCGATGCAGATCCGGGCCCGCGACGTGCCCTGGACGATCGGCCGCGGCTCGACCGGGAGCGGAGGGCCGTGGAACGGCGCCTCGCGGCACAGCCGGCAGGCGCGCACCCGCTCGGCGGTCGCGGCGAAGTCCGGCGCGGATGAAAAAAGGGTGCGGCTCGCGCCGCACCCTGAAGTCGTCTCGGGTCCAAAACTGGAAGTCATGCCCTTCATATAGGGCGGGGGTTAAGGGTGTGGTGCGCGATCACACGTCGCGCACCACACCCCCGGGGAGCGCCGCGTGGCGCGATCACACGCCGCGCAAGGCCGTGAGGTCGAGGGGCAGCGAGCGCAGGCGCTGGCCTGTGGCGGCGAAGACCGCGTTCGAGATCGCGGGTGCCAGCACCGGCACGCCGGGCTCGCCGATGCCGGTGGGGGCGGCGGCCGATGGTACGATATGGACCTCGACCTTCGGCATCTCGCTCATCCGGGTCGGCTCGTAGGCGTCGAAGTTCTTTTCCTGCACCTCGCCGTCCTTGAAGGTGATCCGGTTGCGCAGGACCGCCGAGAGCGCGAAGCCGACCGCGCCCTCGACCTGGGCCCGGATGATGTCCGGGTTCACCGCCACGCCGACATCGACCGCCGCGACGATGCGGTTGACCTTCACCTTGCCGGCCTCCGCCGTCACGTCGGCCACCATCGCCACGTAGGAGCCGAAGGATTCGTGCGCGGCGACGCCGTAGCCGCGTCCCGGTTTTTGCTCGCGGGCGCTCCAGCCCGCCTTCTCGGCCGCCAGCGTCAGGGCGGCGGAGAGCCGCGGCGCCTGCTTGAGGAGGCCGAGGCGGTAGGCCACCGGGTCCTGGCCCGCTTCATGGGCCAGTTCGTCGACGAACACCTCCATCGCCTGCGCGGTGTGCGAGTGCCCGACCGAGCGCCACCACAGCACCGGCACGCCCTCGCGGGCATTGTGGACCTCGAACCGGTAGGCCGGCAGGGCGTAGGGGGTGTCGGAGGCGCCCTCGACCGTGGTCGCGTCGACCCCGTCCTTCACCATCATCGCCTCGAGGGCCGTGCCGATGATGATCGACTTGCCGACGATGCGGTGCTCCCACCCCGTGATCGCCCCCTTGGCATCGAGGCCGGCGCGGATGCGGTGATAGGCGGCGGGGCGGTAATAGCCGCCGGTGATGTCGTCCTCGCGGGTCCAGACGAGGTGGATCGGGGCGGTCTCGCCGGTGGCCTTCAGGATCGCTGCGGCCTCGGCGATGTAGTCGGCGGACGCCGTGGCGCGGCGGCCGAACGAGCCGCCGGCCCAGAGGGTGGTGATGCGGACCTTGTCGGCGGTGGTGCCGAGGATGCCCGCGGCCACCGCCTGCTCGATGGTCTGGAACTGCGAGCCGGCATAGATGTCGTAGGATCCGTCGCCCGCCCGCTCGATCGTGGCGTTGAGCGGCTCCATCGGGGCATGCGCCAGGTAGGGGAACGAGAATTCCGCCTCCAGCACCTTGGCCGCGCCCTTGATGGCGCCGGCCGCGTCACCCCGCTTCGAGGCGACGAGACCGGGCTTGTCGGCCATCGCCTTGTAGGCGGCGGTTTGCGATTCCGTCGATTGGCGCTCGGCGCCGGCATCGTCCCAGGTCAGTTTCAGGGCCTCGCGGCCCTTCATCGCCGACCAGGTGTCGCGCGCCACCACGGCGACGCCGCTCGGGATTCTGACGACCTGGACCACGCCCGGCACCGCCTTGGCGGCCGTGTCGTCCACGCTCTTCAGGGTCGCGCCGAAGCGGGGGGCGCGGGCGACCAGCGCCGTGAGCTGGCCCGGACGGCGCACGTCGAGGGCGTATTGCGCGCTGCCGTCGGTCTTCGCGTGCGAATCGAGCCGCGGCAGCTTGGTGCCGATCAGCCGGAAGGCGGAGGGGTCCTTCAGCACCGGATTCTCGGGAATCGGCTGGATGGCGGCCTTCGCCGCGAAGGTGCCGAACCGGCCCTCCTTGCCGCTGGCGTGACGCAGCACGCCCTTCTCGATCGTGATCTCGCCGGCCGGCACCTTCCATTCGTCGGCGGCGGCCGCGACCAGCATGGCGCGGGCGGCGGCCCCCGCCTTGCGCAGCTGGATCCAGGAATTCGCCACCGCGGTCGAGCCGCCGGTGCCCTGGATCGGCCCGAAGGCGAGGTTGTTGTAGAGGCTGGCATCGGCCGGGGCGAAGACGGCGCGCATCTGCGCCCAGTCGGCGTCGAGCTCCTCGGCCACGATGGTGGCGAGTCCCGTCGTGTTGCCCTGGCCCATGTCGAGGTGCTTGATCACCACCGAGACGGTGTCGTCGGCGGCGATGCGCACGAAGGCGTTGGGCTTCGCCGGGGCCTTGGACAGGTCGGGGCCGCCCGCGGCCCGGGCGCCCTTCGGATCCAGGGTGAGCCCGATCACCAGGGCGGCGGCGGTGCCGCCCAGGAAGGCGCGGCGGGACGGAATGGCGCTGTCGCGCGTCGTGAGGCGAGAGTTCAGCATGGCGGCGTCCCGGTCAGGCGAGGGAGCGGGCGGCGTCGTGGATCGCCGCGCGGATGCGCTGGTAGGTGCCGCAGCGGCAGACGTTGCCGTCCATGGCGGCGTCGATGTCGGCGTCGGAGGGCTTCCTGTTCTCCGAGAGAAGGCCGATCGCCGACATCATCTGGCCCGACTGGCAATAGCCGCACTGCACCACGTCGAGCTGGCGCCAGGCGGTCCGCACCGCCTCGGCCACCGGGCCGGAGATCCCCTCGATGGTGGTGATCTTGGCCTCGCCGACATCACCGAGCCGGGTCTGGCACGAGCGCACCGGCTGCCCGTCGAGATGGACCGTGCAGGCGCCGCATTGCGCGATGCCGCAGCCGTACTTGGTGCCGGTGAGGTCGAGGTGGTCGCGGATCGCCCAGAGCAGCGGCATCTCGGGATCGGCCTCGACCTCGTAGGTCCGGCCGTTGAGGGTGAGCTTCGTCATCGTGCGCTTCCGACGAGAGGCTGGAATGGTTCCAGTCCTGCGTGTGTGCGGCCGCTCCTGCACCCTCGGCAAGCGGGGCCGATGTGCGCTGGCGCACCCGCCCGCGTGTGCCGCAGCGGCAGGGCGGGACGGGGGATGCCTCGCATTCGTGGGGTTTCGGCAGGAGGACCTTAACGAAGTTCGGTCAGCCTCTCCCGGCCCGGCTGCCGGTCTCGATCATCGCCCGATCGCCCGGGGTTCGGACCATGCCCTGTGGTGGCGAGGGAGCGGCTCGACCCGATCGCGATGTCCGAAGTCACGGCGGAAATGGTTCAGCGCGGGCGCGGCCCGACGGCGGAGGAGGCGGCGAGGCGGCGCAAGGTCGCCCGCGACGTCCGCTCGGTCCGCGAACGGCTGACCTCCTCGATCGGGCTCGAGCGCGCCTTCGATTACGAGCTGCTGCGCGTCTACGCGCAATACCGGATCGGGGCGTTCCTGCCGCTGGTGGTGCTGACCTGCTGCATCGCCGCGGCCTCGGTGTTCTGGGCGCCCGCGCTGCTCAGCGGCGCCTGGTGCGCCGGCGTGCTCGGGGCGATCGCCGGCAACACCGCGCTCGCCCGCTCCTTCCTGCGGCAGGACCCGGCCTCCCTGTCGCTGCCGGCCTCGCGCCGGCGGGTGATCGCCGGCGAGGCGATCCAGAGCGTCGCCTGGGCGCTCCTCGTCCTGATGCTGTTCCAGGTCGAGCCGTCGAACGCCCGCACCTTCGTGATGGTCGTCCTCGTCATCGTGGCCGCCGTGACCACGATGCTCGCCGCCACGGTGCCGCTCGCCGCCTATGCGGGCCTGCTGCCGCTCAGCGCCGCCACCGCCGCGCTGCTCGTCCTGTCGCGCGAGGCGGAATCGGTCCTGCTCGTCGGCATGGCGGTCTGCGCGCAGCTGTTCTTCCTGTTCCTGTCGAACCACCTGCACGCCTCGACCGTCTCGGTCCTGCAGTCGCGGGCCGAGAAGGACGCGATCTTCGGCGAGCTGGAACAGGCCAAGGCCAATTCCGACGAGGCGCGCCGGCGCGCCGAGGAGGCCAACCTCGCCAAATCCCGCTTCCTCGCCACCATGAGCCACGAGCTGCGCACGCCGCTCAACGCCATCCTGGGCTTCTCGGAGGTGATGAAGAACGAGGTGTTCGGCCCGCATTCCTCGGCCTCGTACCGGGAATACTCGACCGACATCCACGACAGCGGCCTGCACCTGCTCAACCTCATCAACGAGATCCTCGACCTCTCGCGCATCGAGGCCGGGCGCTACGAGCTGAACGAGGAGGCCCTGCACCTCGCCTACGTGGTCGAGGAGAGCCGCCACATGATGGCGCTGCGGGCGCGCGCCAAGAACCAGACCTTCCGCGAATTGATCGACCCGACCCTGCCTCGGCTCTGGGCCGACGAGCGGGCGTTGCGCCAGATCGTGCTCAACGTCCTGTCGAACGCGGTCAAGTTCACCCCGCCGGGGGGCGAGATCACCATCAAGGTCGGCTGGACCTCGTCGGGGGGCCAGTATGTCAGCGTGAAGGATACCGGCCCGGGCATCCCCGAGGAGGAGATCCCGACGGTGATGTCGTCCTTCGGCCGCGGCTCGCTCGCGATCAAGACCGCCGAGCAGGGCTCGGGGCTGGGACTGCCGATCGTCAAGGGCCTCGTCGACCTGCATGGCGGCGGCTTCCAGCTGAAGTCGCGCCCGCGGGAGGGCACCGAGGTGATCGTCACCTTCCCGGCCACCCGCGTGATGGACGCGCTGCCGGCGCTGGAGGAGCAGGTGCCGGTCAGGCCGGTGCGAGCGGCGTGAGGCGCCGAGCGTAGGCCGTCAGGCCAGCGGGATATCCAGCACGAAATGCGCCCCCGGCCCGTCCGACGCGATGCTCAGGCGCCCGTCGAGCTGGCGGATCAGGCTGGCGATGATCTTGAGCCCGAGCGAGCGCTGGCGCATCGACACGTCGAAGCCCGGCGGCAGGCCGATGCCGTCGTCGCGGACCGAGAGGCGCAGGCCCTCGGCCTCGACGGCGAGGCTCACCCGCACCGGGCCGGTGCCGTGCGGATAGGCGTGCTTGACCGCGTTGGTCACCAGCTCGTTCACCACGAGGCCGATCGGGATCGCCTGGTCGGCGCTGATCACCTTCGGGTCGGCCTGGCAGGCCAGCCCGTGGCCCGGGGCCTCCTCCTGGAGCTTCGCCACCAGTTCGCGCAGGAAATCCGCCAGCTCGACCATGCCGAGCTGGTGGATGCCGCGCCAGAGGTGGTCGTGGACCTCCGCCACCGTGGCGATGCGCGCCCCCGCATCCTCGAGGGCGTGGCGCACCTCGTCGGACTGGGCGTCGCGGGCCTGGAGCCGCAACAGCCCCGCCACGACGCCGAGGCTGTTCTTGACCCGGTGGCTCATCTCCCGGGTGAGCTGGACCTGGTGGTCGAGGGCGTCGCGCAGGCGCGCATCGCCCTGGTGACGCTCGACCGCGATGCCGATCAGGCCGGCGAAGCCCGCGAGGAATTCCTGGTCCGCCCGGTCGAAGCCGTGGCCCTCGGTCCCCCAGGCCTCGAGCACGCCGTAGGCGCGCCGGCTCTCGTCGCCGAGCGCGATCGGCACGTTGACCGCGTGGCATAAGCCGGCGGGCGCGAGCGCCTCCGGCAGATGGAGGCGCGCGCCGTCGTGTTCGGCCCCGGGCTGGATCCCGTTGGCGAGCACGCCGGCCCCGGTGCGGAAGGCGTAGGATGCGGGCGTGGCCTCGTCGGCGGCGGAGAAGCCGGTCCCGACGCGCTCGTCGCCGAGGCCGGTACAGGCCCGGATCACGAAGGCGTGGTCGCCGGCGCGGTATTCCAGCACCTGGCAGCACGCGGCGCCCAGGGCCTCGGCGCAGAGTTCGCTCGCCCGCGCCAGGAGCCCGTCGAGGTCGCGGGTCTGCAGGGCCATGCGGGCGAAGGCGCCCATCAGCGCCTGCTGCCTCAGCCGGTAGGGCAGCTCCGCCCGGCCCCCGGCCTCGTGCGCCTCACGGCTCGACCCGTCACTCGCCATCCACCGGACTCTCGCAACACGGGGTCTCGTCCCCCAGGGTGCCTTCCCCCCGAGGCACGTCGGATGGCCGGACTCTTACGCCATCCTGTCCCGAGCACAAGCCGAGCCGGCGGGCGCCGGAGCCTTGTCCGAAGGAGGCTCGACCCTGCCCGAAGGAGGATCCCGCCTCCGTCGTCAGAGCAGGCGGCGCCGTCGTTCGACGAGGCGCAGGATCATCGGGGTCAGGATCAGCTGCATCGCGAGGTCGAGCTTGCCGCCGGGGATCACCACCGAGTTCGCCCGCGACATGAAGCTGCCGGCGATCATCGAGATCAGGTAGGGGAAGTCGATCCCCCGCGGATCGCGGAACCGGATCACCACCATCGATTCGTCAGCGGTCGGGATCCAGCGGGCGACGAACGGGTTCGAGGTGTCGACCGTCGGGATGCGCTGGAAGTTGATGTCGGTGTTGGTGAATTGCGGGCAGATCGTGGTGACGTAATCGGGCATCCGATGCAGGATCACGTCGGTCACGGCTTCCGTCGAGTAGCCGCGGGCCGCCTTGTCGCGGTGGAGCTTCTGGATCCATTCGAGGTTGATCACCGGCACCACGCCGATCTTCAGGTCGGCATGCGCGGCGATGTCGACGCGCTCGTTGGCGAGCGCCCCGTGCAGGCCCTCGTAGAACAGCAGGTCCGAACCCTCGGGAAACTCCTCCCAGGGCGTGAAGGTGCCGGGTGCGGCCTGGAAGCGCGCGGCCTCCTCGGCATCGTGCACGTAGTGCCGGGTGCGGCCGCGGCCCGAGGCGGCGTATTCGCGAAACACCGCCTCCAGCTCGGGCAGCAGGTTCGCCCGCTCGCCGAAATGGCTCAGGGTCGGCTCGCGGGCCACCGCCTCGCGCATCGCCTCCCGGTCGAGGGCGTGGAAGGCGTCGCCCTCGATGAACACCGCCTCCACGCCTTCGCGGCGGAAGATCTGGTCGAAGGTGTTGCGCACCGAGGTGGTGCCGGAGCCCGACGACCCGGTGACCGACACGATGGGGTGGAGGGCCGACACGTCGGGTCAGCCCCGCAGCAGCCCGCGGGGGCGAAGAGCGGCGAGCCGCCGGCGTCGCGCTCGCGGTCGAGGCGGCGGACGAGCTCCGTCACCTCCCGGGTCGACCCGACGGCCAGCGACGTGCGCCGGCCGAGATCGCCGGCGGCGATGTCGAGGATCGCCCGCCCGCGCTTGTCCGTGGCGGCCCCGCCGGCCGCCTCGATCGCGAGCGCCACCGGCGCCGCCTCGTGGACGAGCCGGATCCCCGCCTCCGGGTGGGGATCGGCCGGGACGACGTGCAGGCCGCCGCGGGTCAGCACCCGCTGGGCGCCGGCGGCAAGCGAGCGGCAGGCCGGAACCGTCCCGGCCCGGGGCCCGTCGGCACCCCGCGGCGCCTCGCAAGACGGCGCCCGCGACAGGCGCAGCACCGAGGGCGGCCGGAAGGTGCCGCTTTGCGGATCGAAGATCCGCGTCGTGGTCGTGGTGCCGTCGGTCAGGGTCAGGAGGGTGCGGGGTCCGTAGACGACGAAGCCCGCCGCGGCCTGCATCCGCCCCGGCGCCAGGAAGGCCGCCTCCGGATCCGCTCCGGCGGGCCGCAGGGAGAACAGCGTGCCGGCCGGAAGGCCGCCGTCGAGGTCGTCCGCGCCCTCCATCGGACAGAGGGCGACGACGAAGGCGGCGCCCCTCACGCGCAGATCCGGCCGGTCCTCGTCGGGCCAGGCGATCGCCGCGACCTCGGCCCCGCGCAAGGACTCGGTGAAGATGCGCCGGGCGGCGGCCGTCGGGTCGCCGGGAATGGCCGCGATCTCTCCGGCCGTCGCGGCGGCCGCCCGCGCGAGGGCGGCCAGGATCGACCCTGCGGTCGTCTGGCGCCGCGGCGGGATCGCGTCGATGCGGGCGCTCAGAAGCATGTGCGATTCCCGAAGAATGCCCTACCCGGACCGGCCCATGGTTCTCCCAGGCAGCTTAGGCGGCGCGGGCCTCTCCCGTCACCCTGTCCCGAAGTACGGGATGCGCCCGCGCCGCCGGCGATGTCGGATCGGGATCTTTCCCGCGATGATGGCCCCTCAAGCGCGGCCGGCGGCCGAGGACCGGATGGCACAGGACCAGATTCGCAACCTGTCCCTCAAGCAGCTCCACGCCGTGGCGGCGATCGCGCGGCTCGGCACCATGACCCGGGCGGCCCAGGAGCTGAACGTGACCCCGGCGGCGCTGACCGCCCGGATCAAGGGACTCGAGGACGAGATCGGCCTGCTCCTGTTCGACCGCACCCATGCGGGCCTCAAACCCACCGATGCCGGCCGCGAGCTGCTCTGGGCCATCGACAGCATCGGCACGGTGCTGGAGACCTGCACCGAGCGGCTGCGGGCCTTGCGCGGCGGCCAGGGCGGCCGGGTCTCGCTCGGCGTGGTCTCGACGGCGAAGTACTTCGCGCCCCGGATCGTCGGCGGCTTCGCCCGGGCCCATCCGGGGGTCGAGATCGACCTCGTGGTCGGCAACCGGGGCGCCACCGTCGAGGCGTTGCGGGACTACCGGGTCGACCTCGCCCTGATGGGCCGCCCGCCGCGGGACTTCCCCGTCACCGCCGAGAGCTTCGGACCCCATCCCCTGGTGGTGATCGCCGCCCCCGACCACCGCTTCGCCGGGCGGCACGGGCTGACCCGGGAGGAACTCGCCGAGGAGCCGTTCCTGGTGCGGGAATACGGCTCGGGGACCCGCACGGTGTTCGAGGAGTTCATGACCGGCCTCTTGATCCGGCGCGCCCGCATCGGCATCGACAGCGGCTCGAACGAGACCATCAAGCAGACGGTGATGGCGGGGTTGGGGATCGCGCTGATCTCCGGCCACACCGTGGCCTCCGAGGTCGCGGATGGCCGCCTGGTGCTCCTCGACGTCGAGGGCCTGCCGATCCGCCGCGACTGGTTCTCGGTGCGCCGGGCCGACAAGGTCCTGAGCCCCGCCGGCCAGGCGTTCTGGGACTTCCTGGTGGGGGAGGGCGCCGCCTGGCTGCCCGACCTGCCCGACCCGGGCCGTTGAAGGCGGGTTCAGGCCGCCTCGTCCTCGCGCGGCGAGACCTCCGCCTCCGTCGGCACCTCCCGGGGAGGGACGGCACCCGGGCCCAGGGCTCGATCCGGAACGGGATGTCGCGCCGGCGGGCCGAGGCGTCGTTGCGCACCGTCGCGATCTCGTCCCAGCGCGACAGAAAGGCGGCGACGCAGGCCGGATCGAAGTGGCGGCCGCTCTCCGCCGCGATGCAGGCCCGGGCCTCGTCGAGGGGCATCGCCGCCTTGTAGGGGCGCTCGCTGGTCAGCGCGTCGAACACGTCGGCGACGGCGACGATGCGGGCCGCGAGGGGGATCGCCTCGCCGGAGAGGCCCCGGGATAGCCGCCGCCGTCCCAGCGCTCGTGGTGCGATTCGGCGATCTCCGCCGCGAGCCCGATCAGCGCGCAGTTGCTGCCGCCCAGGATGTGCCTGCCGATCGCCGCATGGGTGCGGATCAGGGCGAATTCCTCCGCGTCGAGGCGGCCGGGCTTGAGCAGCACGCCGTCGGGAATCGCCACCTTGCCCACGTCGTGGAGCGGCGCCGCCAGGTAGACGCGGCGGCACAGCTCGTCGTCGAGCCCCAGGGCCTCGGCCATGATCTGGCTGTAGCGGGCGACGCGCCAGGTGTGGTCGCCGGTGTCGTTGTCCCGGTATTCCACGGCCAGCGAGAGGCGGAAGATGATCTCGGCCTCGCGCTCGCGCAAGGTGCGCACCGCCTTCTCGACCTCGCCGGCGAGCCAGGAGGCCTGGTCGTCGAGGCGGCGCACCGCGGTGGCCAGCCGCACGAGGTTGCGCAGCCGGACCCGGAGCTCGACCCGGCCGATGCGCTTGTCGAGGAAATCGGTGGCGCCCGCATCCAGGGCGGTGAGGCGCACCGCGTCGCTCACCTCGCTGGTGATCATCACGATCGGCACCTGGGCGTAGTGCTCGATCCCCCGCAGCTGGCGGATGACGGTCACGCCGTCCATCTCGGGCATGTTGTAATCGACCAGCACGAGGTCGAAGGCACGCATCCGCGCCTCGTCGAGCGCCAGGAGCGGATTCCGGAAGGTGGATGTGACCGCCTGGTGGTCCTGATCCAGCAGCCGCTTCATCTGAGCCAGGATCGCCTGGCTGTCGTCGATGACGAGTACGTCCATCTTCCCATCTCCCGCGGCGCACGACCTCCGGCCAGGGGCCGGGTCCCGCGGCATGGGGGCCGGAGGGCTCCCCGTTTTCGAAGACCAGGATTCGGTCTCTGTCTCAGGGTGAGAATGGGTTTCCGGACTTAAGCGTGAGTAAACGGGGCGCCGGAAACCCCGGATACGGGGTCAGACTTGTGGGCTGAGGCCGCTCGATCCCTGCCGGTGATGTTGCGAGGCCACGTGTGAACCGAACAGATCGGTGCGGTGCCGGCCGTACGGAGCCCGGTCGCGCGGGGAATTGACCGTCATGACCGACTCTGATGTTGGGAATACTCCAGATGGCACGAAGGGATCGTCTTCATACTGATCGTGCCGATGAGCGTTGTCCCGCCGGAGACACAGTGGGTCGGTATCCCGTTGCAATGAATGGCCGTTGGATCTGTTTTGGTCCGGTGGCGGGGTCGGCATCCGGCGAAGACGGGCGGTGGGCCCCATCGCCCGGCCGCAATCGCCCGTCCCGCACGATGTCCGGCCGATCGCCTCGCGACGCGGAAATCGGCTTCGCTCAGGCGCCGTGCGGGATTTCGTGTCGCGTGGTCTGCGGACGAGGGCGCGTCGCGATCGCGTTGCAATCGCGACGCTCTCCAGGTTTTTGATCTTGCCGCATTGTCTGCGACGAACCGGTATCCGCTTCGTCGGACAATGCTCTAGAAATAACGATGCTCTAGAAAAAGAATCGCGGGCCGTAGACCCGGCGATACGGCCGGTAATACGGGCGGTAGTACCGCCGATAGGAGGGGCGATAGTACGGACGGTAATAGTAGCGGCGATACGGCCGGTAGCCGTAATACCGGCGATAGGGCCGGTAGCGGTAGTGGCGGCGATAGTAATAGGCCTTCTCGACCAGGGGGGCGGCGCGGCCTCGGCTGCCAGCGCCCCGGCGCTCGGCAGGGCGGCGGCGGAGCTGCGGCTGGTGCCGAGCCCGATGCCCGCGACGAGCAGGGTCAGGACCAGGCTGATCCATCGAAGAGCACGCATGATGTCGGTCTCCCTCGGGCGGCGCGGCGCGCCGGCTGTCAAGTGTCAACGAGGCTGGTTCCCGCCGGCGACGGGCCGGCGGGACGCCCACCGGACGACCCAGGGGCGCTGGCGGTTCATCTAGACGCGCAAGGCCCCGCTTCAATCGATGCGGTCGATAAACCTGCGTTCGACTTTGCCGGCGCCCTCGATCCGGGCCATTCCCACCGGTGTCGGCGCGGCTCTCGCCATCGCGCCGGGCCTGCGGCCCCGCTCCCGCTTGCCCGGACCCCGCGCTCCGCTTAACCGTCGGGGCCGCCATCGGAGATTCCCTCCCGCCATGCCGTTCCGGCCCCTCGCCACCCTGCGCGCCCTCCTTCCCGGGCGCTGGGCTCGCCGCCACCCGGTGGTGCCGGTCGTGCGCCTGAGCGGCGCCATCGGGGCGGTCTCGCCCCTGCGGGCCGGCCTGTCGCTCGGCGCCTGCGCGCCTGCGCTGGAGCGGGCCTTCGGCATGAAGGGCATCCGGGCGGTGGCTTTGGTCGTCAACTCGCCGGGCGGCTCGGCGGCGCAGTCGCACCTGATCTTCCGCCGCATCCGGGCGCTGTCGGCCGAGGCCGGGGTGCCGGTCCTCGCCTTCGTGGAGGACGTCGCGGCGTCGGGCGGCTACATGATCGCCTGCGCGGCCGACGAGATCTTCTGCGATCCGTCCTCCCTCGTCGGCTCGATCGGGGTGGTGTCGTCGGGGTTCGGCTTCACCGGGCTGATCGAGCGCCTCGGCGTCGAGCGCCGGGTCCACACCGCCGGCAAGGCCAAGGCGATGCTCGACCCGTTCCGGCCCGAGAACCCGGACGACGTCGCCCGCCTCAAGACCATCCAGGCCGACGTGCAGGCGATGTTCACCGAACTGGTGACGAGCCGCCGGCCCGGCCTCACGGGCGATCCCGACGAGCTGTTTTCCGGTGCGGTCTGGACCGGGCGCCAGGGCCTGGCGCTCGGCCTCGTCGACGGCCACGGCGACGTCCGCTCGGTCCTGCGGGCGCGCTTCGGCGACACGGTGAAGCTGCCGGTGATCGAGCAGGCCCGCGGCGGCCTCCTCGCCCGGCTGCTGCGCCGGCGCGAGCCGGGGGCGGTCGGAATCGCGGCGATCGAGGGGGCGCTGGCCGCCCTCGACGAGCGCGCGGCGTTCGCCCGCTACGGGTTGTAGCCGCTCACGGCGTCGCCGGATCGCGCAGGCTCGCGGGCAATCGCGTCAGGCACAGGATCTGGTCCTGGCGCTCGTAGGTCTCGCGCTCGCGGATCGCCCGCTCGACCTCCTCCGTGCCGGCGCTGGAATAGCGCAGGCCGAACGGCATCGAGCCGTCCTTCGGGGAGGTCGCGAGCTTGCGTCTCGTCTCGGCCCGGCAATAGGCGGCCCAGTCCTGCGACAGGCCGAGCCGGCGGGCATGCTCCGCCACCGCGACCCCGACCCGCCTCTGCGCCTCGCGCTCGCTCCGGGCCAGCGCTCGGTCGTCGAGGCCGTTGATCAGCCCGCTGACCACGAAGCCGAGGGCGACCGCGATCGACATCAGGAGGAACAGGCTGCGCATTCGAAAGAGCCTGCTCCCCGGCGG
Organism: Methylobacterium aquaticum; assembly: GCF_016804325.1. Lineage (NCBI taxonomy): Bacteria > Pseudomonadati > Pseudomonadota > Alphaproteobacteria > Hyphomicrobiales > Methylobacteriaceae > Methylobacterium > Methylobacterium aquaticum. Next base: position 5,355,400 of record NZ_CP043627.1, read on the forward strand.
CGCTAAGCTCCCTAGCTGTCGCGCAGGGCCGGGTTCGGCAAGGCGGACCGGAGCGCCCGACGAGCGGATGCGGCCCTCACCGCGCCGCCGGCGCGAACAGTCCCAGGAAGAGCGGCCGGGCATAGAGGTCGGCCGCGTTGTCGGGCGTCACGCCCGGCACCCAGGCCGGCAGCTCGGCGGCGGCGTTGACCATGCTGGAGACGAGTTGCGCCGCGATGCCGGCATCGAGCGGGCGCACCGAGCCGTCGGCCATGCCGTCGACGAGGCAGAAGCCGAAGCGCTCGGTCAGGCGGTTCATGGTGCGCCGCGTCTCGGTGCGCAGGGCCTCCGGCAGGGCGCTGAAGGCGGTGACGCGCAACAACGGACCGCCGGGGCCGAGCTGGCTGCGCACCAGGGTCGCCGAGGCGGTGCAGATCCGGTCCCAGCCGCTGCCGCCGTTGGCGTCCGCCGCGTCCTGGACCGCCCGGATCTGCGCGAAGCTGCGGGAGAAGCAATTGGCGACGAGGTCGTCCTTGTTGTCGTTGTGGTGGTAGAACGAGCCCTTGGTGACCTTGAGGAGGCCTGAGATCTTCTCCACCGAGGCGCCGCGATAGCCCTGCTGGTTGATGAGGATGGTGGCGGCGCGCAGGAAAGCCTCCGGCGAGACCTCGCTCTCCTCGGGCGGCGCCTGTTCGGGCAGGAGGGCCGGGCGCCAATTCGAGCCTGTCGCCGCCATGCCGCGGGTGAGCAGGTCGGTCATCCGGGCGCCGGCCCGGGCATAGTCCCGCGGCTCGTAGCGGCCGATCCACAGCCGGGTCGAGTGGATCACCGAGAGCAACAGGTGGGTGCGGGCGTTGCGGTCCTGCCGGTCGAGCCCGGCCTCGTCGAACAGGCCGCGCAGGCGGCGAAACAGCGCGTTGTAGGCGGCGAATACGCTCTCGGCCTGGGGGGCGGGCAGGGCCCGCACGTCGTGGAGCACGGCGATGTCCGGCTCCTCGCCCATCGCCATCGCGGCCCGGTGGGCGGCTGCGAGGTCGAGGAGCCGGGCGAGCCGCGCCGGCCCGTCGGGGGCGGTCTCGGCCTGCGCCACCAGCCCGTCGAGCACCCCGATCGTGTGCAGGAAGCAGGCCGCCGCCAGGTCCTCCTTGCGGCGGTAATAGTAGGTCACGCTGTTCGTCATCAGCCCGACGCTGCGGGCGACGTCGGCCAGCGTCGTGCCCTTCACCCCGGCCTCGTTGATGAGGGCGGCGGCGGCGTGGAGGATCGCGTCGCGCTTCTGGGCGTAGCGCCGGGTCTGGCGCGGCGCCGCATCGGGGGCGGGCACGGTCTCGGGATCGAGGCTGCGGGGCATGGGGGGATTGAGCACTGTCACGGGGCGCATGACAAGCCGGTGATTTCACGGGCCCCCGTCAGGCCGCCGGGCCGTAATGCGCCCGGTACCAGGCGACGAAGGCCGGGATGCCGGAGGACAGCGGCGTCGCCGGCACGTAGCCGACGAGGTCGCGCAGGAGATCGGTGCTCGCTTCCGTCCGCTCGACGTCGCCGGGCGGCAGGTCGCGCAGGTGGCGCACGGCGCGCGCGCCCAGCGCCTCTTCCAGGGCGTCGAGCATCGCCGCCACGCTCACCGGCCGGCCGCCGCCGATATTGACCATCCGGTAGGGCGCGACCGGGCTCAACGTGTCGGCGGCCGAGACGGGGCCTACGCCCGGCAGGGGAGGGGGCGCGTCGATCAGCCGGGCGATGCTCTCGACGAGGTCGTCGATATAGGTGAAGTCCCGCACCGCGCGGCCGTGGTCGTAGACCTCGATCGGCTCGGCCGCCAGGATCTTCCGGGTGAACAGGAACAGGGCCATGTCCGGCCGGCCCCACGGCCCGTAGACGGTGAAGAACCGGAACGCGGTCGTGGGGATCTTCCAGAGGTGGGCGTAGGAATGCGCCATCGCCTCGCCGGCGATCTTCGAGGCGGCGTAGATGGTGAGCGGCCAGACCGCCCGGTCGGTCTCGCGGAACGGCACATCCCGGTTGCCGCCATAGGCCGAGGAGGTCGAGGCGAAGAGGAGGTGGCGCACCGGATGGGCCCGGCAGCCCTCCAGCACCTGGAAGGTGCCCACCACGTTGCCCGACACGTAGGCCTCCGGGTGCTCCAGGCTGTAGCGCACGCCGGCCTGCGCGGCGAGATGAACCACCACGTCCGGGCGCGCCTCGCCCATCAGGCTCATGAAGGCGCCGGGCTCCTCCAGCAGGAATTCACGGGACGAGAAGCCCGGCAGGGCGTCGAGCTGCGCCAGCCGGGCCCGCTTGAGGGCGACGTCGTAGTAGTCGGTCAGCCCGTCGACCCCCACGACCTCGTGGCCGGCCTGCAGCAGGCGGCGGGCGAGGTGGAAGCCGATGAAGCCGGCCGTGCCTGTCACGAGGAAGCGCATGGCGGGTCCCTGGGCGCGCGGGGACGAGAAGCGCCCGCTAGGGCGCGGTTACACCGATGGAGGCCCGGTTGCCAGCCCGCCGGGGCCGCGGACCGGCCGTCCCCTCGTGCCGACGCGCCGCTTGACCGCATCGCATATTTTATACAATCTACGAATCAGGACGAACCGAAGGACCACGCCGTGCCCGACACCGCACTCGAGACCAGGGGGCTGACCAAGGCGTTCGGCGGCTTCCGGGCGGTGCGGGGGCTCGACCTGAAGGTCCGGCGGCACAGTATCCACGCGCTGATCGGCCCGAACGGCGCCGGCAAGACCACGGTGTTCAACCTGCTCACCAAGGTCCACGTGCCGACGGACGGGCAGATCCTCTACGAGGGCCAGGACATCACCCGTGATTCGTCGGCGGCGATCGCCCGGCGCGGGCTGGTGCGCTCGTTCCAGATCTCGGCGATCTTCCCGAACCTCTCGGTGCGCGACAACGTCCGGGTGGCGCTCCAGCGCCGGCTCGGCACGCAGTACCGGTTCTGGCGCTCCGGCCGCTCGCTCCAGGTGCTCGACGAGGAGGCGATGCGGCTCCTCGCCGAGGTCGGGCTGGCGGACGCCGCCGAGGCGCGGGCCGCCGACCTGTCCTACGGCCGCAAGCGCACCCTCGAGATCGCCACCACCCTCGCCCTCGATCCGCCCTTCCTGCTCCTCGACGAGCCGACGCAGGGCATGGCGATCGAGGATGTCGACCGCATCAAGCGGCTGATCCGGCGCATCGCCAAGGGCCGTACGATCCTGATGGTGGAGCACAACATGTCGGTGGTGGCCGACCTCTGCGACACCATCACGGTGCTGCAACGGGGCGAGATCCTGGCGGAGGGGCCCTACGCCGCCGTCTCGGCCGATCCGGCGGTGAAGGCGGCCTATCTCGGGGGCGGGCATGCCTGACATCGTTCTCGAAACAAGCGGCCTCCAGGCCTGGTACGGCGAGAGCCACGTTCTCCACGGCATCGACCTCACGGTGCGCGAGGGCGAGTGCGTGACGCTCATCGGCCGCAACGGCGCCGGCCGCACCACGACGTTGCGCGCCATCCTCGGCCTCACCGACCGGCGCGCCGGCTCGGTGCGGGTGCGGGGCGCCGAGGCGATCCGGCTGCCGCCCCACCGCATCGCGCGGCTCGGCCTCGGCTATTGCCCGGAGGAGCGCGGCGTCTACCGCACGCTCACCACCCGCGAGAACCTGACCCTGCTGCCGCGCCTCGGCGAGGGCGGGATGCCGCTCGACGAGGTGCTGGCGCTGTTTCCGAATCTCGCCGAGCGGGCCGACAGCTATGGCGGCCGGCTCTCCGGCGGCGAGCAGCAGATGCTGGCGCTCGGGCGCATCCTCACCACCGGCGCCCGCATCCTGCTCCTCGACGAGATCACCGAGGGGCTGGCGCCGGTCATCGTCGAGGCTCTGGGCCGCGCCGTGTCGCTGCTGATGAGCCGCGGCTTCACCATCGTGCTGGTCGAGCAGAACTTCCACTTCGCCCGTCACCTCGCCGACCGCCACTACGTCGTCGAGCACGGCCGCATCGCCGCGGAGATCGCCGCGCACGAGGTCGAAGCGCGGGAGGAGGAGGTCGGGCGGTTGCTGGGGTGTGAGTTCACCAGTGCGATTTTGCGTATCGGAACAAGTATTTCATCGCTCGATCAGTCCATCCATCCACCTCATCCTGAGGTGTCGGTCCATCAGAGATGGACTGACCTCGAAGGAGGGCTCTAGGGATCTCAGCGCCTTCCGGAGCGCTCCTTCGAGGTCAGTCGATCTTCGATCGACTGACACCTCAGGATGAGGTCGAGAGCGGGATCGTCGATTACGTCAAAGATGCTCTGAGACAGCAGGCGCCGTTCAGGCAGATCACACAAGGAGGCTAAAAATCATGCGGTCGCGTGTCATCGGCTATGCCCTCGGTCTGTCCCTCGCCGCCCTGGCCTCGGGCGCCCGCGCGGCCGACACGGTCAGCGACGGGGTGGTCAAGGTCGGCATCCTCAACGACCTGTCGGGCATCTATTCCGACTTCACCGGCCGCGGCTCGGCGGTGGCGGCGCAGATCGCCATCGACGAGATGGGGGGCAATGTGCTGGGCGCTCCCGTCGAACTGGTCGCCGCCGACCACCAGAACAAGCCCGACATCGCCGCCAACCTCGCCCGCGAGTGGTTCGACCAGGGCAAGGTCGACATGATCGCCGACTTCCCGACCTCCTCGACGGCTCTGGCCGTGATGGAGATCGCGCGCCAGAAGAACCGGGTGACCATGCTCTCGGCCGGCGTGGCCATGGCGGCGATCACCGACAAGTGCTCGCCCTTGAGCGCGCAATGGATGGTCAACACCTACGCGCTCGCCGCCGGCACCGCCAAGGCGCTGATGAAGGCCGGCAAGAAGAGCTGGTACTTCGTCACCGCCGATTACACCTTCGGCCATTCCCTGGAGAAGGACGCCGCCGCGGTGGTCGAGGCCGAGGGCGGCAAGGTCTTGGGGGTCTCTCGCCATCCCTTCCCGGGCGGCGATTTCTCCTCCTACATGCTGAAGGCGCAGAGCACCGGCGCCCAGGTGATCGCGCTGGCCAATGCCGGCAGCGACACGGTCAACGCCGTCAAGCAGGCCGCCGAATACGGCATCGGCCGCAGCGACAAGCAGGTGATCGCGCCGCTGCTGACCTACATCACCGACGTGAAGAGCCTCGGCCTCGCCAAGGCCCAGGACATGTACCTGACGGAAGCGTTCTACTGGGATTACGACGACCGCTCGCGCGCCTTCGCCGAAAAGTACTTCGCCAAGATGAAGCGGATGCCGAGCGCCTCGCAGGCCGCGATCTACTCCGCCGTCTTGAGCTACCTGAAGGCGATCCAGGCGGCGGGTACCGACGAGGCCGGGGCGGTGATGAAGCAGCTGCGCTCCATGACCATCGACGACGCGGTGATCCGCAACGGCCGCCTGCGCGCCGACGGGGCGCTGGTGCACGACCTGCTGCTGCTCCAGGTGAAGAAGCCGGCGGAATCGAAGCGCGACTGGGATTTCTACCACGTCAAGGCGGTGCTCAAGGGTGACGACGTCTACCCGAAGCCGAGCGAGGCCTGCCCGCTGAACGCCAAGGGGTGAGCCGCCACCCCGAACCCTCCCCCCTCTGCGGGGGAGGGTGGTCCCTGCGTCAGCAGGGGCCGGGAGAGGGGCAGCGCGACGCTGATCCAGCGAGCGCCCGTCAGAACGGTTCGGCCTGATCCGGAAGCGGCGTCCCCTCTCCCGCCCCAGCGCGAGTGCTTCGCACTCGCCGTGGGGCACCCTCCCCCGCAGAGGGGGGAGGGTATGCACTCAACCGTCCCGCCTCATCCTCCCCGGTGCTCCCCATGACGGACATCACCCTTCAGGCTTTCATGGCTCAGCTCACCATCGGGCTCATCGGCGGCTGTTTCTACGCCATGCTGAGCATGGGGCTGGCGATCATCTTCGGCCTGCTCAACATCATCAACTTCACCCACGGCGCGCAGTTCATGATGGCGGCGTTCCTGGCCTGGATCGGGCTGACGCAAGTCGGGCCCTGGCTCGGCCAGCCCGACCTCCAGGTGAATTTCTGGCTCGCCCTCGTCCTGGCGCCGGCCCTCGTCGCCGTGTTCGGCATGGCGATCGAGCGCACCCTGCTGCGCCGGCTCTATCACCTCGATCACCTCTACGGCCTGCTCCTCACCTTCGGCGTCGCCCTGGTGATGGAAGGCGGCTTCCGGTACTTCTTCGGGGTGTCGGGCCAGGGCTACGAGCCGCCGGAGATCCTGCAAGGCCCGGTCGATGTCGGCTTCATGCTGCTGCCGAAATACCGGGTCTTCGTGGTCGCGGCCTCGCTGCTGATCTGCCTTTCCACCTGGTATCTGTTCGAGCGCACCAAGCTCGGCGCCTACTTACGCGCCGGCACCGAGAATCCGCGCCTGCTCCAGGCCTTCGGCATCAACGTGCCGGTGATGATCACGCTCACCTACGGCTTCGGGGTGGCGCTCGCCGGCATCGCCGGGGTGCTGGCCGCGCCCATCATGCAGATCACCCCGCTGATGGGCGGGAGCCTGCTCAACATCGTCTTCGCCGTGGTGGTGATCGGCGGCCTCGGATCGATCCTCGGCGCGATGCTGACCGGGCTCGGCCTCGGGCTGATCGAGGGCTTGACCAAGGTGGTCTATCCGGAGGCCTCGACCGTGGTGGTCTTCGTCATCATGGCCCTGGCGCTGCTCCTGCGCCCGGCCGGCCTGTTCGGGCGGGAGGCGTGAGATGACGTCCAGACACCTGTTCGCCGCCCTCGTCGCCGGGCTCCTCGTGGTGCCGCTGGTGCCGGGGCTGGTCTACCCGATCTTCGTCATGAAGGTGATGGCCTACGGGCTGTTCGCCTGCGCCTTCAACCTGCTGCTCGGCTTCACCGGCCTCGTCTCCTTCGCCCATGCCGCCTTCCTGGGCACCGCCGGCTACGTCACCGGCGCGCTGATGATCCGGCTCGGCGCCCATCCGCTCGGGGTGCCGGTCTCCTTCGCGGCGGGCGTCGCGGCGGCGGCTCTCGTGGGCTTTGCCATCGGCGGCCTCGCGATCCGGCGCCGCGGCATCTACTTCGCGATGATCACGCTGGCCTTGTCGCAGATCGTCTACTTCCTGGCGGTGCAGTTCCGCTGGACCGGCGGCGAGGACGGCTTGCAGGGCATCCCGCGCGGCACGTTGCTCGGCTTCGTCGATCTCTCCAGCGATACGGCGATGTACTACGTGGCGCTCGCGCTCTTCGTCGCCGGCTTCCTGTTCATCCACCGGGTGGTGCATTCGCCCTTCGGCCAGATCCTCCAGGCGGTGCGGGACAACGAGGCGCGGGCGGTGTCGCTCGGCTACGACGCCTCCCGCTTCCAGCTCCTCGCCTTCGTCCTCTCGGCGGCGGTGGCGGGCTATGCCGGCGCCCTCAAGGCCCTGGTCTTCGGCCTCGTCTCGCTCAACGACGTGTCGCTGCACACCTCGACCGAGGTGGTGCTGATGACGCTGCTCGGCGGCGTCGGCACCCTGGTCGGGCCGCTCGTCGGCGCCGCCCTGGTGGTCGGGTTGCAGAACTACCTCGCGACGATCGGCGATCTCGTCACGGTGGTGATCGGCCTGATCTTCATCCTCTGCGTCTCGTTCTTCCGCCGCGGCGTCGTCGGCGAGTGGCTGCACTGGCGCCAGCGCCGCGCCGCCCGGACCGCGCCGCCGAGCCCCCGGTCGTCCCCGGTCGCCGAGGCGGCCTGATCCTTCCCACTCCACGAAACCTGCAAGGAAACAGACCCATGTGGACAGGTGTCATTCCCGCCGTCACCACCAAGTTCACCGCCGACGGGGCCCTCGACCATGCCGAGATGGAGCGCTGCTTCGCGCTCCAGATGCAGGCCGGCTGCGACGGGCTGATCGTCTGCGGCTCCCTCGGCGAGGGCCCGATGCTGTCGCCCGACGAGCGCCTCGCGGTGATGAAGACCGCCCTGTCGGTCGCCGGTCCCCATCCGGTGCTGATGACCGTCTCCGAGGCCGGCACCCGCGAGGCCTGCGCGCTCGCCGCGCGTGCCGCCAAGGCCGGCGCCTCGGGCCTGATGGTGGTGCCGAGCCCGATCTACCACACCGACGAGGACGAGACCGTCGCGACCCTGAGCGCCGTCGCGGCGGCGGGCGACCTGCCGGTGATGATCTATTCCAACCGCGTCGCCTACCGGGTCGACGTGACGCCCCGGATCATGGAGCGGCTGGCCGGCGACACGCGTTTCGTCGCCATCAAGGAATCCTCCGACGACATCCGCCGCACCACCGAGATCATCAACCATTTCGGCGACCGCTTCGCGGTGCTGACCGGCGTCGACAACCTCGCCTTCGAGGCCCTGAGCGTCGGCGCGGTCGGCTGGGTCGCGGGCCTGGTCGTCGCCTTCCCGGAGGAGACCGTGGCGATCTACCGCCTGATGAAGGCCGGTCGCACCGCGGAGGCGCTCGAGATCTACCGCTGGTTCCGCCCGCTCCTCGACCTCGACGTCTCGACCTTCCTGGTCCAGAACATCAAGCTCGCCGAGGCGCTGGCGATCGGCTCGACCGAGCACGTCCGGATGCCGAGGAAGCCGCTGTCGGGCGAGCGCCGGGCCGCCGTCGAGGCGATCGTCCGCACCGCCCTGGAGCGGCGCCCCTCCCTGAAGCTGGCGGCGTAAGGGCCGATGCCCCGCGAGGTCGCGATCGTCGGGGCCGGCATCGTCGGCCTCGCCACCGCCCATCACTTGCTGGAAGAGGGCTGGCGGGTGCGGCTGATCGAGCGCGGCGGGATCGCCGAGGGGGCGAGCCTCGGCAATGCTGGGGCGCTCGCCTTCACCGACGTGCTGCCGCTCGCCTCGCCGGGCATCCTCCGCAAGGCGCCGCGCTGGATGCTCGATCCCCTCGGGCCCCTGGCCCTGCCGCCGGCCTACCTGCCGCGGATCGCGCCCTGGCTCGTGCGCTTCTGGCGCGCCAGCCTGCCCGACCGGCACGCCCACGCGACGCAGGTCCAGTCCGGCCTGATGCGGCTCGCCGCGCAGGCCATGGCGGCGATGGTGGAGTCGGCCGGCCTGACTGAGCGGCTGCGCCACGACGGCAACCTCGAACTCTACGAGAGCGAGGCGGACCTCGCCGCCGCCGGGCCCGGCTGGGCGGCGCGGGAGCGGGAGGGCATCGCCTTCGAGCATGTCCAGGCTGACCGCCTCGCGGAACTGCAGCCCGGCCTGTCGCCGCGGTTCGTCGCCGGCACCTTCACGCCGAACTGGATGACGGTGGACGATCCGCACCGTTTCGCCCTGGCGCTCCACGCCGTCGTCGCGGCGAAGGGAGCCACGCTTACCAGGGGCGAGGTGCGGGACATCGCACCCGCAGGCGAGGGCGTGCGCCTGACGCTCTCCGACGGCACGAGCCTGAGCGCCGAGGCCTGCGTGCTCGCGACCGGGGCCTGGTCGCGGGACCTCGCCCGCCGCCTCGGCGATTCCGTGCCCCTCGACACCGAGCGCGGCTACAACACCACGCTGCCGCCCGGCGCCTTCCCCCTGCGCCGGCAGCTCACCTTCGGCGGCCACGGCTTCGTGGTCACGCCGCTCGCCACCGGCATCCGGGTCGGCGGCGCCGTCGAGTTCGGCGGCCTCCATCGTCCGCCGAACTTCGCCCGCGCCGACGCGATGCTGAGGAAGGCCGCCGCCTTCCTGCCGGGTCTCGACACGGCGGGCGGCCGGCAATGGATGGGATTCCGGCCCTCGCTTCCCGACAGCCTGCCGGTGATCGGCCCGTCCCGGGCGAGCCCGCGGGTGATCTACGCCTTCGGCCACGGCCATCTCGGCCTGACGCAAAGCGCCGGGACGGGGCGGATCGTGGCGGACCTGCTGGCGGGGCGGGCGTCGGGCGTGGACGTGGCGGCGTTGCGGGCCGGGCGGTTCGGGTGAGAAGACGCGAAGTGGATCGCCGCGGGCTTGTTCGATCGGTCTCTACAGACTTCAACCCCTCTGCGTCATTCCGGGGCCGCGACAGCGAAGCCCGGAATCCAGAGCCGCGGAGAGTGCAGGATAAGTCGGAGACCGTCCCGCTTTCTTCTGGAACACCTGAGTGTCTGGATTCTGGGCTCCGCTGTCGCGGCCCCGGAATGACGCGGAGGGTGTCGGGCCTGGATGGGACAGTCGGGCGAGCGCTTGAAGAACCAAACAGATTTCGCAAAATTGGCTGCCGGTTTTGCGACAAAAATCTGCGACAAACCAACAACCTCAGCAGACGAAGCGTTGGCCTGCCAACGCAAGTCTGCGTAGAGAGCGCCGGCCACCCTCACGCCCGCCCCGCCACCGGCAGGTCGGCGAGCCTCGGCCGCGACCGCTCGATCAGGGCGGCGGCGAGCATCGCCTCGAGGCGGATCAGGTCCTCGTCGGGCTCCGGCTGCCAGCCGCAGCCGCAGCGGGGCGACGGGCCGTGCAGGGAGGCGATCTGGCGGTAGAGCGAGCCGACCGTGCGGGCGGCGGCTTCGAGCGCCGCCATCGGCGGCAGCGGGCCCCGCTCCAGGGCGTCCCAGAAGGCGAGCGTCAGGGCCTGTTCCAGGGCGGCCTGCCGCCGGCTCTCGGTCTGCGCCTCGGCGAGCCGGCTTTCGTGGTGATGCAGGGTCATCGCGCGCTCCTCCCGTCGCCGAACAGGCCGACCAGGCGCTCCCAGGGCAGGCCGACCGGAGGCCATCCCTCCCGGATCAGGCCGGCACAGCCGTGAATCAGGTTCAGCGCTCGCGCCATCGCGGCCTCCATCTCGGGGTCGTGCCGGGGTCCGGCCCGCCTTGAATGCAGGACTTCCCCCCTCCACGCAAGGTTGATTTGAAATATTGGAGGATTTCTACTTTTCAGATCATGAGCTATATTGTCAGGTGAATTATGAAAATTCCAAAGAGCGGCGGGGCCGGAAGGCAGGCCGCAGGAGGCGGATTGGCAGCGGCGCCGGGAGCGGCTATCGGGGCGCCAGCCCATCCCCCGAGGCACAGCGCCCTGAAAAAGGCTCCCGACCGATGACCGATACCCCGCCCGACCGCCTCAGCACCGATCCGCGCAGCCCCTTCCACGATGCCGCCCTGCTCGAGCGCGGCGTCGGCGTGCGCTTCAAGGGCGTCGAGAAGACCAATGTCGAGGAATATTGCGTGAGCGAGGGCTGGGTGCGGCTCGCGGCCGGCAATGCCAAGGACCGCTTCGGCAACCCGATGACCGTGAAGCTGAAGGGCCCGGTCGAGCCCTATTTCCGCAGCCAGGACGCCGGCGCCGCCGATGCCGAGTAAGACCGGCGGTCGACAGACGACGACCCTCGGTCCCGTTCTCGAATCGTTGCCGCGTTCGCGATCCCGGCCCGGTGGCTCGGACGTCCGGGCCCGGAGAGCTTCACGATCGCGCTCCAATCGTGAAGCTTTTTGAGATCCTGTTTGAGCGGATCGGCCTGATCAGAGCTGGAAGGGATCATGGGATATCCTATCCTTCCACCTCATCCTGAGGTGTCAGTCGATCGGAGATCGACTGACCTCGAAGGAGGCTTCCAGAAGCCTCTGCGATCCCTGGAGCCCTCCTTCGAGGTCAGCCGATTTTCAATCGGCTAACACCTCAGGATGAGGTCGGAGAATGAGACGATCCCGCCTCACTCAAATTTTTTAGAAAACCCTGCTCAAACAGGTTCTGAGTATTCGTCTTCGCCGCATTGTCTACGACGGGCCGGCATCCACTTCGTCGGAAGACGCCTCAGTGTCGAAAATTCGAGATGGATCGACGGCGCCGTCGATCCCGGGCGTGCCCGACATCGAGCACGGGCGTCGGCATGACGCGTGATCCCGCCCGGCTGCGCGAGGCCGGGCGGATCCTCATGCGGCGTCCGGACGGATCGTCCAGATTGCGGATCAGCGCGCCGTGCCGTTCTTCTGCGCGCCGGGTCCGGTGCCGGGGGCGCCGCTGCCGGTCGGGCCGTCCTGCTTCACCGTCGGGCCTGGGCCCATGTTCCCGCCGCTCGACCCCTGCGACCCGGTCGAGCCCATGCTGCCCGGATTGTTGCCGCCGATGCCGGTGCCCGGCGGCTGGCTCGCCATGCCCGAACCGGTATTGCCGCTGGAGGACGGGGCGACCCCGGTGCCGTTGTTGATGCCCTGCGCCGCGGCGGTGCCGGCGGCGAGCGCGAGGGAAAGGGCGAGGAGGGAGGTGCGAATCGGCATGGGCGTCGTCCGGGGTTCGGGGTGCAGTCGGACCGGGGCAACGGCAGGATCGTGCCGGCGTTCCCGCACGGGCGGCGGTGGCGTGGGGACCCGTTCCAGCGGAGGACCGATCCGCAGGACGTCCCGGCCATGCGATTCGGCATTCGGTCTTGGCATTCCGGCCGTTCTGCATGCAAAGTATGCAGGCTGTCGTCCCATCGTCATGGACCGGCGGCTATCGCCACCCGGCAGAAGGTGGCGCGGATCTTGAAAGGGAGCGCGTGGGGTCCGGTCGCGATCCGTCCCGCGCGAAGGAGTTGAGATGCAGGTGTTCCTGATCGCCCTGGGGCTCGTTGCCGTCCTGGTCGCCGTCGGCGTGTTCGGTCATCATCCCGATACGAGCGAGGAGCCGGTCTCCCGGCGGCGCTCCTGATCTGACGAGGGGCGGCGCAACGGCCGCGTCCCTGCCGCGTTGGATCGTGCCGGCGGCCGCGTGGCGGCCCGACGGAATCAGGTCCTCCTGCGACGGGAGCCTATCGTGCCCGCATCTCTCCTCCTCGCCCGCGCGCTCATCGTCGGCGCGCTCGTTTCCGCCGGCTCTCTGGCGCAGGCGAAAGACCTCCCCGACCAGACCGGTACCGGGGGCGGGCCGCGCTCCACCATCACGGCGCCGCATACCAGTGCGGTCGGCGCGACGGTGCCGAGCCCCGGCGCGGCCGATACGCGCCTGGAGCGCCGGATCGACGACCGGACCCGCCAGGAGCGCCTCGACGACCGGATCGACGGCGGCATTTGCGTCGGCTGCAACCGGTAGGGGTTGTCGCGGGAACGGGCCGTCCGTCAGCCCAGCAGCTCGGCGAGCCGCGCCCGGGCGCGGTTGATCCGGCTCTTCACCGTGCCGACCCGGCACGCCATCGCCGTGGCGATGTCCTCGTAGGAGAGGTCGTGCACGGCCGAGAGCAGCAGCGCCTCGCGCTGGTCCGGCACCAGGCGGTCGAGGGCGGCCTGCACGTCGCGCAGGTGGAGATTGCCGTCCTGGGCCGGCAGGGAAACCAGGCTCGCGGCGAACAGCCCGTCGGGATCGCCGACCTCGCGCGTCCGCTTCTGGTACTCGGAATAGAAGCTGTTGCGCAGGATCGTGTAGAGCCAGGCCGCCAGGTAGGTGCCCGGCACGAACCGGTCCTGCGCCGCCCAGGCCTTGAGCAGGGTCTCCTGCACCAGGTCGTCGGCGCGGGCGTGGTTGTTGCACAGGGTCAGGGCCCGGCGGCGCAGCCGCGGCACCTCCGCCAGCAGGTCGCGGCGGAAGGCCTCCGCCGGCGCGGCGTCGAGGCCGGCGAGCGCCGCGACGAGGCGCGAGACCAGCTCTTCCAGCTTTGCGCAGGGCGGCAGTGCCGCATCGTCGTAGGCGGCGCGCAGGGTCGCGCCGAGATGGGCCTGGATGCCGGGCGGCAGGGCGGGTGCCTCGTCGCACCCGGGGGGAGTCGGGTCCGGATCGGTCTCGTTCGGACGTATCGTGGTCGACGGCGCCATCATGCGGTCTCGGTTGACCGGCGGCTTAAGGCACGGCTCTCCGTACCATTGCAATGGTGCCGAAATACCGGTTCGGCCGGCATGTCCGGCTCGCACGCCGTCCGATCTCACGCCGCCGCCGGGGCCAGATCGTTCGTGAGATCGGGCGGCGTCGTGCCCGGCAGCCAGCGCCCGCGCATGTGGCGCGCCGCCGCCTGGCGCAGCCTTCCGGCGTAGCCGGGGAGCGCGGGCCCGATCAGCGGCAGCGCGAAGTCGGCGATGGCGGCGCGGATGCCGTCATCGTCGAGGGCGTGCCCGGCCGCTGCCGCGTGTCGGGCGATCTCGAGTTCCTGGCCCCAGAAGTAGATGCTCGTCGCCTGGACGTTGTCCTGCATGCGGCGCACCTCCTCGACCCGGCCGTCGGAGAGCAGCGGCAGCCAGATGTCCGGCATCAGCAGGTCCACGGGCCGGTCCGGCCGCCAGGTATAGGCATCGCCCTCGACGATGCGGATCTTCTCCCGCGCCGCCGGCGGCAGCTGGGCGGCGAGGTCGAGGTCCCGGTGCAGCGCCAGGACCTCCGGGTCGATCTCCACCACCGTCACCGCGGTCACCTCCGGCTGCAGGGCGCTCGCCACTGCCGACCAGCCCAGCCCCAGGCCGAAGACGACGACGTGTCCGCGGGCCAGGCGCACGCCGGTCTCCTGGCTCTCCAGTTCGGTCGGCGTCGTCGACATCCAGGTGTGGTCGCCGCGCACCAGCGCCGTAACGTGCGGCACCAGCCGCGCCGGGCTCCAGTAGCCCTGGCAGAGCACGTTCTCCCCGTGATGCAACGCCCAGCGGCCGGAGCGCAGCGGCGGATAGGTCGGCACGAACAGGTCGAAGGTGAACGGGACCAAACCCGGTGGAATCGTCATGCCGTCCTCCTCGTGGGCAGCCGCCGACGCAGTGGGGACCGATTCCCGCTCTCCGCGCAAGGCGGCGCGGCGTTATCGCGGGGCCTCCCGTTCCCGCGAGTTCTCGACCGGCAACTCCCCCGTCGGCGGGCCTTCCGTCGGCAAGCCTCCGGTCGGTAAGCCTGCGGTCGGTAAGCCTCCTGTCGGCAAGCCTCGCACGAGCGGCAGGGCCGCCGCGCAGGCGCCCGCCATGACCCAGAACGCCCCCGCCCCGAGGGCGCCGTAGAGCGGGCCGGCGGCGAGCGTCGCCAGGGTGGTGGCGATCCCGAGGCCGAGGGTGCCGTAGAGGGTCTGGGCCGTCGCAGCGAGACCGGGCGGCACGGTCCGGCCGAGGATCTGCATCGCCGCGAGGTGCAGGAGCGCGAAGGTCAGCCCGTGCAGGGCCTGGATGCCGACGAGGACCGGCACCGCGACGGTGAGCGCGGCCACCGACCAGCGCAGGATCCCGGCGCCGGCCGCCAGCGCCAGGGCGCCGGCGGGGCCGAGGCGGGCGAGGAGCGTTGGGCCGACGACGAGGAAGACCAGCACCTCCGCCGCCACCGCCTCGGCCCAGAGCAGGCTCGCGGTCGCCGGGCTCAGGCCCGCCGCGCGCCAGCGGATCACCGCGAAGGCGTCGTGAACCGCGTGGCTGCCGATCACCAGGGCGGCCACCGCGACGAGGCGGCGGAAGGCGGCCGACCGCAGGAGCGATCCGGCCCCGGTCGTGACGGGCGCCCCGGCGGCCGTCCCGGCGGCCGGCAGGCGGAATGTCGCCCCGGCAAGGCCCGCGAAGGCGAGGGCGCCCGCCACCGGCAGGGCCGCGAGGCCGAGGGCCCCCACGACCTGCCCGCCCGCCAGGGTGCCGGCGATGAAGGCGGCCGAGCCCGCGCCCCGCACGGTGCCGTAGGCGAAGCGGGACGCCTTCGACGCCGGGATCGCCAGGGCGTCGGCGAGAGGCGCGAGGGGCGCCGTCGCGGCGGCGTGCGCGAGGCCGGCGAGCAGAAGCCCGGTGAATCCGTGGCCGGCGAGGTAGAGGAGGGCGCTCAGGCCCGAGAGGGCGGCGCAGAGCGCCAGCACGCCCCGTCCGGCGGCGAGCCGGTCGGCGACGCGGCCCGCGAGCGGACCGGCGACGAGGCGGATGCCGGTGCCGGCGGCGAGCACCAGCCCGACCTCGGTGGGGCCGAGCCCGCGCTCGGCGAGGAGCGCGGGCAGGAACGGCGTCGTGAGGCCGTAACCGGCATAGAGCGCGGCGTAGACGAGGAGGAAGCGCGGCAGCGCGCCCGGGACGGCCTGCATCGTGCAAGCCTACCCGGTCTTCGCCGACGCCGCGCGGCCGGGTTTAGAGGAGGCCGGCGCCGTGCGGGTGGTCCCGCGGCGGCTCGACCGTGACGATGGCCCCGAGGCCGAGAACGAGGGCGCCGGCGGCGCAGAGGGCGAGGGAGAGAGCGGCGATGATCATGGACGCGACCTTCGCGATTCCGTGCTTAACGCGACCTTGCCGAACGGGGTGAAGAGGAGGAAAACCCCAGCATCCACATCACGAAAAGCGGATGGGTGCGGCGGGGCCGCCATGGCCATGCAAACGCCATCATCGCGGGAGGAACGCCTGTGGAGTACCGCACGCTCGGCCGGTCCGGCCTGAAGGTCTCGCCCCTCTGCCTCGGCACGATGATGTTCGGCGGGCCGACCCCCGACGACGAGGCTGCGCGCATCGTCGCGGAGGCCCGCGACCAGGGGATCAACTTCATCGACACGGCGAACGCCTATACCGAGGGGCGCTCGGAGGAGGTGGTCGGCCGGGCCATCGCCCGCGACCGCGACGCCTGGGTGCTCGCCACCAAGGTGGCGAACGCGATGGGGCCGGGGCCGAACGACCGCGGCCTGTCCCGCGCCCACATCGTGCAGGCCTGCGAGGCCAGCCTCAAGCGGCTCAACACCGACCGGATCGACCTCTACTACCTCCACAAGGAGGACCACGAGACGCCGCTTTCCGAGACCGTGCGGGCGATGGCCGACCTGATCAGGGCCGGCAAGGTGCGCTATTTCGGGGTCTCCAACCACCGCGCCTGGCGGGTGGCGGAGATCTGCCGCCTCTGCGACGAGCACGGCATCGACCGGCCGGCGGCGAGCCAGCCCTATTACAACGCCCTCAATCGGATGCCGGAGGTCGAGCACCTGCCCGCCTGCGC
The DNA here is from genome assembly GCF_016804325.1 of Methylobacterium aquaticum. Lineage (NCBI taxonomy): Bacteria > Pseudomonadati > Pseudomonadota > Alphaproteobacteria > Hyphomicrobiales > Methylobacteriaceae > Methylobacterium > Methylobacterium aquaticum. The sequence goes on from NZ_CP043627.1 coordinate 5,372,131, forward strand.
CCATTACGGGCTCGGCGTCGTGCCCTATTCGCCGCTCGCCCGCGGCGTGCTGACGGCGAAGTACCGTCCCGGCGAGACGCCGCCCGAGGGCACCCGCGCCGGGCGCGGCGACACCCGGATGATGCAGACCGAGTGGCGTCCCGAGAGCCTGCGCATCGCCGAGCAGCTGAAGGCCCATGCGGAAGCGAAGGGCGCCTCGGTGATCGACTTCGCGGTGGCCTGGGTGCTCAACAACCGCGCCGTCACGGCGGTGATCGCGGGCCCGCGCACCCTCGACCAGTGGCGGGCCTATGCGGGCGCGCTTGCCTACCGCTTCACCCCGGAGGACGAGGCCCTGGTCGACGGCCTGGTGCCGGCGGGCCATCCCTCGACCCCGGGCTACACCGACCCGGCCTATCCGCTCGAGGGCCGCGCCACCTGGACGGCGGAGTGAGGGTGAGCCACGCTCGCCATCGTCAGGCTGACGGCGCATCCGGTGTGGATGACGCCGTCCCGACGGCGATTTCCTCTTGGAACGCGCCGCCCACGGCTTAGTTGTTGACGCTATGTGCCCAGGCATGTCCACTGTTCGACCCTGGGAGATGGGTTGCAGACCGGAGGAGACCGATGGCGATCAAGACCACCAAGAAAGCCGAGACGAAAGCCGAGCCCGAGGCCGCCGCCCCGAAGGCCAAGGCCGCCCCGAAGGCCGCCGCCGCCAAGGACGACGCCAAGGATGAAAGCAAGGACTCGGCCAAGGAGACTGCCAAGGGCAAGAAGGTCGCCGCTCCCAAGTCCGGCGACAAGCCGAACGCCCTGCAGAAGCCGCTGCAGCCCACCCCCGAGCTCGCGGCGATCGTCGGCGACAGCCCGATCCCGCGCGGCGAGGTGGTGAGCAAGGTGTGGGACTACATCCGCACCCACTCGCTCCAGAACCCCGAGAACAAGCGCGAGATCCTCGCCGACGACAAGCTGAAGAAGGTCTTCGGCAAGGACAAGGCGACGATGTTCGAGATGAACAAGTACCTCGCCCAGCACCTGAAGTAGGGCGACGGTCCGACTCCGGGCGATCCGCCTCCTCCCGTCCGGATGGTCGCGCGACGCGGCCATCCGTTCCCCTGCCGGGGCGGGACGGGGTTCTCCCGTCGACCGATGCCCCGCGGGCCGGATGCGCCCCGGGCGCCTCCCGGCTTGTCCGAATGATCGATGCTTGAGACCCGCGACCCGGACGAGTCCGGCCGACGACGCGCGCTCGCCGCGATCCCGTTCCTGATCATCCTGGTGGCCGGCGGTGTCTGGCTCGCCGACAGCTTGCGCCGGGAAGCGGCGCGCGAGGATTGCCTGGCTGGCGGCCGGCGCGATTGCGCGCCGCTGTCGTCCTCCGCCCCATGACCTCGATGCCCGATTGAAGCCCGACGGCGCCTCCGGTCGCGGCCCGCGCGACAGCGCCAGTGCCCCGGCCCACTGTCGAGAGCACCGCTCCCATGATCACCCCGAGCTTCGTCTCGGTGTCGAATTCAGGATTGGTCGCGAAGGCCAAGCCGCCGATGAGCAGGCTCATGGTGAAGCCGATGCCGCAGAGGAGCGCCACGCCGTAGACGTGGCGCCAGGTGGCGCCGGCGGGCATCGAGGCAAGGCCTGTCCGCACCGCGAGTCAGACGCCGCCGAATACCCCGACCTGCTTGCCGAGAAAAAGACCCGCCGCAACCCCGAGGGTGACGGGGGCCCAGAGTGCGCCCGGCGTCAGCCCGGCCAGCGACACGCCGGCATTGGCGAAGCCGAAGACAGGCAGGATCCCGTGGGCGACCCAGGGCTGGAGCGCGTGTTCCAGCCGGTGCAGGGGAGAGGCCGCGTCGTCGGGCCGGCCGGGGCCCGCCCGCAGCGGGATCGTCAGCGCCAGGATCACGCCCGCCACGGTGGCGTGAAGCCCCGAGCGCAGCACCAGCAGCCAGAGCACGGCGCCGAGGATCAGGTAGGGCCCGAGCCGGCGCAGGCCGAGGCGGTTGAGCACGACCAGCATCCCCGTCACCGCCCCGGCGAGCGCCAGCATCGGCCAGGCGAGGTCGGCGGTGTAGAACAGGGCGATGATCACCACGGCACCGAGATCGTCCAGGATGGCGAGCGCGGTGAGGAAGATCTTGAGCGAGACCGTCGCCCGGGAGCCGAGCAAAGCCAGCACGCCCAGCGCGAAGGCGATGTCGGTGGCGGCCGGGATCGCCCAGCCCCGCAGGTGTCGAGGGACGACCAGTTGACCGCTGCGTAGACGAGCGCCGGCACCGCCATGCCGCCGAGGGCCGCGATGCCCGGCAGCACCCGGTCCGGCCAGGTGCGCAGGCCCCCGTCCAGGATCTCGCGCTTGATCTCCAGCCCGACGAGCAGGAAGAACACCGCCATCAGGCTCCAGTGCAGCAGGCTCAACGGACCGAGAGTGGCGTGCAGCGCCCTCGCGTAGCGGCCACCATAGGGGCCGTTGGCGACGATGATGGCGAGCACCGCGCTCGCCATCAGGACGAGCCCGCCGCCCGAGCTGCTCACCAGCAGGTTGCGCAGGGCGGAGAGCGGGCGCGGCAGGCGCCGGGGGGAGGGGCGGGGAGAGGGGATGCCTGCACGGCGCCCCGCCTGCCAGGAATCGTAAGCAGGATCAACGCGGAGGCGGTGGAAACGACGGATCCGCTCCGCCGATGTCTGCCGGCGGGCTTTTTCGGAAAATACTTTTCCAATAAGTTAGAGCTAATTGTGGTGCGTTCGGACCGAATTGACAGTCTTCACAAGGAAATGATTTTTTGATCTTTTGCGAGGAGCATCAACCGTGACCGAGGTGTTCCTACGATGGCCGGCGACGTCAACCTTCCCGAGGCGCTTCTGGCGCCGGTGATCCACGAAGGGGGGATCATGGCTGCGCCCCTGCCTGTGCTGCACGATTATGGGCCGGTGGTGCGGATCGGGCTGGCACCAGGTACCGTGCTGCAATCTCCGATCAACGAGGCGGGCTTGACCGAGCAGGAGCGCCTGGGGCTCCAGGCCTTCAAGCTGCGGCTGCGGACGTCCTATCAGGATGCGAAAGAGAACCGTCCCCACAAGTCGGCATCCTGGGGCGACGACGCCGACCAGCCGCAGCAGCACGATCGACCGCTGCCGCCCGCTCCGCCTGTACCGCCCGCACCGAGCGTCGTGCAGCAGGCCCCGGTCGCCCGGCGCTTGGCAGGCCGGATCGCGGTGGGGCTCGTCATCGTCTCGGGGCCCGGATCCCTGGAGATGACGGACGTCCAGCAGCAGAAGATCGTCGCCGAGGTGCAGAACGGCCTGAGCTTCCTCGGGGGGAGGGCGCCGGCACGGGATGTAACCTTCGCGTACGACATTCAGGTCGCCTCGATCACCACGCCCGCCACCGCGGGCCAACACGCTACGGGCAGTGACGTGTTCGAGCAATACGAGGCGCCATGGCGTGATGCAGCGCTCGCAGCCATCGGCCAGCCGGCCGGATCGTCCGGAATCGCCCGATATATCAAGACGATCAAGGCGGCAAAGAGTGCGCGGGCCGCCTACTGCGCGTTCTTCACCCACTACCAGCTTCAGCATTTCGCCTATTGCCGGGGCGATTACGTCGTGATGCATTACGATAACGACGGCTGGGGAACCGACAACCTCGATCGGGTGTTTGCACACGAGACAGGGCACGTGTTCGGTGCGCCGGACGAATACGCCCTGAGCGGGTGCAATTGTGGCGGGTCGCACGGTGTGTATGGTCGCCCGAACCTCAACTGCGAGAATTGCGCGGATGATGGCGGCGTGCCATGCATCATGAAGAGCAACGATTGGGCCATGTGCACCGAGACCCCGTACCATCTCGGCTACACAATGCCCCGGACGTCCGGTCTGTCGCCGACACCCGGCGTCGTGTAGGAGGCCTGAAATGGAACAGGTCGTGATCGTAGATCCCGCCGAGGCGGATGCCGGCACGTGGTCGGCCCTCATGCGCGCGCACAAGACCCAGGAATTCTCCGAGCGCGTCTTCGTGGTCGAAGCCGAGAAGCCGGTGATTGATGCGCTGGGAGCGTTGCCCGGCATCAAGACACCGGCGCAGCTCGACTCGGCGACGACAGCGGCCCTTTCCCCGGTCGAGAAGCTGTCACTGCGTGCCTGGGCCGAGCGAACACAGATGCCGGACAAGCCCCGCAAGGGGAATACCCTGAACTGGGGCCACGAGGGCTTCCAGGCTCCCTGATCGGAGCCGTCCAACGCCGAAGGTCCGGCCGCGCCCGCGCGGCCGGACATCTTTTAGCGCCTGCGGCTCACCCCCGCCCGAGCGCCGCCCGCACCAGCTTCAAGGCATCCTCGCTCGCCCATTCCGCCGGACCCTTCATCACGCCGATCTCGCAGCCGGACGGGTCGATCAGGAAGGTGGTGGGCAAGCCCACGACGGCGCCGCCCTGCTGGAGCGCCGGCAGCGCCCGCCCGGCCGGATCGGAGTAATAGGCCAGCCGGGAGATCCCGTTCTCCTGCATCCAGCGCGGCGGCCGGTCGGGGTTGCGGGTGTCGAGGTTGAGCGCCACCACCTCGAAATCTTGTGCCCCGAGTTCGCCCTGGAGCCGGTCGAGGGCCGGCATCTCCGCCTTGCACGGCGCGCACCAGGTCGCCCACAGGTTCAGGAGCAAGGTCCGGCCCTTGAGGTCGGCGAGCGTCCTCTGCTGCCCGTCCGGCCCGGTGAAGGCAATGGCGGGCGCAGGTCTCGGGTTGGAGGCGACCTGGAGCGCCGCCACCTCGCCGCGGGCGAGAGGTGCGACGCGGGCGGCGGTGGCGGCCCCGAGCGGGCAGGCGCCGCCGTTGCCCCGGTCGCCAAGCCCGTATAGGGCAGCCCCGAGGCCGAGGACGGCGACGAGCCCCCCTGCGAGGGCGAGGCGGGCTTTTCGCGGTGATGCGAGACGAGGTGTGGACATGAGCAACCGGATGTGGGGCGGGCGCTTCGCGAGCGGCCCCGCCGAGATCATGGAGGAGATCAACGCCTCCATCGGTTTCGACAAGCGCCTCGCCCCCCAGGACATCCGGGGCTCGCTCGCCCACGTCGCGATGCTGGGCAAGGCGGGGATCCTGCCGGCCGAGGATGTGGCGAAGATCGAGGCCGGGCTCAAGACCGTGCAAGGCGAGATCGAGGCCGGGACCTTCGAGTTCCGCCGCGAGCTGGAAGACATCCACATGAGCGTGGAGAGCCGGTTGCGCGAGATCGTCGGCCCCTCGGCCGGGCGCTTGCACACCGCGCGCTCGCGCAACGACCAGGTCGCCACCGACATGAAGTTGTGGGTGCGCGACACCCTCGACGCCCTCGACGGCCAGGCCGCCGACCTGCAGCAGGCGATGGCCGAGCTGGCGCTGAAGCATGCCGGCACGGTGATGCCGGGCTTCACCCACCTGCAATCGGCCCAGCCGGTCACCTTCGGGCACCATCTCCTCGCTTACGTCGAGATGCTGAACCGCGACCGCGGCCGGTTCCGCGACGCCCGCGCCCGCCTCAACGAATGCCCGCTCGGTGCGGCGGCGCTCGCCGGCACCTCGTTCCCGATCGACCGCCACGCCACGGCGGCGAGCCTCGGCTTCGACCGGCCGACGGCGAATTCCCTCGATTCGGTGGCCGACCGCGACTTCGCCCTGGAGGCCCTCTCGGCGGCGGCGATCGCCGCGGTCCACCTGTCGCGCTTCGCGGAAGAGATCGTGGTCTGGACCTCGGCCCAGTTCGGCTTCGTCAAGCTGTCGGACCGGTTCACCACCGGCTCCTCGATCATGCCGCAGAAGCGCAACCCCGACGCCGCCGAGCTGGTCCGGGCCAAGTCCGGCCGGATCATCGGTGCGCTCTCGGGCCTGCTCATCGTCATGAAGGGCCTGCCGCTCGCCTATTCGAAGGACATGCAGGAGGACAAGGAGGGCACGTTCGACGCGCTCCAGACCCTCTCGCTGTGCCTCGCCGCCATGGCGGGCATGGTCCGCGACCTCGAGCCGGTGCCGGAGGTGCTGAAGGTGGCCGCCGGCTCCGGCTACGCCACCGCCACCGACCTCGCCGACTGGCTGGTGCGCGAGCTCGGCCTGCCGTTCCGCGATGCCCACCACGTCACCGGCCGCCTCGTCGGCGAGGCCTCGTCCCGCGGCATCGGCCTGGAGGCGCTGCCGCTCGCGGTGATGCAGGAGGCGGAGCCGCGCATCTCGGACGCCGTCTTCGCTGTGCTCGGCGTCGAGAACTCGGTGGGGAGCCGCACCAGCTACGGCGGCACCGCGCCGGACAACGTGCGGATGCAGGCGGAAGGCTGGCTGAAGCGGCTCGCTGGCGAGACCGCCTGAGCGATTTTCGCCTCGCTCGTCCCATCCGAACCCTCGTCCCGAGCGCCGCTCGAACGCGGCGACGGACATGACACCCTCCTTGTCATTCCGGGGCCGCGAAAGCGGAGCCCGGAATCCGGAACCGCGGATGGCTCAGAAGATGGCGGGCTGCGTGCCGCCTCATTCTTATGCGCCTGAGGTTCTGGATCCCGAGCTCCGCTACGCGGCCCCGGGATGACTGTGCGGGTGTCAATCGCGTCTCTGGTCGTCAAGCGGACTCCCCGGGGCGAGGCCCGGGTGGGATGGGGATTGCGCGTGTGTTAGTTCCTGACGGCTCCGAACAAGCTCGACCATCACGGGAGGAATCACCATGGATCTCGGTCTCAAGGGCAAGCGCGCCCTCGTCCTGTCGTCCAGCCGCGGGCTTGGCCGCGGCATCGCCGAGGCCCTGGCGGCCGAGGGCGCGGACGTGCTGCTCACCGCCCGCACCGCCGAGCGCCTGGACGAGGCGGTGGCGGCGATCAACGCCCGCGGCCAGGGCCGCGCCTACGCCTTCGCCGGCAGCCTGAAGGAGAACGTCGAGGCGATCCATGCCGCCGCCCAGGAGCATCTCGGCGGGGTCGACATCCTGGTCGCCAATACCGGCGGCCCGCCGGCGGCGACGGCGCTGACCGTGCAGCCCGAGGCCTGGACGCCCCAGTTCGAGGCGATGGTGACCCCGGTCTTCCGCCTCGCCGGGCTGGTCCTGCCGGGGATGCGCCAGGCCGGCTTCGGCCGCATCGTGGTGGTGGCGTCGAGCGGCGTCGAGCAGCCGATCCCGAACCTGGTGATGTCGAACGCGCTGCGCGCCTCGATCGCCGGCTGGGCCAAGACGCTCGCCTCCGAGGTCGCGGCCGACGGCGTCACCGTCAACATGATCCTGCCCGGCCGGATCGAGACCGACCGCACGGGCGAGCTCGACACCGCCAACGCCAAGGCGCAGGGCAAGTCCCGCGACGAGATCGCCGAAGCCGCCCGCGCGGCGATTCCGGCCAAGCGCTACGGCAAGGTGCAGGAATTCGCCGACGTGGCCTGCTTCCTCGCCTCCGAGCGCGCCTCCTACGTCACCGGCAGCATGATCCGGGTCGATGGTGGGGCCGTGCGGTCGATCTGACGACAGGAGCGGCGGGACCCTACGTCCCGCCGCCGCGTCGACTGGGCCCGGACGGCATGAAAAAGGGCGGCCCCGCGGGACCGCCCGTTTTCATGCCCGAACCTGCGGAGCTCTTACTGCCGCTTGCCCCAGCGCACCCCCGGCGCCGGGCCCGCACCCGCCGCGAGCTGGCCGATGGCCGGGCCCGAGGCATTGCCCGGATGGTGCTGCGAGCCGGGGCCCATCGGCTCGGCGGCGATCAGGTCGGGGGTCGCGGCCATCTCGGGGGTGCCGCGGCCGGTGGCGAACTGGCCCGCCTTGCGGAAGCGCCAGAGATAGCCCGGCACCACCGCCTCGATCGCGGTGGGCGCGATGCCGATGCCCTCGATCGTGCGGCCTTCCGCCCTGGCGGCGTCCGACACGACGTTGTCGCTCTGGAGCAGGGTGACCTGGTCGCGGGTGAGCTTCAGGGTATCGGGCAGGAGGCCCAGCGTCAGGGTGTCGGCGAGTTCCATCACGCGGGCCTGGAGCCGGGCGGCGGGAGCCGGGAGCGGCAGCACCACGCGGCTGCGCATCGTCACCTTCAGGGTGTACGCGACGAGCTCTTGGAGCGTCAGGATCTCCGGACCGCCGAGCTCGTAGACCCGGCCGCCCTGGAGCCCGCCCTCGACCGCCCGGGCGATCGCCTCGGCGACGTCGCCGGCGAAGACCGGCTGCATCCGCGCGTTGGCGCCGGCGAGCGGCAGCACCGGCAGCATGCGGGCGAGGCCCGCGAAGCGGTTGAAGAAGCTGTCGCCCGGCCCGAACACGATCGAGGGGCGGAACACCACCGCGTCCGGCCGCGCCGCGAACACGCCGGCCTCGCCGGCCGCCTTCGAGCGGGCATAGGACGAGGCCGAGTTCGCGTCGGCGCCGAGCGCCGAGACGTGGACCAGCGGGGCGCCCACCGCGGCGGCGGCCCGGGCGACCTCGGCGGCGCCGTCGGCCTGGAGGCGCTGGAAGCTCTGGCTGCCGCTCTCCTGCAGGATGCCGACGAGGTTGACGACGATGTCGGCATGCTCCACCGCCCGGGCGATCGAGGCCGGGTTGCGCAGGTTGGCCTGCACGCCGACGATCTGGCCGACCCGGCCGAGGGGCTGGAGGAACTGGGCGAGATCGGGCCGGCGCACCGCCACCCGGATCCGGTAGCCGCGCTTGGCCAGCGCCCGCACCACGTGGCGGCCGAGGAAGCCCGACCCCCCGAACACGGTCACGAGCTGCGAGGCGGGTCGGGTCAGGCCGACATGGTCGAAGCCGGTCATGGTCGTGGGGTCCTTCCGCGGGTCTTCATCGGGCCGAGTGTGCGGGGGCTCGTGCCGGCTCCATAGTCGAGGGGCGGGGTCCTGTGAAGCTCCGACGCCGTCGCGGGGCCCCGGAACGGGTGCAGGTCCGCACCGTTCATCCCGCATGGCGGCGTTCAGCCCGCGCCGGGAGGCTCACGCCACCTTGCGCGGCACCATCCGCTCGCTGCCGAGCGCGTCCCGCGCGCCCGAGACCCCGTCCTCGGCGTATTCGGCATCCTCGTTGACGTTCCACACGTCGTGGCGCCGCTCGCCCAGCAGGATGTTCCGCGCCGTCAGCATCGCGGTCATCATGGCGTGGTCCTGGTTGTTGTACTTGTGCATGCCGTTGCGGCCGACGAGGTGGAGGGTCGGGTAGCTGCCCTCCAGGTCCCGGCGGATCGTCGCCACGTGGGCGCGGTAGGCGTCGTCGTAGACCGGATAGGCCTTGGGCTGGCGCACCACGCAGGCATCGACCACGCTCGCCGGATCGACGAGGCCGATCAGGCCGATCTCGCGCCGGGCGAGCGCGATCAGCTCGGAATCGGGCGCATTCCACAACCCGTCGCCCTCGAAGCAGAAATATTCGAGGCCGAGGCAGGTATAGGCCTCGTCCGGCACCATCTCGGGCGACCAGGAGCGGAAGTTCTGCACCCGCCCGACCTTCACCGCCGGATCGTGGACGTAGATCCAGTTATCCGGAAAGCTGTCCTTGGCCCGCGCGATCAGCGCCACGGTGACGAAGTCGCGGTAGCGCAAGGAGCGGGCCTGGAAGGTGCTCAGGGGCGCCGGCCGGATCGCGCCGACGAGCTCGCGGATCGGCGCCGAGGAGACGACGTTGCGGGCCGTGAAGGTCTCGCGGCTGCCATCCCCGCGCCGGGCGCTCACCGTCCAGAGCTTCGTGGCGGCGTCGTAGGACAGGCCGTCGACTCGCCGGTCGAGCAGGACGCGGCCGCCATTGCCCCGGATCGCGGCGGCGGCGGCGTCCCACATCATGCCGGGGCCGCGGCGGGGATAGCGGAACGATTCGATCAGGGTCTTGATCACCGCGCCGTCGCCGGCGGCCGGCCGGTGCAGCCCCAGCGAGCGCTTGACCCCGTCGCGGATCGCGGCGCCGAGGTCGAGCCCCTTGATGCGCTGCGCCGCCCAGTCGGCCGAGATGTCGTCGCAGGACATGCCCCACACCTTCTCGGTGTAGGTCTTGAAGAAGATCGAGAACAGCCGCTCGCCGAACTGGTTGCGGACCCAGTCGTGGAAGCTTCTCGGGTCCTTGATCGGCCGGGCGCGGGCCCAGAGATAGGAGGCGACGCAAAGGCCGCTCTCGAGGATGCCGAGGTTGCGCAGGGCCTCGAAGGCCTTGAGCGGGTAGGCGTAGGTCTTGCCCTTGTAGTAGATCCGCGACAGGCGCGGCCGCTCGATGAAGTCGTCGGGCAGGATCTCGTTCCACAGATCGACCACCTCCTTCGCCTTCGAGAAGAAGCGGTGGCCGCCGATGTCGAACAGGAATCCCTTGTATTCCACGGTGCGGCTGATGCCGCCGACCTGGGTCGCGTCGCGCTCCAGCACCACGACGTCGCGGCCGGCCTTGGCCAGCATGTAGCCGGTGGTCAGGCCCGCCGGTCCCCCGCCGATCACCAGCGTCTCGGTGTGAAGGCTCATCGCTCGGGCTGCTCCGGGGCGCTCACGGCCGTGTCCGCGTGAAGGACGGGGCTCTGGGGACGTGACTCTCTTCCCCGAGCTTTAGCGCCCGGATGGTAAAGAACCGCTCAACCGCCCCCGCTAACCGGGGGGTAAGGGCGATCGTGCGAAGCGGGCGATGTCCCGACCCGTTCTTCGGCCCGCAGGAGCCCGTCATGCTCGCCGCTCCGCTCCCGCAGGCCCGGTCCGGATCCCAGGCGGCCGGGCGGTCCCCCTTCGAGCGGCCGTGGGTCGTCTGGCTCCTCGTGCTGGCCGGGCTCGTCGGCGTGGCGTCCTGGTCCGACCTGCTTGCGGTCTCGCGCGACCTGAGCCTGCCCGACACCGACGACGCCATGCGGCTCGTGGAGGTGCGCGACCTCCTCGCCGGCCAGCCCTGGTTCGATCTCGTCCAGCACCGCCATGCCGGCGCGCCGCCGATGCACTGGTCGCGCTTCGTCGATGCGCCGATCGCCGGCCTGATCCTCCTGGCGCGCAGCCTCGCCGGCCCGGTCCGGGCGGAGGGGATCGCCGCGGTCCTGTGGCCGCTGCTGCTGCTCGCCCTCTACGCCGCGATCCTCTACCGGGGCGTGCGGGCCGCCTTCGGCTGGCGCGCCGGAGCCTTCGCGGTCTTTGCCGGCACCCAGGCCGTCTTCGTCACCAGCCTGTTCGCCCCGGGGCGGATCGACCACCACAACGTCCAGATCTGCGCGATCCTCCCCCTCGTCCTGCTGCTCGCCCGGCCGTCCCCGACCGGGCGGGACGGGGCGCTCGCCGGCTTGCTCGCGGCATTCTCGCTGGCGGTCGGGCTCGAGGCGCTGCCGTTCATCGCCGGGGCCGGCCTCGTCCTCGCCGGGTTCTGGCTGCGCGACGGGCGCGCCGCGCTCCCGCCCTTCCGCGGCTTCGGCCTCGCCCTCGGCCTCGCCGCCCCCCTCCTCTTCCTCGCCCAGACCGCTCCCTCCCTCTGGACCGCGACCGCCTGCGACGCGCTCTCGCCGCCCTGGCTCTGGCTCGGGGCCGCCGCCGCCGTCACGGCCGCCTCGGCGGCCCTGGTGCCGGACGAACGCCGGTGGGGCGTGCGGCTCGGGCTGCTCGCCGCCTGCGGCGGCGTCGCGGTCGGGGGCTTCCTCGTGCTGTTCCCGGCCTGTGCCGCCGGGCCGTTCACCGGCATGCCCGACCTCGTGCGGCAGGAGTGGCTCGTGAAGGTGCGCGAGATGCTCCCGGTCTGGCAGCTCGCGGGAATCGCGCCCGAAGTGGCCGTCGCCGGCCACCTGCCGGTGCTGATCGGCGCCGCGGCGGCGACCCTCTGGGCCCGGCGCGGGCGCGATCCCGCCCGCCGCCGCCTGATGGCCGGGACCGCCGGGATGCTCTGGCTCGGCGCGGCCCTGGGCGCCGCGCAGTTCCGCGGCCTCTACGTGGCCGGCGCCTTCGTGCCTTTGGTGGCCGGCCCGGTCTTCGACCGCGCCGTCGCGCTGCTGCGCGCGCCCGAGGCGCCGCCGCGCCGCCGCCTCGCCGCCCTGGCCCTGAGCCTGGCCCTGTGCGGCAAGCTCTGGCTCCTCGTCGCGACGGTGCCGCAGGCGCTGACGGGCGACGGCAAGGCTTTCGAGGCCGAGCACGCCGCCTGGCGCAGCTGCAGCGACCGCCGGGCCATCGCCGCCCTCGACGCCCTGCCGCCGGGCGTGGTCCTCGCCGAGATCGATCTCGGGCCGAGCTTGCTCCTGCACAGCCACCATTCCGTCGTGGCGGCGCCCTATCACCGGGCGCTGTCCGGCCTCGCCGCCTCGATCGAGGCGTTCCGGGACGAGAAAAACCTGGCGACGGTGGCCGCGCGGGTGGGGGCGGACTACATCATCGCCTGCGCATCCCCGCGAAGCCGGGCGAGGGGCCGAGCCTCGCGGATCGTCTCGGGCGCGGCGAGATCACCCCGTCCGGGCTGGAGCCGGTCCCGGTGCAGGACACACCCGTCCGGGTCTGGCGTCTCGCATCCGGGCCTGCGAAAGGCTGAATCGTGATCGGGCGTGCCGCCGCGCTCTCCCTGCTGATCCTGTTCCTCGCGGCCCTGGCCGCCGGAGCCGTGGCGGTCGCCCGCGGCGAGGAGCCCGGCGGCATCGAGGAGGTCTGGATTGCCCTGTTCGGCCCGCCCGATCTCGGTCCGGTCGATTTCGCGACCCTCCGGCGCGTGCCGTCCCGGAGCGATGCCCTTGCCTGCGCGGCCGATATCTGCCCCCTCGCCAGACCCGATGCGGTGCCGCCGGACTTTTCCGTTCCGGGCGCGCGCCTGCGCGAGATCGTCCGGGCGGTGGCCGAGCGCCAGCCGCGCACCGCGCTCGTCTTCACCGACCGGTGGGGCGAGCAGGACCGCTACGTCGCCCGCACCGCCTGGCTGCGCTGCCCCGACACGATCGTCGCCGAGATCGTCGGCCGCGGGGAGGGCCGTTCCAGCCTCGCGCTCTACATCCGCAGCCAGGCCGGCTGCCCCGTCCCGGCGACGAGCCGCGAGCGGCTGACCCGCTGGCTCGACGGGATCGCGGCGGCAGCCGGCACCGAATCCAGCAAGGGGTGACGACCGTCAATGCCGCGCGCAGCCCACGAGCACCTGAGCCCCACCTCCGTCCCGCCCCTCGCGGCCCTGCCTCACGAGCCCGACGTCGCGGTGATCGGCGCCGGCGCCGCCGGGATCGGCGCGGCGCGCCGGCTCCGCGCCCGCGGCCTGTCGGTCGCCGTGCTGGAGGCCCGCCCGCGGCTCGGCGGCCGTACCGTCACCACGCCCCTGCGCGGCCATCCGGTCGATCTCGGCGCGCACTGGCTCCATGCCGGGCCGATCAACCCCCTGGTGTCCCTCGGATTCGAGCGCGGCGAGCCCCTGCGCCGGGCGGCGCAGGAGAGCCACCTGTGGATCGGGCGCCGTCCGGGCCGGCGGGCGGAGGAACTCGCCTTCGGCCGCGCCTGGTCCGTCGCCGACCGGGCGATGACCGACGGCGCGCGGCTGCCCGGCGCGGACCGGCCGGCGGCGCAGGCCCTGCCGCCGGGCCTCGGGCCCTGGGGCGAGCGGGTCTCCCTGGTCCACGGCCTCGTCTCGGGCCGGCCGCTCGGCGAGATCAGCCTGCACGACTTCCCCAGCATGGAATACGGCGACAACTTCTTCATCGCCGGCGGCTACGGCGCCTATCTCGCCCGCCTCGCCGCCGGGCTGCCGGTGGCGCTCGCGACCCCGGTCGCCGCCCTCGACTGGGCGGGGGAGGGGGTGCGGCTCGATCTCGGGGCGCGCGGCACCTTGCGGGCGCGGGCGGCACTGGTCACCGCCCCGATGATGGTGCTGCAGGAGCCGGCCCCGGCCCTGCGCTTCGCCCCCGACCTGCCGGGCCCGGTGCGCGCGGCGATCGACGGATTCCGCACCGGCATCTACGAGCACGTCGTGCTGCATTGGCCGTCCTCGCCGTTCCGCGGCCGCGACCGGCTGGCCAGCCTGGTCGGCGGCCGGCTCCAGCCGCCGGGCCTGCTGACGCGGGTCGACGGGACGCCGTTCCACTATTTCGAGCTCGACGTGCCCCTGGCCGCCCGGCTCGACGCGGCCCGGGCCGGGGCCGACGGGGCGCGCCGGCTGGTGCGCGAGACCCTGGCCGAGCAGGTCGGGCGCGGGTTCTTGCGCGACCTCGCCGTGCCGGCGGTGACCGAGTGGCGCCACGATCCCTGGTCGCGCGGCTCCTGGGCGGTGGTGCCGCCGGGCCATACCGGCGCCCGCGACCTCCTGAAGGAGGCGGTGGGCGAGCGTGTGTGGTTTGCCGGCGAGGCCCTGTCGCGGGAGCAATGGGGCACCGCGGGCGGCGCCTTCGCGGAGGGCGAGCGGGCGGCGGATGCGATCGCGGCCGCCTTGCAGTAAGTCCACATTGGTTTCCGGCGCGCGGTTCCTACATTCCCGTCATGCTCACACGTCTCCTCACCGTCCTCGTGCTTCTCGGCCTCTCCTGCACCGCCGAGCTCCACGCGCAGCCCATGACCCGCAACGTGCTCAAGGGCACCTGCGAGAAGCTCGTCGTCGCCGGCAAGGACGTCAGCCCGACCTGCGGCGAGAGCATCGTCAACACGGTCCAGGGCCGGCGCACCTCGTTCGACTTCACCTCGAGCGACGGCACGACGGTCAGCTTCAGCGGCACCGGCATGCCGCAGGACCGCCAGGAGGAGGTCGGGGTCGACGCGCTCCAGCCGGTCAGCGCCGTGATCCTCTCGGTGAAGGCGACCGATGGCGGCATCACCCGCGACACCCTGATGACCGTCGGCTCCTGCCGCTTCCCGCAGGCAGGCCCGGGCCGCTCCACCGTCGCCTGCGCGGCCGACACCCAGCGCGGCCGCTTCGAGGGGACGTTCACGACGACGAGCGAGGCGGCGGGGAAGTAGTGGCCGTCATGATCAGGCGCTGCGAGGCGGGATGACGCCTTGCCCCGCGACCGGGTGTATCAGAGCCTGTTTGGTTGGGATGCTCATTCCCACTCGCGACCTCATCCTGAGGTGTTAGTCCATCGAAGATGGACTGACCTCGAAGGAGGCCTTCAGGGATCGTAGCGGCTTCTGGAGCCCTCCTTCGAGGGCAGTCGGTTTTCGATCGACCAAGAGCCTGTTTGAGCAGAGTGATTTGACAAAAGCTGAGAAGAATTAGGAGGTATCCTGCCCTTCCACCTCATCCTGAGGTGCGGAGCGATCGCAGATCGTGTAGCCTTGAAGGAGGTCTCCAGAAGTCTCGGTGATCCCTGGAGCCCTCCTTCAAGGTCAGCCGATTTTCAATCGGCTAACACCTCAGGATGAGGTGAGAGGGTAGGATGATCCCGCTTTCCTAGAGTCTTGAGTAGAAATCCTGCTCAAGAATGCTCTAACATCTCAGGATGAGGTCGCGAGCGGGATAAAAGAATTTTTCACGATGCCGCCTTGGCAAGCCAAACAAACTCTCAAGGCGCGATCATCTCGCGGATGCGCGCCGCCAGGGCCTCGACCGCGAAGGGCTTCGTCAGGACGGCCATGCCGGGTTCGAGCTGCCGGTCGCCGAGCAGGGTGGTCTCGGCGAAGCCGGTGATGAAGAGGACCTTCAGGTCCGGCCGGCCGACCCGGGCGGCGTCCGCCATCTGGCGCCCGTTCATGCCGCCGGGCAGGCCGACATCGGTCACCAGCAGGTCCACCCGCGCGTCAGACTGGAGCACCCTCAAGCCCCCGGCCCCGTCCGCGGCCTCGATGGCGGTATAGCCGAGGTCGTTCAGGACGTCCGCCACGAGCATGCGCACGGTCGGCTCGTCATCCACCACCAGCACGGTCTCGCCCGCCTCCGCCTGGGGCAGCGGACGCTTTCCCGTGTCGGGCCCGTCCGCTTCCGCCTCGCCCCGGTGCCGCGGCAGGTAGAGGCAGACGGTCGTGCCGGCGCCGACCTCGGAGGTGATCCGCACCTGCCCGCCGGACTGCTTGGCGAAGCCGTAGATCATCGACAGGCCCAAGCCCGTACCCTCGCCCATCGGCTTCGTCGTGAAGAACGGGTCGAAGGCCCGGGCGACGATCTCCGGCGGCATGCCGGTGCCGGTATCGGTCACGCACAGCGACAGGTATTGCCCCTCCGGCATGTCCTGCGCCTCGGCCTGCCGGCGGTCGATCCAGCGGTTCTCCGTCTCGATGACGATCCGGCCGCCCTCCGGCATCGCATCCCGGGCGTTGATGCACAGGTTCAGGAGCGAGTTCTCGAGCTGCGAGGGATCGACGAGCGCAGGCCAGAGGTCGTCCGCCCCCCGGTGCCGCAGGTCGATCCCCGGGCCGACGGTGCGCTGGATCAGGTCGAGCATCCCGTCCACCAGCCGGTTCACGTCGGTGGCCTTGGGCGCCAGGGTCTGGCGGCGCGAGAAGGCGAGGAGGCGGTGGGTCAGCGCCGCCGCCCGCCTCGCGGCGCCTTGGGCGGCGGCGATGTATTTCGCGACGTCCTTCGACCGGCCCTGGCCGATGCGGGTCTCGATCAGCTCCAGCGCGCCGGAGATGCCGGCGAGCAGGTTGTTGAAGTCGTGCGCCAGCCCGCCGGTGAGCTGGCCCACCGCCTCCATCTTCTGCGACTGGCGCAGGACCTCCTCCATGCGGGCGCGTTCCTCGCCGGCCTGCCGCAGCCGGTCGGCCGTCTCGCGCAGGTCGCGGGTCCGATCCTCGACCCGGGCTTCGAGCGAGGCGTTGAGCCGCCGGATCTCGTCCTGGATGCGGCGCTGCCGGAACGCCGCGAAGCCCAGAAGGGCGGTGGCGAGGAGGCCGCCGCCGCCGACGAGGGCGATCTCCGGCAGGGCCGAGGCGCGCTGCGGCGACAGGCGCTGCTCGAACTGCACGGTCCAGGTGCGGCCGCCCAGTTCGATCGTCGCCTCGCGGGTGAGGCGGCCGGCCACCGCCTCCGGGCTCCGCGGGGATCGGTGCAGCAGCGTCGCCGGGCCGGGCGCCCCGTCGTAGATGGCGAAGGCGGCGTCGTCCTCGGCCTTGGCCGACACGATGCTGTTGAACAGGTCGTCGGCCCGGAACGCCCCGAAGACGAAGCCCAGGTAGCGCCGCCGCCGCTCGGCGAGTTCCGCCGGCACGGCCCCGCCGGCATAGACCGGCATGGCGACGAGGAAGCCGGCCTGCTTGTTGGCGTCGATCTCCTGCACGAGCTGGATCCGGGCCGAGGCGGCCGGATGGCCGGTGTCGCGCGCCCGCTCGACCATGTCGCGCCGGACGGGATCGGACATCACGTCGTAGCCGATCGCCGCCTGGTTGCGGGCGTTCGGCGGCTCGGCGAACAGGATCGCGCTGAGCATCGGGTTGTCGCTCGGCGGGCGCACGCGGAAACCCGGTACGCCCAGGGCCTCGGCCCTGGCGGCGAAACGCTCGCGCTCGGCGGCCGGGATGGCCGGGGTGAAGCCGAAGCCGAGGACGCCGGGATACAGGGTCTGGAACTCGATCCGCTGCACGTAGGCCCGGAACTGCGCCAGCGTGACGGTGTCGTCGTTGGCCGCGAACAGGCCGGCGCCGCCGCGCAGGAGGGCGGTGTAGGTGCGGAACTGGTCCTCGATCGTGCGCAGCTCGATGTCGGTGGCGTGGAGGAAGGTCAGCCGGTCGCGCAGCTCCCCCGCCCGCCAGATCAGGGCGGTGCTGAAGGCCGTCGCGATGAGGCCCACGGCCAGGATCGCGTGCGGGATCCAGCGCGACGCCCGCGATGACGAAGGGATCGGGGGGGCGGCCGTTTCGACCTCGCCCTGTGGGGGGGACGCTGGATGCACGCGGGAAGCCGGTCGGATGAAGCGATTCGTCGTAACGGAAGGGTGGGTGTCGGGCGAGCCCATGATGGCGTCACAGCACCGGTTCACGCGATTCGGAGACCGATGGTGGACGGCGAGCCGTCCCACGATTCGCCGGGCCGGTCTTCACGGCGCGCGGCATGCCATTGCCGCGTCGCAGGCGCTCGAACTGTTGCCGGCCGCATCGTAGCAAGGTCATCTCAAGGATGGCTCCCGGATCAGCGGCCCTCAACTCGAAGCTCTGCCGTTCCGTTCCGAGCCTCGCCCCGCGATGGTTGCGGGTTCCTTACGGCATCCGGGTGCGGGGTGGAGGACCGTCAGCGCCTGCGGTTCACGATAGAGCGTTCCGGCTCCCTCGCCATACTGTGTTGCCTGTAATCTCGGAGCCTGTTTGAGTGTCTCGACGGATTTCTGAGAGCCTGTTTGACTGACTCAAGCACTTGCTCCCACACACGACCTCATCCTGAGGTGTCAGTCGATTGAAAATCGACTGACCTCGAAGGAGGGCTCCAGGGATCGCGAAGACTTCTGGAGCTCTCCTTCGAGGCTCCTTTCAGTCGCACCTCAGGATGAGGTCGCGAGAGGGATGGAAAAAGGTCGTTGCAGCTGAATTTTCGCAAGTCAAACAGGCTCTGACAACCTCCTCGTCATTCCGGGCTCCGCGTTCGCAGCCCCGGAATGACGAGGAGGGTTCGGGATCTGTAGAGGGCAGTTCAGACAGGCTCCGAGGCTGAGGTCGTCGGTACGACTTCGTGTCGACCGGATCGACCCGGCGCGAGGAGCGAGAGCGCGCAGTGAGCGAACAGGTCGCCGCTGTGGCTCATCGATCCACCGACCGCGTCGGTGTCCCTCATCTGAACCGTCCGCATGAGACGGGCTTTCGCTATCGTGACGTCATGCGGTCACGGTAGCGATCGCCTGCCCTCGATTCAACGAACCCCCGTCAGCGCCGCGACCCGCGATCCAGCCCCGCCTTGCGCAGCGCATCCGCCAGCGCACCACCCCCCGCCGGCTCCTCGCGGCGGGCTTGCGGGCGCGGGGCGTCGCGGCGGGGCGCGTCGCGGTTCTGGCCGCCCTGCTCCCGCGGCGGACGGGCGCCGACCTCGTCGTCGAGGCGCAGGGTCAGCGAGATGCGCTTGCGCGGCACATCCACCTCCAAGACCTTCGCCCGCACCACGTCGCCGGGCTTCACCACCGCCCGGGGATCCTTCACGAAGGTCTTGGACAGGGCCGAGATGTGGACGAGCCCGTCCTGGTGGACGCCGACATCCACGAAGGCGCCGAAGGCCGCGACGTTGGTCACCACACCCTCCAGCACCATGCCGGGCTTGAGGTCGCCGATCTTCTCGACGCCGTCCTGGAAGGTCGCGGTCTTGAAGGTCGGGCGCGGGTCGCGGCCGGGCTTTTCCAGTTCGGCGATGATGTCGGTGACGGTCGGCAGGCCGAAGGTCTCGTCGGTGAAGGTTTTGGGGTTCAGGCCCTTGAGCACCGCCCCGTTGCCGATCACCGCCTTGATGTCGCTTTTCGTCGCCTGGAGGATGCGGCGCACCACCGGATAGGCCTCCGGGTGGACGCCGGACGCGTCGAGCGGATCGTCGCCGTTCTGGATCCGCAAAAAGCCCGCCGACAATTCGAACGCCTTGGGGCCCAGCCCCGCGACCTTCTTCAGCCCCGAGCGGCTGCGGAACGGCCCGTTGCTGTCGCGGTGGCTGACGATGTTCTGGGCCACCCGCTCGCTGAGGCCCGAGACCCGGGCCAGCAGCGGGCCCGACGCCGTGTTGACGTCGACCCCGACGCCGTTCACGCAATCCTCCACCACCGCGTCCAGCGAGCGCGACAGCTTCCCCTCCGCCAGATCGTGCTGGTACTGGCCGACGCCGATCGCCTTCGGCTCGATCTTGACCAGTTCCGCGAGCGGGTCCTGCAAGCGCCGGGCGATCGAGACCGCGCCGCGCAGCGACACGTCGAGCCCGGGCAGTTCCGCGCTGGCATAGGCCGAGGCCGAGTAGACCGAGGCGCCGGCCTCCGACACCATCACCTTGGTGAGCTTCAGCTCCGGCTGCTTGGCGATCAGCTCGGCGGCGAGCTTGTCGGTCTCCCGCGAGGCGGTGCCGTTGCCGATGGCGACGAGGTCCACCCCATGGGCCCGGCACAGCCTGGCCAGCGTCATCAGCGCGCCGTTCCAGTCGCGCCGGGGCTCGTGCGGGTAGATCGTGTCCGTCGCCACCACCTTGCCGGTAGCGTCCACCACCGCGACCTTCACGCCGGTGCGGTAGCCCGGATCGAGGCCGAGCGTCGGGCGGGCGCCGGCGGGGGCGGCGAGCAGCAGGTCGCGCAGGTTGCCGGCAAAGACCCGCACACCTTCCGTCTCCGCCGCGTCCCAGAGGCGCGCGCGCAGGTCGAGCTCGATCGAGAGCTTCAGCTTGGTGCGCCAGGCCCAGCGCACCGCGTCCATCAGCCAGCGGTCGCCGGGCCGGCCGCGATCCTGGATGCCGGCCGAGAGGGCGATGCGGCCGTCATAGAGGCTCTGCGCATCGACCCCCTCCGGCGCCTCGTCGAGGCGCAGGTCCAGGATCTCCTCCTTCTCGCCGCGGAAGAGCGCGAGCACCCGGTGCGAGGGGAGGCGGGTCAGGGGCTCGGAGAAATCGAAATAGTCCGAGAACTTGGCGCCGTCCTGCGCTTTGCCCTCGCGGACCTTGGAAACGAGCCTGCCGCGGGTCCAGAACGCCTCGCGCAGGTGCCCGAGCAATTCGGCATTCTCGGAAAACCGCTCGACCAGGATGGCGCGGGCGCCCTCCAAAGCGGCTTCCGGCGTCGCCACGCCCTTGGCCTCGTCGACGAAGGGGGAGGCTGCCTGAAGCGGCACCTGATCGGGGCGCGAGAGCAGAGCCTCGGCGAGCGGCCCGAGACCGGCCTCGCGGGCGATCTGCGCCTTGGTGCGGCGCTTCGGCTTGAACGGCAGGTAGAGGTCTTCGAGCCGCGCCTTGGTGTCGGCGGCGAGGAACTGCCCCTTCAGGGCATCGTCGAGCTTGCCCTGGGACTGTACGCTCTCGAGGATCGCGGCGCGCCGGGCCTCGAGTTCGCGCAGGTAGCGCAGGCGCTCCTCCAGGGTGCGGAGCTGCGCGTCGTCGAGGGTGCCGGTCACCTCCTTGCGGTAGCGGGCGATGAACGGCACCGTCGAGCCGCCGTCGAGCAGGTCCACCGCCGCCTTGACCTGCCATTCCTGCGCGCCGAGTTCGGTGGCGATGCGCTGGGTGATGCTGGACATGACGACTCCGCGATTCCGGGGCGACGGGGAGGCGTGTCCTTAGAGGGCTTGGGGGCGAGTTGGAAGGGTGGATCAGGCGGGTGGAGCGCCGGTCGACTCCTCGGTCCGGGCATGGCGGTGACCGGAGCATGCCTCGCGCTCCGCACGGGTGAAGAGGGCGCAGGTGGTGACGTGGGTCAGCGCCACGACGGGGATGCCGAGGAGGACGACGAGGACGATCGTGTCGTCGCCACCCGGCAGGCGCCACAGGGGCACCCCGTCGAGGAGGGCGAGGACCAGGCCGACCTGGGCGCCGAGTTGCCAGTTCAGGCGATGACCGGTCGAGACGCGCCGCTCGACGGGCGGCAGCGTGAGGACCACGATCATCGCGGACCAGGCGATCAACCCGGCCGCCAACGGGACGACGGCCGGGGCCAGGGAGCCGCCGAGCGCCGCGTGGACGAGCCTGTAGAGGATGGCGGAGGCGAGGCCTGCCGCGAGCAGCACGAGAAACCGGGGCATGGCGTCCTCCCGTCGAGGATCGATCGATCCTCTCTGAAGCTCTTCGACTTTCCCGACAGTCTTGACACCCACTCCGTCATTCCGGGGCCGCGCAGCGGAGCCCGGAATCCAGAGCCGCCGACGATTCAGAAAAAGGCGGATCGCATTCCGCTTTATCCTGCGCGACCTGCGTGTCTGGATTCCGGGCTCCGCTTTCGCGGCCCCGGAATGACGCGGAGGGTGTCGGATCTGGAGAGTTCGATCGAACAGGCTCCGGACGATATCATTGTGGCCCGATGCCTCTAGGTCAAGCCAGGCTCATGTCATGCCCGCTCAAGAAATGAATTGAAACGAAAACGGGCGGCCGACTCGCGTCGGCCGCCCGTGATCATGAATGAGAGGTCGAGCGCGGAGACCGTCCCTCAGCGCACCCCACCCGCCGGCAGCACCCCGGTCGGGGCCGGAACCCGGCGCATCCGCTCGCGGTGGGCGGTGTAGAGGCCGCTGCCGCAGATCACCAGGACGCCCAGCCCCATCACGGCGTCCGGCACGGTGCCGAAGAACAGGAAGCCGAGGAGGCCGGCCCAGATGATCTGGCTGTAGGAGAACGGCACCAGGGTCGAGGCAGGGGCGTGGCGGTAGGCGATGGTGACGATCCAGTGCCCGGCGGTCGAGATGAAGCCGATGGCGGCGCCGATCGCGACCTGGTTGAGGTTCGGGGTCTCCCAGACGAAGGGCACGATGGCGGACAGGATCAGGAACCCGACGACGGCCGACCAGGTCATGGTGGTCTGTGGGGCGTCGTAGCCGTTGATCTTGCGGGTGACGACGAGGGCGCCGGCCCAGAACAGGGCCGAGACGATCGGCAGGAGCGCCGCGGTCTGGAACGCGCTGGTGCCCGGCCGCACGATGATGAGGACGCCCAAGAGCCCGACGAAGGCCGCGGCCCAGCGCCGGGCACCGACCTTCTCGCCGAGCACGGGGATCGACAGGGCGGTGACGAAGATCGGCGACACGAAGGCGATGGCGGTGATCTCGGCCACCGGCAGGGAGCGCAGGCCTGCGAGGAACAGGAGGGCCGAGCCGACGAGGGCGACGCCGCGCACCACCTGCAAGCCGGGACGGGCGGAGCGGAACGGCGAGGCGCCGCGCTTCATCTGCGCCCGCACCAGGGCGGCGACCAGCATCACGGCGAGGAAGCCGGTATAGCGCAGCCACGCCACCTCGATCCCGGAGAGCTGCCCGGTGAGGTACTTGGCGGTGGCGTCGGAGCTGGACAGGAAGATGGTGGAGACCACCACCAGCACGATGCCGCGAAGCGGCTGGTCGCCGAGCAGGGCCGGCATGGCCGGGCGGGCGGACGGGGCGGCGATGGGGAGCGTCAGGGAGGCCACGGGTGTCACGGCGGGTGCGGAACAGGGGCTTCTTCTGTAGCACCGCCCCGGCGACCTCAGCCGTGCCGATTGCGCGTCACGGCCATGCTGCCGGATCAGCCCTAGTTAAGGCGCGCTTTACCCGATCGTGTCGGGGCGGCGGCGACTTGCGACATCGCCGCCATCATCCTGCCGCAAGCGTTACGGGTGTATCCTGAAAGACCCGTGAACGGATTTCGTCTTTCCTGGAACCGGGACCGGCCTTGCGTGTTGTTTCGCCCGCGCAGGGTTAAGGATCCTTGCGCGGGCGAGAGGGCTCAGCAGCAGCGGAAGCCGCCGCGGCCGCCGACGCCGAAGCGGGCGTTCTGCCGCTCGCGGAAGAACTCCGTCGCGGTCATCGGCTGCTGGTCGGGATGGGTCTTGCGGATATGGGCGACGTAGGTGTCGTAGTTGCCCTGGCCGACCATCAGCCGCGCCCCGTCGCAGACGCAGCGCGTCAGGGTCGCCCAGCGCTCGCGCAAGGTCTCGGTGCCCATCGGCTTTACTCCGCCGCCGCCGGGATCGCCCGGGGATCCGCCTCGACGGCGGTCCACCGGTCGGCCCGGTAGGCCTTGAGGCAGGCCTTCACGCCGAAGGCGATGATCGCCACCACGACGCCGACGAAGACCAGCGCCAGCACCGCGTCGATGCGGTCGTTGAGCACGATCTGGCGCATCTGGTCGGCGGTCTTGGCCGGCGCCAGCACCTTGCCCTCGGCGAGCGCGGTGGCGTAGCGGTCGGCGTGCGCCAGGAAGCCCACCCGCGGATCGGCGGAGAAGACCTTCTGGAGGCCGGCGGTCAGCGTGCAGGCGACGAGCCACAGCGTCGGCACGATGGTGACGAGGGCGTAGCGCTCCCGCTTCATCTTGAAGATGACCACGGTGCAGAGCGTGAGCGCGATTGCCGCCAGCATCTGGTTCGAGATGCCGAAGAGCGGCCACAGGGTGTTCACGCCGCCGAGCGGATCGGTGACGCCCTGGTAGAGGAAGAAGCCCCAGGCCGCGACGCACAGACCCGTCGCCACGATGCTCGGCCCCCAGGACGCGGTGTCCTTGAAGGCCGGCACCGCGACGCCGATCAGGTCCTGGAGCATGAAGCGCCCGGCCCGCGTCCCGGCATCGACGGCGGTGAGGATGAACAGCGCCTCGAACAGGATGGCGAAGTGGTACCAGAACGCCATCATCGCCTTGCCGCCTATGACGTTCGATATGATGTGGGCCATGCCGACCGCCAGCGTCGGCGCGCCGCCGGCCCGCGAGATCACGCTGTGCTCGCCGACATCCGCCGCGGTCTGCTTGATGGTCTCAGGCGAGATCGGGAAGCCCATGGCGGTGACCGCCGCCGACGCGCTCTCGGGCGTGGTGCCGACGATTGCCGCCGGCGAGTTCATGGTGAAGTAGACGCCCGGATCGATCACCGTGGCGGCGACGAGCGCCATCACGGCGACGAAGGATTCCATCAGCATGCCGCCATAGCCGATGAAGCGGGCATTGACCTCGTTGTCGATCAGCTTCGGCGTCGTGCCCGACGAGATCAGGCTGTGGAAGCCCGAGACCGCGCCGCAGGCGATGGTGATGAACAGGAACGGGAACAGCGAGCCCGACCAGACCGGGCCGGTGCCGTCGACGAACTTCGTCACCGCGGGCATCTGGAGATGCGGCGCGAGCACCAGGATGCCCAGCGCCAGGCCGACGATGGTGCCGATCTTGAGGAAGGTCGAGAGGTAGTCGCGCGGGGCGAGCAGCAGCCAGACCGGCAGGATCGAGGCGACGAAACCGTAGCCGATCAGCATCCAGCATAGCTGCGTGCCGGTGAAGGTGAACATCGCCGCGAGCGCCGGATCCTCGGCGACGTTCTGGCCGAAGATGATCGCGGCCATCAGCAGCACGAAGCCGAGGATCGAGACCTCGCCGATGCGGCCGGGCCGGATCCAGCGCGAATAGACGCCCATCAGCAGCGCGATCGGGATCGTCGCCATCACCGTGAAGGTGCCCCAGGGACTCTCGGCGAGCGCCTTGACGACGATGAGCGCCAGCACCGCCAGGATGATGACCATGATCAGGAAGGCGCCGAACAAGGCGACGATGCCGGGAATCGTGCCGAGCTCGGCCCGGATCAGCTCGCCCAGCGAGCGGCCGTCGCGGCGCATCGAGACGAACAGCACCATGAAGTCCTGCACGGCGCCGGCCAGCACGACGCCGGCGAGGATCCAGAGCAGGCCCGGCAGGTAGCCCATCTGGGCGGCGAGCACCGGGCCGACCAGCGGGCCGGCGCCCGCGATCGCCGCGAAATGGTGGCCGAACAGGACGTACTTGTCGGTCGGGACGTAATCGAGCCCGTCATTGTGGCGCACGGCCGGGGTCTCGCGGGTCGGGTCGAGCCGCATGATCCGGTCGGCGATGTAGAGCGAGTAGTAGCGGTAGGCGATCAGGTAGACCGAGACCGCGGCCACCACGATCCAGAGGGCGTTGATGCTCTCGCCGCGCTGCGTGGCGACGACCGCGAGGGCGGCGGCCCCGAGCGCGCCCACGAGGGCCCAGGGCCCGTGCTTCCGGACGGCAGTCATGACGGATTCCTCCCGGCTTACGCCGCCGGGCTCACGACGGCGTTCGGCGGCTTCCTTCGACTTTCGGGTAAAGGAAACGTCAGGGGCTGCCAATGCGGCGACCGGCCGGGGATGTCCTCGCGAAATTAGACTTTCGTTGCAGGGAAGGATGAGCGGCGGCCCGGCTTCGTGCCGTCATGAACTGACAGGCCGCGACGGTCGTCCTGCTTGGATCGCGCGCAATTCGGCAGGCGCCGCTTCCGAGTCTTCCTCCCCGGCCTGGATTTCCTCCATGGCCCGGAACTGGCGCCGGGCGCAGTAATTCCGGGCGCGCCGCGAGAGAGCGCATGGGCCGCCTCGATCTCGGCATGGTTCACGAGCGTCGGGCCGGGATTGCCGTGTCTGGCGATCGTCTCGGACGGGCAAAGCCCATCCCATGCGGCCGGATCAGGGACCTCGTGGAGAGCGTCGCGATTGCGACCCGATCGTGACGTACTCTCGGGGCGGGTTTGCCCTCTCCCCGCCCGGTGCGAGAAGAGCACGTCGCGCTCTCCTTTCCCCGAACAGCCCTGTGCCCCCGGGAAGAGGGGAAAGCCCGCGCCTTCTCGAAGAGAGCCGCGGGCCGAACGCTTCCCGCTCAGCTCGACGGCAAACCCGCCAGAATGTGGTCGTAATCCAGATTCGCCGTCTCGATCACGATCTGGGTCCGGCTGATGACCCCGAGCTTGCGCAGGATCTCCGAGACGTGGGCCTTCACGGTCGAATCGCCGACGCCGAGCTCGTGGGCGATCTGCTTGTTGAGCTTGCCCTGGCGGATCATCAGCAGCACCCGCACCTGCTGCGGGGTCAGCTCGGCGATGCGCTCGGCGATCGGGGCCTTGCCGGCCTTGCGGCCCGGGGCCTCGGCCGGGCCGGCCACGCCCTCGGGCACGAACACCGCGCCGTTGAGCACGTCGGTGATCGCGCGGATCAGCACCGGCTTGCCGGCCGCCTTCGGCACGAAGCCGGCGGCGCCGTGGGCCAGCGCCTCGCGCATGATGCGCGGATCGTCGAGGCCCGAGACCACCAGCACCGGGATGCGCGGGAAGCGGGTACGGATCGCGATCAGCCCGTCGAAGCCGTTGACGCCCTGCATGGTCAGGTCGAGCAGGGTCAGGTCGATCGAGCGGCCGCGGGACAGGGCCGCGCAGGCGCTCTCGATCCCGTCCGCCTCCTCGACCTCCGCGGCCGGGAAGGCGAGGCGCACCGCGCTGCTCAAGGCATCGCGGAACAGCGGATGATCGTCCACGATGATCAGGTGCATGTCCGACCCTTCGGCGACGGGCGTCGGGGCCCCGTCCGGCCGTGGAAGAGACACCCCGGGGGCCGAACTGGTCAATCCCACCATCGCAGCGGATCATCCTTTCGCAGGCGCATGGCCGCGGCGCAAGGCCGTGCGGCGCACGCACTGTCAGATCGGGCACAGCAACGCGGCTGCACTCGTTAAGTCGAGTTAAAGAGTTATCACGCTGTCAGCTCAGCAGCCACCGTGCTTTGGTATGGAGCCGCCCCGACCGGCCCATCCCTGCACATAGGTCCAATGGTGGCTGACCGGGGCCCGGTCCTATCGTCGGGCGACCTCGGCGGACGAAGGACCTCCTCACCGCGGAGCGGGTGGGAGCGGAACGTGGCATCTGGCGGCGGCGTCGCGTGGGGCGGCGCGGCCGCTGATCGCGGGGGCGATCGCCCGTCCGTTCCCCAGCGCAGGCGCGGCCGCCGCACCGGCCGCGCCTGCGCACCCTTAGCCCGGTGTAAACCTCGGGTCCGTGTCCCTCGGCCGCAGGCCCGGGAACCTCCGCCGGCCGCCGTTGCCAGCCGTCGACCGCCGCCGCATAATGACGCCGATGCCGCGACGGAAAGCGGCACGACGGGAGGGACATCTTGGCGCGAGTTTCGGCGCAAGGCACACGGACGCGCTCGCACCGTTGCGGGATCCAGACCGCCTGGACCGAGGCGGCCGGGGCCGAGGCCGCCGTGGCGGCGATCGCCGAGTCCCTCGACGTCGCCCGCATCGCCCATCTCGTCATTTTCTTCTCGCCGGTCTACGGCGTCGAGGCGCTGAACGCCGCGCTCGCCCGCGCCTTCCCGGGCGTGCGGGTCGCCGGCTGCACCTCCTCGGGCGAGATCAGCCCGATGGCCGGGCTCGATCGCGGCCTCGTGGCGATCGCCTTCCCGCACGAGGGGTTCCGCATCGCCTCGACGGTGCTGGAGGCGGTCGACAACCTCGATGCCGAGCGGGCCGCCGCCTCGATCCGCTCCTTGCGCTGCGCCCACGAGCGGATCTCGCGGGGCGGGCAGCGCTTCGCGATCTCGCTCATCGACGGCCTCGCCAATGCCGAGGAGACGGTGATCGCCACGATCGGCTTCGGGCTCGACGGGGTGCCCCTCGTCGGCGGCTCGGCCGGGGACGAGCTGACCTTCTCCGAGACCGCCCTGATCCATGACGGGCAGGTGCATCGCCGTGCGGCGATCCTGCTGCTGATCGAGTCCGATTTCCCGGTCGAGATCTTCAAGAACGACAATTTCGAGCCGACCGGCGTCAAGTTCGTGGTCACCGAGACCGACGAGGAGCAGCGCACCGTGCGCGAGCTCAACGCCGAGCCGGCGGCGGTCGAGTATGCCAACGCGCTCGGCCTCGATCCCGACGCGCTGACGCCGACGAGCTTCGCCGCGCATCCGCTCGTGGTGCGGGTCGGCGGCGACTACTTCTGCCGCTCGATCCGCCACCTCAACCCGGACCAGTCCCTGAGCTTCCACTGCGCCATCGAGAGCGGCGTGGTGCTGACGCTCGCGCGCCAGAAGGACTTGGTCGAGGCGACCCGGGACGAACTGGCCCGGCTCGACGCGCGGCTCGGCGGCGTCGACCTGGTGATCGGCTTCGAATGCGTGCTGCGCCGCCTCGACGCCGAGATCCACCAGGCCCGCCACAGCATCGCCGAGCTGTACCGGCACTACAACGTCGTCGGCTTCGAGACCTATGGCGAGCAATACCGCTCGATGCACCTGAACCAGACCTTCACGGGCATCGCCATCGGCCGGCCCGCCGGCTCGTGAGCACGGACGATTCGGGGGCGAGGCGGGCGTCATGACCGAGGACGTCGCCTCCCTCCACCGCCGCATCGCCAAGCTGGAGCGCATCAACGCCGCCCTGATGTCCCAGGTCGAGCGCACGATGGACCAGCGCGGCAGCGCCTATTCGCTGTTCCAGACCGCCATCACCCTCGAGGGCCAGGTCCGTTCCCGCACCGAGGAGCTGACGGCCCTGATGCGCAGCCTCGAGCGCACGAACCAGGACCTGACCGCGGCCAAGGAGGAGGCCGAGCGGGCCAACCGCTCGAAGACCCGCTTCCTCGCCGCGGCGAGCCACGACCTGCTCCAGCCCCTCAACGCCGCGCGGCTGTCGATCTCGGCGCTGGCCGAGATGCGGATGGAGCCGGAGCCCCGCGCCGTCGTCGGCCAGGTCGAGCGCGGGCTGCAGACGATCGAGGACCTGATCAAGACGCTCCTCGACATCTCGAAGCTCGATGCCGGGCTGATCCAGCCGGTGGTGCGGCCCCTGCGCGTCGCCGACGTGCTGGAGGGCATCGAGGCGAGCTTCGGGCCGCTCGCCGCCCGCAAGGGCCTGCGCCTGTCGGTGCGCGGCGGCCGGTACTGGGTGAGGAGCGACCTGGTGCTGCTCCAGCGCATCCTCCAGAACCTGGTCTCGAACGCGATCCGCTACACCGCCGCCGGCGGCGTGCTGGTGGCGGCGCGCAAGCGCGGCTCCGAGATCCGGATCGACGTGGTCGATTCCGGCGCCGGCATCCCGGCGGACGAGCAGGAGCTGATCTTCGAGGAATTCCACCGCGGCGGGCGCGAGAGCGTCGACGGCGAGATCGCGCTCGGCCTCGGCCTGTCGATCGTCCGGCGCTCGGCCCAGGCCCTCGGGCATCCCCTGAGCCTCGAGAGCCGGGTCGGCCACGGCTCGCGCTTCAGCCTGCATCTCGATCCGTGCGCCCCCGAGCCGCCCCGGCCCGCGCCCTCCCTGGTGCCGCCGACGAGCCTGACCGGTGCCCGCATCGCGCTGATCGAGAACGACAAGCCGGCGCTCGAGGCCCTGGCGCGGCTCTTCCACGGCTGGGACGCCAACGCGTTTGCGGCCCGCGACCACCTGAGCCTGGTGCGGCTGCTCGGGACGACCTGGAGCCCCGACGTCGTCGTCGCCGATTTCCACCTCGACGGCGGCGCGTGCGGCCTCGACACCGTGGAATGGCTGCGCTCCGTCCACGGCCACGACATCCCGGCGGTCATCACTACCGCCGACCACTCCTCGGAGGTCGAGGCGCGGGTGCGGGCGGCGCGCTGCGAACTGGTGCACAAGCCGCTCAAGCCCGCGCAGCTGCGGGCGCTGCTCGCCCATCTGCTGAGCCGCGGCTGAGCCCGCGCCGCCATCGTTTCCCAAAGATGTCCGAGTCGTCCGCCGTCATGACGCACGGTGGGCGAAGCCATGCGCGTCGAATGACTTATGTCTTTCGACCTAGTTCTATTATTTCTACAATGTTTCTCGGCTCTATTTTATTCGTATGGACTAATCAGAACGAGAAATAGACGGTTGCGCCTGGGCAACATACTGAATCGACCCGAGTTTGATGCCGCCAAGCCGGATTTATAGCCTGCGCGTCTGTGGCATCTCTCCAGGGCACGGGGAGGTCCAGCGTGGCACGGATATTACTGACGGGCGCAACCGGTTTCCTGGGCGGCGCCGTTCTTCACCAGGCCCTGAGCCGGCGCGACGGCGCGGAGTGGGTCTGTCTCGTGCGCTGCACCAGCGTCGAGCAGGGCCGCCAGCGAATCGCCGCGCGGCTGTCGCGCTTCACCGACCCGTTCACCGCCCAGCGCCTCGCACGCCTCGTCGAGGTGGTGCCGGGCGACTTCACCCGCGCCGACCTCGATGCCGACCCGCGGCTCGATTCGATCACCCACGTGCTGCACCTGGCCGCCGACACCTCGTGGTGGGGCGAGGAGCGGGTGAGCCGCACCAACCACGACGGTACCCTGGCGCTCGCCCGCCGCGCCCGCGCCATGCCGCGCCTCGCCCGATTCCTGCACGTCAGCACCGCGATGATCTGCGGCGCGGAGGCTCCCTCCCTCGTCGAGGAGGCGGCCTTTCCCTCGCCCCAGGCGCGCCACCTCGTCGCCTACACGGTCTCGAAGGCGGCGGCCGAGACCTCGCTTGCCGGCAGCTTCGCCGACCTGCCGATCGTGGTCGCCCGTCCCTCGATCGTCGTCGGGCATTCGACGCTGGGGGCGGCGCCGAGCTCGAGCATCCTGTGGGTGATCCGCGCCGCCGACCGCCTGCGGCTGGTGCCCTGCGCGCCCGAGAGCGCGGTCGACATCATCCCGGTCGACTGGACCGCCGACACCCTGCTCGGCCTGCTGCGCAAGCCGCAGCTCGCCCACACACTCTACCACGTCTCGGCCGGCGAGGGCGCGCGGGCCCGCTGGGACGACCTGATGCGCGCCTTCGCGGCGGCCGATCCGGCGGGCGGCCCGCGCGACGACTTCACGCGCTTCGACCTCGTCGCCGACCGGGCGCTGCTGCGCCGGCGCTTCGCCGAGACCTTCGGCCTCGACGGGGCCCTGAAGCAGGCGATGCTGCGGGCGGTGCGGGCCTACTACGCCTTCTGCTCCCTCGACCTGACCTTCTCGAACGCGCGGCTCCTCGCCGAGGGGTTCGCTCCGCCGCCCTCCTTCACCGACTACCTGAAGGTCTGCCTGGAGAACGCGCCCGAGATCGCCGAGCAATTCGCCGACGACCTCGAGATGTTCGTGGCGCCGGAGCCGGCCCAAGGTCCCGCGCAGGGTCCCGCTCCGGTCCTGCCGCGGACGGCGCGCGCATGAACCCGTTCCTGATCCTCGCGGTGGCGATCGGCGCCGAGATTACCGCGACGCTCGCCCTCAAGGCGGCCGACGGCCTCACCCGCCCGGGCCCCACGGTCCTCGTGGCGCTCGGCTACGGCACCGCCCTGTGGCTGATGTCGAGCAGCATGGACATGCTGCCGATCGGGGTCGTCTACGCGATCTGGGCCGGGGTGGGCATGGTCGGCGCCGCGCTCGGCGGGGCGATCCTCTTCGGCGAGCCGGTGACGCCCCTGATGATCCTCGGCATCGGGGTCATCGCGGTCGGCGTCGGCATCCTGGCGGCGGCCCAGGTTCATACCTGAGGACCTTCACGCCCGAGGGCGGGTGACGGCGTCGAGCACCTGCACGGCGCCGTCGATCGCCTCGCGCATCGCCGCCTCGTTCCAGTGCACGCGGGCGAGCACGTAGCCGCCCTCGACCACGGCGATCAGCATGGCCGCGAGCGCGGCTGGCGCGATTCCCGGCGCGAGGCCGCCCGCCGCATCCGCCTCCTCCAGGCTCGCGCGCAACCGCGCCTGGATATGCCCGACATAGGCCGCGACCGGCTCGCGCAGGGCCGGCTCCTCCATGGCGGATTCGTTGGAGAGCCGCGCCAGGCGGCAGCCGCGCAGGGCCTGCCGCTCGCGGGTGAGATAGGCGCGGATTCGGTCGAGGGGCGGGGTTCCGGGCGAGAACAGCCCGTCGATCACCGCGATCTCTTCTTCTGCCATCTCGGCGAGCGCCGCGGCGGCCACCTCCCGCTTGCCGGGAAAGTGATGATAGAGGCTGCCCTGGCCGGCGCCGCTCAGCGCCAGCACGTCCCGCGGGCTCGTCGCCTCGTAGCCGCGCTCCCACAGCAGCGCCTTCGTCGCCGCGACGATCGCCTCGCGCTTCGATGATCCTGGCCGTGCCACGTCTTGCCCTTCGTCTGTGACAGGCTGTCCGGAAAGCGACCGAAGCGCGGGATCCCCTCTCCCGTATGGGAGAGGGGTAGGGGTGAGGGTGGAGACCGTTCCGTGTGAAGCTGAGAGCGTCGAGCTGCGCAGCTCGACGGTTCAGGGTCATTGCGGAAGCCGAGCCACCCTCACGCGGGATCTTCGATCCCCAGGCCCCTCTCCCACACGGGAGAGGGGAGGAGCGCCTGATCTTCCCCCGGACAGTCCTAGCCTCCGCGGTATGCCGCGACGCGCCCCGCTCGGCCAGCCCTCAGGCCGTACCCGCGAGATGGGACGGGGCCGCGTCGGCGTATTGGGCGATGCCGTGACCGAAGGACCAGTTCTCCCGGGCGATCTCGACCAGCGTCACGAACACGTCCTCCGGCCTGATCCCGAACTCGCCGAGATTGTTCGCGATCGCCGCGAACAACGCCTTCTTCTGAGCGACGCTGCGCCCGGTCGAGAGATGGACCTGCACCATCACCAGGTCGTCGCTGCGCGCGATGCCGAGGTAACCCGGATCGTAGATCACATCGTCGAAGTGGTGCGAGACGACCTGGAAGCGGTCGTCGGGCGGAATGCCGATGCTCTCGACGAGGGCGGCGTGAACCGCATCCGCGATGGCGCGCCGCTCCGATCCAGGGCGTTCGCGCTTCAGGGTGAGGGTGACCAGGGGCATGGGAGGATCTCCGCGGCTGCCCGAGCAGCCGCGATCCTTATATTGTACCTACTGGTATGTATGGAAATGCGGCATGTGCAATCCGGACCTGCGCCGCGCTCAGCGCTCCGTCATCACCCCCGTGCCCTGCCGTTCCTGCCAGCCGTGCCGCACCAGCTCCGGGTCGGCATGCTCCTCGGCCGGATAGCCGACGCAGAGATAGGCGATCAGCCGCCAGGACGGTGGCACATCGAGGGCGGCGGTGACCTCCTCGGGACACAGGATCGAGACCCAGCCGACGCCGAGGCCGTGGCTGCGCGCCGCGAGCCAGAAGGTGTGGACCGCCGTGACGGCGGAGTAGCGCAGCATCTCCGGCATGGTGGCGCGGCCGAGGCCGTGGCCGGCCGCCGTGGCCTCGTCGCAGAACACCGCGAGATGCACCGGCGCCTCCCGCAGGCCCGCGAGCTTGAGGCTGCGATAGGCGCTGGCGCGCGCGTCATCGTAGGAGGAAGCCGCCGCGTCGTTGCAGCGGGTGAAGCTCGCCGTCACGGCGGCGCGCCGCTCAGGGTTCGACACCCGCACGAAGCGCCAGGGCTGGCTGTTGCCGACCGAGGGGCTGAGGCAGGCGAGCGCCAGGCTCTCGCGCAACGCCGCCTCCGGCACCGGATCGGGACGGAAGCGCCGCACGTCGCGGCGCCAGGCGATCAGCTCCGCGAAGCGGGCCCGGAAGTCCGCCCCGAATTCCGGCGGGCTCATCGCGGCGCCGATTCCTTCTGCACCGAGTCCTTCTGCACCAAGTCCCCGAGCAGGCTCGCCGCCACCGAGACCTTCGAGACCGTGAGGCCCGAGGCCGCGATGGCCGAGATGGCGGTGCGGATGCGGGCGAGCGAGGCCCCGCGGGCCTGGCTCCAGGCCTCGACCGCGGCCGCTCCTTGCGCCTCGAAGGCAGCGGCCTCGGCGGTCAGCGCCCGGTGCGCCCCGGCGATGCCGGAGATCGCCCGCTCCAGGGCGATCCGGTCGAAGGTGTCGGCCACCGGCACCGCCCGGGCGGCGGTCGCGAGGGCGTTGAGGCGGAAGAGGTCGGCCAGCGCGAAATGCGTCGCGGCGATCGCGGCCGGCGGGCGGCCGGTCGCCTCGGCGACCTGGACGATGTCCGGCGCGGCACCCAGCTCGCTCAATGCGGCGAGGCGGGAGGCGAGGGCTTCCGGCACGCCGTGATCGACGAGGGTCCGGATCCGCCGGGCCAGGGCCTCGGCGGCGGCTGGCGGCAGGACGCCCGGCAGGGCGCTCGACACCGCCGCGATGCCGTCGCGGTAGCGCGCGACCGCCGCCTCGATGCCGCCCGGCGCCGCCTCGCCGTTGCGGATGAACCAGACCATGCGCTGGCGCAGCAGGTCCTGCAATTCGGCGTAGAGGGCGAGCTGCTGGTCGCCGGAAATCGCGCCGTCGAGCCCGTCCACCGCCTTGTTGAGGTCCATCAGCCCGAAGGCGTCGCGGGTCACCGCGTAGGCGGCGGCGATGGCGGCGGCCTCGGCGCCGGTCTCGTCGGCGAGCCGGCTGACCAGGGTCGGCCCGCCGCGGTTGACGATGGCGTTGGCGAGACTCGTGGCGATGATCTCCCGGCGCAGGCGATGGCTCTCGACCGCGTCGGGATAGCGGGCGACCAGCACCGGCGGGAAGGAGCGCTCCAGTTCCCGGGCGAGGGAGGGATCGTCCGGCACGGCGGAGCCGAGGAGCGCGTCCTTGAGCGAGAGCTTGGCGTAGGCGAGCAGCACCGCCAGTTCCGGCCGGGTCAAGCCTTCGCCGCCCTGCGCCCGCTCGGCCAGCGCCGCATCCGAGGGCAGGAACTCGACGGTGCGGTCGAGGCGCCCGTCGGCCTCGAGACCCTGCATCAGCCGGGCGGCGAAGCCCGTCTCGGCCGTGGCGGAGCGCTGGGCCAGCGACAGGGCGAGCGTCTGGAGCTGGTTGTTCCTCAGCACCAGGTCGGCCACCGCCTCGGTCATGCCGGAGAGGAGCGCGTTGCGGCTTTCCATGCTCAGGCGGCCGTCGCGCTCGGGCGTGGCCAGCGCGATCTTGATGTTGACCTCGACGTCCGAGGTGTTGACCCCGGCCGAGTTGTCGATCGCGTCGGTGTTGAGGCGCACCCCGCGCCGCGCCGCCTCGATCCGGCCGCGCTGGGTCAGGCCGAGATTGGCGCCCTCGCCGACGACCCGGGCGCGCAGCTCGGAGCCGGTGATGCGGATCGCGTCGTTCGCCCGGTCGCCGGCCTCGTCGTCGCTCTCGGAGGCCGCGCGGACATAGGTGCCGATGCCGCCGAACCACAGGAGGTCGACCGGCGCGCGCAGGATCGCCTGCATCACTTCCGCCGGCGTCGCCTCGGGCCTATCGATCCCCAGGCGGGCGCGGATCTGGGCCGAGAGCGGCACGGTCTTGGCCTGGCGCGAGAACACCCCGCCGCCGGCCGAGATCTTTTGCCGGTCGTAATCGGCCCAGGACGAGCGGGGCAGATCGAACAGGCGCTTGCGCTCGGCGAAAGCGACGGCTGGGTCGGGATCGGGATCGAGGAAAATGTCGCGGTGGTCGAAGGCGGCCACCAGCTTCAGGCAGCGCGAGAGCAGCATGCCGTTGCCGAACACGTCGCCCGACATGTCGCCGACACCCGCCACCGTGACCGGCTCGGCCTGGATGTCGATGTCGACCTCGCGGAAGTGGCGCTTCACCGCCTCCCAGGCGCCGCGGGCGGTGATGCCCATCTGCTTGTGGTCGTAGCCCTGGCTGCCGCCGGACGCGAAGGCGTCGCCGAGCCAGTGATGCGCCTCGAGCGAGAGGGCGTTGGCGACGTCCGAGAAGGTGGCGGTGCCCTTGTCGGCGGCGACCACCAGGTAGGCGTCGTCCTCGTCGTGCCGCACGGTGGCGGGCGGGGGCACGATCGTGCCGTCGACGATGTTGTCGGTGAGCGAGAGCAGGGTGCGAATGAAGATCCGGTAGCTCTCGGTGCCCTCCTGCATCCAGGCCTGGCGGTCGGAGGGCGGCGGCAGGCGCTTGGGGAAGAAGCCGCCCTTGGCGCCGACCGGCACGATCACGGCGTTCTTGACCTGCTGCGCCTTGACGAGGCCCAGCACCTCGGTGCGGAAATCCTCCGGCCGGTCCGACCAGCGCAGGCCCCCCCGGGCGATGTAGCCGAAGCGCAGATGCACGCCCTCGACGCGGGGGCTGTAGACGAAGATCTCGAAGAGCGGCCGGGGCAGCGGCATCCCGTCGACCTTCGCGCAGCGGAACTTGAACGCGATGGTCTCGGGCGGCAGGCCGTTGCGGCCGATCTGGAAGAAGTTCGTGCGCTGCGCCGCCTCCACCAGGTTGACGAAGCGGCGCAGGATGCGGTCCTCGTCGAGGCTGGTGACGTCGGCGAGATCCGCCTCGATCTCGGCCCGCACGGCATCCTGCTGCGCGGCGCGGTCGCCGTCGAGGCGGGGGTCGAAGCGGGCGTAGAGCAGCGCTACCAGCCGGCGGGCGAGGGCCGGATGGCGCGCGAGCGTTGCCGCCAGGTAATCCTGGCCGTAGCGGATGCGCAACTGGCGCAGGTAGCGCCCGAGCGCCCGCAGCAGCGCGACGTCGCGCCAGCCGAGCCCGGCCTCCAGCACCAGGCGATTGTAGGCGTCGGATTCGGCGAGATCCCGGGCGAGCGCCAGGAGCGCCGCCTCGACCGGACCCTCGACCGCGGCCACGTCGACCGGGCCGCCGCCGGCGCGCTCCAGCACCATGTCGTGCAGGAAGACCCGGGCGCCGGCCCCCTCGGGCTTGAGGCGGTAGGAGCGCTCGTCGATGACCCGGAAGCCGAGATTCTCCAGCACCGGCACCCGCTCGGAGAGCGGCAGCGCGGTGCCGCGGGAAAAGACCTTCAGGCCGATGCGGGTGTCGGGGTCGCCGGGGCGGCGGAAGAGGTCGACCGCCCGGGGCTGGGCTTCCGAGATCCGCTCCAGGATCGCGATGTCGGGCAGCGCCTGGGCGCCGGAATACATCTCGCGGTAGCCGGCCGGGAAGGCGTCGGCATAGACGGCAGCCAAGCCGCGGGCATCGCCACCGCGGCTCCGGCTCAAGGACTCGCGCAAGGAATCGGCCCAGGTGCGGGCAAGCTCCGCGATGCCGGCCTCCAGCGCGCCTGCATCGATCTCCTCCGGCACCGCGCCGGGGGTCGCCACGATGACGTGGAGGCGGGCGAGGGGGCCTTCCGGATAATCCGGCGCGATGGTCGAGAGGCGGCCGCCTAAGGCCTCGGCGAGGTAGGCGCCGATCCGGGCCTGGAGCCGGGCGTCGGTGCGGTCCTTCGGCAGGTAGGCGATCAGCGAGACGAAGCGGCCGAACTTGTCGGGCCGCGCCAGCACCCGCACCCGCGGCCGGTCGGCAAGCGACACGATGGCGAGCGCGAAGCGCAGCAGCAGGCCGGGCTCGATCTGGAACAGGTCGTCGCGCGGATAGGTCTCGAGGACGTGGAGGAGGGAGCGCCCGGCATGGCTCGTCGGGTCGAGGCCGGCCTTGGCGACGACCTGCGCGACCTTGCGGCGGAGATACGGCACCTCCTCGGCCCGGCTCGCATAGGCGCTGCCGGTGAACAGGCCGACGAGGCGCAGCTCGCCCGACGGGTGTCCGTCGCCGGAAAACAGCTTGATCGCCACCATGTCGAGATGGGCCTGCCGGCGCACCCGCGAGCGCAGGCTCGCCTTGGTGACCATCAACGCCTCCGGCCCCTCCAGGAAGGCGCGGATCTCTGGCGTCACCGCCACCATGGCGTCGCCGCGGCGCAGGACCTCGATGGCGGGATCGCGCAGGAGGCCGAGCCCGCTGCCCGGCACGCCGGCATGGTCGGCCCCGTCCCGGTCACGGTATTCGCGCAGGCCCAGCAGCACGAAATGCCCGTCGCGCAGCCAGTCGAGGAAGGCGCGGGCCTCCGACACCTCCTCGCGCGCCAGCGGTGCCGGCGCCTCGGCCAAGCCGGCCGCCGCCTCGGCCAGCCGCTCGATCATGGCCGTATGGTCGGCCGCCGTCACGGCGACGTCGACGTAGATCCGGGCGAGGCTGGCGGCCAGCGTCGCGCGGGCCGCCTCGTCGTCGATGCGGTCGAGGTGGATGTGGATGAAGCTCTCGCGGGCCAGGCCCTCGGCATCGGGCCCCGCATCCTGCGCGGTGGTCTCGCCGACGACCCGCACCAGGGCGCCGTCCGCGTCGCGCTCGACCCCGAGGATCGGGTGGGCGACGAGGCGGGGCTGATAGCCGCGGGCGACGAGCTCGGCCAGCGTCGAATCGAGCAGGAACGGCCGGTTGGCGTTGACCGCCTCCAGCACCGTGAGGTCGCGCCGGCGCCCGTCCCGCTCCACCTCGATGTCGGATAAGCGCACCGCGCTGATCGTGCGGGCGGGCCGCGCCGCGGCGAGATGGGCGCGGGCGGCGAGCGCCAGGTCGGCCAGGGCCTCGGGCGGATAGGCGGTGAGGTCCTCCGGCGCGACGCGCCCGAAGAGATCGCGGACGAAGCCGCCGGGTCCTCCCCGGTCCTCGGCCAGGGCCGCCGCGGCGGCGATCAGGTCTGTGCGGCTGGCCTTCGCTTCGGGGGTCGCGGTCGCGGTCGAGGGTTCCACGTCTGGCCTTCCTCTTCTGCCCGTCCTCTGCCGAGGGTGGTGAGCGGAGCGGTGGCACAGCGTCGGGACCCCCGCAAGCCCGGCCTCGCCTGGCTTGGGCAAACTGCCTATAGCTGAGGCACGATCATCGGGAGGGCAGGGCATGAGCGCAGGCAAGAAGACCGCGAGGCCGGAGGTCGGCGAGCGGCCGGCGCCGCAGGAGACCGAGGGCGCCGTGATGGCCCTGGAACTCGCCCCGTCGCCGGACCTGTCGCCGGAGATGCAGGCCTACTTCGACAAATGCCGCGAGAAGATCGGCTTCGTGCCGAACGTGCTGCTGGCCTATGCCCATGACAGCGCCAAGCTCGAGGCGTTCGCCGCCCTCTACAACGACCTGATGCTGGCCCCGTCCGGCCTGTCGAAGCTGGAGCGCGAGATGATCGCCGTGGCGGTGTCGAGCGTGAACCGCTGCTATTACTGCCTCACCGCCCACGGTGCCGCCGTGCGCAGCCTCTCGGGCGATCCGGTGCTGGGCGAGATGCTGGCGATGAACTATCGCGCCGCCGATCTCTCCCCGCGCCACCGCGCCATGCTCGACTTCGCGGTGGCGCTGACCGAGGCGCCCTGGACCATCGAGGAGGAGGACCGCGAGGCCCTGCGCGATGCCGGATTCTCCGAGCGCGACCTGTGGGACATCTCCGCGGTGGCGAGCTTCTTCAACATGTCGAACCGCATGGCCTCGGCCGTCGACATGCGCCCGAACCGCTCCTACCACGGCGAGGCCAGGGGCCTGCCCGACCTGGACGAGGCCTGACCGGTCACCCGGTCGCCGCATTGTCGGCTTATGGCGCTGCCCGATGCATGAACCGGATCGGGGGCGCCTTGAGTGCGGCGCCGTCGACCGAGCGGGAGCGGTGGATGGCGTACCAGGCGAAGTCGGCGCTCGAGATCCAGCTGGACGTGCTCGGC
Organism: Methylobacterium aquaticum; assembly: GCF_016804325.1. NCBI lineage: Bacteria > Pseudomonadati > Pseudomonadota > Alphaproteobacteria > Hyphomicrobiales > Methylobacteriaceae > Methylobacterium > Methylobacterium aquaticum. The sequence goes on from NZ_CP043627.1 coordinate 5,411,616, forward strand.
GCACTCATGCTGCGCGACATCCGCACCCGCTTCGGCGGGACGATGTGGGGCTACGGCATCGCCGTCGGGTGGCCCTGCGCCCACGTCCTGGTCATCACCGGATTTTACGCGCTCCGGCACATGCCGACGCCCCTCGGGGACAGCATCGTGCTGTTCGCCGTCTCCGGGTTGTCGCCGTATATCATCATGAATTACACGTCGCGAAAGATGATGGAGGGGCCGCTTCAAAACAAGCAGCTTATCTACTTTCCTCAGGTAAAGTTTTTCGATGTTGTCATGTCGCGAGCGATCGTCGAAATCTGCACAAGTAGTTTGAGCATTTTCTTGGTTTTCTTTATTGCGGCATGCTGCGGCGCTCAGATTGTGCCATATGATGCATTCGCATTCTGTGAGTCGATGCTGCTCGCGCTAGGCCTTGCATTGTCGATTGGATTCTTGAATGTTTTTATCTCGCAGATGTTCCCGCCGTGGATGATCGGCGCAATAGTTCCGACGCTTATCATGTATTTCACCAGCGGCGCCTTCTTCATGACGGAGTCGATGCCTGCCGTCATCTACGAGTACGTGCAGTGGAATCCATTAATGCACGTCGTCAAGATTTGCCGGTCGTCCTTCTACCCGGGTTACGGGACGGACGCATCGATCCTGTACGTGCTCATGGTCAGCGGGGCATTGGCGATGATCGGGCTTCTGGGAATCCGCTTCATCGTGCCGCGCTTCTACAACTGAGGCGAACCCGTGCTTTCGCGCCTCGTCGGTCACGGGCTTGCCCGAGATCGGCAGCGATGCGTCGGCACCCCAGGCTGGGGGGATCGCCCCGCGAGGGGCAGGGCTTGTCCGGGGAGGCGACGCGCGAGATGCCGTCTTTCCCCGAGGGAAGCAGGGGGCGATGCATCCGCGGCGCCTGCTTTCTAGACCGGTGCTTCAAGCAGCGAGAGGAAGTGCCGGCTACGGCGTTCGGGATCGTCCGGGCGGAAGGTGAAGGTGCGAGGAGGCGCGGCGCCCGTCTTCACGAGGGCCAGCTCGACCGACTCATGCCGAACGCTCGAACCGCGCCGTTCACCGATCGATCACGATAGGGGATCCTGGTCATCACGTTCCGGCGCGTAAAACGCCCTGGGAACGAACCCTGCATCGACAGCGGGTCCGCTGATCCTGCTCATCGGCAGGATGGTGCGGCCAAGAGGACTCGAACCTCCACTGGTTGCCCAACTAGCACCTCAAGCTAGCGCGTCTACCAATTCCGCCATGGCCGCGGAGTGTGCCGGACACAAAACATCGTCCAGCCGATCTGAAACATCTTAGATTAACAGTCACCGAAATCCTAAAACGATCCCGGTCATCGGCAACCTCGCTCGGCGCGTCTTCTCGATGAGGGTCGAGGGACGTACCGAATCCGGTCTCCATCTCATCACGCCACGGTCCAGGACCTGCGGGATGAATGGTGCGGCCAAGAGGACTCGAACCTCCACTGGTTGCCCAACTAGCACCTCAAGCTAGCGCGTCTACCAATTCCGCCATGGCCGCGGAGTGCTCGTTCTCGCCGGAACCGGCGGGGCGGGGGTGAAACCCGTCCGAAGCGAGGCTGCGAATACCAGTCCCCTCCCGGGGACGCAAGCGCCCCGATACGGATCCGGCGAACATTCTCGCCTAGAGGGCGTCCGACAGGGCGCCGAGCAGGCCGGCGCTGCCGTCGCCGATGCGGATGCCGGGCTCCTGCACCACCTCGGCCTTGCGGATCAGCTCCGTGACCTCCACGGAGATGCGGTTGCCCGTGACCACGATCTGCCCGCGGGCGATCGGGTGGTTGTTGGCGAGGATCTCGACCATATCGGAGTCGGTCGAGTCGAGTTCGATGACCGCGCCGCGGCCCATGCGCAGCAGCATGTGGATCGGCATCCGGGTCTGCCCGAGCACGACCGCGAGGTCCACCTTGAGAATGTCGAGTACCGCCAACGGACGCACCCACCCTGACCACGAGACGATGCGCCAACAATCTGCTCTTATGGTGAAGCCTTGGTAAACGACCGGCTCGGAATCGCCCCCGGCAGCCTCCTGCCCGCCCCCGGCAGCCCCCCCGTCGAATGGGTCGTGCGCGATGCGCTCCTCGATTACCGCGAGGCGGAACGCGCGATGGAGGCGCGGGCGGCGGACATCGCGGAGGGCCGCGCGCCGGAGCGCGTCTGGCTCGTCGAGCACCCGCCGCTCTACACCGCCGGGACCTCCGCCCGGGAGGCCGACCTCGTGGCGCCGGAGCGCTTCCCGGTGCACCGCACGGGGAGGGGAGGGCAGTACACCTATCACGGCCCCGGGCAGCGGGTGGCCTACGTGATGCTCGACCTCAACCGGCGGCGGCCGGACCTGCGCGCCTACGTGGCCGCCCTGGAGGCCTGGCTGATCGCGACGCTGGACGCCTTCACCGTGCGGGGCGAGCGCCGGGAGGACCGGGTCGGGGTCTGGGTGCGCCGGCCGGAGAAGGGGCCGGGCGTCGAGGACAAGATCGCGGCGATCGGCATCCGGGTGCGGCGCTGGGCGACCTTCCACGGCGTCAGCCTCAACGTCGAGCCTGACCTGTCGCATTTCTCCGGCATCGTCCCGTGCGGCGTGCGCGAGCACGGCGTCACCAGCCTGGTCGATCTCGGCCGGCCGGTGACGATGCCGGAGGTCGATGCGGTGCTGCGGGGCCGCTTCGAGGCGATCTTCGGTCCCACGGTTCTGGTCGAGACCGATGAGCGGGCTTAGGCCGGCCGGCGCCGGGCGTGACGGTTTCCCCGCGGCCCGGACTTGCTCTAGAGTATCGTCCGAGCCCGCGGCGTCATCCCGCACGCCCGCGGCGATGTCCCGGCCGCCGAGACCGGCGGCCCTGTCCCGCGCATCACGGAGGCCCGCCCGTGCCGGATGTCCCCGCGCCAGTGCCGGCCGCTGAGGCGCCGGGAGAGGCCGGGACCCTGCGCGCCGTCCTCTCGGCCGCCCCCCTGCCGTCCCTGCTGGTCGCACCCGGCCCCCCGGGCGAGGTGCGATTCGCCAACCCGGCCGCCCTCGCCCTGTTCGGGGAGGCGCCCGCCGCCCTCGCCGCCCTCGGCGCCGAGCCGGAGGCCGAGGCGGCGTTGCGCGCGCTCCTCGCCGATGGGCCGGCCAGCGCCGAGGTGCTGCTGCGCCGGCACGACGGCGCGACGTTGTGGGCGCTCGTCCATCTGTCTCCGGTGGCGGGCGAGGCGCCCGGCAGCCTGGTCCAGGTCGTCGAGACCTCGCGCCGCCGCGACCTCGAGGTGGCGCTCGGCCTCGCGGAGAGGCGCGAGGCGCTGGGCCAGCTCACCAACGGCGTCGCGCACGAGTTCAACAACCTGCTGCAGATCCTGGTCGGCTACGTCGACGGCCTGCGCCGGCGCCTCGGCGAGCATCCCGACGCCTTCGTCCAGCGGGCGCTCAGCCGTTCGACCGACGCCGCCGAGCGCGCCTCCTCGCTCACCCGCCACCTGCTCGCCTTCTCGCGGAGGCACCGGCCCGAGCCGCGGCCGGTCGATCTCAACGGCCTGCTGCGCGACTACCGGGAGCGGGCCCTCGACGTGCTGGGGGAGGGGATCGCCCTCGACCTCGATCTCGCCGGGGATCTGTGGATCGCCTGCATCGATCCGGTCCAGATCGAGCTGATCCTGAAAATCCTGCTGCGCAACGCCGCCGAGGCGATGCCGGCGGGCGGGCGCGTCGCGGTTCACACATGCAACCACGGCGGCGAGGGCGTGGCCGCCGACGGGGCGGCGGGGCGCCACGTCGCCCTCACCCTGGCGGATACCGGCGACGGCATGCCGCCGGAGGTGCTGGCCCGGGCGCTGGAGCCGTTCTTCACCACCCGCGAGCCCGGCCGCGGCACGGGGCTCGCCATCCTCAACGCCCTGGTCAAGCGCCAGAACGGCGCCGTCGCCCTGCGCAGCAGCCCCGGCGAGGGCACCTCCGTGCGGATCACCTTTCCGGCCGCCGAGGTGCCGCGACCGCGGTCGCAACGAAGTGCCGCCGCACGATAATCCCTGTCGTCTCAAAAATTTATCGCTTGGCAGGACTGGCGCCGATCGGCGACTCTTCATCGGGTGTAGTTAGAATCGGGAAGGCGTTCGGTGCGATGCCTCCCTTCTACTGCGCCACCCGCACCCCCATATACGGTCCAAGGGGCGGGCCGCCCCTCACTGGTGATGGCACGAGGCGACACGAACCGATGATGACCCCCTTCTCCCGCGGCCGCCGGACGGCGGTGGCCTTCGGCCTGGCGGCCCTGATGGCCGTGGCGGCGACCGCCGGCGAGGCGCGTCCCGGCGGCGGCGGCTCCATGGGCTCGCGCGGCAGCAAGACCTATTCGGCGCCGCCCTCCACGACGACCGCTCCCGGTGCCCCGGCGCCGATGCAGCGCTCGATGACCCAGCCCGGTTCGTCGATGGGTGCCCCCGCCGCGCCGCAGCGGCGCTTCGGCGGCGGCTTCTTCGCCGGCCTGCTCGGTGCCGGCCTGCTCGGTGCGCTGATCGGCGGCGGCTTCTTCGGCGGCCTCGGCGGCATCGCCTCGTTCCTCGGCCTGCTGCTCCAGGTCGGCCTGCTGGTCGGCGTGGTGCTCCTCGTGGTGCGCTTCCTGCGCCGCCGCAAGGAGGAGCCGGCAATGGCGGGCGCCTATAACCGCAGCGGCCCGGCCTCCGGTGGCGGTCCGCTCGGCGGTGGTCTGGGCGGCGGCCTTGGCGGGGGCTTAGGCGGTCTCGGTGCCGGTCTCGGCGGCGGTGCCGCCGCCGCGCAGGCCCGGCCGCCCCAGCGCGACGAGGTCGGCATCGGTCCGCAGGATTTCGACGCCTTCGAGCGCACGCTGACCGAGGTCCAGCTCGCCTACGGCGCCGAGGATGCCGCTACCCTGCGCCGCCTCACCACGCCGGAGATGTTCGGCTATTTCGGCGAGGAGATCCGCGCCAACACCGCCCGCGGCGTGGTCAACAAGATCGCCGACGTGAAGCTCCAGCAGGGCGACCTCGCCGAGGCCTGGCGCGAGGGTCCGGTCGACTACGCCACCGTGGCCATGCGCTACACCCTGCGCGACGCGGTGATCGAGCGCGCCACCGGCAAGGTCGTCGAGACCAACCCGCCCGAGGCGACGGAGGTCTGGACCTTCATGCGCCAGCGCGGCGGCCAGTGGGTGGTCTCGGCCATCCAGCAGACCCGGTAACGGTTAGGTCGCGGGGAGCGCCTCCCTCCCCGCGGATCCCGGCGAAGCCCTCGGATCCCACCCGGGACCGAGGGCTTTTCCTTGTCGCGACCTGCGGGACGGCGCGCGGCCGCTCAGCCCTCGCCGCCACCCGTCATCCGCTGCATCCGGGAGAGCTGCGAGATGTGCAGCTGGATCAGCGGCAGGGCGCCTCGAGCGATGCGGCGCAGGGCCGGGTCCTCGCCGCTCTCGGCATAGGAGCCGTGGATCGTCATCGCCTCCCGGTGGCCCTGGAGCGAGGCGTCGACGAAGGCCGCGTCGTAGCGCGGACCACCCTGCATCCCGGAGAGCTGCGCCTGGATCTGCGCCTTCTGCTCGTCCGAGGTCATGCCGCCGGCGGATGCACCCCGGGAATCCCCAGCACCCCGCCGACGGTGCCGGCCGCCGCGCCGGCCACCCCGCCCGCGACCGCGAGCGGCGCCGCCACCAGGCCGCCGACGAGCCCACCCGGGCCGGGCAGTCCACCCGGCTGGCCGCCGCCGACCGGCACCGCGACGGTGCCGCCGGTCACCCGGTCGATCTTGTCGGCAAGCGTGACCTGCTCGGTCACCTCCGCCCGCGCGAAGGTCTTGATCCGCGGATTGCCGGACTTGGCGAAGGCGTCGCGCGCGGTGTTCTCGAGGAACAGGCCGCCCTTGCTGGCCATCGCCAGGTAGACCGGCGTCGGCATGGCGCCGGCCGGTATAGGTTGCGCCACGGCGGTGCGGGTGACCGCGAGGGCTGCCGTGGCGGAGAGCATGCTGACCAGGACGTCGCGACGGTGCATGGATGTGGCTCCTGAGGAGGCGCGCATCCCGGCACTCGCCGGCCCGGATGCTCGGGGGGAGTAATTTTCCCGCCTGACCGGTGTTCCGTCGCGCCGTCTCCCGGTCCTCGCCCGCGGCGATATCGCGCAGGCTTGGATCGTGCCCTTTCAGGCCCGCCGCGGCCAGGGCTCCGGCTGCCGGCGCCGGGTCCAGCGCCGCCACGGCCGGCTCATCAGGACGAAGGCCAGCACCACGCCGGCGGCGTACCAGGCGTGCATGCTCTCGTAGCCGCCCTCCGGCGTCCAGGCGAAGCCGCCCAGGAACACGTAGGACACGGCCGCCGCCAGGGTGCGGAAGGTGAGGAGCCACGGATGCTGGAGGATCGGGTCGCCGTTGGCGACGGCGATCCCGAGCCCGGTCAGGGCGAAGAGCACGCCGCCGAGGGGCAGGCCCAGGAACAGCGAGAGCACGGCGCGCAGGAACAGCCCGGGCCAGTCCCGGCGGCGGCGGGTCGGCGCGGTAGGCGCGGGGGCGTCGGTCACGGTCGTGTGCGGCATGCGGCTTTCGGCGCTGACGGGACAAGCGTCCAGCGTGTAGCGCAAACCGCGCCCTTCGCTCCAGGGTGTCGCGCGGTCAGCCGGTCCGGTCCGGTGCTGTCTTGACCCGGCGCGGCTGCCAGCGCGTGTCCCGGTAGAGGTCCCCAACCTTGCAGGTGAGCCCCGTCGCGGGAAGCGCGAGGTCGTCGTCGAGACCGGTCAGCACCCGGCAAGTCCAGCCGCCTGCTTCGCGGGCATGCAGCGTCACGTGCACGCGCTCCTGCTCCACCACGAGGATGTTTTGGCAGGGGCCGTGCTCGCGGTAGAGCCGGACCTTCACGTCGATCCAGCGCGCGCCGCTGACCGGCGTCAGATCCTCGTCGGTACTGGACACCACTTCTGCCAGCAGGGTCGCCGCGTCGGTGAAGCGCTTGCCACCAACCACGTCATCGTAATCGACCACGGCGACGTCGGGCTCCGGCTTGGTGGCGCCGTTCCGCTCCATCTCCGCCAGGATGGCGCGGGGCCATGGGAACTCGATGCCCGGCCGCTGGACGGCATAGAGGCTGTCGTCGTGGTCCTGCAAGGCCGCGTTGAGCAGGGTCTGGAGGTTCGTCGCGATGACGTTGTGCTCCATGAGGGGCGGCGTCATCATGACGGGAATCCCCTCGATCAGTTCCCAGCGCTCGTCGTCCGGCCGTTCCACCTGGAAGGCGCGGAACTCCTGGCCCGACATCCGGGATGCGCGCGCGAGCGCCGCGACAGGCATGGTTCCGCTCCTCCCGACGACCCGCTCAGGTCTCCAGCTCGCTGTCCCAGTACAGGTAGTCGATCCAGGTGTGGTGGTACTGGCGGTGGTCGAATTCCGGCTGGCGGCGGTGCAGTTCGTGGCGGCTCGGCCGGCGCGGCTCGTTGAGAAGCGGCATCTCGGCCTCCTCGGGGGTGCGGTTGGCCTTGCGCAGGTTGCACGGGCTGCAGGCGGCGACCACGTTCTCCCAGCTCGAGAGGCCGCCGCGGGAGCGCGGCACCACGTGGTCGAAGGTCAGGCCGCCCGACGGCAGGCGCAGGCCGCAATACTGGCACGAGAACGTGTCGCGCAGGTAGATGTTGTAGCGCGTGAAGGCGGGGCTGCGCGCCATGGCGACGTAGCTCTTGAGCGCCACCACGCTCGGCACCCGCAAGGAGCGGCTGGGCGAGCGCGCCTCGACGTCGTAGCTCGCCACCAGGGTGACGCGATCGAGGAACAGGGCGGTGAACGCGTCCTTCCACGACCACAGCGAGAGCGGGTTGTACGAGAGCGGCCGGTAATCCGCGTTGAGCACGAGGGTTTGAAGGTCCAGCATCATCCTGCCCTGGCGACGGGCCGACCGCAGCGAGGGGGGCCGGCACGGTGCCGGTCCTCGCGTCGCTCGCCAGGAGAGGAGATGGGGACCATCGCCTATCCTCCGAGCCGGTCGGGGAGAGTGGGGGGAAGAGTCGGAGGACACGACGGATGCCCGCCGCGGCCGCTCGGCGAGCGGACGCCGGGGGGCGCGGCCGGAATGCGATCCGGGCGCCGTCCGGGCTGCTGATGAGGGGCGATCACCGACATCCTCCCGCAGCGAGACGAAAAGGCCGTGTCCATTGAGGCTTAGTCTAATAGCAGCATGACAGGGTTGTGAAGGTTTCGCGGCGGGGCGTCTCGTCACGCCTCACACGAATTCGCCGCGCACAGGCATCCGGCGCAGGCCGCCCGCGGCAGGAGGAGCCGCCCGACACGGATTTTCGCCCCATTGGTCGGCGATGCCGCCGCCCGCCTCGTTTCCCTGCGTCCGGTTTCCTCGCCCGGACGGATGACCTAGGTAGACGGCTCGAACCGACCCCATCGCGAGGATCGCCGGCCGTCTGCGCCGGGCGTCCCGCCATGGCCGACCGGATGAGCGACCAGGCCGGGCCGCCGGGAGACGAGCCCGACACGCGGGTGAGAAGGATTGCGCATGAGACAGCTTCGCCGATGGACGATCGCCCTCGCGGCCGTGCTGCTGAGCCCCGGGCTCGCGGCAGCGCAGGGACACGTGGCGAAGCCCGATGCGGCGAAGCTAGAGCGGGCCGTAGTCGCGCAGGCACCGGCACCCGCCGGCAAGCCGGACGCGAAGGAGGCCAAGCCGGCAGCCGGCCAGCCCGCCGCGGCGCCCGCTGAAGCCCCCAAGGAAGCGCCTAAGGAAGCCCCCAAGCCCCCGCCGCAGACCCCGATCTCCGAGCAGATCAAGCAGATCCGCGCCCAGCTCGATGCCGAGAAGGCCGACCTCGACCAGCGCGAGCAGGCCCTGACCCACCGCGAGCTGAACAAGGACGACCTCGCCCTCCTGCGCGACGGCATCCCGGCGGTGGCCGATCGCCTGCGCCAGGTCATCGACCAGCTCGGGCCCCGGCTCGACGCGGCCAAGGAGCGGCTGACCCAGCTCGGGCCCAAGCCCAAGGAGCCCGAGGGCGCCGACGTGGCGCAGGAGCGGGCCCAGCGCGAGGCCGGCGTCGCCGAGATCGACGATACGCTGAGGCTCGCCCGCTCGCTCCTGGTGCAGAGCGAGCAGATCACCGACCAGATCAGCAACCGGCGCCGCGCCGCGTTCACCCGCGCCCTGTTCGAGCGCACCGACGGCCTGGTGAGCCCGAGCCTGTGGATGCGGGCCACGAGCGACTACGCCCGCGACTTCCGGGCGCTGAAATCCTCCCTCGACGACGCCGTCGTCCAGGTCCAGCGCCGGGGCACGGCGCTCAACCTGTTCCTGCTCGCGCTCGCGATCGGCGTCTCGGTGGCGCTCTATGTCGGGCGCCGTCACATCGCCCCGCGGGTCGGGCACCGCTCGTCCAAGGACGCGCAGCCGACCCGTTACGCAAAGGTGATGGCGGCCTGGCGGGTCTTCCTCGTCGGCGCGGTGCCGGCGGTGCTCGGCAGCTTCCTCGTCGGCTACACCCTCGACGTCACCGAGCTGCTGCCTCTGCGCCTGCTGCCGGCGGCCCACCGGATCGTCGCCTCGCTCGCCTTCGTGGCGGTGGTCGAGGCGATGGCCGACGCGCTGCTCTCGCCCGACCGCCCGGCCTGGCGCCTCGTCGCGATGACCGACGCCACCGCCGAGCGGCTGAACCGCCTCATCATCGCCATCGCCTCGGTGATCGCCGTCGGCCGCACCATCGAGGGCCTGAACGAGGGCATCTCGCTCAGCCTGCCGATCACCATCGTCACCAAGGGCGTCTTCGCGGCGGTCGTCGCCGTGGTGCTGGCCGAGGGCCTGCGCCGCTTCGCGGCCCGCGCCGAGACCGACGAGGCCTGCCTCGGCCCCTATATCGCGGCCGAGTCGACTACCGGCATCGGCGGCCCCTTGCGCATCCTCGGCTGGATCGTGGTGGCGGCGATCGGCGTCTCGGCGCTGGTCGGCTACATCGCCCTGTCGTCGTTCCTGATCGACCAGCTGATGTGGACCGCGATCGCCGCGGCGATCCTCTACCTGGCGATCGCGAGCGTCGACGCGGTGGTGAGCTCCGCCCTCCAGGACGATTCCCGCATCGCCACGGCGCTCCAGGCCAATACCGGCCTGCGCAAGCGCTCGCTCAACCAGATCGCGGTGCTGATCTCGGGCTTCGTCCGGGTGCTGCTGCTCACCGCCGCCGGCGTGCTGCTGCTCGCCTCCTGGGGCGTCGATTCGACCGACATCTTCGCCTGGGCCCAGGCCGCCTTCTTCGGCTTCACCGTCGGCGGGGTGACGATCTCGCTCTCGACGATCGCGCTCGCCATCGGGCTGTTCACGCTCGGCCTCGTCATCACCAAGGCGATCCAGCGCTGGCTCGAGAACACCTACCTGCCGGCCACCGACCTCGATCCGGGCCTGCGCAACTCGATCTCGACGGTGAGCGGCTATGTCGGCTTCCTGCTGACCCTGGCACTCGCCTTCTCGTATCTGGGCCTGAGTCTCGAAAAGCTCACCATCGTCGCCGGCGCCCTGTCGGTCGGTATCGGTTTCGGCCTGCAATCGATCGTCAACAACTTCGTCTCCGGCCTGCTGCTGCTCTGGGAGCGGCCGATCCGGGTCGGCGACCTCGTGGTGATCGGCGACAACGAGGGCTATGTCCGCCGCATCAGCGTGCGCTCGACCGAGATCCAGACCTTCGACCGCTCGGCGGTGATCGTGCCGAACTCGAACCTGATCTCCGGCGTGGTGAAGAACCGGGTGCGCGGCGACCGCACCGGCCGGGTCACCATCACGGTCAGCGTCCTGCGCAACCAGGACCCGGTCCACGCCGCCGAGCTGATCGCCGGTTGCGCCAAGGCCCATCCGGACGTGCTGAAGGAGCCGCCGCCCCGGGTGGTGTTCCGCAAGATCGGCGATCCGTTCCTCGAATTCGAGCTGATCGCGATGATCACCGATGTCGGCTCGCAGGCGAAAGTGCAGAGCGACCTCAACTTCGCGGTGTTCAAGACCTTGTCCGAGGGCGGTCTCATCCCCAATCTCGGACCCGGATCGAGCATCGTCACGGTTCAGGGGCTGGACGCGATGCAGGACGCCATGGGGCAGATCGCCCGCATGGCGAATCCTGCCTCCTTGCGCCCCGAGACCCGGAGCGAGGCCCGCCCCGAGCCCGAGGCCGAGCGTCGCAGAACCCCCGAGACCGTGCCGTGACCATCCTTCCCGCCGCGCTGAAGCGTATCGCCGTGCTGGCCCTGCCGCTCGCCCTCGCCGCCTGCGCGGCGAGCGAGGCGACGCGGGTCTCGACCGGGGCGGCGGGACCGAGCCTGTACTGGCCGATGGCCGCGACCGGCGCGCAGATCGATGCCGGGGCGGCCCAGGCGATGATCGCCGCCTACCGCAGCAACAAGGGCCTGCCGCCGCTCGCCCTCGATCCCGGCCTCCAGCGCCTCGCCGAGACCGAGACCGCCGCCATGGCCGCCGCCGGCCGCCCGAGCCAGGCCGACATCGTCAAGACCGTGGCGGCCCGGATGGGCTACCCGGAGCCGGCCGCCAACCTCTCGGCCGGCTACCACACCCTGGCCGAGGCGTTCTCGGGCTGGCGCGAGAGCCCGGCGCACAACGCGGTGATGCTCGACCCCTCCGCGACCCGGATGGGGATCGCGACGGCCTATGCGCCGGGGTCGAAGTACAAGGTGTATTGGGCTTTGCTGGTGGCGAAGTAGCGGCGCTCCCCCCTCATGCCACGAGGTCGGGTCCTACGGAAACCCGATCCCCCGCGGCGTCGGCGGCGCCTCGTTCAGCAGCGTCACCGTCACCCGGCGGTTGGCCGGCAGGTACGGGTTGTCGGGAAACAGCGGCTCGGTGTCGGCCTTGCCCGACACGGAGGCGAAGCGGTCGCCGGGCAGGCCGTTGCCGGCCAGGATCTCGCGCACGCTGACGGCGCGGCCGGCCGACAGCTCCCAGGGCGGGGCGGCGGGGCGGCGGCCCGGGCGGTCGGCGGCGGTGTAGCCGGTCACCGCGATGCGGTTGGGCAGACGGCGCAAGGTCGGGACGATCCGCTCCAGCACCTGGCGCGTACGGTCGTTCGGCCGGGTCGAGCCCTCCGGAAACATCGAGCGGTTGTCCTGGTCGACGAGCGAGATGTCGAGGCCCCGCGCCGTCACCTCGATCACGATGCTCTTCGACAGTTCGGCGATCTCCGGCAGGTCCTGCAGCGCCTGCCGCAGGGAGGTCATGGCGAGGCCGAACCCGTCCTTGTAGGAGTTGCGCTGGGTCCCGTCGGGCAGCACCTCGTCCGGGCTGGGCGGCTCGGGCCGGTCGGTCGCCCGCTCGGGGGCGATGTCGCGGGTGTCCCGCGGCCGGGTCGCGCCCGGTATGCCGGCCTTCTCGATGATGCCGTTGAAGCGCGACTCGCGGTTGTTGCCGAAGGCGTCGCGCATCGAGCCCGCCACCGCCTGGAGCTTCTTCTGGTCCTGCGTCGAATAGGCGGCGATCATGACGAAGAAGCTCATCAAGAGCGCCATCAGGTCCGCGAAGGTCACGAACCAGCCGTGGCCGCCATGGGCCCCGCGCTTCTTTCTAGCCACCGCTCAGGTCTCCTCGAAGGGCGCGCGCGTCGCGTCGGGCCGCCTCAGGCGGCCATCTCGGCGCGGTGCATCAGGCCGCTTCGGCGGCCATGTCTTCACGATGGTTGTGCGGCAGGTAGGCGACCAGCATCTCGCGCACCAGCGAGGCGCTCTTGGCGTCGCGGATCAGCAGCACCCCGTCGATGATGAGGGTGCGCGACACGTCCTCCTCCTCGAGCTTGACGTGCAGCTTGTCGGCGATCGGCAGGGTGATCATGTTGGCAATCAGCGCGCCGTACAGGGTGGCGAGCAGGGCGGTCGCCATGGCGGGGCCGAGCTTCGAGGGGTCGGACATGTTGGCGAACATCGTCACCATGCCGAGGATCGTCCCGATCATGCCCCAGGCCGGGGCGCAGTCGCCGAAGGCGCGGTAGACCTTCGAACCCTCGTCGAGATGCATCAGGAAGTTGTCGCGGTCGCGTTCCATCGTGTCGCGGATGAACTCGCGGTCGTAGCCGTCGGCGATGTAGCGCATGCCCTGCGCCAGGAACGGGTCCGAGATCTCCAGGTTCTCGATCGCCATCGGGCCCGAGCGCTTCACCACGTCGGCGATCTTGGTGATCTCGTCGATCAGTTCGCGCGGCCGGATCGCCCGCATGTTGAAGGCGTAGCGCAGGCCCATCGGCACGCCGTGGACGATGACCGAGAACGGGAAGCGCAGCATGGTCGCGGCGGTGGCGCCGCCGAAGATCACGATCACCGCGTGCTTGTCGAAATAGGCGGCGAAGTTGCCGCCATCGATCATGATGAGCACGAACACGACCGCGATGCCGCCGACGAGGCCGGCGCCGGTTGCGATATCCATCTGGGGTCGGCCTCTTCATGCGCCGCCACACGTCCCCGGTCGCAGGGCATGGGCCGGACGCCGCGTGTGTCCTGGCCGTCAAATTACGCTCGACAGGCTCAACGAAGCGTAAAGGCGCCCGCCCCCGCGCGCCTTTGCCGTCATGCGCCGTTCAGCGAGAACCCGTTAAGAAAGGACCCATGCGATCGAACGGCCGCCTCAACAGGCCGCGCGCGGGGCAGGCGGCGGGCGAGGGCCAGAGCCGCGGACAGGGTCATTTCATCAGGGTTCACCGTCCATGCGGTTGATCAGGCTCTACGTTCGGGTCATGGGCCAGCTCGGGTCCGATCTGCGCCTCGGCGCGCTGCTGACCGCCGCCAACGTCGCGCTGGCGGTGGCGGCCTTCGCCGAGCCGGTGCTGTTCGGCCGCATCATCGACCGCCTCACCCATCTGCCGGCCGGCGGCGGCACGTCGAGCCTGCTCCTCCTCGTCGGCGCCTGGGTCGGCTTCGGCCTGTTCTCGATCGGCGCCGGCGTGCTGATCGCGCTGCACGCCGACCGGCTCACCCATCGCAGCCGGCTGTCGGCCATGGCGAACTACTTCGAGCACGTCCTCGACCTGCCGCTCGCCTTCCACTCCGCCAACCATTCCGGCCGGGTGCTGAAGGCGATGCTGGAGGGCACGAGCGGCATGGCGGCGACCTGGCTCGGCTTCTTCCGCGATCATTGCGCGGCGCTCGTCTCCCTCGTCGTGCTCCTGCCGATGACGCTGTTCCTCAACTGGCAGCTCGGCTCGATCCTCGTCGCCCTGATGGTGGTGTTCACCGCGCTCACCACCTTCGTCCTGCGCCGCACCGAGACGCTGCAAGGCGAGGTCGAGGCCTTTCATTCGGGCCTCGCGGCCCATGCCTCGGACGCGCTCGGCAACGTCGCGGTGATCCAGTCCTTCACCCGCGCCAAGGCCGAGAAGGAGGCGATGCACGGCATCATCCGCAACCTGCTCGCCGCGCAGATCCCGGTCCTGTCCTGGTGGGCGCTGGCCTCGGTCGCCACCCGCGCCTCGGCGACGCTGACCATGACGGCGATCTTCGTCACCGGCATCGTCCTGCACGGCCACGGCCTGGCCACCGTCGGCGACGTGGTCTCGTTCATGAGCCTCGCCACCATGCTGGTCGCCCGGCTGGAGCAGGTCGTCGCCTTCGTCAACAGCCTCTTCCTGCAGGCGCCGAAGATGCAGGAATTCTTCGACATCCTCGACACCGTGCCGGCCGTCCACGACCGGCCCGGCGCCAGGTCGGTGGCGCGGCTCGACGGCGACGTGTCGTTCGAGGACGTGCGCTTCTCCTATGACGGCCGCCGCCCGGCGCTGGACGGGGTGTCGTTCACCGCGCGCGCCGGCGAGACCGTGGCCCTCGTCGGCACCACCGGCTCGGGCAAGTCGACGACGCTCGGGCTCCTGCATCGCGCCTTCGACCCGGATGCCGGCACGATCCGCATCGACGGCGAGGACCTTCGCGACATCGGCCTCTCGTCCCTGCGCCACAACATCGGCGTGGTGTTCCAGGAGCCGATGCTGTTTGCCCGCTCGATCCGCGAGAACCTCCAGGTCGGCCGGCCCGACGCCACCGACGCCGAGATGCTCGACGCGCTGGAGCGGGCCCAGGCCTCGGAATTCATGGCGCGCCAGCCCGACGGGCTCGACACGGTGATCGGCGAGCGCGGCCGCTCGCTGTCGGGCGGCGAGCGCCAGCGCCTCTCGATCGCCCGGGCGCTCCTGAAGAACCCGCCGGTCCTGATCCTCGACGAGGCGACGAGCGCGCTCGACGCCGCCACCGAGCGCAAGCTCCAGGGCGCGCTGGAAGCGGTGATGGAGGGACGCACCACCTTCGTGATCGCCCACCGCCTGTCGACGATCCGCGACGCCGACCGCATCCTGGTCTTCCACGAGGGCCGGATCGTCGAGAGCGGCACCTTCGAGGAACTGGTGGCCGAGGGCGGCCGCTTCGCCGACCTCGCCCGGGCGCAGTTCATGGCGGCCGCGCCGGAGCCGGACGACTACGCCCTGGCGGCGTGACGGCAGGAGCCTCGGGGTGGGCGAGAGCCCGCCCCGTCCCGCCTCTCGAGCCGAGCGTGCGAAGTGCTGGTCACGAGACCGGGGCCATGCCATGGCAGGCCGGTGACCGATCCTTCCCACCCCCTCCCCCTCACGCCGCCCGCGAGCCTCGGCTGGCTCCCGTTCTTCGAGGAGCAGCGCGAGCCGCACGAGGCGGATCTCGCTCCCATGCGGATCGCCCTGGTCCACCGCTCCCGCCTGAGCGCCCTGTCGGAGGCGGGACCGGTCGCGCTGGCGCTTCCCGTCCATACGAATACCGGTGACTTCGCCGTCGGCGATTGGGTCCTGGTCGATCCTCGGACCCGGATGCTCCACCGCCGCCTGGACCGAAGGACGGTCCTGGAGCGGCGCGTCGAGGGCAGCCGAACCCTTCAGCCCGCCGCCGCCAACGTCGATACGCTGTTCGTCGTCACGTCCTGCAACGCCGATTTCAACCAGGCCCGGCTCGAGCGCTACCTGGCTCTGGCCAACCAGGGCGGCACGAATCCGGTGATCCTGCTCACCAAGGCCGACATGGCGGCCGATGGCGACATCTACCGCCGTCAGGCGGCGGAGTTGCAGCGCGGGCTCGACGTCGTGACCGTCAATCCCCGGCTCCCGGAGGCGGCCCGCATCCTGGCCCCGTGGTGCGGCGTGGGGCGGACGGTGGCGCTGGTCGGCTCGTCCGGGGTCGGCAAGTCGACCCTGGTGAACACGCTCGCGGGTCCCGGGCAGGCGCGTCCCCAGGAAACCGGGGCGATCCGCGAACACGATGCCAAGGGACGCCACACCACGACCGCGCGGTCTTTGCACGCCATCGCGGGGGGCGGCTGGGTGATCGACACGCCGGGGATGCGGACGCTGCATGTCGGCGGCGCCGAGGACGGGATCGCCAGGCTGTTTTCCGAGATCACCGAACTCGCCCCCTCGTGCCGGTTCCGCGACTGCACCCACGCGCACGAACCCGGCTGTGCCGTACAGGCCGCCATCGCCGACGGCACGATCACGCCCGAGCGCCTGACCCGCTGGCGCAAGCTCCTCGACGAGAACCACGACAACACGCCGGCCCCCGCCGGCCCCCGCGGCCGACGGGGTGGCGGGTAGACCTCCCGGACCGGCGGCCAGAGGTTCGGCCGGCCGCCTCACGATGCCGGCGCATCGATGTGGTCTCGGGCAGGCCGATCGGGCTTCGACCCGAGGCCGCCGGGCGCAGCCGACGGTCCCCGGCCGAAAAATGCTTTTGCCCGATCGCCGATCGGCGAGAATGAATTTTTAAAAACCAGAGAAATTGAACGGAATGCTTCGTTTGACGAAGCGGCATCCGTCGGCAAGTATTCCATGGCGCGATCAAGTCGAAGCCACTGATCGGCAATCATCGACGTTGTCTTCATCACCCCGGCGAGCCGGCGATCCCGCTCGCGCGAGAGCCGGATCCTGTCCCCTGCGCGCCGGGGCGGGGAATGCACCCGCCCACCGTCAATCCCGTCCACAGATTGCGGAGCCATGCCCATGAACATCGCCGTCAATCCGAGCCACATCGCCGACCTCGCATCGCAGGGCGCGCCCGGACCCGCCCGCCCGGCCGAGCCGGCCCACGTGATCCGCGACGACGCGGAGGCGATCCGGGTGGCCCACGCCCTCGCCGCCCGGTTCCGGGACGGCGCCTCGGAGCGCGATCGGACCGGCGCCCGCCCGCTGGCGGAGCTCGATGCCTTCTCGCAGAGCGGGCTGTGGTCGATCAACGTGCCGCGCTCACACGGCGGGCCGGAGGTGTCGTACCGGACGCTCGCCCAGGTCGTCGCCATCGTGGCGGCGGCCGATCCGTCGATCGCGCAGATCGCCCAGAACCATCTCGGCATCGTCGCGGCGATCCGCACCGTGTCCGATCCGGAGCAGCAGGCGGACCTCTTCGCCGCGGTGCTCGCCGGCACCCGCTTCGGCAACGCCTTCTCGGAGAAGGGCACGAAGCGCGCCGCCGAGTTCGAGACCCGCTTCACCGATCACGGCGACCACGTCGTCGTGCGGGGCCGAAAATTCTACGCGACGGGGGCGCTGCTGGCCCATCTCGTGCCGATCGTCGCGGTCGATGACGAGGGCCGGCCCTGGTACGCCATCGCCGACCGCGACGCGCCGGGGCTGACGGTGATCGACGACTGGTCGAGCTTCGGCCAGCGCGGCACCGCCAGCGGCACCGTGATCATCGACGACGTGCGGGTCGAGAAGAGCCGCCTGGTGCCGGCCTGGCGCGGCTACACCGCGCCGCGGGTCGACGGGGCGATCTTCCAGATCATCCAGGCGGCGATCGATGCCGGAATCGGTCGCGCCGCCCTCGACGACACCATCGCCTTCGTGCGCGAGAAGGCGCGGCCCTGGATCGACAGCGGCCAGGAGCGGGCCTCCGACGATCCCTACACGATCCGCGCGGTCGGGGACCTGACGATCCGCCAGCACGCGGCGGAAGCCCTGCTCGACCGGGCAGGCCTCGCCATCGACGCGGCGGTCGCCGACCCGACGCCCGAGACCGTGGCGGCGGCCCAGCTCGCGGTGGCCGAATCGAAGGTGCTCACCACCGAGGTCGCGCTCGCCGCCTCCAACACCCTGTTCGAATTGTCCGGCACCCGCTCGACCTTGGCCGAGCACAACCTCGACCGGCACTGGCGCAACGCCCGCACCCATACCCTGCACGACCCGGTGCGCTGGAAGGTGGCGATCGTCGGCAACCACGCGCTCAACGGGGTCAACCCGCCCTTCCACGCCTGGAGCTGACGACTGGACCGGGCGCTCTCGCGAGGCGCCCGGCTCTACAGCATCTTGATCGTGTCCCGCCGGCTCTGGGCCCGGGCCTGGAGGCGCCGGCGGCGGGCGGCGATCACCGTGCCGTTGATCTCGCCGCCGAACAGGAACATCGCGGCGAGCCAGTAGACGAAGACCAGGAACACCATCGCGGTGGCCAGACCCCCGTAGGTCGAGACGTAGGCGCTCGAGAACCGGTCGAGATACATGCCGAAGCCGAGGCCGGCGAGCACCCACAGGCACAGGGTCACGGCGATGCCGGGCAGCACCAGGGTGACGGGCCGGCGCCCGGCGGCGATGAACTTGTGGGCGATCACCAGCACGCTCGCGACGAGCAGCACCGTCACGCCGATCCGGCCGACCGCGACGGTGAGGCCGAGCGGCTCCAGCCCCGGCGCCACCAGCAGGAGCCCGCGCCAGACCAGCGGCCCCAGCACCACCAGGAAGGTGAAGGCCAGCATCGCGAAGGCGGCGCAGATCACGTAGCCGATCGATTCCAGCCGCGTGAGCCACCACGGCCGCATCTCGCGCAACCCGTAGGCCCGGTTGAGCCCGACCCGCAGGCTCTCGACCCCGCTCGACGAGAAGTAGAGCGCCAGCACCGCGCCGAGGGTGAGGAGGCCGCCGCGCTGCTCGGTCAGCACCCGGTGGACCTCGTTGGCGATCGGGCCCGCCACCTCGCTCGGCCAGATCTCGAACAGGAGGTTGCCGGCCTCGTCGGCGAGCGACTTGGTGCCGAACACGCCGGCGAGCGCCGTGAGCAGGATCAGGAACGGGAACAGCGAGGTCAGGAGCGAGAGCGCGATGTGGCTGGCGATCGCCCAGCCGTCATGGGCGACGAAGCGCTGGGCCGCGATGGCGGCGATCTCCAGGGCGGTGCGGGGACGGATCACGGCGCGCGGGCTCTCGGGGTGGTCGTTCCGGAGAAATCGTCGTCTCAGGTAGAGCGCGGGCGCCGGTCCTGGGAAGGCGGGCGGGCAGAAATCGGGCGTGCGCGTCCTTCCGGGCACGGCAAGGGGACGGGCAGGGGGTATTCTCGCGGAGGCGGTTGCGGAACGGCCGCGCTCGTGCTCGTTGCGCAGGATTCTCGTTCCGCAGGCATCATGACCCGCCTCCTGCCCCTGTCCGATGTGTCCTGGCCCACGCGTCTGGCGCCCGGCCTGTTCGTGCTCATCTGGGCCACGGGCTTCGTCGTGGCGCGGCTCATCGCGCCGCATGCCGATCCGCTGACCTTCCTGACCGTCCGTTTCGGCCTCACCGCCATCGTGCTCACGGGGATCGCGCTGGCGGTCGGCGCCACCTGGCCCCGGGGCTGGCGCGGCTGGCGCGACGCGATGGTGGCCGGGATCCTGATCCACGGCCTCTACCTCGATGCGGTGTTCTGGGCGGTGCATCGCGGGCTGCCCGCGGGCATCGCCGCCCTGGTGGCGAGCCTCCAGCCGCTGCTGACCGCCGCGGTGGCCGGGCCGCTGCTGGGCGAGCGGGTCTCGGGCTTGCGCTGGCTCGGCATCGGGGTCGGCCTGATCGGCGCCGGGCTGGTGCTGGCGCCGAAGCTGGGGGCGGCCGGCGGCATCCCGCCGGCGGCGCTCGCCGTGTGCTTCTGCGGCACCATCGCCATCACCCTCGGCACCCTGTGGCAGAAGCGCACGGCCGCCGCCGTCGACCTGCGCACCAACGCCGCCGCGCAGTTCGTCGGCGCCCTGCTGCTCACCCTGCCGCTGGCGCTCCTGACCGAGCGGGGAGAGTTCGATGTCTCGGTGCCGCTGCTCCTCGGCCTCGCCTGGGCGGTGCTGGGCCTGTCGGTCGGCGGCATCCTGATCCTGCTCGGGCTGATCCGCCGCGGCGCGGTGGCGGGGGTGGCGGCCCTGTTTTACCTCGTGCCGCCGGTCTCGGCCGCGATGGCCTTCGGGCTGTTCGGCGAGACCCTCGCGCCGGTCCAGCTCCTCGGCATGGTGGTGGCGGTGGCCGGGGTGGCGATCGCGAGCCGCGGTTAAGCCCCTGGTGGGATTCGCGGACTTAAGCTGACGGCGCCTCGGAGACCAACCCGCATGCTGCGCCCCGCCCTGACCGCCGGCCTGACGACCTCGGTTCTCGCCGCGAGCTTGGCGCTCGCCGCGGGCTTGTCGCTGGCCGCGGGCCTGGCGCTGGCCGCGCCCGCGATGGCGGGCGGCGATCCCCATACGATGCATCAGGCGCCCACCGGGTCCGGATGGGGTCGCCCGGGACAGGCGCCGGCCCCCGATCCGTCCGCCGGCATCACCGGGCCGGACCCGTACAGTTCTACGGCTCGCCGGTGCGGCCGGTCTCCTACGGCGAGACCGACGGCGCGGCCTACCACGCCTGGCTGCCGCGCAACGCCAACCTGCCGATCTACAACGTCCCGCCGCCGTTCTTCCCGGAGCCCTGACGGGGTCGTCTCGAACCACCGACCCTCGGCCTGGATCGAAGCGGGGCACCGGGGCGTTAGGCCTGGCGTGGAAACCCGTAAGGGAGCCGAGCCGTGCCCGATCCGACCGCATCAGCCAACGATCACGTGCCGTCCCCGAGCCTGCCGGATCAGGACTTGCGCCCGATCGACCTCGCGGCGCCGGGTTCGCCCGACCGCCTCGACGACGAGACGCGCGCCCATCTCGCCCGTGCCGGGCGGGAGGCCCTCGATGATTGCCTGCGCCGCTTCACCCCCGAGGAGCGCGAGGATTTCTGGCGCGCGATCTGCCGCTGCTACAACCGGCCGTACAATGCCGCCGAAACCTCGCCGGCCGACACCCTGACGCGCGGGGCCTCCCCTGCCGATGCCGTGCCTCCGATATCGCCGGATGCCGTTCCGGCTCCGCACGTGATCGGGGCCGTCAGGCCGGGGCTGGACGGCGCCCTGGCGGAGATCGCGCTCCGGTGAGCGCACGGGCCGCCGCCCTCGTGCCGTCCCACCGCGCCGGGACGTCCCTGCGCCGCGTGCCGCGCGGGGCCCGGCCCCGGGGAGGCGGCACGGTCGCGGATCAGTTCCCGTAGCTCTGCACCAGGGAGCCGGCCACCAGGGTCCAGCCGTCGACCAGCACGAAGAAGATCAGCTTGAACGGCAGCGCCACGGTGGCGGGCGGCAGCATCATCATGCCGACCGACATCAGGATCGACGCGACCACGAGGTCGATGATCAGGAACGGGATGAACAGCAGGAAGCCGATCTCGAAGGCGCGGCGCAGTTCCGAGATCATGAAGGCGGGGGTCAGGATCTCGAGGCCGACCGCCTCGGGGCCGGCCGGCGTCGGGGCCCGGGCGAGGTCGAGGAAGAGCTTCAGGTCCTTCTCGCGCACGCTGCGCAGCATGAACGCCTTGAACGGCTGGCTCGCCCGCTCGAAGGCCTGGTTCTGCTGGATCTGCCCGGCGAGCAGCGGCTCGATGCCGGTGCGGTAGGCCTCCCGCGCCGTCGGCGCCATCACGAAGGCGGTGAGGAACAGCGACAGGCTGACGATCACGGCGTTCGGCGGCGCCGTCTGGGTGCCGAGCGCCGAGCGCAGGATCGACAGGACCACCACGATGCGGGTGAACGAGGTCGCCATCACCAGGACCGAGGGCGCGAGCGCCAGGATGGTGATGAGGGCGACGAGCTGCAGGGCCCGTTCGGTGACGCCGCCGCTGGGGCCGAGATCGACCGTCAGGCTCTGCGCCAGGGCCGTTCCGCCCGACAGGAACAGCAGGGCCACCACCGCGCGGCAGAGAAGCGGCAGGCGCCGAACCGGCAGGCGAAGGATCGGGGGGAGGGAGCGGGGAGTCGGGGGCACCATGGCGGCGCACCCTGGCCGTCGCGGGGGCGGCCCGCAAGCGCCGCGCCCGCCGCACCCCGTCGAGGGTGGGCGGGCGCGGTTCCGCTGCAACAGCCGGGGATGCCTTAACGTCAGCGCTTGTCGAGCGGCCGGCCGAGGAGCCGGGCGAACTCGGCCTCGATCTCCTCGACCGAGAACGGATTCTGGACCGAGGACGGCTTCGGGGCCGGGGCCGGTTCCTCCGGCGGCGGGGCGGGAGGAGCCGGAGGCGGCTCGGGGACGGGTTCTGGCGGAGGCGGCGGGACCGGCTCGGGCTCCGGCGGCGGGGGCGGCGGCTCGGGGATCGGTTCCGGCTCCGGCGGCGGGGCCGGCTCGGGTTCCGGCGGCGGCGGAGGAGGCGCCGGCTCGGGCGGGGCCGGCTCGGGCTCCGGCGGCGGCTCGGGCATCACCGGGGCCGGCATCGCCGGAGCGGTCGGGCGGGCCGGCGCCACCGCCGAGGAGGGCCGCCGCAAGGCCTCCTCGAGCTGGCGGGCCATGTCGTTGAGGATCGCCGCATCGACGGTGCGCGGCTCGGCCCCGCGGGTCCCGGCCGGCGCGGGCACCGGCTCGGGATGGACGACCGGCTCCGGCATCGGCGGGGGAACCGGCACCACCGGCGGCACGGGCGCGGTGAAGGCCGGCGCGGCGAAGAGGGCGGCCTCGGCGGCCGGCGGCACCTCCAGGGGCGGCGGCGTCTGGCGGGCGGCACGCAGGCTCGGCGGCTCGACCCGGCGCGAGGCGTTGAAGCGCGAGGACGATCGCGCCGGCTCGGCGGCCAGGTCCGGGGCCTCGTGGCGCGTGGGTTCCTGGCGCGGGACCTCCTGGCGCGGGACCGGCGCGAAGGCGGCCGCGACCCGCTCGGGCTCCGGCGCGGGCGGGCGCGGCAGCTCCGGCTCGGGGAAGGGCGGCGGCAAGGGCGCCGGCTCGGTGCCCGCCGGCAGGGGGAGCGGCGCCTCGCTCTCGGGCTCCGACCGGTCGGCGATCTCCGCCGAGACCCGGGCGGTGCCGGTCCGCACGATGTTGCGCTCGACCACCACGTCGTTCGGACCGCCGACCAGCAGAAGGTGCTCGGTGTTGTCGCGCCGCAACAGGATCAGCTGGCGCTGCCGGTCCAGCTCGTAGATGTCGACGATGCCGAGCCGCGGCTGCCGGCTGCGGCCGGTGCCGCCGTTGCCCCCCAGGGTAAGCCGGCCCCGTGCGAACCGTTTCGCCCCGAGGGCGAACAGGCTGAGGAGCACGACCATGATCAGGAAGACGATCAGGTAGGAGAGCAAGGGCGAACCGTCCGTCCCGAGGATCGAGGAGAGCAAAGCGTGGTCTCACTGATGAGGCGCACGCGGGGCACGCCGACGATTGAGGAGCCTTCTAGCACGGCTGTGCCGGGCCTGCGCAGGGGACGTTTACATATCGTTAACAGCTTTGGGGGGCGTTGCGGATAAGCCGCGGGGGACGCGGCGACAGGTGCCGTCTTAACCAGGTTTTAACCATGCGCTAGGCAGATTGTGCCGGTCAAAACCGGAAGGCCCGCCCGTGTCGGTCACCGATCTCCCCCTCGTCGCGATGTTGCGCAACCGGATGCAGTGGCAGCAGACCCGCCAGAAGGTCCTGGCCGAGAACGTCGCCAATGCCGACACGCCGGGCTTCAAGGCCCACGACCTCAAGGCGCCGCGCTTCCGCCCGGACGGCGCGCTGGCCGCCGCCGGCCTGCCGGGGGTCGGCCTGGAGCGCACCAGCCTCGTCCACCTCGCCGGGACCGGCCAGGCCTCGCCGCCGGAGGAGCGGGCGGGCACGCGCTTCGAGATGATGCCGAGCGGCAACGCCGTGAGCCTCGAGGACGAGATGCTGAAGGCCGCCGACAACCAGGGCGACTACCAGCTCGCCAGCCTCCTCTACCGCAAGAGCCTGCAGACCCTGCGCATCGCGGTCGGCAAGTAAGGTCCGTCGGCAAAGTCTCCCCGTCGGCAAAGTCGTTCCCCCTGAACCCGCCCCGCCGCGCCTGCGTATCTCCGCGACGGTCGTCCCCCTGATTCTTCGTCACACCGTCCCGAGGTGGGTTCCATGGATTTCAACAAGGCGATCGGCATCGCGGCCTCCGGGCTCAAGGTCCAGTCGGGCCGGATGCGGGTGATCTCGGAGAACATCGCCAACGCGGATTCGGCGCCGACCAGCGCCGCCGCCGAGCCCTACCGGCGCAAGATCCCGACCTTCACCAATCACATCGACCGCGAGCTCGACGCGTCGGTGGTGGATCTGGGCCGCGTGCGCAAGGACCAGAGCCCGTTCCGCTCCAAGCAGGATCCCGGCAACCCCGCCGCCGACGCCAACGGCACGGTGCGGATGCCCAACGTCAACGTCCTCGTCGAGACCGTCGACATGCGCGAGGCCCAGCGCTCCTACGAAGCGAACCTCAACATGGTCACGCTCACCAACCGCATGGTGTCCCGCACCATCGACATCCTCAAGGCCTGACCATGACCACCAACGCTTTCGCGGCCGGCGCCTACGCCGCCATCCAGAACATGGGCCGCGCGCCCACCTCCGGCCTCACCGGGGCCGGCGCGGGGGAGGGCGGCTTCACCCAGCTCCTGTCGTCGGCCCTCGACGGGGTGTCGGAAGCCGGCAAGCGCGCCGACGGCCAGGCCATGGCGGTCGCCGCCGGCAAGGCCAACGTCGTCGACGTGGTGACCGCGGTGGCCGAGAGCGAGACCGCGCTCCAGACCCTGGTGGCGGTGCGCGACCGGGTGATCTCGGCCTACGAGGACATCATGCGGATGCAGATCTAGGGAAGCGTCGGCGCCCGATGACCGGTCTCGCCATCCTCGACGTCGCCCGCGACGGCATCCTCACCTTCCTCAAGGTCGCTGGCCCCCTGATGGTCGTCGCCCTCGTCGTGGGCCTCGTCGTGTCGCTGTTCCAGGCGCTCACCCAGATCCAGGAACAGACCCTGATCTACGTGCCCAAGATCGTCGCGGTCTTCGCCGCGATGCTGCTGATGCTGCCCTTCATGGGCGATGCGCTCGCCGGCTACATGACCCGCATCGCCGCCCGGATCGCCGCGGGGGGATGACATGCGGGGCGGTTCGGCGGGTGACGACGGGCGTTTGGCCTTCGCCTCGACGGGAGGGACCTCCACCGCGTCATTCCGGGGCCGCGTAGCGGAGCCCGGAATCCAGAACCGCGGTTCGTTCAGGATGAGGCGGGACGCTGCCGGCCTGTTCCGGAACCACCTGAGCGTCTGGATTCCGGGCTCCGCTGTCGCGGCCCCGGAATGACGCAGCGGCTGGCTATTCCGTCGAGCAAATCGGATAAGCCTCGAATCTCCAACGCCGCGGATTTCCCCGGACGTGAACCTCCTCCTGCCCGGCCTCGCCTCGGCCTTCCTCCTGACCTTCGCGCGGGTCGGCACGCTGGTGATGCTGATGCCGGGCGTCGGCGAGGCGATGGTCAGCCCGCGCCTGCGCCTCGCCTTCGCGCTGCTGCTCTCCCTCGTGCTGTTTCCGGTCGCCCGCCCGCTGCTCCCCGGGGGCACGGGGCCGGAGCCCGGCGGCGCGGCGACGGCGCTCGTCGGCGTGCTGTTCGGCGAGATCGCGGTCGGCCTGGTTCTGGGCCTGAGCGTGCGGGCGGTCATCGCCGCGCTCCAGAGCGCCGGGACGATCATCGCCCAGCAGCTCGGCCTCTCCTTCGCGATGACGGTCGACCCGTCCCTCGGCAACCAGCAGGCGACGCTCGGCAGCTTCCTGAGCCTCCTCGGCCTCACCCTGGTGCTCACCTCCGACCTGCACCACCTGGCGCTCGCCGGCATCCGCGATTCCTACGTCCTGATGCCGCCGGTCGGCATGCCGGCCACCGGCGACGCCGCCGCCTTCGCGGTGCAGGCGGTGACCCGCGGCTTCACCCTGGCGGTGCAGATCTCGGCGCCGTTCATCGCCTTCGGCATCCTGTTCAACCTCGGCCTCGGCGTGCTCTCGCGCCTGATGCCGCAGATGCAGGTGTTCTTCGTCGCCACCCCGGCGGCGATCCTGATCGGCATGCTGGTCTTCCTGGCGACGATCGGGGTGATCATGGGGGTGTTCGTCGACGATCTCGGCCGTTTCCTGGCCGATCTCGGGAGGGCGTGAGCGGATGTCGGAGCAGGCCGACCAGGAAGACCGCACCGAAGACCCGACCCAGCGACGCCTCGACGACGCGATCAAGCGGGGCGACGTCGCGACGAGCCAGGAGGTCAACACCTTCCTGATGCTCGGCGCCTTCACCCTGGTGCTGATGATCGCCGCCGCCCCCCTGGCCCGCGGCCTGCTCGCCGACCTGCGCGGCCTCTTGGCCCACCTGCACGAGGTGCCCTCGGACCCCGCCGGCTACCTCGCCTTCGGCCGGAGGGCGATCCTCGCCGGGCTCCTCGCGCTGGCGGTGCCGATGGGGGCGGTGGCGGCGGCGGGCCTCGTCGGCGGCCTGTTCCAGCATCCCCTGGTCTGGACCGCCGAGACGCTCGCGCCGAAATTCTCGCGCATCTCGCCGATGGCCGGCCTCAAGCGGCTGCTCGGCCCGGAGGCGTGGTTCCAGTTCGGCAAGGGCGTGGTCAAGATCCTGCTCGTCGGCATCGCCGCCGGCATGGTCCTGTGGGGCGACCGCGACCGGCTCGAGGCCTTCGCCCGGATGGAGCCGCAGGGCGTGCTCCAGGGCACCCTCGCGCTCTGCCTGCGGCTGATGGGCGCGGTGCTGGCATCGTATGTCGTCGTCACCCTGGGCGACGCCCTCTACCAGCGCTTCCGCTGGCGGGCCAAGCTTCGCATGTCGAAGCAGGAGATGAAGGAGGAGATGAAGGAGCAGGACGGCAACCCGGAGGTGAAGGGGCGCCTGCGCCAGATCCGCATGCAGCGGGTGAAGAAGCGCATGATGGCGGCGGTGCCGGGGGCCAGCGTGATCGTCACCAACCCGACCCACTACGCGGTGGCGCTCCGCTACGAGGCCGGGATGGCGGCGCCCGTCTGCGTCGCCAAGGGCGTCGACGCGCTCGCCTTCCGCATCCGCGAGGTGGCGCGCGAGGCCGGCGTGCCGGTGGTCGAGAACCCGCCGCTGGCGCGCGCCCTCCACGCCACCGTCGACATCGACGAGGCGGTGCCGCCCGAGCATTACCGCGCCGTGGCCGAGGTGATCGGCTACGTGATGCGCCTGCGGCGGCGGCACTAGACGGTGTCGGGAACGAACCGGGAATTCATTCCACGGAAACGCCGCGCCTGCTAGGGAACGGACGAGACGGGCCTTTCACGGGCCGCATGGTCGGGACCGGCCGGTCCCTGGGGAGTGTCGAGGCGACATGCCGGAGTTGAGTTCATCCGCGGCGGAGGCCGCTCTCGACCGCTCCGAGCGGCCCGGCCGGGTCAGCCTGCTCCTGCTGCTGGCCGGCCTCCTCGTCGGGGCGGCGGTGGGCCTGAGCTTCGTCGCCAACGAGCAGGCGCAGCCGATCATCCTCGGCCTCCTGGCGCTGCTCGCCATGGCGGGGGTGTTCTGCCTGTTCGCCTTCGCCATCGGGGCGATCCAGCTCACCGGCCAGGGCACCCGCAACGACGTCACCAAGGCGGTGGTCGATGCCGCGCCCGACGGCATGATCGCCATGGAGGAGGGCGGCCGGCCGATCTACGCCAACGCCGCCTACCTGAAGCTCGCCGGCAGCGACACCTTCACCAACCTGCGGCCCGTGGAGCGGGTCTTCGTCGGCTCGCCGGAGGTGTCGGAGGCGGTCTACCGCCTCGCCCAGGCCGCGCGCGAGGGCCGCTCCCTGTCGGAGGAGATCCGCATGGCGCCGCCGCCCGGCGGCACCGCGGAGCGCGACTTCGCCTGGTTCCGCATCGGCGTGCGGCCGCTGCCGCTGCCGCGCCGGCCGGTCTCCCTGTGGAGCGTCGCCGACATCACCCACGAGCGCGAGCGCCAGGAGAACGTCTTCCAGGAGCTCCAGCACGCGATCGACTACCTCGACCACGCCCCGGCGGGCTTCATGGCGGTCGATCCCAAGGGCTCGGTCGTCTACATGAACGCCACGCTCGCGGCCTGGCTCGGCCACGACCTGGCGCAAGTCGGCTCGGGCGGCTTGCGCCTCTCCGAGATCCTGCCCGACGATCTCGGGCCGGTGCTCGTCGGCGGCAAGGGCGAGCCCGGCGAGGTCCGCACCGACCGGTTCGACCTGGATCTCCGCCGGCGCAACGGCCACCCGCTCTCGGCCCGGCTCTACCACCGGGTCGCCTACGGCCAGGACGGAAGGCCGGGCGATTCGCGCACCCTCGTGCTCAACCGCTCCGCCGGCGGCGAGACCGACGATCCGCAGCAGGCGGCGGAGCTCCGCTTCGACCGCTTCTTCAACACCAGCCCGGTCGCGGTGGCGACGCTCGCCGCCGACGGACGGCTCGTTCGTGCCAACGCCTCCTTCGCGCGGCTGTTCGGCACCCTGCCGCGCACCGGCGACGGCAGCGAGGTAGGACCGCCGGTGCGCGACTTCGTGGTCGAGCGCGACCGCCACGTGATCGAGGCGGCGGCGCGCGCCGCCGCGGAGGGCCGGGGCGACGTGCCGCCGGTCGAGATCGGGGTCTCGGCGCCGGTCAACCGCTCGGCCCGGATCTGGCTCAGCCCCGCCGGCACCGCCGGCGGCGCGGAGGGCGCGGTGATCCTCTACGCGCTCGACACCACGGCCCAGCACCAGCTCCAGCAGCAGGTCAACCAGGCCCAGAAGATGGAGATGGTCGGCCAGCTCGCCGGCGGCATCGCGCACGACTTCAACAACGTGCTCCAGGCGATCATCGGCTACTCGGACCTCCTGCTCGCGAGCCACCGGCCGACCGACCCGGCCTTCCAGGACATCATGCAGATCAAGCAGAACGCCAACCGGGCCGCGAGCCTGGTGCGGCAACTGCTGGCCTTCTCGCGCCGCCAGACCCTGCGGCCGGAGGTGATCCATCTCGGCGAGGCTTTGTCCGACCTCACCCTGCTCCTGAAGCGCCTGCTCGGCGAGCGGGTCGAGCTCGACCTCAAGCACGGCCGCGACCTCTGGCCGGTCAAGGCCGACGTCAACCAGTTCGAGCAGGTGATCGTGAACCTCGCGGTCAATGCCCGCGACGCGATGCCGGAGGGCGGGCGCCTCCTGATCCGCACCGCCAACATGAATGCGGAGGCCGTGGGCGCGCTCCGCCTCAACGGCCTGCCCGGCGCCGACCATGTCCTGATCGAGGTCAGCGACACCGGCACCGGCATGACGCCGGAGGTGATGGAGAAGATCTTCGAGCCGTTCTTCACCACCAAGGAGGTCAACAAGGGCACGGGCCTCGGCCTCTCGACGGTGTTCGGCATCGTCAAGCAGTCCGGCGGCTACATCGACGTGCGCTCGACCGTCGGCCAGGGCACGGTCTTCGCCATCTACCTGCCGCGCCACGTGCCGGTGCCGGAGGCCGAAACCCCGGAGGCCGTGCCCGAGATCGCCCCGCCGGCGTCGGGCGGGGCCCCGGCCCTTCCCGCACCCGCCGCGGCTGCGGCGGAGCCGCCCAAGCCCCCGGCCCGCGATCTCACCGGGCGGGGCACGATCCTGCTGGTCGAGGACGAGGACCCGGTCCGGGCCGTCAACGGCCGGGCGCTCACCGCCCGCGGCTACACCGTGCTCGAGGCCGCCTCGGGCCTGGAAGCCCTGCAGATCATGCAGGAGCGCGAGGTGCCGGTCGATCTCGTCGTCTCCGACGTGGTGATGCCCGAGATGGACGGCCCGACCCTCTTGCGCGAACTCCGCAAGGCCCATCCGGGCCTCAAGGTGATCTTCGTCTCCGGCTATGCCGAGGACGCGTTCCGCAAGAACCTGCCCGACGGCGAGGAATTCAACTTCCTGCCCAAGCCCTTCAGCCTGAAGCAGCTCGTCGAGACGGTGAAGACCACGATGGCGGGGTGAGGGCGCGCGGATCGTCGTGCTTGTGGCCGCCGCCCGCCGGACTTACATCCATGTATGTAACCAGGAGGCGGCCATGAAGAGCGCGATCAGCATGCGCGAACTCCAGAAGATGTCGGCCGGCGCGATTCAGGCGCTGCCGCACGCAATGCCGATCAAGAACGGCACGGCGACCGTCGGCATTCTGCTGCCGATCCACCAAGCGTCACCGGAGTATATGCGCAAGGTGATAGCCGATATCCGGGCGGATGCGGAAAAGTATACGCCGGAAGAGAACGCCGCCATCGATCGGCTGCTCGCCGAGCGCGGCGCCGAGTGACGGAGACTCTGGCCGCCGCGAGCAATCCTCGGCGACGGCCTTCCAGCATGTTGGTCGTCGATACCAACATCGTCCTGAGCGCTGCCTTGGGGCGTCGTTCCATATCGATCTTCGATGCGCTTGCCGATCGACGGCTCGTGGCGACATCCGCCCGCGTTGCGGAGGAGGTCCGGCGGGTCCTGGTCAGCGTTCCTGATCTCCCGCCGGGAGCACCTGTGCGCGCCGAGGTGATCCTGGCCGGCATCGATATCATCGACGCTTCGTATTATTCCGACCGCCTCGAGAGTGCTGCCTGCGTCCTCTCCGACGCCGTCGCCTCCCGCAACGGCTCGACGAGCGACGCGCACGTCCTCGCCTGCGCCTGGCTGCTGGATGCCGACATCTGGAGCCACGACCGCGACTTTGCCGGGACCGGCTGGCCGTCCTGGTCGAACGCCAATCTGCTCCGGGCCCTCGACGGCCCCTGATCTCCCCGAAAATCCCTCGGCGAATGGCCCTCCCGCCCTTGCCGAATGAGAACAAAACAAGTACGTAGAGCCCAGCCGCGCGATTGAGACTTAGCGCCCCTCCTGTCATAAGGACCCGCCGAGATGGCTCAGCCCCAGATGCGACTGGTGGAAAACCCGACCATGGACAAAGACAAGTCGAAGGCGATCGATGCCGCCCTCGCCCAGATCGAGCGCGCCTTCGGCAAGGGCTCGATCATGCGGCTCGGCAAGGGCGACAAGGTGCAGGAGGTCGAGGTCGTCTCGACCGGGTCGCTCGGCCTCGACATCGCGCTCGGCGTCGGCGGCCTGCCGCGCGGCCGGGTGATCGAGATCTACGGGCCTGAATCTTCCGGCAAGACCACGCTCGCGCTCCACACCATCGCCGAGGCCCAGAAGAAGGGCGGCGTCTGCGCCTTCGTGGATGCCGAGCACGCCCTCGATCCGGTCTATGCCCGCAAGCTCGGCGTCAACCTCGACGACCTGCTGATCTCGCAGCCCGATACCGGCGAGCAGGCGCTCGAGATCACCGACACCCTGGTGCGCTCTGGCGCCATCGACGTGCTGGTGGTCGATTCGGTGGCCGCGCTGACCCCGCGGGCCGAGATCGAGGGCGAGATGGGCGACCAGCAGCCGGGCCTCCAGGCCCGCCTGATGAGCCAGGCCCTGCGCAAGCTCACCGGCTCGATCTCGCGCTCGAACTGCATGGTCATCTTCATCAACCAGATCCGGATGAAGATCGGCGTGATGTACGGCAGCCCCGAGACCACGACGGGCGGCAACGCGCTGAAGTTCTACGCCTCGGTCCGCCTCGACATCCGCCGCATCTCGACCCTCAAGGACCGCGACCAGCCGATCGGCAACAGCGTCCGGGTCAAGGTGGTCAAGAACAAGGTGGCGCCGCCGTTCAAGCAGGTCGAGTTCGACATCATGTTCGGCGAGGGCGTGTCGAAGGTCGGCGAGCTGATCGACCTCGGCGTCAAGGCCGGCATCGTCGAGAAGTCGGGCGCCTGGTTCTCCTACGACAGCCAGCGCCTCGGCCAGGGCCGCGAGAACTCGAAGGGCTTCCTGCGCGACAACCCCGACATCGCCAACAAGATCGAGGCGTCGATCCGGCAGAATTCGGGGCTGGTCGCCGACAAGATCCTGGAGAACGCCACCCCGACGGCGGACGACCTCGACGAGGGGTCGGCCTGATCCGACCGATCGGTTCGAGAGATGAAGGGGCTGCCGCGCGACGAGCGCGGTGGTCCCTTTTTCAGTTGTGGAGCCTGGCCCCTGCCGACGAATGGCTCTGGCAAGCGGAAGCAGAACCCTCCGGGTCAGTCCGGGCTCCGCTGTCGCGGCCCCGGAACGTTGGGGTGGACGCCCCCGACGGCATCATCAGTGCCAGGGTGAGGTCGTCTGACACCGAAGCGCGGATCAAGGCCGAGGCCAGGGCGGACGCGGTGGCGCAACGGCTGATGACGATCCCGTTCGTCGGGCCGATGATCGCGCACGCGACCGTGGCGGCGATCGGCGAGGGCCAGCAGTTCGGCAGCGCGCGCGACTATGCGGCGTGGCTGGGACTGACGCGACGCACCTCCGCCAGCGGGCAGACGCGACGCACGAGGCGGATCAGCAAGGCGGGCGACCAGCGGCTGCGCCGGCTCTACGTGCTGGGGCGGCGGTGGCGCTGGCGGCCAAGCTGGCGCGCACCGTCTGGGCGATCCTGACCACCGGCGAGGCGTCCGACGCGACGCGCCAGCGCGGTCAGGCCGGTCGGCTGCGTCCCGCCGCTTGAGGAGCGGCGGGACGAAGCCTTTTTGCGAGCAAGGAGCTGCAAAGTACGGCCGAGGCCAGGGCAGGATGAGGGACCCCCGGGACCGGGACACTCCGCCACGTCGTTGCGTGCAGCAGCGTGTCGGAATGTTGGGAGCCGGATCCTCGCAAGGAACGCGTGTGCGCACCCCTTGGTGGCCCGCCATCGTCCTCGTCCCTTCACGGAGGCGACACGATGGCATCAGAGGCCGGAGACATGACTGCTCCTGAACCGACTGGCTCAAGCCGATGCTCATAAACCCGTGCGAAACGGGGGCCGTCCACACATGACGCGGAGGGGGTCGAGATTGCCGGTACCGTCGAACAGTCTCTCACACGTCCTGGCGCGGCAGCATCCGGTCGAGCAGGCCGTCGCGGCGGGCGATCAGGTGCCAGGCGGTGGCGAGCACGTGGAGGGTCACCAGGGCATAGACCGCGTATTGTCCCGCGAGATGGATCTGATCGGCGAGCTTCGACACGGCCTCGTTCTTCGCCATGAAGGGCGGGATCGGGAACAGGAAGAAGTACTGCGTGGTGTTGCCGGCGGCGGCCGACATCACGAAGCCGCTCGCCGGCATCAGCAGGAAGACGAGATAGAGCAGCCAGTGGTTGACCCGGCCGAGGATCGCGAGGCCGCGGGGCACGTAGACCTCCGGCGGGGCCGGGTGCCAGACCCGCCACAGGATGCGGATCGCCACGATGGCGAAGATCGTGATGCCGACCGACTTGTGGAGCTGGAAGTAGACGCCCTTGGCCGGGCTCGCCGGCAGGCTGGTGGCGATCCAGGCCAGCGGCAGCACCGCCAGCACCAGGGCGGCGGTGAGCCAGTGCAGGGCCTGCGCCGTGGCCGTGTAGCGCGGCTGCTCGACGCGGGCGATCGTCACCGGCGCGCGGGTGGACAGGTCGAGCATCCGGGAGGGTCCTCACGAGGGCGACCGCCCTCTTCGGCGGCCATCACCCCGTCAGGCTAGACAATGCGCGACGCACGGTCACCCTGGAATCGCTCGAATTGTCGGGAATCGCCGCGGCGTCAGATCGCCGCCGCCGGATCGCCCCCGAGCGGATTGCCCTCGTCCTCGTTGCGGTCGTCCCGATCGCGCCGGCGCCGGCGGCGTCCGCCCTCGGCCAGGGACTGGGCGAGCGCCCGGAACGGCGCGGTCAGGCGGCGCACGTCCTCGGCGCGCTCCATGAAGCGCTCGCCGTTGCGGATCTCGCGGTCGAGGGCCGCCATGGTGCGGGCCAGCGCCGGGTCGTCGTCCTCGAGCCAGACCTCCATCACGCGGGCGAAGGCGATCGCCACACCCTGGAGCTTGACCCGGCCGAGCGGCCCCTCGGTGCTGATGCCGGCGGAGGCCAGCATGAAGCGCTGCGAGTTGAGCGCCACCTGGTTGAGGGCGGCCAGCGACAGCAGATCGCCGCGCAGGGCGAAGGCGATGCGGCGCAGGGCCGGCTTGTAGGGATCCATCGCGTCGAGGCGGCGCATCAGCACGTCGAACAGCCGCTCGCGGGTCGGCTCGTCGTCGAGGTCGTCGCTGGCACCGTCCAGCACCTGCTTGTCGATCATGCGGGCGAAGCCCCCGAGCACCGCCCCCTTCGAGGGGTAGGCGTCCCGGAACTCGGCCAGGGTCACCCCGGCCTCGCGGGCGATGTCGGCGATCTCGATGTCGTTCCAGGGCTGCTCGGCGGCCAGCCGCATCAGCGCCTCGACGATCGCCTCCCGCGGCGGCAGGCGGGCGGGCTCCGGCTGCTCGCCGGACGTCGTGACGTCGGACGCCTTGGGAGTGCGGGCCATGGATGGACGCTCCGATACCGTTGAAAGCGAAAGGGGAGGGGCTCGGGCCCACTCCCCGAAACGCCTATCTAGGGATCGTTCCGCCCGCCGGGCAGGGGCCGCGGCGTCGCGCCCGCCTGAAGAGCGGGTGATGCGGCGAGCCGGAGGTTCAGCCCGCGAGCTCGCCGGCCCGGCGCCTGGCCGCCGCCACCGCCTCGCGCATCAGGGGGTTCAAGCCCTCCTCGGCCATCAGCACCTCGAGTGCCGCCGCGGTGGTGCCGCCGGGGGACGTCACGTTCCGGCGCAAGGTTGCCGGTTCCTCGGGACTCTGGCCCAGAAGCTCGCCCGCCCCGGCCACGGTCTGGCGGGCGAGGCGCGCCGCCACATCCGGCGGCAGCCCGGCGGAGACACCGGCCGCGGCGAGCGCCTCGGCCATCAGGAAGACGTAGGCCGGGCCGGAGCCCGACACGGCCGTCACGGCGTCGATCAGCTCCTCGCTGTCCAGCCACTCGACGAGGCCGATGCCGGCGAGGAGTGCGTGCGCCGTGCGGCGCTGGTCCTCCCCGGTCTCGGGTGAGGCCGCGGCTCCCGTGGCGCCCCGGCGGATGCTCGCGGGGAGGTTCGGCATCGCCCGCACCACCGCGCGGGCGCGGGGCAGGCGGTCCTTCAGGTTGGCGATGGTCTTGCCGGCCAGAACCGAGACCACGAGGGTGCCGGGCCCGGCGAGCGACGCCAGGGCGGGACCCGCCGCCTCCAGGCCCTGCGGCTTGATCGCCAGGACCAGGGCCTCGGGCTCGCCCGGATCCGCCGGGTTGAGGGCGATGCCGTGGGTCGCGCACAGCGCGGCCATGGCGGGGGCTGGCTGGGGATCGATGACGGTGACGGAGGCACCCGGCAGCCCGTCGGCGAGCCAGCCTTCGAGCATCGCCCCGCCCATCTTGCCGGCGCCGACGAGGATCAGCGAGGCCGGCAGGTGCGCCGGGGCTTCGTGCCTCTCCCCGCTCACGCCTCGCCCTCGGTCTCGAACAGGACCGCGTCCAGGGCCTCGCGGGCGGTCTTGCCGGCCCAGATCACGAACTGGAACGCCTGGAAGTAGCGCTCGCAGGCCTCGACCGCGGTCTTCAGCATGGTCTCGCACTGGCCGTGCGTCGGCTCGGCGCCGCCGGTGAGCAGCAGCGCGTGGCGGAACATCACCACGTGCTCGCTGTTCCAGAGGTCGAAATGGCCGACCCAGAGCTGCTCGTTGACGAGGGAGACGAGCCGCAGCACCTCGTTGCGGCGCCGGTCCGGCACCTTCAGGTCGAAGGCGGAGGCGACGTGCAGGGCCTCCACGTCCTCGATCCACGTGAAGGCGACGTGGTACTCGGCCCAGCGGCCGGCCACCGCCACCGACATCTCGTCGGTCTCGGCACGATCGAAGATCCAGTCCCGGAGGGAGGCGAGGCGTTCGACGACATCGAGCGGGTGCTCGGCGCGGTTCAGGTCGTCGATGTTGAGCTGGGTCATGGCGATCCAAGTTTGGCTCGTCCGAGCGGGAAACAGCTGCGTCAGCGAACGCGGCGAGTGTCGTCTTCAAGGCAGATCGCGACCCGGGCACGGTCAGGCCGTGCAGGCGAAAAGCTTAAGTTCCGACTTGTCCCCCTGAGCGGCTGCGAATCAGTGCGTGACCCACTATAGCCCGGGCGAGTCGAGGGACTCAAAGCGGAAAGCCGCGGCGGCGGCGGCGCACCGCCGGCTATCCACCGAAGCTTCCTGTGCACAAGGGGCGTGCGCCGGGAGGCGGCGTCAGGCCGTCGCCGTGCCGGACGCGGCACCCGGGACCGTACCCTTGGCCTCGAGCGCGGCGACGCGGGCGGTCAGGGCGTCGTTCTGGGCGCGCAGGGACGCGACGAGGTCGCGCAGCACCTCCACCTCCTCGCGGGTGGCGACGTCCATGTCGCGCAGCAGGCGCTCGGCCTGCGCCTTGACCATCGTCTCGGCCTCGCGGCGCACCCCTTGGGCCGCGCCGGCGGCATCGGTCATCAGGCGGGCGAAATCGTCGAACAGGCGGTTCTGCTGCATGGAAGAATCCTCCGGGGCTGGTCCGTGACGCACAGCCCTACTGCATTTCCAGGGGGAATGGGCCCCGGTCCGGGCTCCCCCTGGCGCGACAATGCGGCACGATCACGAATGTCCGCCCGGGGCGGCATCGGTTGCGCGACGGTGTCGCGGGCGGTGTCCAGCAACAGACGGATGCACAAAGACGGCTTCAAGCAAAACCCCATCTCGGGCATAAGGCGAACCCGTGAGCACGACACCGCATATCCTGATCGTCGAGGACGATCGCGAGATCAGCACGCTGGTCGCCCGCTATCTCCGTGGCAACGATTGCCGGGTCTCGATCGCCGGCGACGGCCGCGAGATGGACCGGCTGATGGCCGATTCCCGCGTCGACCTGGTCGTCCTCGACCTGATGCTGCCGGGCGAGGACGGGCTGTCGATCTGCCGGCGCCTGCGCGCCGGCTCCGGCATCCCGATCCTGATGCTGACGGCCAAGAGCGAGGAGATCGACCGCATCGTCGGGCTCGAGATCGGGGCCGACGACTACCTCGCCAAGCCCTTCAACCCGCGCGAACTGCTCGCCCGCATCCGGGCGATCCTGCGCCGCGGCTCCGCCGCGCAGGGGCGCGACGACGAGGGCGTGCGCCGCCACGCCTTCGCGGGCTTCGTGCTCGATGCCGGCCTGCGCCAGCTCCTCAACCCGGAGGGCGCCCAGGTGGCGCTGACGGGCGCCGAGTTCGACCTCCTGCACGCGATGTGCCTGCGGCCGGGCCGGGTGCTCTCCCGCGACCAGCTCCTCGACCTGACGCAGGGCCGCGCGCCGGGGCCGTTCGAGCGCAGCATCGACGTGCTGGTGAGCCGCATCCGCCAGAAGATCGAGCGCGATCCGCGCAACCCGGAGATGATCAAGACCATCCGCTCCGGCGGCTACCTGTTCACGCCGGAGGTGGTCTCGACATGACCGGGCGGGGGCCGCTCACCGGCCGCATCGCCGGGCAGCTCGCCCTGCTGGTGGTCGCCGCGATCGTCGTCACCCACGTGGTCGTGACGGTGGCCTTCCTGCTCCTGCGCCCGGAGCTGCGCCGTTCCGAGGAACGGCCGAGCGCGCTGGCCAACCGCCTCGTCACCGTCGTCCACATGGTGGCGGCGGCCCCGCCCGAGGACCGGGCCGACGTGGTGGCGGCGGCCCGCCACAGCGCGTCGGCGCTGCACCTGACCCTGCTGCCCGCCAACGCGCCGAATGCCCCGCCCCCGTCGGGCGCCGACGTGCCGGAGATCACCGGCCTGCGGGCGGCCCTCGGACCCGGCTACGGCCTTGCGGCGGATCATCTGCCGGCGGGCGCCCTGCACCTGCGCATCGCCGGGCCGGGCGGGCTCCAGCTCACCGCCGACCTGCCGCCCCTGCCGCTGCCGCACCCGCCGCTGACCAGCGCGGTGCTGATCACCCTGGTCTTCCTCGCGCTCTCGCTCACCCTGCTGTCGATCTGGGCGACGCGGGCGCTCACCGCGCCGCTGGCGCGGCTCGCGGAAGCCGCGGAGGCCTTCGGCACCGCCACCGAGGCGCGGCCGCTGCCGGAGCGCGGCCCCGAGGAGGTGCTGGCGGTGTCTCGCGCGCTCGGCCGGATGCGCGACCGGGTCCTGCGCCTGATCGACGACCGCACCCACATGCTGGCGGCGATCAGCCACGACCTGCGCACCCCGATCACCCGCCTGCGCCTCCGGGCGGAGTTCCTGGAGGACGAGACCCTGCGCCGGCAGTTCCTGCGCGACCTCGACCAGATGAACGCGCTGGTGGAGGCGGCCCTGTCCTTCGTCCGCGACGGCCAGTCGCGCGCGGGCCAGAATCTCGTCGATCTCGCCTCGGTGGTGCAGACGGTCTGCGACGGATTCGCCGATATCGGCGAGGCGGTGCGGGAGGAGGAAGTGCGGGATCAGGACCGTCGGCCGGCCCTGGTGCGCGGCTCGTCCGGCGAGTTGCAGCGGGCGCTGACCAACCTGATCGACAACGCGGTGAAATATGCCGGCGGCGCCACCGTTCGCCTCGTCGAGGCCGAGCCAGGCCGCGTCGCGGTCGAGATCCTGGACGAGGGGCCGGGCATCCCGGAGGAGGAGCGCGCCCTGATGCTCCAGCCCTTCGTGCGCGGCGACCGCGCCCGCACCCTCAACGAGGCCGGCGGCTTCGGCCTCGGCCTGTCGATCGCGACCGCCATCGCCCAGTCGCATGGCGGGACGTTCACCCTGACGAACCGCGAGCCGCGCGGCCTGTGCGTGCGCCTCGAACTGCCGCGGGCCGTCGGCACGGTGCCGCGCCAGAACGCGGCGCAGGCCGCGTAGAACCCGGAAGGCCGTTGGCGCCCGAGCCGCGCAAGGCTGCGCCGGCCCGGGCGACGGCGCGTCACCGCGCCAGTTCGCGCAAGCCTAGGCGGATCAGGGTCTTGGCCTCCATCGCCGCCGCGCCCTCGCCGGCGCCCTTGAGCGCCGCGGCCACCGCCGCCGAGGCCTGGACCTGCGCGTAGCCGAGATTGACCAGGGCCGAGATCGCGTCGGCGACCGGCTGGGGCGCGGTGTTGTCCTCCACCGCCCCGCTGAGCTGGATCAGGGCCGGATCGACGGGCGAGAAGGCGGGCGCCTTATCCTTCAGCTCGGCCACGAGACGGGCGGCGAGCCGCGGACCGACGCCGGGGGCGCGGGCGACAGCGCCCTTGTCGCCGGTGGCGATCGCGGTGGCGAGGTCGCCCGGCTCCATCACCGAGAGCACGCCGAGCGCCACCCGGGTGCCGACGCCCTGCACGGTCTGGAGCAGGCGGAACCACTCGCGCTCCGCATCGGCCCGGAAGCCGTAGAGGCGGATCATATCCTCGCGCACATGGGTCTCGATCGCCAGCTCCGCCGCCTCGCCGGTGGAGGGCAGGCGCTGGAGCGTGCGGGCCGAGCAATGCACCACGTAGCCGACGCCGTGGACGTCGAGAATCACGAAATCCTCGCCGTAGGAATCCACCACGCCCTTCAGCTTGCCGATCATCGCCTGCCGGATCTCTGGCGGGCGAGAAG
Source organism: Methylobacterium aquaticum (assembly GCF_016804325.1). Classification (NCBI taxonomy): domain Bacteria; kingdom Pseudomonadati; phylum Pseudomonadota; class Alphaproteobacteria; order Hyphomicrobiales; family Methylobacteriaceae; genus Methylobacterium; species Methylobacterium aquaticum. The sequence goes on from NZ_CP043627.1 coordinate 5,451,054, forward strand.
CGCCCGGGTCCCGGCCTTATCCAGCGCAGGCCCCGCCCACAAGGCGCATCGATGCGGCGCGTCGCCCCGCCGGCGCCCCCGGACCGTGTCGGTTCAGCTCAGGCGGCGCAAATAGGCCCGGCGCAGGCCCTTGCCGATCTCGCGGCCGAGCTCGAGGAGCAGCATGTCGACGATCCGCAGCAGGAACGGCCGGTCGGCCGCCGCCAGGGCCTCGCGGGCGGCGATGCAGGCCTCGGCCGCCTGTTCCAGCGGGCAATCCGGCTGCGCGTCGACGCAGTGGCCGTAGGCGGTGTCGCTGAGCGCGCTGCCGGTCATGTCGACCAGGATGCCGTGCGCCCGCGCCGGGCGGCCGTGGCGGTCGCGCTCGTAGCGGGCGCGGGAGAGCACCCACAGCGTCCGGCCGTCGGCGTCCCGCACCCGGAACTCGGCCACGAAGGAGCCGCCCTGCGCCGCGCCCTGCTGCATCCGGGCGATGACCGCGTCGCGGTCGTCGGGGTGGATGCAGGCGGCGAAGACCCGCAACGGCGCGCCCTTCGCCAGCCGGTCGAGATCGGCCCCGAACAGGCTGCCGGCGACGTCGTCGGCATGCATCCGGTCGGCGGCGATGTCCCACGACCAGGTGCCGACCATGTCCGCCATCGCCGGCAGCGCCGCACCGGCGATGCGCGTTCTCTCGGCGTCCCTGATCATGAATCTCCGCGGTCCTCAGCCTCGCCCGACGCCCCGGGGATCGGATGCGTGTCCGGCCTTGTGCGCTCTCCCGGAGAGGCCGGTCAATGCAGGTATTTTGCGGTGGTCGGGGCGGTTGCGGCGGGGTGAGCGCGAGGTTCGGTAGCCGGGCGCGGGGGCGGGCGAGGGTGGAGATGCGGCTCAACGAGGTCGGCATCTGAGCCGAGAGGCCCGAGCCCGGTGCCTGCGGCAACGGGACGGTCGAGGCCGGCTCGAGGGCGGACGCGGTCCGCGCCGGGATGCCGTCCCCGGTCATCGGGTCGACCCGGGCGCTCTCCGGGCGGCACGGACCTCCGCCCCGGCCGCGAACCGTGAAACCCGGCCTTCGACGGCTCCCGGTTCACGCAGGGCGCGCCGTCCATCGGCGGTGCACCGGAAGGCGAGCGGCAGCAAGGCGACTACCCCTGCGGAACCTCCCGCCGAGTATCCGGTTGTCCGGCGCCTCGCGGCTGCACGTTCGGGCCGTCGCGATAATCCCGCTGCGACAACGGATCCTCCGATGACCCCTCAGTTCTGGCTCTGGCTCGGCTTTGCCGGCATGAGCGTGGGCGCCGCCCTCATCCTGTTCATCGGCAAGCGCCGCACCCATGCCGAGGAGGCCGACACCATCATCCACGGCCTCGTGCCGATCATCGCCGCCTGCTCGTACCTGGCGATGGCCTCGGGCCAGGGCAGCGTGATGCTGCCGGCCGGGCCGGATGCCGGAACGGCGACCCGGGCCTTCTACTTCGCCCGCTACATCGACTGGTCGTTCACCACCCCGCTGCTGCTGCTCGGGCTCGCGAACACCGCGATGCATAGCGGCATGCGCCGCCCCGCGATCGTCTGGGGCATGATCGGCTCCGACCTGATCATGATCGTCACCGCCTTCGTGTTCGGCCTGACCCAGGTGGCATGGCTGAAATGGACCTGGTTCGCGATCTCCTGCGGCGCCTTCCTGGCGGTCTATTACGGGATCTTCGTGCAGCTGCGCGAGGAGAACGCCCGCGAGCGCGATGACGTCCGCGCCACCTTCCTGCGCAACGCCCTGTTCCTGTCGGTGGTCTGGCTCGCCTACCCGGTCGTGCTCCTCCTCGGAGACGACGGCCTCGGCCTGCTCGGGCCGGCGCTCGGCCTCGGCATCATCGCGGTGCTCGATCTCACCGCGAAGGTCGCCTACGGCCTGATGGCGACGGTGCAGACCGCCAGGCGCGTCGACCGCGACCTCGCCGAGGGCAAGGTGGCGGTGCGCCCCCACCTCGCGGCGGCGGAGTAGGCGCCGTGGCGCGCCGGCCCGCCCCGATCGCGGCGCCGGCTGGCGCGCCGCTGCCGCCCGGTCCGGAGGCCGTGCTGCCGGGCCTGGGCCGGCACCTTGGCTCCTGCCTGATTCCCGCCGCCGCCCTTCTCGTCGCCGCGACGGCCCTGCTGCCGCGGGAGGCCGGATGGGCGGCGGTTCTCGCCCTGGTGATCGGCCTCGGGGTGCCGCATGGCGCCCTCGACGGCGAGGTGGCGAAGCCTTTCCTGGCGCCGCGCTTCGGCCGGGCCTGGTTTCCGGTCTTCGCCGCTCCCTATCTCGCGCTGACGGCGGCGGTCCTGATGGCCTGGCGGTGGGCGCCGGACCTCACCCTGGCGGGCTTCCTCGCCCTCTCGGTGCTGCATTTCGGCAGCGAGGATGCCGGGCCCGGCCGGCCGGCCGAGGCCCTGGTGCGCGGCGGCCTTCCGATCGCCCTGCCGGCCCTGGTGCGACCGGACGAGACCGCGCGGATCTTCGCGGTGGTGACGCATACCGCGATGCCGGTCCTGCCGGACTGGTGGACCCTGCCGGCCTGGGCCTGGCTCGTCCTCGCCTCGGCCTGGCTCTGCCTGCGCCGTCCCCCGTTCGAAACCCTCGCCGAACTCGCGGGCTTGAGCCTGGCCTTCCTGGTCCTGCCGCCGCTCAGCGCCTTCGGGCTCTACTTCGTCTGCCTGCATGCGCCGCGGCACATGCGGTCGCTCGCCGACGACCCGGCCCGGGCGCCGGCGGTCGACGGCATGGGACGGGCGGTCGTGCTCGCGCTTCCGATCTTCGGGCTGACGCTGCTGATCGGCCTGCTCCTGTGGCCGACCTACCCGCAGGCGAACGGCGTCGAGCGCCTGCTCGCCCTGACGCTTCAGGGCCTCGCCGCGCTGACCGTGCCGCATTGGCTGCTGGACCGGTGGGTGGAGGGAAGGCTGCGGGCTGGAGACGATCGAGGGACGGCGCCTGCCCCGTCGCGATGATCGGCCACACCGTCCGCAGGGCCGTCGTGCCTCGCATCCGTCGGGCGGGCGCCTGCGCGCACAGCGCCTCGGTTTCCGCGGGCGCAGCGTCGCGATTGCCTGGCCGCAGCCATGGCGGGGGAAATCTTCCTGATTTCGCTCAGAACAAGCAGGGGACGATGGTCGGGACTGCTTCGGGACTCTGCCCGCCGAAGCGGTCTTTCCGCGCCCCGTCCAACCCACCACGCAGCTTGCACCCCAGAGGGAATTTCACTAGGAAACGGGGCATCGGGGCGTAGCGCAGTCTGGTAGCGCATCTGGTTTGGGACCAGAGGGTCGCTGGTTCGAATCCGGCCGCCCCGACCATTCACCCCAGGGATTCAGAGCCCGCGATGTCGACCGCCCGCATCTTCCGCCCTGCCAAGGACCCGACCCAGTCCGGCCTCGCCCGGACCAAGCTGTGGACGCTGGAGTTCGAGCAGACGAGCCCGCGGGAGACCGAGCCGCTGATGGGCTGGACTTCGTCGTCGGACATGCTGCAGCAGGTGCGGCTCGAATTCGACACCAAGGACGAGGCGATCGCCTACGCCACCCGCGAGGGCATCGCCTACCGGGTTGAGGAGCCGCAGGAGGCCCTGCGCCGCGGCCTCTCCTATTCCGACAACTTCAAGTACAACCGTACCGCGCCCTGGACCCACTGACCGGGCGGCGTCTCAGAACGCGTAGCGCACGGTGCAGTCAGGCAGCTCCTCGGCGAGGAGCGCCTTGAAGCGGGTGAGCCACCGGCCCTTCCAGCCGGTGCGGTAGCGCAGGTTCTCCATCCCGCCCTCGGAGCGCTTGGTTTCCTGGATGTCGGGGCGCCAGAGCAGCGCCTCGGCCTTCGGATGCCAGCGCAGGTTCACCGCGTGCAGGGCGGCGTTGTGGGTGAGGAAGATGATCTCGGCCTTGAGCTGCGCCCTGGCAGCCGGGCCGATCCCGGCATCGAGCGCCCGGAACAGGGCCCGCCAATCCTCCTCCCAGCCCTCGTACAGGATCACCGGCGAGAAATTGACGTGGACCTCGTAGCCGGCGGCCACGAACGCGTCGATCGCGGCGATCCGTTCCGGCATGGGTGAGGTGCGGACGTCCACCACCCGGGCGATGCGCTCTGGCATCAGCGAGAAGCGGATCCGGGTCTTGCCCTCCGGGGCGTAGGCCAGCAGGTCGCGGTTGACGAACTTGGTGGCGAACGAGGCCTTGGCGTTCGGGATCGCCCGGAACAGCCCGACGAGGTCGCGCACGCTGTCGCAGGCCAGCGCATCGACCGACAGATCGCCGTTCTCGCCGATGTCGTAGACCCAGACGCGATCGTCGATCTGGTCGGGGGCGGGGAGGGGACCTTGCGCGGCGGCGTGGCGCTGGATCGCCCGGCCGACGGCCTCCGTGTTGACGAACAGCGTGATCGGGTTGGCGTAGCCCTTGCGGCGCGGCACGTAGCAATAGGCACAGGCCATGGCGCAGCCGTTGGAGCTCGACGGCGCGATGAAATGCGCGCTGCGCCCGTTCGGCCGCGAGGTCAGGCCCTTCTTGACCCCGAGGACCAGAGTCGAGCGCTTGATCCGCACCCAATCCTCGACCGAGCCGGCATTGCCGTGCAACTCCGGGATGTTCCAGTGCGACGGCACTTCGATCCGCCGTGCCTCGGGGAAACGGTCCAGGATCTCCCGGCCGCGGGCGAAGGTGCCGACCGTGGGCTCGTGGTAGATCGTGTCGATGGTCAGCAGGCGGGACAGGGGAGCGGGCTCGGGCCGAGGATACGAGCCCTACGATCTAGGGCGGTCGCGCGGCTCCAGCAGGGGCACCAGCAGGGAGGCCGCCGCGAAGGCGCCGCCGACGGCGCAGAGCGCCGGCCAGCCGCCGGCCGCGAAGGCCCGGGTGCCGGCCGAGGCGCCGAGCGCCCCGCCGGCGAAGATCGCGGTGAAGAACACCGTGTTGATCCGCCCCCGCGCCCCGGGGGCGAGCGCGTAGACCCGGGTCTGGTTGGCGATCAGCGCGGTGTTGATGCCGATATCGACGAGCAGGACCCCGACCGCGAGCGCCACCAGCGAGTGGCCGCCGAAGAGGCCGAACACCACGAAGGCGGCGAGCGTCAGCACGGCGCCGCCGACCAGCACCGGCCGGGGGCTGCGCGTATCGGCGAAGCGCCCGGCGACCGGAGCGCAGAGCGCGCCCGCGGCGCCGATCAGCCCGAACAGGCCGGCCCCGGCCGGGTCGAGCCCGAAGGGCGGCGCCTCGACGAGGAGCGCCAGCGTGGTCCAGAACGCGTTGAAGGCGGCAAACAGCAGCGCCTGGGCCAGGGCCGCCCGGCGGAGCACCGGCTGCTCGCGCACCAAATCGAGGATCGAGCCCATCAGGGCGCCGTAGCCGATCCGCGCGGCGGGCGGCGTCCTCGGCAGGCCGAACCAGGCGAGGCCGGCGAAGGCCACCGCGAGCCCGGCCGCCCCGACGAACACCGCCCGCCAGCCCGCCCAAGCCCCGACGAAGCCGCTGAGCGTCCGGGCGAGCAGGATACCGAGCAGCAGGCCGGTCATCACCTGGCCGACCATCCGGCCCCGCGTCGCGTCCGGTGCGAGTTCCGCCGCGAAGGGCACCGCCTGCTGGGCGGCCGTCGACAGCACGCCGATCAGGAAGCTCGCCAGCACCAGGAGGCTCAAGGAAGTGCTGGCGGCGGCCAGGACCAGCACGGCGGCGAGCAGCAGCAACTGGCCGACGATCAGGCTGCGCCGGGGCAGGGCGTCGCCGAGCGGCACCAGGCCGAGGATGCCGAGGCCGTAGCCGGCGAGCGTCGCGGTCGGCACCAGCACCGAGGCATCGTGGCCGAAGACCTGGACCAGGAGCCCGAGCAGCGGCTGGTTGTAGTAGATGTTCGCGACCGCCCCGCCGGCGATCAGGCTGAGGCTCAGGCGGGTCGCGGCGGAGAGGGGCGGCATGGTCGCGTCCTGCGTAAGCACGTCTTGTCGGGGATGCGCCCGACATAGCGGGTTTTCGCGGTGCGGCACGGGGCCCGCCCGCACGGGAGGTCCGCCCTGCGGGCATGTCGCGTGTCCGCGCAGTCGAACACGGTCGAACCGTCGATCACACGCCCGTGAGGCACCTTCCGTTAGCGGAGATCGTCGCCACATGATGGATCGAGCGGGCCCGAAAGACCGCCTTGCTCTGGCGCCGAATGCGCCGATACTTTTTCCCGATCGTGGTCGATCGGTTCCCCGACGGGCGAGACGCGACACCCGGACGAGGCGCAGCCGCGCTTCGTCCCGGATCCCGACCGATGGTCGCGGCGCGGTCCCCCCGGGAGCCAGGGGCGGTAACCCAATCCGCCATCGACGCGGTCCCATCGCTGGAGGAGACGGATGATGTCGCCGTACCGCGTACTGTTCGCCAAGCAGATCCTCGGGGTCCCGTTCACCGTCGGGACCGTGGAGATCACCCGCGCGCGCGATCCGGAACGGGCCGTCCGTGCCGCCGCCCTGCGGTTTGCCCGCCAGCACGGCGTCGAGGATTGGCGCGAGCGCGCCGACGTGGCGGAGGTCGACGGCGCCGCCGCGAGCCCCTGATCCCTGTGCCCTGACCCATCCGACGGCCACGGTTCGATGCAGCGCCCGATTGCCCCGCGATCGGGCGCTGTCCTATGAGGGGCCGGCGACACCCAGACTCCGAGGATGCCCGCCCGATGGCCCGCCTGCGCTCCGATTTCTGGGTCGCCGCCCATCTGCGCCGCTGCGCGGTCGAGGGGGTGAGCGCGGTGCAGCGGCGCCGCGGCGCGCCGGAGGCCGGCGCGATCTTCGTCAAGGTCGACCGCCTCGACGGCCGCGCCGACCTCTACGGCCCGGCGCCCCAGGCCCTGTTCGAGGGCGACGAGACCGCCGGCCGCCGCTTCGAGACCCTGATGCACGAGGCCCTGCCGCCCGACGTCGAGGCGCGGCTCGCACGGGAAATCCGGTTCGATTCCGACCTCTGGATCGTCGAGATCGACGACCGGGAGGGGCGGCATTTCCTGGAGCTTGCCGAGTAGGGTCGGGCGGCCCGCTGTCCGCACGCCGCGGAACGCGGCATAAGGGGGCGCTGCCCGCCACGCGGTGGCATCGGCCCTGCAAGCGGGGTCGCATTCGTCCGTCACCCCGTCAGGCCCGCACGCTCCCCATGACGACCTCCGACTTCAAGGTCTCCGACACCACCGTTTCCGCCATCACGGACCTCCTCGCCACCCTGGTGGCGTTCGAGACGGTCAGCTCGGCGACGAACCTCCCTCTCGTCGATCACGTCGAGGATTATTGCCGCCGCCACGGCGCCGCGGTCGAGCGGGTGACGGACGAGACCGGCCGGAAGGCGGCTCTGTGGGTCACGGTCGGACCGGCGGACCGGCCGGGCTACGTGCTGTCGGGCCACAGCGACGTGGTGCCGGTGGAGGGCCAGGACTGGACCTCCGATCCGTTCCGGCTGACCGAGATCGACGGCCGGCTCTACGGCCGCGGCACCTCGGACATGAAGGGCTTCCTCGCCGTCTGCCTGGCGCTCCTGCCCGAGATGGCGGCGGCCCCGCTCACCCGGCCGCTGCACCTCGCGATCTCCTACGACGAGGAGATCGGCTGCCTCGGCGTACGGCCGCTCATCGCCCATATCCGTGCGCGCGGGATCGCGCCGCTGGGCTGCTTCGTCGGCGAGCCGACCGGCATGGCGGTGGTGACCGGCCACAAGGGCAAGTACGGCGCGAAGGTGACCTTCCGCGGCCGGGCCTGCCACTCGGCCCTGGCGCCGACGGGGGTCAACGCCATCGAATACGCCGCGCGCTTCATCGACAAGGTGCGGCTCACCGCCGAGGGCCTGGCCCGGGACGGTGCCCGCGACGACCTCTACGACGTGCCCCACACGACCGGCCTCACCGCCCTCGTCCAGGGCGGCACGGCGTCGAACATCGTGCCGGACCGCTGCACCGTCGGGTTCGAGTTCCGGGCCATCGCCGCCGACGATCCGCGTAGCCTGGCCGAGACGGTGCTGGCCTACGCCCGCGACGTGCTGGTGCCGGAGATGCAGGCGCGCGATCCGGCATCCGGCCTCACGGTCGAGCCGGTGATCGATTATCCGGGCCTCGACATCGCCCCCGATGCCCCCCTCGTCACCCTGGCCAAGCGCCTCGCCGGCCGCAACGCCCACGCCAAGGTGTCGTACGGCACCGAGGCCGGCCTGTTCCAGAGCCTCGGCGACATCCCCTCGGTGGTGATCGGCCCCGGCGACATCGCCCGCGCCCACAAGGCCGACGAATACGTCGAGACGGCGGAGCTCGCCGAATGCGCGGGGTTCGTGCGTCGGCTGATTGCCGAGAGCTGCGCCTGAGAGCGTGTCCGAGTGAGCCGACCGGATTGAACAGGCTTCGACGACGGCTCAGCGCCGCGGGGCCAGCTCGCCCATCCGGGCGGCGCGGCCCTGCTCGACGTGCCAGCGGGCATCGGCCACCTGCCGGCGCAGGCTGTTGCGGCGCCAGAGATGGTACAGGCGCAAAGGGTAGGGGGCGGTGCCGGACCGGGCCTCGTGGTGGGTGAGGCGCCGCAGCAGGCCCGGCAGGCAGGCGCCCGCCGCCTCGCCGGTGGCGATGTCGCCGAGGCGGACCTGGCGCTGCAATTCGGCCCGGTAATCCTCCACGCGTGTTCCCCCTCGCTCATCCGCCCCCCTCGCTCATCCGTCCGAGGGAGACGCCGTGCTCGGTGCCGGCCTCGACAGGATGGGAAGGTTCGCCGGCGGTGGCAACGCGGCATCGTCGCCCGCCTGCAAAAGGCGTAGAGGACGGCCCAAAAAGAAGCCCTGCCGGCGGGAGCGAGCAGGGCGGTGAAGTCGACTTGGGGGCCTCAGCAACATCCCCGATGGTCGTCCACCCGGTCGAGACCGGGCCAGCAGGGACGGTCCGGCAAGAGTTGCCGCAACACTCGCGATGTTGCTGGTCTTTGTCGGGCCGTTCCATCACCTATGTGAAGATTCGGTGGGCCTGTGCAGGGCCGCTCATCCGTCAGGGGCCGTGGGCGCCGGCATAATCCGCGATCGAGGCGAGGGCCGGCACGTCGCGCAGCGTGATGGCGGTGGCACGCTGCTCGACCAGCCCGTCCCGGCGCAGCTGCTGCATCGTGCGGTTCATGTGCACCACGCTCAAGCCCAGCGCGTCGGCCAGGACTTCCTGGGTGATCGGGAACGAGAAGCGGTTCTCCTGCACCCGGTCCACCGCCGCCAGCCGCTCGCGCAGCTCCAGGAGGAAATGGGCGACGCGCTCGTAGGCGGTCTGGCGCCCGAGGCGCACCACCTGGTTGACGAGCCAGATCTCCTCCATCTCCCGCGCCTGCCGCAGGGCCGCCGCGAGCCCGGTCTCGCGGTCCGGCGGGGTGCCGCGCGAGGCGGCGCGCTCGCGCAGGGCGCCCGCCTCGCAGACGAGGGCCGGGGTCAGGGTGGTGACGGAGCCGAAGGACAGGGAGCGACGGCGCAGGTCGAAGCCGATCGGGTCGCCGGGCAGGAGGACGACGACGATCTGGCGCCGCCCGTCGGCGAGGAGCCGCTGGCGGCAGGCCCAGCCCTCCACCAGCACCTGCGGCCGCGGCGCGGCCTCGCCGTCGCGCACCAGCTCGGCGCGGGCCGGCACCGCCACCGGACGGGCGGTGACCTGGCGCAGCAGCGCCTCCTCGTCGGGCGTCAGGCGGGCGTAGCCGGACATCTGGCGCAGGACCGCGTCCGGGGGACGGAGCGGGCGAGGACCTCAGCCGGCATCGTCGGCCTCCGCGGGCGCGGCGCCGGGCGCCTGCGGCCCGCCGGCTTCCGCCTGCGGCGCTCGCTTCGATGCCTGCGGCACTTGCTTCGATGCCTGCGGCGCTTGCTTCGATGCCTGCGGCGCTTGCTTCGATGCCTGCGGCGCCTGGACCGGCAGCTCGATGATGCAGCGCACGCCGCCCGGGCGGTATTCCAGGGCCGTCGTGGCGCCGAACTCGTAGACCAGCCCCTGCTCGATCAGCTCGCGCCCGAAGCCGCGCCGGGTCGGCGCGGTCGGCACCAGGGTGACGCCGCTCTCCTGCCATTCGAGGCGCAGGCGCCCCTCCGGCCCCTCGCCGTAGACCCGCCAGGTGATGGCGATCCGTCCCTCCGGCCGGGCGAGCGCCCCGTACTTGATCGCGTTGGTGGCGAGTTCGTGCAGCACCAGGCCCAGGGTCTCGGCGGTCTTCTGCGGCAGGCGCACCTCCGGGCCGGTGAGGGCGACCTGGCCGCCGTCCCGCACCGCATGCGACAGGACCTCCTCGCCGATCAGCTCGGCGAGGTCGGTGGCGGCGTCGGGGCTGCGGGTCAGGATGTTCTGGGTGCGGGCGAGCGCCCCGAGCCGCCCGTCGAAATGCATCACGAAGTCGTCGAGCGAGGTCTGGCCCTCCGCGGTGCGGTTGGCCACCGAGCGCACCACCGCCAGGATGTTCTTCACCCGGTGCTGCAACTCGGTGAGGAGCAGCCGCTGGCGGTCCTCGGCCATCCGCCGCTCGTGGCTGTCGGTGCAGGAGCCGAACCAGGTGACGGCGCCGCCGTCGGGATCGGCCATCGGCTCGGCCCGCACGGTGAACCAGCGATAGGTGCCGGAGGCGGCGCGGATGCGGAATTCGTGCTCGAAGGCCTCGCTGTTGGCCACCGCCCGCTGCCAGCGGCGCTGGTTCTCCTCGACGTCGTCGGGATGCATCACGGTGAGCCAGCCGAGGCCGAGCGCCTTGCCGTCCTCCAGGCCGGTATGCTCGTAGAAGCGCGGGTTGACGTAGATCCAGTTCAGCCCGGCATCGGCGGTGAACAGGAAGGCCGGGACGATGCGCTCCATCCGGCGGAACCGCTCCTGGCTCGCGCGCAGGGCCCGCTCGGCCCGGGCGGTGGCGGTGACGTCCAGGAAGGTGATGACCACGCCGGCGATGAAGTTGTCGATCGACCGGTAGGGCAGCACCCGGGCGAGGTAGCGCGCCCCGCTCTCCGGGCTGCCGACCTCGCGCTCGATGGTGCCGAGCGTGCGCAGCACCTTGCGCACGTCCTCGGGCAGCTCCGGATACTGGATCCGCGCGGCGATATGGGTGATCGGCCGGCCGAGATCGGACTCGATCAGGTGGAAGATGTCGGTCACCGCCGGGGTGAAGTTCTTCACCCGGAACTCGTTGTCGAGGAACACCGTGGCGATCTGGGTGCTCTCAAGCAGGTTCTTCAGGTCGCTGTTGGCCCTGCCCAGGTCGTTGACCCGATGCGCCAGCTCGCCGTTGACGGTCTGCAATTCCTCGTTGACCGATTGCAGCTCCTCCTTCGAGGTCTCGAGCTCCTCGTTGGCGGATTGCAGCTCCTCGTTGATCGACTGGTATTCCTCGTTGGAGGATTTCAGCTCCTCGTTGGTGCTCTCCAGCTCCTCGATCGTCGCCTGGAGCCGCTCGCGGGTCAGCCGCAGCTCGCTCTCGAGGCGCTGGACGTGCTCGTCGCGCAGGAAGGACGGGGTCGGCTCCTCGGTGCCGTCGCCCTCCAGGGCCTCGCCCTCCTGGAACAGGATGACGAAGCTCGGCGGACCGTCGGTGCCCGGCACCGGCTCGACCACGAGCGTCACGAGGCGCCGCTCCCCGTCCGAGCCCATGGCGGTGCGCTCGGCCTTGATGGTGCGGTGCTCGGCCCCCGCCTTCAGGAGCGCGGCGCGCAGGTCGAGGCGCAGGTCGCGGTGGACGAGGTTGAGCAGGTTGAGGCTCGCCGCCCCCGTCGCCGGGTCGATGTAGCGCCCGGTGCGGCCGGAGAAGTGCAGCACGTCGTAGGCCTCGTCGACCACCACGTAGGCCGGGGCGTAGCGCTCCGCCACCCGCTCGGCCCGGCGGGCGAGGCCGCCCTCGATCGTCCGCGGCCGGAAGGCCCCGCCGCCCTCCGCTTGGCGCCGGTCGGCCGTGACCGTGAGGGGGAATTCGGGCAGGACCCGGGTGGCGCTCTCGAGGCGGCGGAAGATGCGGTAGCGCCGGTCGATGGCTGAGAACAGCTTGGCGTGCCGGGTGACGTTCTCGGAATTGCCCAGGAACAGGAACCCGCCCGGCCGCAGGGCGGAGTGGAACAGCGGGATCACCCGGTTCTGCAGATCGCCGTTGAGGTAGATCAGGAGGTTGCGGCAGGAGATGAGGTCGAGGCGCGAGAACGGGGCGTCCTTGATCACGTTGTGCTGCGAGAAGATGCACATCTCCCGCAGTTCCTTGACGATGCAGTAGGTCGAGCCCTCCTTGACGAACCAGCGCGCGAGCCGGTCGGGCCGGATCTGGCGGGCGACCGCCTCGGTGTAGCGGCCGACCCGGGCGGTCGCGAGCGCCCGCCCGTCGATGTCGGTGGCGAAGATCTGGATCTGCGGCACCGTGTCGAGCTTGGCCATGTGCTCGCGCAGCAGGATGCCGATCGAGTAGGCCTCCTCGCCGGTGGCGCAGCCGAGCACCCAGACCCGGACCTGGTCGCCCGAGCCCTTGGCCGAGAACAGCCGCGGGATGACCTCGTTTTCCAGCAGTTCGAACTCGCGGTGATCGCGGAAGAACTGCGTCACACCGATCAGGAGGTCGTTGAACAGGTTCTGGACCTCGTCCGGATCGCCGCGCAGGTGATCGACGTAGGCCTCGATCGTCTCGAGCTGCACCACCTGCATCCGGCGGTGGACGCGGCGCAGGAAGGTGTTCTGCTTGTAGCCGTGGAAATCGTGCCCGGTCTTGTTGCGCAGGATGGTGGCGATGCGGATCAGGGAATCGCTCGCGGCCTCCGCCGGCCGGGTCTCGATGCCGCGGCGCAGGTGGCGGACATAGGCGAGGATCCGGTCCGCCATCTGCTCGGGGGCCACGACGTGGTCGGCGAGCGACGCGGCGGTGCTGCCCGACAGCCCGTCCTCGCCGTGCGGCTCGGCCAGGGTCAGCCCGCCCGCCGCCTTGACGGCGGTGACGCCGAGCGTCCCGTCGCTGCCGGTGCCGGCGAGCACCACCGCGACGGCGTTCGCGCCCTGGTCCTCGCCCAGGGCGACCAGGAAGGTGTCGAGGTTGCCCCGCCCGCCCGGATCACCCGCCGCATCGAGGCGGAACCGCCCCTCGGCCAGGGCGACGGTGGCACCCTCGGGGAGAAGGTAGAGGCGCCCGGCCTCGATCGCGGCGCCCTCCTCGACCGGTGATTGCGGCAGGGCGAGCGCCCGCGCCAGCACCGTGCGCCAGCGCGCCGCGTCGATCGCCTCGCGCTGCTGGAGCGAGACCACGACGGCGACGCCCGGCATCTCCGGCGCGTGCGCGAGGAGGCGTTCCAGGGAGTCGATCGCCGTTCCCGAGGCGCCGACGCCGACCACCACCGGCCGCTCGTCCCCGCCGGCGGTGCCCGGTTCCCCACGGGTCTGTCTCGCCAAGGGTCGTCGCCTCCGGTGCGTGTCGTATCTGAGGTGGCCGTCTACTGTCCCCCACCATACGCGCCCGGCGGCGCGCTGTCAGGCCGAGCGGTGGCAAACCGACGGCTTCAATCCTGGACGGAGGGCCTCGTCCGGCCTCTTGCCCTCTTATCGTCCGCGCGTCCCTTGCCGCCCGCCGGTCCGGCGCTCGTAGTGCTTGGCGACCCGCAGGTGGCGCGAGATCGCGTAGTTCATCGCCGTGAGGAAGCCGTAGGCGCCGCGCACGCAATGGCGCCGGCCGAGATAGGCCTTGAGGAAGTTGCCCGGCAATTCGACGAACAGGCGCCAGGTCGGGATCGTGACGCCGCGCGCCTCGAGGTCGGCGGCCTGCTGGTCGGAATAGCGGTTGAGCTTGTCGAGCTGGTCGCCGAGCGAGCGGACCGAGAAATGGTGGATCACGCCCTTGAGCCGCCCGACCGTGACGCCCGCCTCGAGGTCGACCCGGTCGTGGACCGGCGAGGGCGAGTAGCGGCCGCGGTCGCGCCGGTAGAGCCGCACCGGCCACAAGGTGTAGGCGAGGCGGTGCGGCCGCGCCTCGCCGGGGAACACCTCCGCGATGCCCAGTTCGTAGGCCGGGTGCGGCGGCTCGCCGGCCGCGAACAGCCGGCGGATCTCGGCGGAGAGCTCCGGTGGCACCACCTCGTCGGCATCGAGGTTCAGCATCCAGACGTGCCGACACTGCTCCTCGGCGAAGCGCTTCTGCGGCCCGTAGCCGGGCCAGCCCCGCGCGATCACCCGCGCGCCGAGGGAGGCGGCGAGCGCCTGTGTGCCGTCGGTGGAGCCGGAATCGACCACGATCAGGTCGTCGGTGAGGTCGCGCACGGCGGCGAGCGTGGCGCCGATCCGGTCGGCCTCGTTGTGGGCGATGAGGAAGATCGAGAGGGGGAGGGGGGCGACCATGGATGCAGGCGACAAAGAGGGTCGGCTCGACCGGGCGCCGGACCGTCATGCTCCAGCCTCTAAGCAGACTTGCGTTGGCAGGCCAACGCTTCGCCCGCTTAGGTTTTCGTTTTGTCGCAGATTTTTCGCGCCGAACCGGTCACCACTTCGGCGAAATCTGCTTAGGGCATTGTTCGGGGTCCGGGGAACCGGCTCCGGCCGGGATGCCCGTGGCAGGGCGCGAGCGTGCCCCCGCGGCAACGGCCGCCGGGAGAAACGCGATCCGGCCCCGCCGCCCCATTGGCGCCGCACCGATTTGGCTCATCCTTAACGAGTGCCCGGGAGAATCGGGCACGAGGAATCATCGCCGGCTGCCGCAGGGTTCGCCGGCCGGGGCGCGGGTGGGGAGCGGGTTGTGGTGAACGGGGCTCTCGTGCGGAAACGGTGGCTGGGGCTCCTGCTCGCGGCGACCATGCTCGGCGCCTGCGCGGGCGCGCCGAAGGGCGTGCTGGCGCCGGTGGCCGCCACGGTTCCGGGAGCCTCGCGCGTCGACATGCTGGTGGCGACCACCCGCAAGACCGCCGCCAATCCGGGCGAGATGTATTCGGGCGATCGCGGCCCGGCCCTGTCCTACGCCGACATCACGGTGTCGATCCCGCCGGATTCCGTGCGCCAGCCCGGCACGGTGCAGTGGCCCAAGGAACTGCCCGGCAACCCCGCCACCGACTTCGTCACCCTCAAGGCCGAGACCCTGGACCGGCCGGAGGCGGCCGCCCGCCTGCGCCACACCGTGCGTGCGGGCAAGCGCCACGTGCTGGTCTTCGTCCACGGCTTCAACAACCGATTCGAGGACGCGGTCTACCGCTTCGCCCAGATCGTCCACGACACCCGGGCCGAGGTGGTGCCGGTGCTGTTCACCTGGCCGTCGCGGGGCAGCGTGCTCGCCTACGGCTACGACCGCGAGAGCACCAACTACTCGCGCAACGCGCTCGAGGGCGTGCTGCGCCGCCTCGCGCAGAACCCGGAGGTGGCCGAGATCACGGTGCTCGCCCACTCGATGGGCAACTGGCTGGTGCTCGAATCCTTGCGCCAGATGGCGATCCGCGACGGGCGCGTCGCGCCGAAGATCCGCGACGTGGTGCTGGCCGCCCCCGACGTCGATGTCGACCTCGCCCGCGAGGCGTTCCGCGACATGGGCCCGGGCAGGCCCCGGCTCAGCCTGTTCGTGTCGCAGGACGACAACGCGCTCGCGGTCTCGCGCCTGGTCTGGGGCGGTGCCGGCGCGCGGTTGGGCGCCATCGACCCCTCGACCGAGCCCTACCGGACCGAGCTCGCCCGCGAGAACATCGCGGTCCTCAACCTGACCGCCTTGAAGGGGAGCGATGCCCTCAACCACGGCAAGTTCGCCGGCAGCCCGCAGCTCGTGGCGCTTCTCGGCAACCGCCTGGCGCAGGGGCAGACCATCACCGATTCCCGCGTCGGCTTGAGCGACCGCATCGTCCAGATGACCGCGGGCGCCGCCGCCACGGTCGGCACCGCCGCCGGCCTCGCGGTCTCGGCCCCGGTCGCGGTGATCGATCCCCAGAGCCGCGAGACCTACGGCGAGCACCTGCGCAACCTCGGCCAGGGCATCGGCGACACCGCCGAGGGCGCGGTCGATCTCGCCACCGCGCCGGCCCGGGCGCTGGGCGGGCGCTGACGGTCCGGCTCCCGCCGCGGATCCGCGCGCCGGACCGGACGCAGTCCCGGCGATACCGGAGGTCGTCGCCGACGAGCTTCGAGACGATAGGAAATCCGGAAGATCACATCCGGATTTCATGCCGGAAGCCCGTGCGGCGCCTGAGCGGAGCCGATCTCCGCATCGCGAAGCGGATCAGCCGGACAACGGACGAGAGCCTGTTCGAGCGGCCGATGCGCCGACATCTCTCGACGTCATCCCATGGCTCGTCGAGGACGAGGACCCAGGACCGCCGCCAGCGCTGAGCGAGGCGGACGATCCTCGCCGTCGTCCTGCATCGTCGTCCTGCATTGTCGGCGGTCGTGGATCTCGGGTTCCGTGCGCGGCCCCTCGATGCCATCGAGGGTGCCACGTCGGTCGACCACATCAGGCAGGCTCTCAAGCTACGGTCGCGACCGGGAGAGAAGCTCGGTGCGATTTTCCCCGCCCGCCGAGCCCTCCCGAACGTCTTCCTGACGTCGCGGGCGGGCAGGGCTTCAGGATTCCCCGCCCGCGCAGGGCCCGGCCAGAGCCGTCCAGGCATCGCACCTCGAGGGGCATCCAAGCGGACGATGCGAACGGCATCCGCTGCGTAAGTCAATAGCCATCAAGTCTGCTCCGTCACGGGCTCGTGAAGCATCGCCGACGAGACGTTTCCGTGGCTGCCATTGCTGCGATGCAGCGATGGCGGCCGCCGGCGCGTATGCCGCAAGACAACAACAACTTGTCAAAATAATAAATATACATTATCATTTTAATAAGAAAACTTATTGTGCAATCCCGCGAGACAATCAGTCAACGAATTTGCCGCATCATCCCGAGTTTACGAAAATATCGGCAGAAGACACCAAGGCTGTCGAATGCTATTGTCACTGTGATGAGCGAAGGTAATAAGTTCATTATAAGAAAGTATGGCGGGAAGATCTAAGATCGAAATAAGAGAGTTCGATCGTCGCCTCGCCGGCTTGGCCTTTCTCATCGCGCGAACACGTTCGGCCTCGCGGCGCAATCGCCGCGGAGACGTGAAACGCTGACCGGAGACGCAGAGCATGGGCAACTTTGGCATGGATAAGCTAGGCATGGGCAAGTTCGTGAACTCCGTCTCGGTGGCCGCGCTGCTGGCGCTGGCGCCGCTCGCGGTCCCGCATGCCGCATTCGCGAACGACAAGCTCGACGAGCTGTCGAAGAGCGACGAAAACTGGGTGATGCCGGGGAAGAACTACGACTCCGACAATTACAGCAAGCTGACGCAGATCAACGACAAGAACGTCAAGAACCTGAAGGTGTCCTGGCAGTTCTCGACCGGTCTGCTCAACGGCCACGAGGGCGCGCCGCTGGTCGTCGACGGCAAGATGTACGTCCACACCTCGTTCCCGAACAACACCTTCGCGCTCGGTCTCGACGATCCGGGCAAGATCCTGTGGCAGGACAAGCCGAAGCAGAACCCGGCCGCGCGCTCGGTGGCCTGCTGCGACCTCGTCAATCGCGGCCTCGCCTACTGGCCGGGCGACGGCAAGACCCCGGCCTTGATCCTCAAGACCCTGCTCGACGGCCACGTCGCGGCGCTCAATGCCCAGACCGGCGAGACGGTGTGGAAGATCGAGAATTCCGACATCAAGATGGGGTCGACGCTCACGATCGCCCCCTACGTCGTCAAGGACAAGGTGATCATCGGCTCGTCGGGCGCCGAGCTCGGCGTGCGCGGCTATCTCACCGCCTACGACGTGAAGACCGGCGAGCAGAAGTGGCGCGCCTACGCCACCGGCCCGGATGCGGACCTGCTGCTGGCCAAGGACTTCAACATCCACAACGCCCATTACGGCCAGAAGGGCCTGGGCACCTCGACCTGGGAGGGCGACGCCTGGAAGATCGGCGGCGGCACCAACTGGGGCTGGTACGCCTACGATCCCGGCACCAACCTGATCTACTTCGGCACCGGCAACCCGGCGCCGTGGAACGAGACGATGCGGCCGGGCGACAACAAGTGGACGATGACGATCTTCGGCCGCGACGCCGATACCGGTGAGGCCAAGTTCGGCTACCAGAAGACCCCGCACGACGAGTGGGATTACGCCGGCGTCAACGTGATGATGCTGTCGACCCAGAAGGACCTGGCCGGCAAGGAGCGCAAGCTCCTGACCCACCCGGACCGCAACGGCATCGTCTACACCCTCGACCGCACCAACGGCGACCTCGTCTCGGCGCACAAGATCGACGACACCGTCAACGTCTTCAAGACCGTCGACCTGAAGTCCGGCCTGCCGGTGCGCGATCCGGAATACGGCACCCGGATGGACCACCTCGCCAAGGACATCTGTCCCTCGGCGATGGGCTACCACAACCAGGGCCACGATTCCTACGATCCGGAGCGCAAGCTCTTCTTCATGGGCATCAACCACATCTGCATGGATTGGGAGCCCTTCATGCTGCCCTACCGGGCCGGCCAGTTCTTCGTCGGTGCGACGCTGAACATGTATCCGGGTCCGAAGGGCGACCGTCAGAATGCCGAGGGCCTGGGCCAGATCAAGGCCTACGACGCCATCACCGGCAAGTTCAAATGGGAGAAGATGGAGCGCTTCGCGGTCTGGGGCGGCACCACGGCGACGGCCGGCAACCTGGTCTTCTACGGAACGCTCGATGGCTACATCAAGGCGCGCCACGCCGACACGGGTGAGCTGCTCTGGAAGTCGAAGCTGCCGTCGGGCGCGATCGGCTACCCGATCACCTACACCCACAAGGGCACGCAATACGTGGCGATCTACTACGGCGTCGGCGGCTGGCCGGGCGTCGGCCTCGTCTTCGACCTCCAGGACCCGACCGCCGGCCTCGGCGCCGTCGGCGCCTTCAAGAAGCTCGCCAACTACACCCAGATGGGCGGCGGCGTGACGGTGTTCTCCCTCGACGGCAAGGGTCCCTACGACGACCCGAACGTCGGCGAGTACGCGGCGAACTGATCCGCCGACACCGCGCTCCTCCCCCGCGGGGGAGGAGCGACCCGCTGCCTCCCATGACAACGGATCCGATCATGTTGAGATCGCTCGGACATCTGCGCCGGTATTGCCTGGGCGCGACGCTCGCCGCCGCCGGCCTGACCGCCCCGGCCCTCGCCCAGACGATCACGCAAACGCCGCCGGCCCAAGCGCCTGCCGCACAGGCACAGCCCGACGAGGGCGCCTTGCGGGTCTGCGCCTCGGCCGCGCAGCCGCCGCTCTCGCTCAAGGACGGGACCGGCCTCGAGAACCGCATCGCCGGTGCCGTCGCCGAGGCGATGGGGCGCAAGGTGCAGTTCGTGTGGTCGGACAAGCCCGCGATCTACCTGGTGCGCGACTTCCTCGACAAGAAGCTCTGCGACGTCGTCGCCGGGCTCGATACCGGCGACCCGCGGGTGCTGACGACGAAGCCCTATTACCGCAGCGGCTACGTCTTCGTGACCCGGGCCCAGGAGGGGCTCGACCTCTCCTCCTGGTCCGACCCGCGCCTCAAACAGGTCAACCACGTCGCGGTGCCGTTCGGCTCGCCGAGCGAGGCGATGCTGAAGACCATCGGCCGCTACGAGGAGGACATGGCCTACCTCTATTCGCTGGTGAACTTCCGCTCGCCGCGCAACCAGTACACCCAGATCGACCCGGCCCGCCTCGTCGGCGAGGTCGCGAGCGGCAAGGCCGAGGTCGCGGCCCCCTTCGCCCCGGACGTCGCCCGCTTCGTCAAGGAATCCAGCGTGCCCCTGCGCATGACCCTGGTGGCGGACGACGCGACCCGCGGCGACGGCCAGAAGGTCGCCATGCGCTTCGACCAGTCGATGGGGGTGCGCCGCGGCGACGACGCGCTGCTCGCCGCCCTCGACGAGGCCCTCGTCAAGGCCCGCCCGGCGATCGAGGCGATCCTGAAGGACGAGGGCGTGCCGACGGTGCCGACCGGTTCCTGATCCCTTTCCGATTCCTCACCGATCCTTCCCCCGACCCCTGCCTTCCGCGGACCGCCGGACGCGGTTCTGCGACTCTAGAGCGAGCGTTCATGATCCAGCGTAGGACCGCCCTCGGCGCCAGCCTCGGGCTCGTCATCCTCATCGCCGGCCTCGGCGCCCTGCCGCGCGCCACCACGGCGCAGAGCAGCGCCGCCGACCTGCGCAACGTCGTCACCGGCGAGAAGCTCGACCTGAGCGACGTGCTGCCGGAGGGGAAGGACACGCCCGGCGTCAAGCAGTTCCTGTCCACCGGCCACAACCCCTACATCACCGATGCGAGCTGCCTGAAGAAGGGCGAGCAGACCTTCCTCGCCGCCTGTTCCGGCTGCCACGGCCATGTCGGCGAGGGCAAGATCGGTCCCGGTCTCGCCGACAATTACTGGACCTACCCGCAGAACACGACAGATGTCGGCCTGTTCTCGACGGTGTTCGGCGGCGCCAACGGCCAGATGGGGCCGCACAACGAGAGCCTGACCCTCGACGAGATGCTCCAGGTCACCGCCTGGGTCCGCCACCTCTATACGGGGCCGGTCGGCGACGCCGAGTGGCTGAACGACGAGCAGAAGAAGACGTACACCCCCTACAAGCTCGGCGAGACCTTCCCCGACAATCCGCCCGGACTGTGCGCCAAGAGCGGCAAGTCCTGACGGTCCCCGATCCCGGGCTGCCAGCCGGCCCGGGATGCCATGGCCGGAGATGCTCGCCGCTCCGGTTCCGATCCGCCCGCCACCAACCATAATCCGACAGGAGGAACACGATGCGCCTGATTCTCGCCGCCGCGACCGTCGCGCTCTTGGCCGGCGCCGCCGCGCCCGCGCTCGCCTATGACGGCACCAAGTGCAAGGCGCCGGGCGATTGCTGGGAGCCCAAGCCCGGCTTCCCCGCCAAGATCGCCGGGACGAAGTACGATCCCAAGCACGATCCCAAGGAGCTGAACAAGCAGTCCGCCTCGATCCAGGCGATGGAGGAGCGCAACAAGAAGCGCGTCGAGAATTTCAAGAAGACGGGCAAGTGGGAATACGACGTCGCCAAGATCGCGGCGCAGTAGATCGTTTCTTGCGCGGCGTCGTCGGGCGCCGCGCTCCCCCACGCCTCGCGACACGTCCCGGGATCGCAGATCCGTATGAATTCCATCCGTCCGTCCGATACGGCCCTGACCGACTGGCGCCGGGCCGCCCTGCGTTTCGAGGCGGAGATCGCCAAGGCGGTGATCGGCCAGGACAGGGCGATCCGGCTCGTCACCATCGCGATCTTCGCCCGCGGCCACGTGCTGCTCGAAGGCGATGTCGGGGTGGGCAAGACCACCCTCTTGCGGGCGGTGGCGCGGGCGCTGGGCGGCGCCTACGAGCGCGTCGAGGGCACGGTCGACATGATGCCGGCCGACCTCATCACCCACACCTACCTCGCCGAGGACGGCCGGCCGCGGATCGAGCCCGGCCCGGTGCTGCGCCGATCCGACGACCTCTCGGTGTTCTTCTTCAACGAGATCAACCGGGCGCGGCCCCAGGTCCATTCCCTGCTCCTGCGCCTGATGGCCGAGCGCAGCGTCCAGGCCTTCAACCGCGAGTACCGGTTCCCGCATCTCCAGGTCTTCGCCGACCGCAACCGGGTCGAGCGCGAGGAGACCTTCGAATTGCCGGCGGCGGCCCGCGACCGGTTCCTGATGGAGATCGGCATGGAGGCGCCGGCCGACCCGGCCTTGCGCCGGCGCCTCGCCTTCGATCCGCTGTTCCACGACACCGACGCGCTGGTCGCCGGGATCGCCCCGGACGTGATCGACCAGGCCTCGGTCGCCGGCATCGCGGCGGCGCTCCAGCACGGCATCCATGCGAGCCCGGCGCTCGAGGAGTACGTCGTCCGGCTGTGGTCGGCGATCCGCGAGCCGGACCGGGCCGGGATCGCCCTGCCGGACGTCGCCATGGATGCCCTCGTCCAGGGCGGGGCGAGCCCGCGCGGCATCGCCTTCCTGATCCGCGCCGCCCGGGTCCGGGCCTGGCTCGAAGGCCGCGACCGGCTGCTGCCCGAGGATCTGCGCGCCGTCTTCCCCGAGACGATGGCGCACCGGATCTTCCTGGAGCCGGTCTACGAGATGCGCCGCGAGAGCATCGTGCCGGCCCTGTGCCGGGCGGTTCTGGACACGGTGCCGGCACCGTGACCGGGGATATCCTCTACCGTCTGCGCGGGCCCGCCGCCGGTCCGGGCCCCGGCGCCCACCGCTCGCGCGACACCGGCGGCCTCGGCGTCTTCCGCGATCAGGTGCCGTTCTGGCGCCACCCCGATGCCCGCCGCATCGATCTCAGGGCGACCCTGCGCGACCCGTTCGAGGGCGTCGTGGTGCGCCGGTTCGAGGAGCGCCGGGCGCTGGAGGTCTGGGCGCTGCTCGATCTCTCGGCCTCGATGCGTTTCCGGGGCGAGGGCGATGCCTGGGCTCTGGCGACCGAGCTGTGCATCGCGCTCGCGGCCTCCGCCACCCGGATCGGCGACGCCTTCGGGCTGATCGGCTGCGGCGCCGGGCCCGACCGGGTGCTGCCGGCCTCGCGCCGCCGCGGCACCGCCGATGCGGTGGCACGGACGCTATCCGCGATCCGGCCCCGGGGGGCAGTGCCGACGGGCTCCTGGCGGCGGCCTCGTCCCTGGCGGGCCGGCGCAAGCTCGTGCTGGTGGTCTCGGATTTCCGCCTGCCCGAGGCGCTGGTGACCGCCCTGTTCGAGCGGCTCCAGGGCCACGACGTGGTGCCGGTCGCGATCGAGGACGGCGCCCTCGACGCGGGCCTGCCGGCCTTCGGCCTGATCGAGCTGGAGGACCTGGAGGGCGGCGGGCGGCGGCGGGTGCTGATGCGGCCGTCCTTGCGGGCGCGCTGGCTCGCCCGCGAGGCCGAGCGGCGGGAGTCCTTGCGCCGCCTCGCGCTCCGCCACGGCCGGCCGCCCTATCGCCTCGCCGGCCGCCTCGACCGGGACGATCTCTCCCGCCACCTGCTCGGGACCGCCGCATGAGGGGGCTTGCGAACGCGGCGCGGACGATCCGGGCCTGGATGGTGGCCGGGCTCCTGGCCGCTTGTCTGCCGTCCCCGGCCGAGGCCCAGATCGGGGCGGTGACGGTGCGCAGCCCGCGGCCGTTCGGGCTGTTCATCGGCGACCGGTTCGACGCCACGGTCGAGATCGAGGCCGCGGAGGGCTTCGCGCCGCAAGCCGCCTCGCTGCCGAAGCCGGGGCCGCTGACCTACTGGCTCGACCTCACCCGCGTCGCGGTCGCGCCTGGGCCGGTGCGGGACGGATACCGGCTCTGGCGCCTGTCGCTCACCTACCAGACCTTCTACGCCGCCCTCGACGTGCGTCGCCTCGACGTTCCGGCCTTCGCCGTGACCTTCGCCAGCGAGGGGCCCCGCGCGACGACCAGCGCGACCGCCGAGGTCCCGGCCTGGCCGATCGGCGTATCGCCCCTGCGCGAGGTCCAGCCGCCGCCGGTCGCCGATCCGGTCGAGTACCTGCGGCCCGAGAGCCCGGCGCCGCGCCGCGATCCGGCCCTGTCCCGCACCCTCGCCTGGGGCTTCGCGGCTCTCGGCCTCACGGGTCTCGTCGCTCTCGCCCGCGACCGGGCGTGGTGGCCGTTCCGGCGCCGGCCGGCCCGGGCCTTCGCGGCGGCGTTCCGGCAGGTCCGCCGCCTCGCCGCCCGCCGCGACGCCGAGTCCGCCTATCGCGAGGCGCTGCTGGCGCTCCATCGCGGCCTCGACCGCACGCACGGACGCCGGGTGATGGGCGAGGATTTGGGCGACTTCCTGGCCCGGCATCCCGCCTACGGCGCCCTCGCCCAGCCCCTGGAACTCTTCTTCCGGGCCTCGGGCGACGCCTTCTTCGGGCGCGACCCCTCGGCGGCGGCGCGCGGCTACCCCTTCCCCGACCTCGTGGCGACCGCCCGCCGCCTCGCCGCCCTGGAGCGGACGGCGAGCGGAACCGGACGGGCGGAGGGACGGCCGTGATCGCCTTCCTGACCCCTCTCATCGCCCGCTTCGGGGTGACGGCGCCGGGCTGGCTATGGCTGCTGCCGCTGGCGCTCCTGCCGCTCGCCGCGTCGGCCCAGAGGCGCATCCCGGTGCCCTCCCTCGCCCCCGTCCCGGCCGACGGGCTGTCGCGCCTCGTCGATGCGGTGCTGACGCTGGCCGGCATGGCGGGGATCGGGTTCCTGATCCTGGCGCTGGCCGGACCGCACCTGTCCGGCGAGAGCCTGGTGCGGACGGGGGAGGGGGCGCAGGTCTCGCTCCTCATCGACCGCAGCGGCAGCATGAACGAGACCTTCGCCGGCCGGCAGCCCTCGGGTGCGGAGGAATCGAAGGCCGCCGCCTCGCGGCGGATCCTCGAAGGGTTCGTCGGGCGCCGGGCCCACGACCTCGTCGCGGTCTCGGCCTTCTCGACCTCGCCGATGGCGGTGCTGCCGATGACCGACCGCCACGACGCGGTGCGGGCGGCGATCCGGGCGATCGACCGGCCCGGCCTGGAGGCGACCAACGTCGCCCGCGGCCTCGGCCTGGCGCTGGCGCAGTTCGGCGCGGGCGCGCCGCAGGCCTCGCGCGTGCTGCTCCTCGTCTCGGATGGCGCTGCGGTCATCGACCGGCGCATCCAGCCCCTGTTGCGCGAGGAATTCACGAAGATCCGCCCGACCCTGTACTGGCTCTTCCTGCGCACCGCCGGCTCCCCGGGACTCGGCGACCGGCCGGCGGGCGAGGATTCGCCGCAAGCCGCGCCCGAGCGCCATCTCGACCTGTTCTTCAAGAGCCTCGGCGTGCCCTACCGCGCCTTCGAGGCCGAGAACGCCCAGGCCGTGGAGGAGGCGATCCGCGAGATCGACCGCCAGGAGCGCAAGCCGATCTCCTACCTGGAGAGGCGCCCGCAGCGCGATCTCGCCGGGCTCGCCTACGGCCTCGCCGCCCTGGCCCTGGGCCTGCTTCTCGCGGCCAAGCTCGCCGAGACCGATCTCGCGGCCGGCAAGGCCGCGACCGGGTCGGTCTCCCGGCCGACGGCCTCCCCCGAGACCAGGCGCGCCGCATGACCCCGCTCCGTTCGTCGCTCCCGCACCTCCTGCGGCGGGCCTGGGGGCTTTTTCGCCCGGTCGTCATCGCCGCCCTGCCGCTCGCCGGCCTCGCCGGGGCGCTCGCCTGCACCGGCCTCGTCTGGCGCGACACGCGCGCCAACCAGACCATCGCGGCGCTTGAGGCGGGCCAGGACCGCCCCGTCGGCGCCGATGCGGTCCCGGAAGTGCTGCTGGCTCGCATCCGTTTCTTGGCCGCCCGCGAGCGCCTCGACGAGGCCGAGCCGCTGGTCGCCGCCCTCGATCGCGACGGTGCGCCGTCCTTGCGTGCCCTGGCGCAGATCGCGCTCGGCAATGCGCGGCTGCGGCAGGCCTTCGCCAAGCTGGAGGCGGGCGAGCTGGAGCCGGCGACGCCGCTCGTCGGGCTCGCCCGGCAGGCCTATCGCCGCGGGCTGACGCTGCGCCCCGAGGCCTGGGACGCCAAGTTCAACCTCGACGTCGCCTCGCGCCTCGTGCGCGACTTCCCCGAGCGGGGCCGCGAGCAGGGCGAGGAGATGCAAGCCGACCCGAAGAAGATCTGGACCGACATCCCGGGCCAGCCGCGGGGGCTGCCGTGATCCCGGCGCCCCTCGCGCGGCTCGTCGCCGACACCCGCGGCCGGTGGCTCGCCGGGGCGCTCGCCCTGACGGCGCTCACGGCGCTCGCGCCGCACCTCACCGTCACCGGGCGGCGCGTCGAGGCGGTGGTGGTGATCGACATCACCGGCAGCATGAACACCCGCGACGAGCGCCTGAACGGCAAGCCGGTGAGCCGGCTCGACAAGGCCAAGGCGAGCTTGCGCGACCTCGCGGCGTCGCTCCCCTGCGGCTCGCGCCTCGGCCTCGGGCTGTTCGCCGAGCGCCGCGCCTTCCTGCTGTTCGAGCCGATCGACACCTGCGCCGATTTCGCCGCCCTCGACGGCGCCATTGCCGGCCTCGACTGGCGCATGGGCTGGGAGGGCGACAGCCGGGTCGCCGCCGGCCTGTTCCGGGCGATCGGGCTGGCCGGCGATCTCGGCGGCGACCTCGTCTTCGTCACCGACGGCCACGAGGCGCCCCCGCTTCCGGCCCGCGGCGGTCCGGCCTTCGAGGGCAAGCCCGGGGCCGTGCGCGGGCTGATCGTCGGGGCGGGCGGCCATACCCCGTCGCCGATCCCCCGCTACGACGATCGCGGCCGCGAGATCGGCTTCTACGGGGCGGAGGACGTGCCGCACGAGAACCGCTTCGGCCCGCCGCCGCCGGATGCCGACAAGCGCGAGGGCTACAACCCGCGCAACGCCCCCTTCGGCGCCACCAGTGCCCCCGGCCAGGAGCACCTGTCCGCGGTCCGCGAATCCTACCTGCGCGGGCTCGCGGCCGAGACCGGCCTCGCCTACGCGCCCCTCGACGCGCAGGGGGGCCTCGCGGCGGCCCTGACGGCGGCGGCGACGCCGCGGGCCCGGCCGGTCCGGCTCGACCTGCGCCCGGTCCTCGGCGCCGCGGCCCTCGCCGCCCTCCTCGTCCTGTTCGGTCTCCTGCCCTGGCGCGCGCGCCTGCGCGAGACCGTCTCCCGCCTTCGTCACGGAGCGTAAAGCATGCGTCGGTTCCACGATTTCCGGTTCGGCGGCCTCGTCCTCGCGGGGGCCCTCGGCGTCGCGACGGCGGCGCTCGCCCACGGGCCGACCCCGCAGAAGATCGAGGCCACGGTCACCATCGCGGCGGCGCCCGACAAGGTGTGGGCGGTGGCGGGCCCGTTCGCGGGAATCGCCGGCTGGAACCCGCTGATTGCGAGCGGCACGAGCAAGGGCGACGGCACGAAGAACGGCGACACCCGGACGCTGACGCTCAAGAACGGCGGCGTCCTGCACGAGAGCCTCGACGAGTACGACGGCGCCCAGCGCAGCTACTCCTACCGCCTCGACGATCCCGACCTGAAGGCCCTGCCGGTCTCGTCCTACTCGGCGACCCTCACGGTGACGCCGGAGGGGACCGGCAGCAAGGTGGCCTGGTTCGGCCGCTTCTACCGCGGCGATACCGGCAACGAGCCGCCGGAGGAGCTGAGCGACGCGGCCGGCCGGGCGGCCATGAAGACGTATTTCGAGACCGGCCTCGCCGGCCTGAAGGCCAGGGTCGAGGGCGGGCGGTGAAGGCGCGCCTCCTTGCCATCCTGCTCTCTGCTTCGGTCTTGGCGCCGGCCGCCCGCGCGGCCGAGATCTACGTCGCGAGCCAGGATGGCGGGGTGGTGTCGCGCGTCGATCCCGATTCGGCCCGGGTGACCGCCACGATCCCGGTCGGGCCCGGACCGGCGGGCCTCGCGACCGGGCCGGGAGGGCGCCTCTACGTCACCCATCCCGACCACCGGGCGATCTCGGTGATCGACGGGCCCGCCGGCCGGGTGGTCGCCCGCCTGGACCATCCCGGTTCGCCCTTCGGCATCGCCGCCGCCCCCGACGGCTCGGCGCTCTATGTCGGCGACTGGCGCCGGGGCGAGGTGGTGCGGCGCGATCCCCGCACCGGCGAGGCGATGGGCCCGGCCGTGCCGGTCCCCGACCCCGCCGGCCTCGTCCTCGACCGCGCCGGCGCCCGCCTCTACGTCGCCGACCGCGAGCACCGCCGGGTCGTCGCGATCGACACCGACGGGATGCGGGTGAGGGGCACGGCGCCCGCCGGCGAGGGCCCGTTCGCGCTGGCGCTCGCTCCGGACGGGGCCCGGCTCTACGTCGCGAACGTGCGCAGCAACGACCTCACGGTGATCGACACGGGGACGCTCGCCCCGCTCGCCACCGTGCCGGTCGGGGCGATGCCCTACGGCGTCGCGGTCACGGCGGACGGGCGCACCGTCGTGGTGAGCCGCCAGCATGCCGGCAGCGTCGCCCTGGTCCCGGCCGATCGCCTTGCGCTCGCCGGCGAGGTCGCGGTCGGCCGCTATCCGGAAGGCGTCGTGGCGCTGGAGGATGGCCGCGTCGCCGTCGCCAACTGGTTCTCGGGCGATCTCTCCCTCGTCGATCCCCGGGCGGCCCGGGAACTGGCGCGGCTGCCGCTCGCGGACGGCCCCCGCGGCCTCGCGGTCGCCCTCCGGTGAGGCCGGCCGCCGCCTTCCCCGTCCTCGCGCTGCTCGCCGCCTGCGGCGACGCGCCCTCCGGCGGGGAGGACGCGAACCAGGACGCCGCCGTCGTCGCCCGCCGCGACGACGGCGCCCGGTCCGGCTGGCTGGCGCCGGACGACCGCACCGATCCCGCCCGCTGGCTCGCCGCCCGCGCCGCCGGGTGGGCGCTGCCGGCGGACGATGCGGCGGTGAAGGCCTTGCAGGCGGCCCTGGCGCGGGCCCGGCCGCATTTCATCGAGGATCCGCGCATGATCGCCAACCGCACGGCGCAGGTGGCCGGCATGATGCCGGATCCTCCCGCCCCCGGGGCGCTGATCGCCGGGCTGACCGCCGTCGCGGTCCCGACCGGGCGCCGGCAGCTCTATGGCAGCCTGTGCCAGCACTACGTGACCCTGCGCGCCGGCGGGGCCGGTCACGACGCGGCCCTCGCCCGCCTGCGCGACAGCTACGGGACCCAAGGGCCGGGCGGGCCGCCGCGGTGACCGGCCGCTCCCCCGTGCACCATCGACCGCCACAGCCTCGTCAGGAGACGGCCTTGATCCTCCACGCTCTTCCGTCCTTCGCCCTTCCGCTCTTGGTCCCTGCGCTCCTGACCCTCGGGCTCGGGACGGCCGCGGCCGCCGAGGGCCCGGCTCCCGCCGACAAGGCCGTGGTCAGCAACGACGCGGTCAAGCTCGCCGGCCTCGTCCGGTTCGTGGCCGAGTCCTGCCCCGGCACGAAACCGGACTACGCCCGGTTCCGCGAGGTGGTGGAACGGCTCGGCACCGATCTCGCGGCGCTCTCCCACGGCGAGCCGCTGATCCGCTCGGCCACCTACACCCAGGCCTACCAGAAGGACCCGGAGGCGAGCTGCCGCCGGGCGCAGGAGAGTTTCGGCCCGAACGGCACGGTGGTGCCGGGCCTGATCGGGCCCGGTTGATCGCCCCCGGCCGACCGGTCACCGGGTGCGGCGGACCGCCTCGCGCAGGGCCTCGACCAGGGTGCCTTCGAGCAGCAGGGCCGCGCCGTAATGGAACTCGCCGTCGTAGGAGCGGCGGGAATTCATCGACAGCGACGCGCTGTGCATCGCGATCAGGCGGCCCTCGGCGTCGAACAGCCCGGAGCCGGACCCGCCATAGCCGTTGTTGCAATCGTGCCGGACCTGCCGGATGCCGTCCTCGCCCGGCGGATCGATCTGCCGGACGGTGCAGGATTCGAGGCTGGTCGCGCTGCCGAAATTCTCGTGCCCGGCCGGCGAGACCATCGTCACCGGCAGGGGCTCGCTCCCGGTCGGCGGGCCGGCCGAGTCGTCCGGGACCGGCTGCGCGGTCGCCGCCGTGACCGGCTCCCTGAGCTGGAGCAGGGCCCAGTCGTCGGTGATGTGGAGGGCCTCCGCGCCGGGCCTGGTGCCGAGATGCAGGCTCTCCGGCTCGAAATCGTAGTTGCGCCCGGCGATCTGGAAGAAGCAATCCGCCACCGCGCGGGTGACCTCCAGCCGCTTGTTGCGGAAATTGTGGGCGTTGAGCATCACGATCCGCGGCCCGGCGATCAGCCAGGCGGCAGCGGCCCGCTTCGGCACCCCCGCGGCATCGCGGCAGAACAGGATCCCCGCACCGGGAAACCGGGCGAAATCCCCGCCGGTCATCGCCCGGCGGCCATCCTGCGGATAGAGTGCGGCGAGCCGTCCCTCGCCGGCCGCCGCGGCGCCCGACAGGGCCAGGACGGCCGCTGCCGCCAGGATGCGTCGTCCCGAATGGGTCATGCGACCGCCTCGACAGCTTGCTCCGGGACATCTCGGTCCCGGGACGGTGATCCCCGATGAAGACCGCAAGCTGCCGGCGCGTCAACCTGGCCCGGCGACGCGGGCCGCACGCCTCACCCCGGCCCCGCCTCCTCCCGCATCGCCGCGAGCCCGAGGCGGACGTGGTCGCGAAACAGCCGCACCCGGGCCGGCAGCTCGCGGCCGGCGAGGCTGACGGCGCGCAGCACGCCGCCCCGGCTTGCCCAGTCCGGCAGCACCGGCACGAGCGCCCCGTCCTGGAGCGCCCGGGCCGCCACCAGGCTCGGGATGTGGCCGATGCCAGCGCCGGTCCGGGTCAGGCGCAGCACCGTGGCGTAGTCGGTGGCGCGGATCGCCGGCTGGGCGGTGATGTGGCCCTCGCGGCCCTGGGCGTCGGAGAGCCGCACCGGGGCCGAGCCCAAGCGCTCGCGCGACAGGATCAGGTCGTGCCGGGCGAGGTCGTCGAGGTGGCCGGGGCGCCGCGGGCGGCGAGGTAGGACGGCGCGGCGTAGAGGCCGATCACCAGGCTCGCCAGCACCGGCGCGCGGTAGCCGCCGTCCTGGCCCTCGCCGCTGCCCAGCCGCAGGGCCAGGTCGATGCGGTTGGCGGCCAGGTCGAGCCGGGTGTCGGTGATGAGGAGGTCGATCGAGATCTGCGGGTAGAGCGCCCGGAACCCGGCGACGAGGTCGGGCATCACCTCGATGCCGAAATCGATCGAGGTGGTGACCCGCAGGTGGCCGCGGGGCAGGGTGCGGGCGTCCCGCGCCGTCTCCCGCGCCTCGTCGAGGAGGGCGAGGCTCTCCTGCGCCTTGGCGTGGAAGGCCAGACCCTCCACCGTCGGCGAGACCGCCCGCGGCGTGCGGGCGAGCAAGGTGACGCCGAGTTCCTGCTCCAGCCGCGAGATGCGGCGGCTGATGCTGCCCTTGGTCTCGCCGAGAATTTCCGCCGCCTGGGTCACGGTTCCGTGATCGACGACGGCACAAAAGGCCCTCACGTCGGAGAGCGCACCGCGGAAGGTTTCCGAACCAGCAACCATGTGTCCCGGTTTAGCTGTCTTACGCCCGCGACGGAACCGGCTTAAGCCGGGCGCCGCAAAGACGGGGGCCCATGCGGGAGACCTGCCCGCCGCCCCCGACACACGGAGTGTTCTCGTGAAGCTGTCCGTTCTCGCCCTCGGCCTCGCCGCCGGCCTCGCCTTCGCCGCTCCGGCCAGCGCCCAGGCGACCCGCGACCCCGCCCAGATCCAGGCGGGCACCTACGTGGTCGACCCCAACCACACCCAGGCGCTGTTCACGGTCAACCATTTCGGCTTCTCGCCCTATACGGGCATCTTCTCGGACGTGTCGGGCACCCTCGACCTGCAGCCGGCCAAGCCCGCCGAGAGCAAGCTGAAGGTCTCCATCCCGGTGAAGTCGCTCTACGCGCCGAGCCAGCACCTCGTCGACTCGCTGAAGAGCGACAAGTGGCTCGACGCCGCCCAGTTCCCGGAGATGACCTTCACCTCGACCAAGGTGACGCCCGAGGGCAAGGACAAGGCCAAGGTCGCCGGCGACCTGACCCTGCACGGCGTGACCAAGCCCGTGACCCTCGAGGTGACCCTGGTCGGCGCCGGCGCCAACCCGATGAACAAGAAGGTCACCGTCGGCTTCGAGGCCAAGGGCACGATCAAGCGCTCGGATTTCGGCGTGAAGACCTTCGTGCCGGCGATCAGCGACGAGGTCCACCTCGTCCTCAACGGCGCCTTCGAGCGCAAGGACTGATCGCGTCGGAGCCGAAGGGCGGATCACCATGCACACGGTCGCGACGCCCCGTCGCTACACCCTCGTCGCGATCGTGCTGCACTGGCTGATCGCCCTCGGTATCCTGGCCCTCCTGGGCCTCGGCCTCGCGATGACGCGGGGCTCCCTGCCGCCGATGGATCGCTTCGCGTTCTATCAGTGGCACAAGTCCATCGGCCTCACCGTGCTGGTGCTGATGGTCGTTCGCGTCGTCTGGCGCCTGTTCCACAGCCCCCCGCCGCTGCCCGCGGCGATGCCGAAGGCCGAGCGTCGGGCCGCCGGAGCGGCGCATCTCGCGCTCTACGGCCTGCTGCTGGCCATGCCGCTCGTCGGCTGGGCGATGGTCTCGGCCTCGCCCTACAACATCCCGACGGTGCTCTACGGCGTGATCCCGTGGCCGCACCTGCCGGTCCTGCCCGAATTGCCGAACAAGGCGGCGGTCGAGGGCGTGCTGAAGCTCGTCCACAGCTACGGCGCCTGGCTGCTGATGGCCCTCCTCCTCCTGCATGTCGGCGCGGCCCTGCGCCACCACCTCACGCTGCGCGACGACACCCTGTGGCGGATGCTCCCGCTGGTGCCGCGGCGAAGCGCGAAACCCGAGGTTCCCTCGCGATGAAGTCCCTCCGCCTCGCCCTCGGCCTGACCGCCGCTCTCGCCGCCGGTACTCAGGCCGCCCTTGCCGCCGACTGGACCGTCGATCCGGCGAAGAGCCGCATCGGCTTCTCGGGCACCCAGGTCGGCGCCCCGTTCAAGGGCCGCTTCACCCGCTACGACGCGCAGATCAGCTTCGATCCGCAGAAGCCCGAGGCCGGCAAGGCCGTGGTGCTCATCGATCTCACCAGCGCCGAGACCGGCGACAAGCAGCGCGACGAGGCCCTGCCCCAGGCCGACTGGTTCAACGCCAGCAAGGACAAGCAGGCCCGCTTCGAGGCGACCCGCTTCGTCGCCAAGGGCGGCGACGCCTACGACGCGGTCGGCACCCTGACGATCCGCGGCCTGCGCAAGGACGTGACCCTGCCGTTCACCCTCACCGTTTCGGGCGGCACCGCCCACGCGGTCGGGCATCTCGACCTCGTGCGCACCGATTACGGCGTCGGCCAGGGCCCCTGGTCCAACGACTCGATGGTCGCCCTGAAGGTGGGGGTGGATATCGACGTGACGGCGACGGCCAAGTCCGGCGGCTGAGCGACGTTTCGAGCCTTCGAACGTCCATCCCATTCGCGACCTCATCCTGAGGTGTGAGCGAAGCGAGCCTCGAAGGAGGCCTCCAGACGTCTCAGGTCTATCTGGAGCCCTCCTTCGAGGCCCACTTCGTGGGCACCTCAGGATGAGGTCGCGGATTGGGATAGCGTCCAAGGTGTCCAGGGGCCGCGGGGATCGGATTGATCATGCGTCGATCCGCTTGACCCCGGCCGCCCGCGAGCGGATGACCGCGCACCCGTCCGCTGCCGGATTGCACCCTCGATGATCGTCCGTCCCCGCCCCGGCGCCCTCGCGATCCTGTTCGCGCTGCGCGGGTCGATCCTGCCGCAGATCGCCCCGCGGGTGATCGCCATCACGGCGATCGCCTGCCTGGTGGTGGCGACGGAGCAGGGCTGGGCGCGGACGCTCCCGCTCCATGCCGGGATCGGGCCGTTCACCCTGATCGGGCTCGCCCTGTCGATCTTCCTCAGCTTCCGCAACAACGCCTGCTACGACCGCTGGTGGGAGGCCCGGAAGGTCTGGGGCAGCCTGATCGTCGAGGTGCGCGGCCTCGCCCGCCTGCTCGCGGCCCTGTTGCCGGAGGACGAGGCACGGCGCAGACGCTGCCTCATGCGGCTGGCCGGCTTCACCCACGCGCTCCATGCCCGCCTGCGCGGACAGGACGCCGCCGCGGCGGCCGCGCCCCACCTGCCGGAGGCCGAGCGCACGCGCCTCCCGTCCTGCGCCAGCCCGGCCGACGCGGCCTTGACGAACCTCGCCGCCGATCTCGGTGATGCGCTGCGTCAGGGTCGGTTGAGCGACGTGTCGTTCGGGCTGATCGAGCAGAAGCTCGCCGGGCTGTCGGGGTGCAGGCGGCCTGCGAGCGGATCCAGGGCACGCCGCTCCCCTTCGCCTACACGCTGCTCCTCTACCGCACCGCCTGGCTCTACTGCCTGCTGCTGCCCTTCGGGCTGTCCGAATCCCTGGGCTGGGGCACGCCGGTGGCCACCGCGCTCGTCGCCTACACCTTCTTCGGCCTCGACACGCTGGGCGACGAACTGGAGGAGCCGTTCGGCACCGCCGCCAACGACCTGCCCCTCGACGCGCTGCTGCAGGTCGTCGACGGCGTGGTGCAGGACGCGCTGGGCGAGCCGGTGCCGCCGCCGCTCAAGCCCGACCGCTACTGGCTCCGCTGAGCGCCGACGCTTTCGTTTTTCGCGGATTTTTTCGCAAAGCCGGCGACCACGTCTGCGCCATCCGCCTACTGGCTCGGCATGGTGAGGACGAGCGGTCCGTTGCGGGTCGCCACCACCGTGTGCTCGTACTGGACCGTGAGGGCCTTCGGGCGGCTGTAGAGCGTCCAGGGATCGTCGTCCCGGTTCTCGGCGAAATCGGCGCCGAGGGACAGGAACGGCTCGACGGTGAAGACCAGCCCCTCGGTCATGATCCGGCGTTCGGAGGCGTCGGGCCAGGTCGCGATCTCGGTCGGTTCCTCGTGCAGGGAGGCGCCGATGCCGTGGCTCGCGAGGTTGCGCACGAGCGTGTAACCGTTCTTCTTCGCGAAGGCGCCGACCGCCTGGCCGATGCCGGCGAGCGGCTTGCCGGCCCCGACCTGGCGCAGGCCGGTCCACATCGCCCGGCGCCCGTCCCGGCACAGCCGCTCGACCGCCCGCGTCACCGGCGGTACCGCGAAGGAGGCACCGGTATCGGAGAACCAGCCGTCCTTCTCGGCCGAGACGTCGATGTTGACGAGGTCGCCGGCCGCGATGGGGCGCTCGCCCGGGATGCCGTGGGCGATCTCCTCGTTGACGCTGATGCAGGTCGCGCCGGGAAAGCCGTAGACCGTTTCGGGCGCCGACCGGGCGCCCTCCCGCTCCAGGAAGTCCCGCCCGATCGCATCGAGCTCGCGGGTGGTGATGCCGGGCTCGATCGCCCGGCCCATGATCTCCAGCGCGTCGGCGACGATGCGGCCGATCCGCCGCAGGCTCTCCAGGTCGTCGTCGCTCGACACCGTCATGCGTCATCCCCCGCGCGGCCGGAGAACGGACCCGGACGGGCCCGCTTGTAGCCGCCGCGGCGGAGGCCGGCAAAGCCCCGCTCTGGTGCGGGAGCGGGATTCCGGGGATGGGCCGCCTTCGATGTCAGGCGGACGATGTCGGGATCTGTTTCACGTGCGAGGGACGCATCGCAGTGAATTCTTCCATCCCAATCGCGACCTCGTCCTGAGATGCTGGCGATCGAAGGGAGCCTCGAAGGAGGGCTCCAGAATTCACCGCGAATCCTGGAGCCCTCCTTCGAGGTTGGTCGATCGTCGATCGACCGACACCTCAGAGCCTGTTTGAGCAGCATGATTTGACAAAAATCGAGAAAAATCAGGAGATATCCTACCATTCCACCTCATCCTGAGGTGTTAGTCGACCGCAGATCGACTGACCTCGAAGGAGGGCTCCAGAAGTCTCTGCGATCCCTGGAGCCCTCCTTCGAGGCTCACTTCGTTCGCACCTCAGGATGAGGTTAGCGGGTAGGATGATCCCTTCTGCCTCAAATATTGGGTAGAAATCCCGCTCAAACAGGCTCTCAGGATGAGGTTGCGGGTGAGGCTTGGGGTATGGACCAATCGAGCGGGTGATCGACTCTACTTCTCCGCCCGGTTCGGCGTCTTGATCTGTCCGTAGACCACGCCCGCGAAGGCGCCCAGCGTCGTCGGCCAGTCGAGGCCGGTGGCGTTGCGGTCGGCCGCCTGGCAGTAGGTGGCGGTCAGCCCGTTCACCAGGTCGGCGGTGCTCACCTGCGGGGCGGCCTGGCGCACGGCCGGCAGCAGGGTGGCGATCCGAGGCAGCATCTGCTCGGCCTTCACGTCTTTGAGCTGGCCCGCCGCATCCGCAGTCTTCAGCGCCTCGGCCAGCGTCGGGTTCGAGACGGTCTCGCAGGGGGCGTTGCCGGCGAGCATCGTCTTGGTGTCGGCGCGCAGGGTCGCCACCTGGCCGGGCTCGGCGGTCGGCGGGGCCTGGTTGCCGAAGGTCTGGCGGACGTAGTTCGTGACGTTGGCGATCTCCGCATCGGTCATCCCGACGCCCACCGCCGGCATCGACGCGTACTCGCCCTTGGCGTCGAGGCCGCCGAGGATCACCCGGATCATCGTCTCGGGC
Source organism: Methylobacterium aquaticum (assembly GCF_016804325.1). Taxonomy (NCBI): domain Bacteria; kingdom Pseudomonadati; phylum Pseudomonadota; class Alphaproteobacteria; order Hyphomicrobiales; family Methylobacteriaceae; genus Methylobacterium; species Methylobacterium aquaticum. The sequence continues at coordinate 5,487,026 of NZ_CP043627.1, forward strand.
CCCTTGGCCAGCACGGCGCCGTTGCCGGCGAGGGCGGGGATGGCCCCCGGCATGCCCTGGCCGTCCGGCCGGTGGCAGGCGACGCAGCGGTTGAGGTAGGTGTCGGCGCCCGGCGCCGCGGAGGCTTGGCGGAAGTCGGACTTCACGTCGGGCGTGTAGGTGGGCTTCGGCGCCAGCGTCTTGAGATAGGCGGCGATGGCGCGCACGTCGCCGTCGCTCATCTTGCTCAGGCTCTCCTCGATCACCTGCCGCATCGGCCCGGCGACCACGCCGGCGCGGCCCGGGGCGGCGCCGGTCTTGAGGTAGGTGAAGAGCTGGTCCTCGCTCCAGAGCCCCAAGCCCTCCTTGTCGTCGCCCGACAGGTTCGGGGCGTACCAGCCGTCGATCGTGCCGCCCTCGAGGTAGCCGCTCCATTGCGAGGCGCCGACGAGCTTGCTGCCGTTGTGGCAGGCGCCGCAATGGCCCGGGCCCTCGACCAGGTAGGCGCCGCGATTGACCGCGTCGCTCGCCTTCGGATCGGGCTTGAAGCGTCCTTCCGTGAAGAAGGCGAGGCGCCAGGCGAGCAGCCCGTCGCGGATGCTGAACGGGAACGCGATGTCGGCGGGTTTGCGCGGGGCGTTCACCGGCTCGAGGGAGAACAGGTAGGCCTTGATCGCCGTCACGTCCTCGTCGGTGAGGCGGGTGTACCAGGGGAACGGGAAGGCGGGGTAGAGGTAGCTGCCGTTCTTGGTGATGCCCTGGTGCATGGCGCGCTTGAAGTCGTCGTCGCTCCAGCTGCCGATGCCGGTCTCCTTGTCGGGCGTGATGTTCGGCGTCGCGAGCTTGCCGATGCCGCCCGGGAAATTGATGGTGAGCCCGCCCGCATAGGGCTTGCCGCCCGGCGCGGTGTGGCAGGCGACGCAATCGCCGGCCGTCGCCAGGTAGCGGCCCTTTTCCACGAGATCGGAGGAGGCCGGTTGCGCCTGCGCGGCGCCCGCCGCGAGGGCGAGCGTGCCGGCGCCGAGGACCAGGGTGGCGAGCGTGCGGCGGGTGACGGACGGGCGTCGCATAAGGGGCTTCCTCCGGAGGTTATGGGGCGGCGGAGCGCAGCCGCAGCCAGAGATCGGCGACATGGGCGGCACCCGCCCCGGCAAGCGCCGCGGCGAGCCAGTATCCGGGCGCCCCGGCGAGCACGGCGCGCAGGGCCAGCATCAGGCAGGTGCCCGAGGCGAGGTTGACGAGGAGCGCACCCCGCCCGGGCCCGTCCCGGCGACGCCACAGGACGAGCAGGGCGGCCTCCGCCGCCACGATCAGCAATGCGGCATCGACGATATGGCCGCTGGCGAGGAGATCCGGCACGCGTCAATCCTCCTGACGGCCTCGACGAGGCGCAGTCGACCGGGAGTATCACCTTGGGAAACATCGGGGTCGAAGACTTATAAAGGCGGGACATAGGGCGTCGTTCGCCGAAATCGCGCCGCGGTTCACGATGTCGCATCCGCATCGATCCGTATCGGGCAATCCGATCTTTCACGATGCGAGATGTTGGCGTGGTCGTGGAAACGACCGGACCTGCCTCCGCCCGGCCGATGCTTCGCCGGATCGATCAGAACGGCCCGTTGAGCCGCACGATCGACCAGTTGAGCGTCGCGGCGGTGCCGACCCAGACCAGGTACGGCACCAGGAGCAAGGCCCCGAGGCCGGAATGCCGCCCGACCACCACGATCAGCACGACCACCGAGAGCCAGAGCGCCGCCACCTCGATCAGCGCCCAGTCCGGCCGCTGCAGCCGGAAGAACACGCCGCTCCAGGCGATGTTGAGGATGCCGTTCACCGCGAAGGCGGCGAGGAGCCAGGTCCGCTCCGGCCCCTCCGGCGCCGCGTTCCAGGCCAGCACCCCGGCGATCGCCGTGAGCGTGAAGATGGTGGTCCAGACCGGGCCGAACGCCCAGTCGGGCGGCTTCCAGGACGGAACCGCCAGGCTCCGGTACCACGGCCCGAGCGTGGTCAGCCACGCGCCCGCCGCCGCCACCACGATGGCCGAGGCCGCCGCCACCAGGATCGGGCTCCAGCGCCCCCGAGCGCGTCGATCACGGCGAGACCCAGCGGAACAGGTGGGCGAGGTCCTTGAAGAAGATCCGCGCATGCGCCGCGGGCTTGGCCCGCACCAGTTCCTTGTTCATGTAGGCGTCCCAGGTGAGCGATTGGACGTCGGGGTCGCGGCAGATGCTGACGAAGCGCTCGCGCAACGCATCGTTGCGGTACCAGACGCCCTGCATCAGCCGCAGGATCCAGAACACCCGACCATGCGCCTTGAGGAAGCGGCGCCGCGCCTGGCCCAAGGCGCGGGGGTTGCCGGTGGTCAGGAAAGCGTGCCCAGCCTCGGCCGCGAGCCGTCCGCCGAACATGGCGTAGTAGATGCCCTCGCCCGAGGCCGGGGCGACGAGGCCGGCGGCGTCGCCGGTGAGCAGCACGTCGCGGCCGTTGTCGAAGCGCGAGAGGGGTTTGAGCGGCAGCGGCGCGCCCTCGCGCCGCACCGTCTCGCCGCGAGCGAGCCCGGTCGCGGCGCGAAGCCGCCCCACCGCGCCGCGCAGCGAGAACCCCTTTCGGGCGCTGCCGGTGCCGATGCTCAGCGTGTCGCCGTGCGGGAAGATCCAGGCGTAGAAGTCGGGCGATAGCACGCCCTGGTAATAGACGTCGCAGCGCGTCGCCTCGACCGCCGCCGAGGGGTGGGCGCGCACGATCTCGTGGTAGGCGAAGACCTGCCGCATCCGGGCATGGGCCGGGACCTCCTGGCGCCCCACCGCCGAGTTGGCGCCGTCGGCCCCGATGACGAGGCGGGTGCGGATCCGCGCCTCGTCGCCTGCCGCGTCCCGGTAATGCAGCGTGACCGGGCCGTCGCCCGCGCGGGTCAGGCGCAGGTAGGTGCCGGTCACCCGCTCGGCGCCGGCGAGGGCGGCGCGCACCCGCAGCCACTCGTCGAAGGGCCCGCGATCGACCATGCCGACGAAGCCCTCGCCGACCGGCATGTCCACCGCGCGATCCCGCGGCGAGACCATCCGGGCGGAGCGGATCTTGGCCACCAAGAGCTCGTCGGGGATGGCGAAGTCGCGGATCAGGCGGGGCGGGATGGCGCCGCCGCAGGGCTTGATCCGCCCGGCCCGGTCGAGCAGCACGACCCGGCGCCCGAGCCGCGCCAGATCGGTCGCCGCCGTCGCCCCGGCCGGTCCCCCTCCCACCACCACCGCGTCGACGATTGGCTCGTCCATGGCCGTGCCTCCGGGTTGTCCGGGCCGGGTTCGGCGGCCGGATTCCTCTAAGCGGACTTCGCCGAAGCGGTGACCGGTTCGGCGCGAAAAATCTGCGACGAAACAAGAACTTGAGCGGACGAAGCGTTGGTCGGCCAACGCAAGTCTGCTTAAGGATGCGTTCGCGTCCGTCGTGAGTTCATCCCACCCAAGACCTCATCCTGAGGTGCGAGCATTGCTCGCCTCGAAGGAGGGCTCCAGAAGTCTCCGAGGCGACTGGAGCCCTCCTTCGAGGCTCCTTTCAGTCGCACCTCAGGATGAGGTCGTGGGTGGGAGATTCGAGCCCATCATGACATCGTGCTTCCAAGCCATGCCGATCCTCACACCGCGTGCCGCACCGACAGGCTCTCGATCGCCCGCCGGCTCACGCCCGGCTGCCCGATCCGCACGGCCAGTCCGGCGGCGACGAGAAACAGCGCGGCCTCCGTGACGAACACCGCCGCATAGGCCGGCACCACGGTGCCGAAGGCGAGGCGGGCGAGATCGACCCCGGCCGCGCCGAGGAAGCCTCCGAGCCCGAAGGCGATCCCTTGCGCCGCGCCCCACACCCCCATCCGGGTGCCGTGGCGGCTCTCGCCGTCGGGGGCGTTGCCGGTGCCGGCGAGCGCCATCATCTGGCCGATCGCCGCGACCGCGAAGATGCCGTTGAACAGGCCGAGCCCGACGACGCACGCCCGCAACGGCGCGCCGGGCCCGGCGAAGCCGCAGGCCGCGATGGCCGCGAGCGCGGCGGCCGAGCCGAGGCAGCCGGTGACGGTCCAGAGACGCAAGGAGGCGAAGGCCCCGCGCCCGTTGGCGGTGACCAGCGCCACGAACACCATGCCGGCGAGCACGCCGCCGTTCTGGAGGCCGGAGAGCTTGGTGGTGGCGCCCGGCGACAGGGCGAAGACGAGGCCGGCGAAGGGCTCGAGGATCAGCTCCTGCGCGCTGTAGGCCAGCATCGCCAGGAACACGAAGACCGTGAAGCGGCGCGCCTCCGGCTCGGCCCAGACCTCGGCGAGCACCTGGGCGAAGGGCCGCGCCGGCCGGGCCTCGACGGGAGCGGGGGCCCGCGCCGGCTCGACGCGCCACAGGGCGATCACCGCGACCAGGAAGGCGATCGCCGACACCCCGCTCGACACCGCGACGAGGCGGGACGGCGAGAACGGATCGATGAGGTGCCCGGCGGTCGGCGCCGTGACGACGAAGCCGGCGATCATCATGATCCAGACGATCGTCGCGGCCGCGCCCCGGCGGTGGGGCGCCACGCCGGTGGAGAGCAGCACGAGGAGCGAGGTGCCGGCCGCCCCGACCCCGATGCCGACCCCGAGGAAGGACAGGACGAGGAGCCCGTAGGCAAAGGCTGGATGGGTGGGAACGAGCGCGGTGCCCAGCGCGGCGCCGGCCCCGCCGAGCGCCAGCAGCGCCATGCCGCCGACGATCCAGGGCGTGCGGCGGCGTCCCAGATCCGAGCCGTAGCCCCAGCGCGGCCGCAGCACCTGCACGGCGTAGTGCAGGGCCACCAGCCCGCCGGGAAGGGCCGCCGGCAGGGCCAGTTCCACCACCATCACCCGGTTGAGGGTCGAGGTGATCAGCACCACGATGGCGCCGAGCGCGGTCTGGACGAGGCCGAGGCGCAGGATCGTGCCCCAGCCGAAGGTCGCCGGGCCGCTCATGCGAGGCCCCCCCGCAAGGCGAGCGCCGCGGTCAGCATGCCGAGCACGTAGAGGAGCGTGCCGGTGCCGTTGTACCAGGCCGCTCGACCGTGCGGATCGGCGAGGAAGCGGCGCATCAGCACCCCCTGGCCGACGAGCAAGGCGGCGACGAGGGCGGCGTGCCAGGGCGCGTTCCAGGCCAGCAGCAGGGCCACCACCGCGGCTTGCGGCGCCGCCATCACCCAGCAGGCGAGGCGGGCGGCGCGGTCGGCGCCGAGCCGGACCGGCAGCGAGCGGATGCCGGTGCGCCGGTCGCCCTCCATCGACTTGAAGTCGTTGAGGGTCATGATGCCGTGGGCGCCCAGGCTGTAGAGGGCGGCGAGCCCGATGATCCGCCCGTCCGGCAGGGCGCTTCCCATCACGGCGGCACCGGTGAACCAGGGCAGGCCCTCGTAGCAGAGGCCGCAAGCCGCGTTGCCCCACCAGCCGTCGCGCTTCAGCCGCACCGGCGGCGCGCTGTAGAGCCAGGCGAGCACGAGCCCGAACACGCCCGCGCCCAGCACCCAGGGTCCGAGCAGGGCGGCGACCGCGAGCGAGACGAGCGTCCAGGCGATCGCGACGTAGAGGCCCCAGCGGCCCGGGATGCGGCCGGAGGGAATCGGCCGGTCCGGCTCGTTGATGGCGTCGACGTGCCGGTCGAACCAGTCGTTCGCCGCCTGGCTGGTGGCGCAGACGAGGGGGCCGGCGAGCAGGATGCCGGCGATCGCCACCGGCCAGCGCCCCTGGAGCGCGGCGCCGGAGGAGATCACCCCGCAGGCGAAGGCCCACATCGGCGCGAACCACGTGATCGGCTTCAGCAGTTCCAGGAGCGCACGGGGCTCTGGCACCGCGGGCGGCGTGATCAGGGGCTTGATCAGAGGCTCGGTCGTCATACCGCGAGGGTGGGACGGCCCCGACCAAGTGTCAAGCGTGCTTTACACCCCTGAGCGCTCCGTCGCGAAGACGTGCAGTCTCATTCCCTCACCGACAGGTTGCACGCACGATGCGGAGACCGGCCCGGCCGAGGCGACCCGCGAAAGCCGGGAACGAGACGCAATCCGGATTGCGCATCATTCCCCGCCGTCGTCCGCCTCTTCCGTCCCGTCGAGGTCGCCGAGGCCATAGCGGCGCATCTTGGCGTAGAAGCCCTGCCGGCTGAGGCCGAGCATCTCGGCCGCCGAGGCGCGGTTGTCGTTCGTGATGCGCAACGCTGCCTCGATGCACAGGCGCTCGATCATGTCGGTGGTCTCGCGCACCAGCGCCTTCATCGAGACCCGGCCGACGAGCTCGGTCATGTGCTCGACCGAGCGCGGCAGCTCGCGCCCGCCCGGCGCCGCCGCGACGACCCGGCGGGGCAGGGTGCGCAGGGTGAAGCCGAAGCAGGGCCGGTCGCCGCCCGGCACCGAGACCGCCGCGACCTCGACCTCGTCGACGGCGCCGAACTCGCCCCGCACCACGGTGGCGAAGTGGCGCACCGAGCCGTGATCCGAGAGCGTGGTGAACAGGGCGGCGACCTCGGTGCCCTCGCGGCCGAGCCAGCGCTCGAGCGATTCGCCCTTGGCCTGGTGCTCGGTGGCGAGCTGGGCGAGGTCGAGGAAGGCGGCATTGGCGCCGACGATGCGCCGGTCGCGGTCGGTGACGACGAAGCCCTCGGGCATCGCCTCGATCACGTCGAGCACGCCGGAGCGCGCCACCGCCGGGGCCGGGGCCGGATCGAGGGCGGAGAGGCGCACCAGGATGTTCATCCCGGCCTCCTCGCGAAACAGGGTGGCGGAGACCCGCGCCTCGCCGCGGCGTTGGGCCAGGCGCGCGGTGAGGTCCTCCGCCTGGCCGGTGAGGCGCAGGCCCACCAGCAGCGCCTGGACGGCGCGGGCCCCCTCGGGCTCGAACAGGTCGACGAGGTCGCGCCCGACGATGCGCTTGACCGCCCGGCCCAGCAGCCGTGCGGCGGCCGGGTTGATCTCCGTGACGCGGCGGGTGGCGGCGTCGACGATCAGGACCGGCTCGCCGGCGAGCTGGAACAGCACCCGGTAGCGCGTCTCGGCGCTGCGCAGGCGGGCATAGTCGCGCTCCAGCGCCTGCTGCGATTCGGCCAGGCGCTGCTGCAGGGCCGAGAGCGCCCGGAGATCCCGGCCGATCACGATGATGCGGTCGTCGTCGGGAATGCGCAACGCCGCATAGCGGATCGGCACGTCGGCGCCGCCCTGGGCGGAGGGGTGGTTGACCTGGCGCCAGCGGGTGACGGTGCCGGGTGCGGCATCCTCGATCAGGCTCAGGACCTTCGGCCGGCTCTCGACCGTGACGGTGTCGATCCAGCGCCGCCCGAGCCACGTCTCGCCCGCCTCCTGCGACAGCCCGTCGGCCGCGAAGGCGGCATCACGGATGATCCCGTCACCGTCGACGACGAGCGACACGTCGCTGGCGGCAGCAACGAGGCTGCCGGTCATCCGGGGATCGAGGCGGGAGACGGCGTCTCGCAGCACCGCGAACGATTCCTTCGCAGCAGGGCTCACGGGTCTGTTCAAGGGTCACCAACACACCGACCGCATCGAACAGGTCTTTCAGCAGGCTCTAATCCGCAGATCAAGCAAGCTTTGCACGATTCCGGGCGCATCGCGCGCATCGTCGACAGCCGCATCGGCGCCGACGAGCCGGATCCGGTCGGGCCGGTCCTGGAAAGCCGGGCCGCCGACCATGACCCGCAGGTCGCGGTTGCGCGAGGCGCGCCGCAGCACCGGGATCACCGCGACCAGCCGGTCGAGGCAGACGTCGCAGGAGAGGGACAGGCCGACGACGTCGAACCACTCGGCCCGCAGGCGCTCCAGCGCGTCCGCCGGATCGGGATCGACGCTCGTCGACACCTCCCAGCCGGCCTCGGACAGGAAATGCGCCACGAGCGTCAGCCCGAAGGTATGGGTCTCGGTCGGCGCCGGCATCAGCAGGACGCGCCGGCTCGCCGGATCGACCGGCTGCGGGTCGAGGCAGAGGGTCTCGAGGTCGTGGACGAGGCGGCGCAGCCGCGCCATCGCGGTCGTCACCTGGACGAAGTCGCAACTGTCCTCCTCCCAGAGCCGGCCGATATGCCGGGCCGTGGGCGCCAGGAGGCCGGTCAGCACCTCCTCGAGGCTCATGCCGTCGGCAAGAAGGCCGCGGATGTCCGTGAGCACGTCCCGGTCCTCGGGCAGCAGCAGCAGGGCGCCGAGGCGGCCGATATCGTCGGTCCCGCTGATGCGGGCTGCGCGGGTGGGTAGACGGCGCGGCTGCCGTTCGTTGCGATGGGCGAGCATCAGCCGCGGGATGATCTCGGCTTCGACGACCTGGGCCAGATCGTCCCGCCACAGGACGCGCCTTTGTACTCCCCCGGAGTTCCTGTCGAGGGAAGAACGATCGTGAAACGCGCGGTCCCGCGGGGGCGACCTGTCGGCGGGCAATGGACCGGACTGCGCTTGATCTCCCACCGGCACCTCCCCGATGCTCAGGAAAATCGAGTTGTCTCGACCTTGTTTCGGGTTTTCTACCTTGGGGCGCCGATCTAGGGCGGCGTCATCCGGATTCATTCCAGGATACAGGCTCGGCGCCCCACCGCAAGGCGCTTTCGCGAGAGCCTCCCCGGAATGTCATCGCGATCGACTGTCAACTTAGGTTGACACTTCGCCGTCGCCGGTCCTAGGCTTCCTCCATCGGCATCCGCGGTCAACGCGGGTCGGAGCAGGTGAGGGCAGGCGCGATGGCGACGTCCATGGACCGGCCGTTTCTCTACAGCGAGGCCGAGCGCCGCCGCCGCGATGCCTCGCCCTGGACCCTGGTCCAGGGGGTGCTCGCCCCGCTCCAGTTCGCGGTCTTCCTGGTGAGCCTCGCCCTCGTGCTGCGCACCCTGGCGACGGGAGAGGGCGCGGGCCTCGCCAGCGCCTCGGTGGTCGCCAAGACCGTCGCCCTCTACGCCATCATGGTCACCGGCTCCCTGTGGGAGAAGGCGGTGTTCGGGCGCTACCTGTTCGCCCCGGCCTTCTACTGGGAGGACATGGTCAGCATGCTCGTGCTGGCCCTCCACACCGCCTACCTAGCGGCGCTGGCCACAGGCGCGCTCGGCACCGCCGGGCTGATGTGGCTCGCGCTCTCGGCTTACGCCACCTACCTCGTCAATGCCGGCCAGTTCCTGCTCAAGCTACGCGCCGCCCGGTTGCAGGCTCCCGCCTACGCCATGGAGGCGGCGCGATGAGTGCGCTGGCCTCTCCCCTCCCGTCCGCGGTCCCGTGCGGTCCCGAGATCCGTCACGAGCGCGGCCAGCGGGCGGTGTTCTGCGGGCTCACCGGCATCGTCTGGCTGCACCGCAAGATCCAGGACGCCTTCTTCCTGGTGGTCGGCTCGCGCACCTGCGCCCACCTGATCCAGTCGGCCGCCGGCGTGATGATCTTCGCCGAGCCGCGCTTCGCTACCGCGATCATCGAGGAGCGCGACCTCGCCGGCCTCGCCGACGCGCACGAGGAGCTCGACCGGGTGGTGCGCCGCCTGCTCGAGCGCCGGCCCGACATCAAGCTCCTGTTCCTCGTCGGCTCCTGCCCGTCGGAGGTGATCAAGCTCGATCTCGGCCGCGCCGCGACCCGGCTCTCCGAGAGCTTCATGCCGGACGTGCGGGTGCTGAGCTATTCCGGCAGCGGCATCGAGACGACCTTCACGCAAGGCGAGGATGCCTGCCTCGCCGCCCTGGTGCCGGACCTGCCCCGGAATGCGGACGAATCCCTCCTCGTCGTCGGCGCGCTCGCCGACGTGGTCGAGGACCAGTTCTCGCGGCTGTTCGCCGATCTCGGCATCGCGAACGTCCGCTTCCTGCCGGGCCGTCGGGCGGCGGACCGGGCACCGATCGGATCGAACACCCGCTATCTCCTGGCGCAACCCTTCCTCACCGATACCGCCCGGGCGCTGGAGGATCGCGGCGCGACCCGCATCCCGGCCCCGTTTCCGCTCGGCGCCGAGGGCACGACCCTGTGGCTCGCGGCGGCCGCCCGCGCCTTCGGGATCTCGCCCGCCCGCGTCGTCGCGGTGACCGAGGCCGGACGGGCCCGGGCCGCGCGGGCACTCCAGGCCCATCGCGCCGCCCTGTCCGGCCGGCGGGTGTTCTTCTTTCCCGATTCGCAGCTCGAAGTGCCGCTCGCCCGCTTCCTGTCGCGGGAGATGGGCGCCGCGCTGATCGAGGTCGGCACGCCCTACCTCCACCGGGGCCATCTCGCCGAGGACCTGGCGCTGCTGCCCGACGGCACCCTGGTGACGGAAGGCCAGAGCCTCGACGACCAGCTCGACCGCTGCCGGGCGGCCCGGCCCGACCTGACAGTCTGCGGCCTCGGCCTCGCCAATCCGCTGGAGGCGGAAGACCTGGCCACCAAGTGGTCGATCGAACTCCTGTTCACCCCGATCCAGGGCTACGAGCAGGCCGGCGACCTCGCCGGGCTGTTCACCCGCCCGCTCGCGCGCCGCGCGCGGCTGGAGGGCTAGAGCCATGCAGCTCACGCTCTGGACCTACGAGGGCCCTCCCCATATCGGCGCGATGCGGGTCGCCACCGCGATGCGCGGCCTGCACTACGTGCTGCACGCGCCGCAGGGCGATACCTACGCCGACCTGCTCTTCACCATGATCGAGCGGCACGGCGCCCGCCCGCCGGTGACCTACACGACGTTCCAGGCCCGCGACCTCGGCGCCGACACCGCCGAGATCTTCAAGCAGGCGGTCGCCGCCGCCTATGGCCGCTTCCGGCCCCAGGCGATGATCGTCGGGGCCTCCTGCACCGCGGAATTGCTGCAGGACGATCCGGGCGGGCTGTCGAAGGCGCTCGGCCTGCCGATCCCGGTGATCCCGCTCGAATTGCCCGCCTACCAGAAGAAGGAGAACTGGGGGGCGTCGGAGACCTTCTATCGGCTGGTGCGCACCCTCGCCCCCGCAGCACCCGCCCCGGAGCGACTGAGAGCCAGCTGCAACATCCTCGGGCCGACCTCGCTCGGATTCCGCCACCGCGACGACCTGCGCGAGGTGCGGGGCCTCCTCGGCGAACTCGGCATCGCCGTCAACGTCGTGGCGCCGCTCGGCGCGACGCCGGCCGATCTCGGGCGGCTGGGGCAGGCCGGTTTCAACGTCGTGCTCTATCCGGAAGTCGCCCGCAGCGCGGCGCAATGGCTCGAAAAGGCCCACGGCCAGCCCTTCGTCGAGATCGCGCCGATCGGCGTGAAGGGCACCACCGCCTTCATCGAGGCGGTGGCGGCGCTCGCCGGGGTCGATCCCGCGCCGGTCCTCGAAGGCGAGGGTTCGCGCCTGCCCTGGTACGCGCGCTCGGTCGATTCGACCTATCTCACGGGCAAGCGGGTCTTCGTCTTCGGCGATGCCACCCATGCGGTCGCGGCGGCCCGCGTGGCGACCCACGAGATCGGCTTCGCCCTCGTCGGGCTCGGCACCTATTCGCGCGAATTCGCCCGCGAGGTCCGGGCGGAAGCCACGAGCCACGGCATCGAGGCGCTGATCACCGACGATTACCTGGCGGTCGAGGCGGCGATCGCCGCGGCGCAGCCGGAACTGGTGCTCGGCACCCAGATGGAGCGCCACGTCGCCAAGAAGCTCGGCATCCCCTGCGCGGTGATCTCGGCACCGATGCACGTGCAGGACGTGCCGGCCCGCCATGCCCCGCAGATGGGCTTCGAGGGCGCCAATGTGCTCTTCGACACCTTCGTCCACCCGCTGATGATGGGGCTGGAAGAACACCTGCTGGCGATGTTCCGGGACGATCCGGAATTCCACGATGGTGTCGCCCCATCCCATCTCGGCGGCCGGCCGCGCGAGGAGGCCGAGACGGTCGTCGTTGCCGCCGCCGCCACCGCCGCGACGCCGGTGGTCTGGTCGATCGAGGCCGAGCGCGAGCTGAAGAAGGTCCCGTTCTTCATCCGGGGCAAGGCCCGCCACAACACCGAACGCTTCGCCCGCGAGCGGGCGCTCCCGCTCATCACCGTCGAGACCCTGTACGATGCCAAAGCGCATTTCAGCCGGTGACGGACCGGGCGCGCTGCCGGAGCTGCGCGTCGTCATCGTCACCCTCGACAACCACCTCGCCGGGGCGGTGGAGCGGGCGCGCCGGGTGCTGGCGACGACCGCGCCGGGTCTGATCCTCGGCTTCCACGCCGCCGCCGAGTGGGAGACCGACCCCGCCGCCCTCGACGCTTGCCGGGCCGATATTGCGCGAGCCGACATCGTGCTCTCGGCGATGCTGTTCATGGACGAGCATGTCCGGGCGGTGCTCCCCGCTTTGCTGGCCCGTCGCACTGAGTGCGATGCGATGGTCGGCTGCCTCTCGGCGGCCGAGGTCGTCCGCACCACCCGGATGAACCGCTTCGCCATGGACGGGTCGCAGCGCGGCGCGCTCGACTTCCTCAAGCGCCTGCGCGGCAAGTCGGGGCCGGGAGGGGCACAGGGGAGCGGCGCGCGCCAGATGGCGCTGGTCCGCCAGATCCCCCGGATCCTGCGCTTCATCCCCGGTTCGGCCCAGGACGTGCGGGCCTATTTCCTCACCCTGCAATACTGGCTCGCCGGTTCGGACGAGAACGTCGTCAACCTCGTGCGCTTCCTCGCCGGACGCTACGCCGCCGGCCCGCGCGCCGCCTGGCGCCGGCACCTCTCCGCCGCCGAGCCCCTGAACTACCCCGAGACCGGCCTCTATCACCCGCGCCTGACCGAGCGGGTCACCGAGCGCCTCGACCGGCTGCCGGCCTCCGGCAAGGCGGGGCGGGTCGGGCTCCTGCTGATGCGCTCCTACGTGCTCGCCGGCAACACGGCGCATTACGACGGGGTGATCGCGGCGTTGGAGGCCCGCGGGCTCGCCGTGGTGCCGGCCTTCGCCAGCGGGCTCGACAACCGTCCGGCGGTCGAAAAATTCTTCGTGCGCGACGGCCGGCCGGCGATCGACGCCCTGGTCTCGCTCACCGGCTTCTCCCTCGTGGGCGGGCCAGCCTACAACGATGCCGCCGCCGCGAGCGCCATGCTGGCGCGGCTCGACGTGCCCTACCTCGCCGCCCAAGCCGTCGAGTTCCAGAGCCTGGAGCAGTGGGAGGCCTCCGCCCGCGGCCTGTCGCCGGTCGAGGCGACCATGATGGTGGCGATCCCCGAACTCGACGGCGCCACCGCCCCGATGGTGTATGGCGGCCGCGCGGCCGGCCTGGGCGATTCCCGCGACATGGCGGTGCATCCGGAGCGCGCCGCGCGCCTCGCCGACCGGGTCGCCCGCCTCGTTTCGCTCCGGTCCCGCGCGCGCTCGGAGCGCAAGGTCGCCGTCGTCCTGTTCAACTTCCCGCCCAATGCCGGCGCCACCGGTACCGCAGCCTTCCTGGCGGTGTGGGATTCGCTCCACCGCGTGCTCCAGGGCCTGAAGGCCGACGGCTATTCCGTCGACATCCCTGAAACCGTCGAGGCCCTTCGCGCCCGGGTGCTGGAGGGCAACGCCGCCCGCTACGGCGCGCCCGCCAACGTCGCCCACCGCATCTCCGCCGACGACCATGTGCGGCGCGAGGCCCATCTCGCCGAGATCGAGGCGCAATGGGGTCCGGCGCCGGGCCGCCACCAGAGCGACGGGTCGTCGATCCTGGTGCTCGGTGCCCACCTGGGAAACGTCTTCGTCGGGGTGCAGCCGGCCTTCGGCTACGAGGGCGACCCGATGCGCCTGCTGTTCGAGCAGGGCTTTGCGCCGACCCACGCCTTCTCGGCCTTCTATCGCTACCTGCGCGAGGATTTTTGCGCCGACGCGGTCCTGCATTTCGGCACCCACGGGGCGCTCGAATTCATGCCCGGCAAGCAGACCGGGCTGTCTTCCGCCTGCTGGCCCGAGCGGCTGATCGGCGCGTTGCCCAACGTCTACCTCTATGCCGCCAACAATCCTTCGGAAGGCACGCTCGCCAAGCGCCGGGTCGCCGCGACGCTGGTGAGCTACCTGACGCCGAGCCTCGCCCAGGCGGGGCTCTATCGCGGGCTCATCGACCTCAAGGCCTCCCTGGAGCGCCGCCGCGCCCTGCCGCCGGAGGATGCCGCCGAGCGGGCGAAGCTCGCGATCCTCATCCACGGCCAGGCCTGCGGCCTCGACCTCGCCGCGGGCGACGGATGGGGCGAGGACGCGGAGGCGCGCATCGCCGATCTCGCGATCCGGCTGATCGAGCTCGAACACACCTTGATCCCGCACGGGCTGCACGTGGTCGGGCAGGGCACGCCGCCGGAGGAGCGCATCGACCTGCTCGTGGCGCTCGCCGAATCCGTCCACGGCCTCGCGCCGGACCGTGCCGGCATCGCGCGGCTGGTGGCCGGCGCCTCGGCGGAGGAAGTGGCCGGCGCCGACGATGCGGCACTCGCCGCGTTCCGGGCGCTGGCCGAGACCGACCGGCTGCTCGCCGAGGATCACGAGATCCCGGCTTTGCTTCGCGCCCTCGACGGCCGCTTCATCGCCCCGGTGGCCGGCGGCGACGTACTGCGCTCGCCCGCGATCCTCCCGACCGGGCGCAACCTGCACGGCTTCGACCCCTACCGGATCCCGAGCGCCTTCGCGCTGGCCGACGGCCGGGCTCAGGTCGAGAAACTGCTCGCCCGGCACGCATGTGACGGCGGCGCGTACCCTGAGAGCATCGCGCTGGTGCTGTGGGGCAGCGACAACCTGAAGAGCGAGGGCGCCCCGGTGGCACAAGCCCTGGCGCTGATGGGCGCAGTCCCCCGCTTCGACGGCTACGGCCGGCTCTGCGGCGCAACCCTGATCCCGCTCGAAGACTTGCGCCGCCCCCGCATCGACGTCGTCGCGACCCTGTCGGGCATCTTCCGCGATCTCCTGCCGCTCCAGACCAAGCTGCTGGCCGAGGCCGCCTTCCTCGCGGCGAGCGCCGACGAGCCGGAAGCGATGAACTTCGTGCGCAAGCACGCGCTCGCCCACCAGGCGGCGCAGGGCATCGATCTCGAGACCGCGGCGCTCCGGGTCTTCAGCAACGCGGAAGGGGCCTACGGCGCCAACCTCAACCACCTCGTCGATTCCGGGCGCTGGGAGGACGAGACCGAGCTGTGCGAGACCTTCTCGCGCCGCAAGAGCTTCGCGTATGGCCGCACGGGGAAGCCGGAACCGCGCCGCGCCCTAATGCAGGCGGTGCTGGCCGGCGTCGATCTCGCCTACCAGAACCTCGATTCGGTCGAGGTCGGGGTGACCAGCGTCGATCATTACTTCGACGGGCTCGGCGGTATGGCCCGCGCCGTGGCGAAGGCCCGGGGCACCTCGGTCCCGGTCTATATCAGCGACCAGACCCGCGGCGAGGGCCGGGTGCGCTCGCTCTCCGAGCAGGTGGCGCTCGAGACCCGCACCCGCATGCTCAACCCGAAATGGGTCGAGGGGATGCTGGGCCACGGCTACGAGGGCGTGCGCCAGATCGACCAGCACCTCACCAATACCGTGGGCTGGTCGGCCACGACCGATCAGGTCGCGCCCTGGATCTACCAGCGCATCACCGAAACTTATGTCCTCGACGAGGCGATGCGCGAGCGCATGGCGGCGCTCAACCCCGCCGCCTCGGCCAAGGTCGCCCATCGCCTGATCGAGGCGCATCGGCGCGGCTTCTGGACCCCCGACCCCGAGACCCGGGCCGCCCTCGACCGGGCCGAGGAGGCCCTGGAGGACCGGCTCGAAGGCATCACCGCGGAGGCTGCCGCATGAACATCGCGATCCGAAACCCCGTTCCCGCAAGGCGGGAAGAGGGGAGCCTCCAGGTCGCCCTCGATCCGGACATCCGCATCGAGACCGCCAAGGTCTTCGCCGTCTACGGCAAGGGCGGCATCGGCAAGAGCACGACCTCGTCCAATCTCTCCGTCGCCTTCTCGAAGCTCGGCAAGCGGGTGTTGCAGATCGGCTGCGACCCCAAGCACGATTCGACCTTCACCCTGACGAAGCGCCTGGCGCCGACCGTCATCGATGCCCTGGAGGCGGTGCAGTTCCACTCGGAGGAGCTGCGCGTCGAGGATTTCGTGGTCGAGGGCTATAACGGCGTGCGCTGCGTCGAGGCCGGCGGCCCGCCGGCCGGCACCGGCTGCGGCGGCTACGTCGTGGGCCAGACGGTGAAGCTCCTGAAGGAGCATCACCTGCTCGAAGACACCGACGTGGTGATCTTCGACGTGCTCGGCGACGTGGTCTGCGGCGGCTTCGCGTCGCCGCTCCAGCATGCCGACCGGGCGCTGATCGTCACGGCGAACGACTTCGATTCGATCTTCGCGATGAACCGGATCGTCGCGGCGATCCACGCGAAATCCAAGAATTACGGCGTGCGCCTCGGCGGCGTCATCGCCAACCGCTCGGCCAAGACCGACGAGATCGATCGCTTCAACGACGCAGTGGGCTTGAAGCGCCTGGCACATTTCCAGGACCTCGACGTGGTGCGCCGCTCGCGCCTGAAGAAGGCGACCTTGTTCGAGATGGATCCCTCGCCCGAACTGCTCGCGGTGCAGGCCGAGTACCTGCAACTGGCCGAGCAACTCTGGGCCGGCGTCGACCCGCTTCCGGCGGTGCCGATGAAGGATCGGGACCTCTTCGAATTCCTGGGATTCGACTGATGACCAGCTCCACCTACGCCACCCGCCGGGCCCAGCTCGAAACCTATTTCGACCGCACCGCCGTCGAGGCCTGGGCGCGGCTGACCTCGGACGCGCCGGTGAGCCGCATCCGCGCCACCGTGCGGGCCGGCCGCGACGCGATGCGGGCCGAACTCCTGTCCTGGCTCCCCGCCGACCTCTCAGGGCGCCGTCTGCTCGATGCCGGCTGCGGCACCGGCGCGCTCGCGCTCGAGGCGGCGCGGCGCGGCGCCGAGGTCGTGGCGATCGACGTGTCGCCCACGCTCATCGGCCTCGCCCGCGAGCGCACCGCGAGCCTCCGGCTCGAAGGCTCCCTCGATTTCCGGGTCGGCGACATGCTGGACGAGGAATTGGGGCGCTTCGACCACGTCGTGGCGATGGATTCGCTGATCCATTACCGCACCCCCGACATCGTCCGCGCCCTCTCGGCGCTCGCCCGCCGCACCGACGCCTCGGTGCTGTTCACGGTCGCCCCGCGCACCCCGCTGCTGACCGTGATGCACGCCGCCGGCCGCCTCTTCCCCCGCGGCGACCGGGCGCCAGCGATCGAGCCGGTCGGCGAGGGGGCCTTGCGCCGCCGCGTCGCCGCCGATCCGGGCCTGGCACCCTTCGCCGTCGCCCGCAGCCGGCGGATCAATTCCGGCTTCTACCTCTCCAACGCCCTCGAACTGGCACGCCGATGAGCACGGCCAGCCGCATCGCCCGGGCGCTCGCCGAACTCGGGCCCCGCTACCTGCCCTTCGCGGATGCCGCGACGAAGGAACTGCCGCTCGGTCGCCTCCTGCGCCTGTCCCTGTTCCAGGTCACGGTCGGGATGGCGGCGGTGCTGCTGATCGGCACCCTCAACCGGGTGATGATCGTCGAGCTCGACGTGCCGGCCTGGATCGTCGCCGTGATGCTGTCGCTGCCGCTGCTCGCCGCCCCGTTTCGCGCCCTGGTGGGCTTCCGCTCCGACAGCCACCGCTCGGTGCTCGGCTGGAAGCGCGTCCCCTACCTGTGGTTCGGCACGCTGCTGCAATTCGGCGGCTTTGCCATCATGCCCTTCGCGCTCCTGATCCTGTCGGGTGACACGACCGGGCCGATCGTGATCGGCCAGGCCGCGGCGGCCCTCGCCTTCGTGCTCGTCGGCGCGGGGCTCCACACCACCCAGACCGTCGGCCTCGCGCTCGCCACCGATCTCGCGCCGGCGCATGCCCGCCCGAAGGTGGTGGCCCTCCTCTGCGCCATGCTGCTCGCCGGCATGATGGCGAGCGCCGTGGTGTTCGGATTGGCACTTCACAACTTCTCGGCGATCCGGCTGATCCAGGTGATCCAGGGCGCGGCGCTCGCGACCCTGATCCTCAACGGCATCGCCCTGTGGAAGCAGGAGCCGCGCGACACCTCGCGCAAACCCGCGCCGGCCCGCCGCTTCGGCGAGGCCTGGGAGGCCTATACGGCCCAGCCGCAGGCGCGCCGCCGCCTCATCGCCACCGGCCTCGGCACGGCGGGGTTCAGCATGCAGGACATCCTGCTCGAACCCTATGGCGGCCAGATCCTGCACCTGCCGGTCGCGGCGACGACCGCGCTGACGGCCGTGCTCGCAATCGGGGGCGGGATCGGGCTTCTCACCGCGGCGCGCTGGCTCAACCGCGGCGGCGATCCGTTCCGGGTCGCGGCGGCCGGCGCGGTCGTGGGCATCGCAGCCTTCTCGGCGGTGGTCTTCGCCGCTCCGTTGGGCTCCGGCGGGCTGTTCGCCTGCGGCGTCGCGCTGATCGGCCTCGGCGGCGGGCTGTTCGCCCACGGGACGCTGACCGCCTCGATGGCCGGTGCGGCCCCCGAGCAGACCGGGCTCGCGCTCGGCGCCTGGGGCGCCGTCCAGGCCTGCGCCGCGGGCTTGGCCATCGCGGCGAGCGGCATCCTGCGCGATGCCGGCTCGGCGCTCGCGGTCTCGGGCCGCCTCGGCGAGGCCTTGTCCGAGGCCTCGACCGGCTACCTCGTCGTCTACCACATCGAGATCGGGCTCCTCTTCGCCACCCTGGTGGCGATCGGGCCGCTGGTGCGCCGGCCCGCTCATCCCCCGCTCTCCGCCCGTCCGGCCCTATCCTAGAAGGAGGCCATCATGCCCAAGGGTGCCCTCACAGGTTATCTCGACGTCGCGCAAGTGGTACTCTACGCGTTCTGGATCTTCTTTGCCGGCCTGGTCTTCTACCTGCGCCGCGAGGACCGCCGCGAAGGCTATCCGCTCGAATCCGAGGTCCATGGCGGCCTGAAGGGCTGGGACTGGCTGTTCGTGCCCGCTCCCAAAACCTTCCTGCTCGCCGACGGCTCGGCGGTGCTGGCGCCGCGCCCGCACGAGGGCCCGGTCGGCGAGCTCAAGGCGGTCAAGCTCGAACCCTGGCCCGGCGCCCCGATCGTCCCGACCTCGACCGACGATTCGCGGCTCGCCGACGGCGTCGGCCCGGGCGCCTATGCGCTCCGCGCCGAGCGGCCGGACCTGACCTGGGAGGGCAAGACCCGCATCGTGCCGATGCGCGTCGCCGAGGAGTTCACGGTGGCGGCGAACGATCCCGACCCGCGCGGCATGCCGGTCTACGGCGCCGACGGCGTGCTCGCCGGCACCGTCACGGAGATCTGGGTCGATCGCGGCGAGTCGCTGCCGCGCTACTACGAGATGGAGCTGGACGGCGCCCGCGACCGCACCGTGCTGATCCCGGTGACCTTCGCCGACCTGAACCGCTTCAGCCAGCACAAGAAGATCGTCGTCGAGGCCCTGCTCGCCCGCCAGTTCGCCGGCGTGCCGCAGCAGCGCGACCCCGACAGCATCACCCTGCGGGAGGAGGAGCGGGTCATCGCCTATTTCGGCGCCGGCACGCTCTACGCCACCGATCGCCGCCAAGAACCGCTGCTGTGAGGGGAGCCGCTGCTGTGACGGACCTGCTTCCTCACGGGCTGCCCGGCCCGCTGCCCCAGGGCGAGCGCCTGCTGTGGCAGGGCCGCCCGGCTCTCCTCAGCCTCGCGCGCCGCGCCTTCCACGTCGATCTCGTCGCGCTGTATTTCGGCGGGCTCGCCGCCTTCCAGGCCTATTCCTCGGGGCGTGTCTCCGCCGCCTGGCCGATCCTGCTCGCCGGTGCCCTGGCGCTGGTGATCCTGTTCGCGCTGGCCTGGGGTGCCTGCCGCACCACGGTCTACACCTTGACCGACCGGCGGCTGATGCTGCGCATCGGCATCGCGCTGCAGATGGACATCAATCTCCCGCTGCGCGAGATCGAGGGCGCCGCCTTCCGCCGGCTCAGCGACGGCACCGGCGACTTGCCGTTGCTCCTCAAGCCCGGCGTGCGGCTCGCCTACCTGCATCTCTGGCCGCATGCCCGGCCCTGGCGCCTGACCCGGCCCGAGCCGATGTTGCGCTGCGTGCCGGACGCGGAAGGGGTCGCCAAGCGCATCGCCGCGGCGCTCGCCGAAGCGAACGGCCAGCCGGTCCAGGCGATGCCGTCGGCCCCCGTCGCCAGCCCCGTCCTGCCCGGCCGCCTCGCGGCGGCGGGCCATTAGGGAGGGGGCGATGGCACACGACATCCCGGTCCCCCGCGCGCTCCTGCGCAATGCCGGCCTCCTCGTCGCCTTCTCGCTCGCCGCCGTGGCGATCGGCCGGTTCGGCGATGTCGGCACCACCCAGATGCCGCCGGCCCATGCTGTCCAGGTGCTCGACCTCGCGGTCGAGGACCGGCCGGACGGCCGCGTGGATCTGCGCGATGCCGGGAACGGCCGCCTCGTCGCCGAGGTGCAGCCCGGCGAGGACGGGTTCCTGCGGGCGACCTTGCGGGTGATGGCCCAGGCCCGCCTGCGCGAGGGCTCATCCCGCAACCCGCCGTTCCGGCTCACCCGCTGGGACAACGGCACGCTGACCCTCGACGACGTCGCGTCGGGCCGGCGGATCAACCTCGAAGCCTTCGGGCTCGACAACGCGGTCGCCTTCGCGCGGCTGCTCGAACAGGGGAGGGGCGCATCGTGATGCAGTGGTTCGGCGGCAAGCGCCGCATCGAGGTGCCGTGCACGGTCGAGATTGAGCAGACGGCGGAAAGCCTGCACGCCCATGTCACGCTGGATGGCGGGCTCCTCATCGCCCCGGGCGACGAGGTGACGGTGCACGACGCACCGACCTCCGTGCCCTACGGCGACCGGATCGTGGTGCGCCGCACCGCCACCGTTTTGCGCGCCGGCGCCATCGAGCGCCTGTGGACCCGCATCGCGGGCCATTTCGAACTCACCGAACTCTATGAAGTCAGCTTCTCGGAAAGGACGCGGCTATGAGCGCGACGACCCTGAAGACCCCGAACGAGAGCACGAAGTCGGCCCAGGAAACCACGTTCCTGAGCCCGCGCTTCTACACCACCAACTTCGAGGAACTCGACCGCACCAACGTCGAGCCGGTGCGGGCCGAGTGGGACGTGCTCCTCGCCGAGATGCGCAGCGACCCGAACAAGCGTCACTTCGTGCGCAATTCCGACTTCGACCTCGACCTGTCCGGCCTCGATCCGGAGCTGCGCAAGGAATTCCTCGACTTCCTGGTCTCGTCGATCACCGCCGAGTTCTCGGGCTGCGTGCTCTATGCCGAGATGCGCAAGCGCGCCAAGAACAAGGACATCCGCGAACTGTTCGCCTATATGAGCCGCGACGAGGCCCGTCACGCCGGCTTCATCAACGACACGCTGAAGGATTTCGGGGTCGGCATCGATCTCGGCTTCCTGACCAAGGCCAAGAAGTACACCCATTTCCGGCCGAAATTCATCTTCTACGCCACCTACCTGTCGGAGAAGATCGGTTACGCCCGCTACATCACGATCTTCCGCCACCTCGAGCGCCATCCGGACAAGCGCTTCCACCCGATCTTCAAGTGGTTCGAGAAGTGGTGCAACGACGAGTTCCGCCACGGCGAGGCCTTCGCGCTCCTGATGCGCGCCAACCCGAAGCTGCTCACCGGCATCAACTACTACTGGATCAAGTTCTTCCTGCTCGCTGTGTTCTGCACGATGTACGTGCGCGACCAGTGCCGGCCGGCCTTCCACAAGGCACTCGGGGTCGATCCGAAGGAATACGATTTCCAGGTCTTCGCCATCACCTCGGAGATCTCGCGCCAGGTCTTCCCGCTCACCCTCGACATCGACCATCCAGGCTTCCGGGCCGGGCTGGAGCGGCTGCTCGCCTGCGCCCGCGGCATCGAGGAGGCGAAGGCGCGGGGTGGGCTCGTCGGCAAGCTCAAGCATGCCGGCTACGCGGCGAAGGCCGCTTTCGCCTTCGGGCGGCTGATGGTGATGCCGGCGAAAGCCAACCCGATGCCCGCGCAGATCCGCCTCAGCCCCGCCTGGTAGCGCCCGCATGTCCGACTACGCCGCGCCGATCCTCTATGCCGTCGTGATCTGGTGGTTCCTGACCGGGGCGATCCTCTGGCTGAACCACCGGCCGCGCCGCACCCATGCCTGGAGCTTCGGTGCGACGACCGTGGCGCTCTTCGGTGCGCTCTGGGTGATCGCCTGGAGTGCAACCCAAGAGAGCGAGGCGGGGGCCTACGCGGCCTTCACGGCGGCCCTGATCGTCTGGGGTTGGCAGGAGATGGCCTTCTACATGGGCTATGTCGCTGGCCCCCGGCGCACCCCGGGCATACCCACCGACCGGGGCCTCGCCCGGTTCGGTGCGGCGGCGGCGACCAACCTCTGGCACGAGGCTGCAATCATCCTGGGCTTTGCCGCCATCGCCTGGCTGACCGCGGGCGGCCCGAACCGGATGGCGCTCTGGACCTACCTGGTGCTGTGGGGAATGAACCTCAGTGCCCGGCTCAACCTGTTCCTCGGCGTGCGCAACCTCCACGCCGAGTTCCTGCCCGAACACCTGCGCTATCTCGGCAGCTTCTTTCGCCGCGCGCCGATGAACGCTCTGTTCCCGGTGGCGATGATCCTCGCCACCGGCTTCCTCCTGGTGCTGCTGCACCCCGCCGTCACCGAGAGCGCGTCGGCCTTCAAGCGCTCCGGCCACACCATGATGGCGACCCTGATGGCACTCGCCATCCTCGAGCACGGCTTCCTGATGCTGCCGCTGCCCTCGGCCGCGCTCTGGGGCTGGGGGCTGCCCGCCCGCCGCCCGGGAGCCGACGCCGCACCCTGACACCCAGAAGAAAACAACCGGAAAAACGCCGTACAAGGGGACGTTCGATGGACTACGAAGCGCACTTCTCCGCCGCTCTCCAGGGTCTGCACCGCGAAGGCCGCTACCGGGTCTTCACCGACCTCGAGCGCCAGGCCGGCCGGTTCCCCTACGCCACGCAGCACGGCGCCCACGGCACCCGCGAGGTGACGGTGTGGTGCTCGAACGACTATCTCGGCATGGGCCAGCACCCGGCGGTGACGGGCGCGATGCACGAGGCGATCGACCGCTGCGGCGCCGGCGCCGGCGGCACCCGCAACATCTCGGGCACCAACCACTACCACGTGCTCCTGGAGCAGGAACTCGCCGACCTGCATGCCAAGGAAGCCGCACTCCTCTTCACCTCGGGCTACGTCTCGAACTGGGCCGGGCTCGGGACGCTCGCCTCGAAGCTGCCGGGCTGCGTGGTCTTCTCCGACGAGGGCAACCACGCCTCGATGATCGAGGGCATCCGCTCCAGCCGGGCCGAGCGCCACATCTTCCGCCACAACGACCCCGACGACCTCGACCGCAAGCTCCGCCTCATCGATCCGAAGCTGCCGAAGCTCGTCGCCTTCGAATCCGTCTACTCGATGGACGGCGACATCGCGCCGATCGCCGAGCTCTGCGACGTGGCCGAGGCGCACGGCGCCATGACCTATCTCGACGAGGTCCACGCGGTCGGCCTCTACGGACCCCGCGGCGGCGGCATCGCCGAGCGCGAGGGGCTGATGCACCGGCTCACGGTGATCGAGGGCACGCTCGGCAAGGCCTTCGCGGTCTCGGGGGGCTACATCGCGGCCTCTTCTGCGCTGTGCGATTTCGTGCGCAGCTTCGCCTCGGGCTTCATCTTCACCACCTCGCTGCCGCCGGCCATCGCGGCGGGTGCGGCGGCGAGCATCCGCCACCTCAAGGCGAGCGGGGTTGAGCGCGCCCGGCATCAGGACCGCGTCGCGGCGGTGCGCCGGCGGCTCTCGGCCATCGGCATCCCGCTCCTCGACAATCCGAGCCACATCGTCCCGGTGATGGTGGGCGATCCGGTGCAGTGCAAGCAGATCAGCGACACGCTGCTCGACGAGTTCGGGATCTACGTCCAGCCGATCAACTATCCCACCGTGCACCGCGGCACCGAGCGCCTGCGGATCACCCCGTCGCCGCTGCACAGCGATGCGGATATCGATCACTTGGCCGCGGCGCTCGGGGCGATCTGGGGCCGGATCGGGCTGGCCCGGGCGGCGTAGCTCCAAACCCTCCCCCTCTGCGGGGGAGGGTGCCCCACGGAGTGGGGCGGGAGAGGGGACGACGCTTCAGGATATGGCGGAGCCGTTCTGAAGGGCGCGAGCTGGATCAGCGTCGCGCTGCCCCTCTCCCGGCCCCTGCTGACGCAGGGGGCCACCCTCCCCCGCAGAGGGGGGAGGGTTCTATGCGCTCGACCGGCCTGATCTTCGAAGGATATCGGATCGGCACTGTCATCCAAACCAACCGTCAATTTCATTAGACAATCCCGCCGCCCCGTCCGATCCTGCCCATCTCATTCACCCGCGAGGACATCCACCGTGGCCCCCACCCACTCGGCCCTGTCCCGGCGGGCTCCCAAGCCGGGTTTCGCGAAGCCGATCGTCGTCGATCCCGCCCCGCTCCCCGAGGCGATGCCCCGCCCGCCCTATCCGTTCGCAGCCATCGTCGGGCAGGACGCGATGCGGCGCGCGCTGCTGATCGCCGCGGTCGATCCGGCGATCGGCGGGGTGCTGGTCTTCGGCGATCGCGGCACCGGCAAGTCCACCGCCGTCCGGGCGCTCGCCGCCCTGCTGCCGCCGATGCGGGCCGTGGCCGGCTGCGCCTATGCCTGCGATCCGGTCGATGCCGCCTCCCTCTGCCCGGCCTGCGCGGCGCGGCGGGGCCAGGGGCTGACGGTCAAGACCGTGCCGGTGCCGGTGGTCGACCTGCCGCTCGGCGCCACCGAGGACCGGGTCGTCGGGGCGCTCGATATCGGCCGGGCGCTCGGGGCCGGCGAGAAGGCGTTCGAGCCGGGGCTGCTCGCCCGCGCCAATCGGGGGTTTCTCTACATCGACGAGGTCAACCTGCTCGAGGACCACCTCGTCGACCTGCTCCTCGACGTGGCCGCCTCGGGCGTCAACACCGTCGAGCGCGAGGGCCTGAGCCTGCGCCACCCGGCCCGCTTCGTCCTCGTCGGCAGCGGCAACCCGGAGGAGGGTGAATTGCGCCCGCAACTCCTCGACCGGTTCGGCCTCGCCGTCACGGTGACGACGCCGACCGATCTCGCGACCCGGGTCGCGATCGTGCGCCGCCGCGACGCCTACGAACGCGACCCCGCCGGCTTCGCGGCCGAGTGGGCGGCGGAAGAGGCGCGGCTGGGACAGGCGATCCTGTCGGCGCGGGCGGGCCTGCCCGAGGTGACCGTGCCGGACGCAGTGCTGGAGGCGGCGGCCCGCCTCTGCCTCGCGCTCGGCACCGACGGTTTGCGCGGCGAGCTCACCCTGATGCGCACCGCCCGGGCCCAGGCGAGCCTCGACGGGGCCGAGACCGTGACCCTCGACCACCTGCGCGCGGTCGCCCCGAGCTGCCTGAGCCACCGCCTGCGCCGCAACCCCCTCGACGAGGCGGGCTCCGAGGCCCGGATCGACCGGGCGCTCGGCGAGGTTCTCGGGTGAGCGCCGCGCCGGACGCGATCTGGATCCAGGCCTGCCTGGCGGCGTCCCTCGTCGCACGCGATCCGGCCGGAACGGGCATCGTGCTGCGCGCCCGGCCCGGCCCGGTGCGCGAGGCCTGGCTCGACCGCCTGCGCCGCCTCCTCCCCGAAGGGACTCCCGCGACGCGCCTGCCGGTGGGAATCGCCGACGACGCGCTGCTCGGCGGGCTCGACCTGCCGGCGACCCTGGCCCAGGGGCGGCCGGTGGCGCAAGCGGGCCTGCTTGCCCGCAGCCATGGCGGCGTGATCGTGGTGCCGATGGCCGAGCGGCTGGCCCCCGGCACCGCGGCGCGGATCGCGCAAAGTCTCGATACCGGCCTCGTCGAGGTCGCCCGGGACGGGATCGCGACCCGGCACGCGGCGCAGGTCGGCCTCGTGCTCCTCGACGAGGGAGAGGGCGAGGACGAGGCCGTGCCGGCCTGCCTTGCCGATCGCGTGGCGTTTCACCTCGACCTCGATGGGGTGCCGGTGAGCGCCCTCGCGGCTGCGCCGCCGGTGTCGGACCCGGCCGCGCCTCGGGCGCACCCAGGCAACATGACGGAGCGGTCCATCCGCGCCGCCGGACTCTCCCACCCGGAACCTCATCCTGAGGTGCCGCGCCAGCGGCCTCGAAGGAGGGCTCCAGATATCTCAGAGACGTCTGGAGGCCTCCTTCGAGGCTCGCATGCGCTCGCACCTCAGGATGAGGTTCCGGGTGGGAGTGGAGATCGCCGCTGGCTTGACGTCAGCGGCGTCTCCCCTGATGCGGGCCGGACCGAGGTCCCGCCCGAGCCCGACGCCGCCGACACGCTCTGCACTCTCGCATTGCGCCTTGGGATCGCGTCCTTGCGGGCGCCGCTCCTGGCCTTGCGGGTGGCGCGGCTGCACGCGGCCCTGGCCGGACGGGATGCGGTCGAGGATCCCGATCTGGCGCTTGCCGCCGCCCTAGTGCTCGCGCCCCGGGCGCGTTGCTGGCCGCAGGAGGTGCAAGAGACGCCGGACCAGCCAGCCGAGCCACCGCCGGAGACAAGCGACGAGGCCGGCGAATCCTCCGTCTCCTGCGGCGAGGAAAGCGGCGAGGATCGCATCCTCGCCGCCGCGGCGGCGAGCCTGCCGCCCGGCCTCCTCGCCCGGCTGCTTGCTGGCGCCGATCCCCGCACCCGCAGCCCGGGCGCCGGCCGGGCGGGCGCCGCCGCCACGGCGCAGAGGGGTCGCCCGGTCGGCGCGCGTCCCGGCGATCCGCGCCGCGGGCGCCTCGCCCTGATCGAGACCCTGCGCGCCGCCGCCCCCTGGCAGCGCCTGCGCCGGGGCGCGGGCGAGGCGCGCCTGCGCATCACGGCCGACGACCTGCGCATCCGCCGGCTGGTGCAGAAGCGCGAGACCACCACGATCTTTGCGGTCGATGCCTCCGGCTCCGCCGCCCTCGAACGCCTGGCCGAGGCCAAGGGCGCGGTCGAATCGCTGCTCGCCGAGTGCTACGTCCGGCGCGACCGGGTCGCCCTGGTGGCCTTCCGGGGCCGCGGCGCCGACCTGCTGCTGGTCCCGACCCGCTCGCTGGTGCGGGCCAAGCGCGCGCTGGCGTCCCTGCCGGGCGGCGGCGGCACCCCGCTCGCGGCCGGGATCGA
The DNA here is from genome assembly GCF_016804325.1 of Methylobacterium aquaticum. Lineage (NCBI taxonomy): Bacteria > Pseudomonadati > Pseudomonadota > Alphaproteobacteria > Hyphomicrobiales > Methylobacteriaceae > Methylobacterium > Methylobacterium aquaticum. The sequence continues at coordinate 5,514,067 of NZ_CP043627.1, forward strand.
GGCGGCGGGCCGGCTCGCCGCCGCCGAGCGCCGCGGCGGCCGAAGCCCGGTCGTGCTGCTCCTCACCGACGGCCGGGCCAATGTCGACCGCTCTGGCGCCCCGGGGCGGGCGCAGGCCGCGGCCGATGCCCTTGCGGCGGCTCGGGTCCTCGCGGCCGAGGGCACGCGGGCGCTCGTGATCGACACCGCGGCGCGCCCGCAGGATTCCGCCCGGGCGCTCGCCGCCGCGATGGCGGCGCGCTACCTGGCGATGCCGCAGGCCGACGCCGCGCGCCTGACGAGGGCCGTGCGCGAGGCCGCCCCCGCATGCTGACGGCGATGGCGTCCACCGACCAAAGGCCCGCCTTCGCGCGGACGGGCCGCGACTGGCCCAATCGCGAGGCGAGCCGCTTCGTCACCGCCGGCGGCCTGACCTGGCACGTGCAGGAGGCGGGCGAGGGGCCTGTGCTGCTTCTCGTCCACGGCACGGGGGCAGCGACCCATTCCTGGCGCGGGCTGCTGCCGCTGCTCGCCCGCGACTTCCGGGTGATCGCCCCCGACCTGCCGGGCCACGGCTTCACCGATCCGCTGCCCACGCCCTCGCTGCCGCGCATGGCCCGGGCACTCGCCGAGTTGCTGCGCGTTCTCGACGTTCAGCCTCAGGTCGCGGTCGGCCATTCCGCGGGAGCGGCGATCCTGGCGCGGCTCTGCCTCGACGGCGGGCTGGCGCCGCGCCTCCTGGTCGGGCTCAACGCGGCGCTCAAGCCCTTCCCGGGCATGGCCGGCTTCATCTTCCCGGCGATGGCCCGCGCGCTGTTCATCAATCCGGTGACGCCGCGGGTCTTCGCCTGGTCGGCCGACCGGGCGGCGGTGGAACGGCTGATCCACGGCACCGGCTCGACCCTCGACCGGACCGGCCTCGACCTCTACCGGCGCCTGTTCCAGACCCCCGGCCACGTCGCGGGCGCGCTCGGCATGATGGCGCATTGGGACCTCGTTCCCCTCGACCGCGACCTGCCCCGCCTCGCGGGTCCGCTCCTGCTGATCGTCGGCGGCCAGGACCGCACCATCGCCCCCGACGTGTCGTTCGGCCTTGCCGACCGCCTCGGCGTCCGAGCCCGGGTCGAATTGCTGCGCGGCCTCGGGCACCTGGCCCACGAGGAGAAGCCGGAGGTGGCGGCGGAGCTGATCCGGGCCGGGGCGGAGCGGGAAGGGGTTTTGGGCTGAGGGGCTGTTCGAGCGGGTTGCCCCATCGAAAATTCGAGGAAGCGTATCCTATCCACCCACCTCATCCTGAGGTGTGAGCGAAGCGAGCCTCGAAGGAGGGCTCCAGGGATCGCCGAGACTTCTGGAGACCTCCTTCGAGGTCAGTCCATCGATGATGGACTGACACCTCAGGATGAGGTGGTCGAATGGAATTGACAGTTATTTTATAGTATTTAAAACAAAAATCGGACTCAACAAGCCTCTATAATATCAGGATTTTAGTGCGAAGTCGGCGGTTCATCCGAACCGCCGACTGCAAACCCCCTACTCCGCCGCGATCGCCTGATGCACCACCGGCACCGCCGGCGCGCCTTCCCAGCGGGAATTGGCCGGGATGCTCTCGCCCTTCATCACGATGGTGAGGGGGCGCAGCTGGGCGTAGTCGCCGACCTTGGTGTCGTAGAGCACCGTCGCGAAGGCGCCGACGCTGACGCCGCGGCCGACCTCGACCCGGCCGACCTTCATCACCCGGTCCTCGTAGAGGTGGGTCTGGAGGGCCGACATCCGGTTGATCGAGGCGAAGTCGCCGATGGTGACGCAGTCGAACTCGGTGATGTCGGTGGCGAGCATGCAGATGCCCTCGCCAGTGCGGGTGCCGAACAGCCGCAGCACCCAGGGCAGGAACGGCGTGCCCATCAGGTGCTCGAGCAGCACCTTTCCGGCCAAGCCCCAGTACATGACTGCCACCGCCTCGGTCCGCATCGCCCACCACGACCACATCGGGTGCATGCCGGGCACGTAGCGGCCCATCAGCAGCCACTTGACCGCGATGACCACGAGCGTCTGCAGCACCGCGATGACCACGCTGGTGGCGACGAAGCTGAGGGCGAGGCCCGACCAGTCGCCGGCGAGGATCGCCGGGTAGAACACGAAATCGATCGCCAGGATGGCGAAGGTGATGAACAGCATCGGCGAGAACGAGGAGGTGAAGGCCTCGAACACGCCGCGGCGGACCCGCGGCCAGATCCCGGGCTCGAAGGTCTGGGCCTGGCCGAGATCGACCTTCTGGCGGACCGGCAGCTTGATCGGCGGCGAGCCGAACCAGGTCTCGCCGGGCGCCATGCGGTCGTTGGCCGGCGGCTTCGACTTGATGCCGATGAGCACGTCGTCCGGGATGATGGCTCCGGGCGGCACCACCGCGTCGTTGCCGACGAAGACCCGGGCGCCGGTGCGCACCGGATGCAGCTCCATCACGCCGCGGCGCACCTCCTCCTCGCCGTAGACGACCTCGTCGGCGATGAAGTTGCGCGGGCCCACTTCCGCGAGGTCGTAGCGGCCGGCGAGGTTGGTGGAGATCTCGGCGCCCTGGCCCATCCCGGCGCCCATCAGCCGGTACCAGGCCCGCATGTAGACCGTGGCGAAGAGCGACGAGAGGGTTTCCAGCGTCACCTCGGCGGCGAGCGCCACCGCCCATTTGCGCAGGTAGACGCCGCTGTGGATCGAGTAGCTGCCGGCCTTGAGCCGCGGCAGCACGAGCCAGCGGATGCCGGCGATCAGCCCGACCGTGCCGGCGGTCATCAGCATCGCCGTCGGCCAGGTCAGGAACGGCAGGTACCAGTGGTAGTCCACGTCGGTCATCGTCGCCAGCGTGTCGCTGATCTGGTCGAAGATGTAGAAGGCCGGGAAGATCGGCAGCAGGCCCACCGCCGGGATCGCCGCCAGCAGCACGGCGTAGATCGCGAAGAACACGGCGCGGCGCTCGCGCGAGACCTCGAGCTCCGGCTGCACGTCCGAGAGATCGACCATGCCGACCTTGCGGCCCGGCGAGCCGTCCCAGGCCTCGGCGCGGCCGACCACGGTGCCCGACGGCACGGTGGTGAGGTCGGCGAGTTCCGCGTGGTCCTCGATCCGGGTGTCGTAGCCGACGACGCAGGACGTTCCGATGGCGACGTCGTCGCCGATCGAGACGCGGCCAATGACGAGTTCGTTGCCGACCACCTCGGCATTGGCCAGCGTCAGCCGGCCGCCGAGCGAGGCGCCGCGCCCGATGCTGACGAGGTCCGGCGCCCCGATCTCGATGTCGGAGATCAGCGCGTCCTCGCCGACCTTGGCCCCGAGCAGCCGCAGGTAGATGCGGATCATCGGCGAGCCCTGGAGCCACTTGACGTGGACCAGCGGCGTCAGGCGCTGGGTCAGCCACCAGCGGAAGTAATAGGTGCCCCAGAGCGGGTAGCGCCCCGGTTTCGTGCGCCCGAGCACCAGCCACTTCACCGCGATGGCGATGAGGGCGGTGGCCGCGTTGAGGCCGATATAGACCAGCAGCAGCACCGCCATCTCGGCGAAGAAGCCGAGCTCGCCGCCGGTGATGAGCAGGTAGGTGACGAAGATGCCGAGCCACTGCGCGGTGGCGAGCGCGATGACGAAGGGCAGCACCGCGGCCTGCGCGAGGCCGCACAGGAAGCGCCGCATCAGCGGCGGCGGCTCGAAGGAGAGGTCGTGGGTCGCGATCGCTGCGCCGGCGCCGCCGGTCCGCGCGATCAGGGTCTCGGACATGGCACGCAGCGTGCGGCCGTTATAGACGTCCTGGAGGGTGATGGCGGCGAGCGCCGGCACCGTGCGCACCGCCGAGACGAAGCGGGCGGCGAGCAGCGAGTGCCCGCCGAGATCGCCGAAGAAATCGGCCTCGAACGGGATCGGCTGGTTGCCGAACACCGTGTGGGCGGCGGCGAGCAGCGCGGCTTCCGTCTCGTCGCGGGGCTCCTCCTGCTCGCCGGAGGTCTCGACCACGGCGAGGGGAGCCGCCCGCAGGGCCTTGCGGTCGACCTTACCGGAGGCGGCGAGCACGGGCAGGCCGTCTACCACCTCGAAATGCGCCGGGATCATGTAGGGCGGCATCGTCTCGGCGAGCGCCGAACGCAGCCGGCCGCGATCGAACTCCACCCCCCGCTCGGGCACCACGAAGGCGACGAGCCGGTCGACCCCGTCATCCTGGCGCAAAACCACCGCGGCGGAGGCGATGCCGGGCTGGACCCGGATCCGCGATTCGATCTCGCCGAGCTCGACCCGGAAGCCGCGGACCTTCACCTGGTCGTCGATGCGGCCGTGGAAGACGATGCGGCCGGCATGGTCCAGCGAGACCGCGTCGCCGGAACGGTAGAGCACCGGGTCCGAACCGTCGCCGCCATAGGGGTTGGCGACGAACTTCTCCGCCGTCAGCTCCGGCCGGGCGAGGTAGCCCCTGGCGATGCCGGGCCCGCCGATCAGCAGCTCGCCCTGCACGCCGGGCCCGACGAGGTTCAAGGCCTCGTCGGCGATGTAGGCGGTGTAGTTGGCGATCGGCCCGCCGATGGTGACGGGGTCGCCCGGCTTCATCTCGGCGGCGGTCGCCACCACCGTCGCCTCGGTCGGCCCGTAGGTGTTGAAGAGCTTGCGGTTCGGCGTCGCCCAGCGGGCGATGAGCGGCTCGGGCAGCGCCTCGCCGCCGAGCAGGATCAGCCGCAAGGCGGGCACGTCCTTGGTCATCAGCCCGAGGAGCGTCGGCACCGTGTCGAGCACGGTGATGCCGGCCTCGATCAGGATGTCGGGCAGGGCCTCGGCATCGCCCATCTGGGCCGGGCTCGCCACGAACAGGGTCGCGCCGGCGAGGTACGGAACCCAGATCTCCTCCATCGAGAGATCGAAGGCGACGGAGGCGCCCTGGAACACCACGTCGTCGCCGGTGACCCCGTAGAGGTCGTTGGCCGAGCGCAGGAAGTGGCAGATGTTGCGGTGGCTGATGACGATGCCCTTCGGCACGCCGGTCGAGCCCGAGGTGTAGATCAGGTAGGCCGGGTGCTCGGGGGTGAGGCCGGCCGCGCGCAGGTCCGGCGCCGGGCCGCTCGCTTGGGCGGCGACCTCGTCGGGCGTCAGGGCCGGGCAGGCCTCGGTCGGCGCCTTGTCCTTGAGGGCGGCGGAGGTCACCAGGGCCTTGGCCTCGGCATCCTTCAGGCAGACCGCGACCCGGTCGGCGGGCGCCTCGGCGTCGAAGGGCAGCCAGGCGGCACCGGCCTTGGTGATGCCGATCTGCGCCACCAGCAGGTCGGGCGAGCGCGCCATCCACAGGCCGACCACGTCGCCGGGCCCGATCCCGCGCGCCGCGAGGCCGGCGGCGATCGCGTCGGAGCGCTCGTTCACCTCGGCATAGGACAGGCGGGTGCGCGACGCCTGGTCTGAGCCGCTCGCCGCGTCGACGAGGGCGGTGTGGCCGGGCCGGGCCCGGGCGGTGTCGCGAAAGATCTCGGCCAGCACCTCGTCCCGGAGGAGGTCCGGCCGCACGGGACCGCGGAGCACCGCCGCGCCTGCGGGCGGGACGGCCGGCTGGCTCGTCCCGGTGGGCGTGCGGACGGTCCCGGCGGTGTGGTTCATCAAGTGACTCCGCTGGCCCGGGCGGGCCGTTGACATCAAGGCACAGGTCCGGAACCGGGCTCTCGTGCCGCATGCGCCCCGATCTCGGGCAGGCGGGAGGTGGACGAGAACCGGGGCCGGTTCAAGGCATGCGCGGGCAGAAATCGGGTCGTCAGGCCCAGCGCCGCGCGCCGGCCTCGAAGACCAGGATCCGGCCCTGCAGGATCTCCAGGTGGGGCGCCTCCTCGGTGGAGGCGGTGCCCAAGGCCACCATCACGGCCCGGGCGACGCCGCCATGGGCCACCACGACCGCCGGACGGTCGAGGGCGTCGAGGACCGGGCGCACCCGCTCGGCCACCATCGCGTAGCTCTCCGCGCCCTCGCCCGGCGGGCAGAACGCCCAGCGGTCGCGGTCGCGCGCCTGGGAGCGGGCGGGGTCCGCGCGCCGGACCTCCTTCCAGGTCAGGCCCTCCCAGGCACCGAAGCCGATCTCGCGCAGGCGCGGCTCGATCGTGTAGCCGGCGGGATCGAGGCCGAGCGCGGTGCGCAGGCCCTCCATCGTGTGCCGGGTGCGCTCCATCGGGCTCGCCAGATAGGGCAGGGTGCCGACCTGCCCGCCCAGCAGGGCGCGCAGCCGTTCGCCGGCCTCGGCGGCTTGCGCGTGGCCCTTGCGGTTGAGCGGCGTGTCGCGCTGGCCTTGCAGGCGGCCTTCGGCGTTCCAGTCGGTCTCGCCGTGGCGGACGAAGTAGAGCGGCGCGCGGGTCATCGGTCGGTCCTCTTGGAACGGCCCCGCTTGGCCGCCGTTGATCTTGCTGTGATCCGTCGCACGAAGCCGTCCCCGCCGGAGTCCCCGCTTCCCGATGTCGAAGAAGAACCCGAAAGACAAGCCGGTTTCGCTCCCGGGCCACCCGCGTCCCTCCTCCGCCGCCTGGGCGAACGAGGCCGGATCGCTGGCGGAGGCGAGCCCGGGCTTCCTCGCCGAGCACGGCGCGACGATCCCTGTCCCGCCGCCGGGCGTCGTCCAGTGCCGGCCCGAGGCGCCCTGCCGCCTCGCCGAGATCGACCCGGACGCGCCGGGCTCCTCCGACGGCAAGGCGGCGGCGGAAGCCGAGCTGGCGCAGGTGCGCACCCGGATCCAGGATCTGCAGGAGCGGCTCTATGCCGAGCGCAAGCGCAGCCTGCTGGTGGTGCTCCAGGCGATCGACACCGGCGGCAAGGACGGGACGATCCGCCACGTCTTCGAGGGCGTGAACCCGCAGGGCTGCCGGGTCTCGTCGTTCAAGACCCCGAGCGCCGAGGAACTCGACCACGATTTCCTGTGGCGCTACCACCGCGAGGCGCCGGCCCGCGGGATGATCGGGGTGTTCAACCGCAGCCATTACGAGGACGTGCTGATCGTCCGGGTCAAGCAGCTGGTGCCCGAATCGCTGTGGCGGCCGCGCTACGACCTCATCAACGACTTCGAGCGCCTGCTCACCCTCTCGGGCACCACGGTGCTCAAGATCTTCCTGCACATCTCGAAGGACGAGCAGAAGGAGCGCCTGGAGAGCCGGCTTGCCGACCCGACCAAGAACTGGAAGTTCGACCCCGCCGACCTCGTCGAGCGCCAGGCCTGGGATTCGTACCAGGCGGCGTTCCAGGACGCGCTGACCCTGTGCGGGACGCGGCTCGCGCCCTGGCACGTGGTGCCGGCCAACCGCAAGTGGTTCCGCAACCTCGCCGTGGCGCGGCTGATCGCCGGGACGCTGGAAGCGATGGATCCGCGCTACCCGGAGCCGAAGGCGGATCTGAGCGGGATCACGGTGCCGGATTGATGGAAAATTCCGGTCGAATCCAAAACTTCATTCGACCCACAACCTCATCCTGAGGTGTTAGTCCATCGGGGATGGACTAACCTCGAAGGAGGGCTCCAGAGTCCTGTGCGATCCCTGGAGCCCTCCTTCGAGGTCAGTCGATTTTCAATCGACTGACACCTCAGGATGAGGTCGCGAGTGGGAATGAATGCTGAATCCGAGAGCGTCGGCCGTTACGCCGCCTCGTCCCGCTTGCCGAGCCGCTTGTCGAGGTAGGTGTCCACCGTCTGGGTCAGCTCGTCGACCTTGCCGTCGAAGAAGTGGTTGGCGCCGTCGACGATCTGGTGCTCGATGATGACGCCCTTCTGGGTCTTCACCTTCTCGATCACCGGCATCACCTCGCGGGCCGGCGCGACCCGGTCCTCGGAGCCGTGCACGAACAGGCCCGAGGACGGGCAGGGGGCGAGGAAGCTGAAATCGTAGCGGTTGGCCATCGCGGCGATCGAGATGAAGCCCTCGATCTCCGGGCGGCGCATCAGCAACTGCATGCCGATCCAGGAGCCGAACGAGACGCCGGCGATCCAGCAGGCCCGGGCCTCGGGGTTGACCGCCTGCACCCAGTCGAGGGCGGCCGCCGCATCCGACAGTTCGCCGACGCCGTGGTCGAACGCGCCCTGGCTGCGGCCGACGCCGCGGAAGTTGAAGCGCAGCGCCGCGAAGCCGCGATTCGCGAACGTATAGAACAGGTTGTAGACGATCTGGTTGTTCATCGTGCCGCCGAATTGCGGATGCGGGTGCAGCACGATGGCGATCGGGGCGCCCTTCTGCTTCGGCGCCTGGTAGCGCCCCTCCAGCCGACCGGCGGGACCGGCGAAGATGACCTCGGGCATGAACGACCTCTTTCTTCAACGGTGCGTGAGCGCGGCGCGGGAACGGCTGGGAGCCGCCGATGCTTGACTCGGGGTCGGTCTCCCATAAAAGCACCCTTAGAACGATTCCAGTGGACTAGAATCATTCTAAAGAACTGGGTGCCGTTGTTCCCGGCCTCGCGCCGGCCAGCACGCACCATTCGATTACGTGTGTCCGGGGCGGGCCTTAGCACGGCCCCCGGGGGAAAGGCAAAGGAATTCAGCGCATGGAGCGCGCGCGGGCCTATCTCGACCACAACGCGACCTCGCCCCTGCGGCCCGAGGTGGCGGAGGCGGTCGTGCGCGCGCTCCATGATCTGCCCGGCAACCCGTCCTCGGTCCATCGCGAGGGGAGGGCGGCGCGCTCGGCCATCGAGGCGGCGCGGGCCATGGTCGCGACGCTCGCCGGGGTGAAGCCGTCGCAGGTGGTGTTCACCGGCGGCGGCACCGAGGCGGCGAACGCGGTCCTGTCGGGCGCGTTGCGCCGGCGCGGCCTGCCGGCGCCGACCCGGCTGCTCATCGGCGCGACCGAGCATCCGTGCTGCCTGCAAGGCCACCGCTTCCCGGCGCACGAGACCGAGACCCTGCCGGTCGATGCCGACGGGGTCCTCCGCCTCGATCATCTGGAGGCGCGGCTCGCGGCCTGTGCCGCCGAGGGTGTCACCGCCCTCGTTTCGGTCCAGGCGGCGAACAACGAGACCGGCGTGGTCCAGCCCCTGGCGAGGGTTGCGGCGCTCGCATGCCAGTACGGCGCCCTGCTCCACAGCGACGCGGTCCAGGCCGCTGGACGGATATCGATCGCGCGCAATATATTTGCCGCCGACGCCCTGACCCTGTCGGGGCACAAGCTCGGGGCGCCGAAGGGCGTCGGCGCGATCGTGCTCGGGGAGGGCGTGACCCTGGACGCCCCCTTCCTCCGCGGCGGCGGGCAGGAGGGGCGCCTGCGGGCGGGGACCGAGAACGTGCCGGGCATCGTCGGGTTCGGAGTCGCGGCGGACCTGGCGCTGGCGGCGATGCCGGCGGAGGCCCTCCGCCTCGCGGCCCTGCGCGACGCGATCGAGGCGGGCGTGCGGGCGCGCGCACCCGATGCGGTGGTGTTCGGGGCGGGGGCCGAGCGCTTGCCCAACACGCTGTGCTTCGCGGTGCCGGGGCTCAAGGCCGAAACGGCCCTGATCGCCCTCGACCTCGATGGTGTAGCGGTCTCGTCCGGGGCGGCCTGCGCCTCGGGCAAGGTGTCTCGCTCCGGCGTGCTCGCGGCGATGGGGGTCGATTCCGCCCTGTCCGTAGGCGCGTTGCGCGTGAGTTTGGGGTGGAACAGCCGGCAGGAGGACGGGGAAAGGTTCCTCGCGGCCTTCGATCGGCTGGTTTCATCCCTATATAAGCGCCGGGAGCGGGCCGCGTGATCGCGCCCCCCGCCACCGGCCGTGTCATCACCTCGCGGCCCTTGAAGCCGTAAGCGGTAGGAGACGGGTATGCCTGCAGTGCAGGAGACGGTCGATCGCGTCCGCGCCATCGATGTCGATCAGTACAAGTACGGGTTCGAGACCACGATCGAGATGGAGAAGTCCGAGAAGGGCCTCTCCGAGGACGTGATCCGCTTCATCTCGGCCAAGAAGGACGAGCCGGAGTGGATGCTCGAATGGCGCCTCGACGCCTATCGCCGCTGGCTCACCATGAAGGAGCCGAACTGGGCGCGGGTCGAGTACGACAAGATCAACTACGACGAGCTGTATTACTACGCCGCGCCGAAGCGCAAGGCGGCGCAGTCGCTCGACGAGATCGATCCCGAGATCCTGAAGACCTACGAGAAGCTCGGCATCCCGCTGCGCGAGGTCGAGGTGCTGGAGGGCATCGCCCCCGAGCGCCGTGTCGCGGTCGATGCGGTGTTCGACTCGGTCTCGGTCGCCACCACCTTCAAGGCGGAGCTCGCCAAGGCCGGCGTCATCTTCATGCCGATCTCGGAGGCCGTGCGCGAGCACCCCGAGCTGGTGAAGAAGTACCTCGGCTCGGTCGTGCCGGTCACCGACAACTACTTCGCGACCCTGAACTCGGCGGTCTTCTCCGACGGCTCGTTCGTCTACATCCCGCCGGGCGTGCGCTGCCCGATGGAGCTGTCGACCTACTTCCGCATCAACGAGCGTGACACCGGCCAGTTCGAGCGTACGCTGATCATCGCCGACAAGGGCTCCTACGTCTCGTATCTCGAGGGCTGCACCGCCCCGAAGCGCGACGACAACCAGCTCCATGCCGCGGTGGTCGAGCTCGTGGCGCTCGACGACGCCGAGATCAAGTACTCGACGGTCCAGAACTGGTATCCGGGCGACGCGGAAGGCCGCGGCGGCATCTACAACTTCGTGACCAAGCGCGGCGATTGCCGTGGCGTGAACTCGAAGATCTCGTGGACGCAGGTCGAGACCGGCTCGGCGATCACCTGGAAGTACCCGTCCTGCATCCTGCGCGGCGACAATTCCCGCGGCGAGTTCTACTCGATCGCGGTGTCGAACGGCATGCAGCAGGTCGATTCCGGTACCAAGATGATCCATCTCGGCAAGAACACGACGAGCCGGATCATCTCGAAGGGCATCTCGGCCGGCCGGTCGCAGAACACCTATCGCGGCCTCGTCTCGGCGCACAAGAAGGCCAAGGGCGCGCGCAACTTCACCAACTGTGATTCGCTGCTGATCGGCGACCAGTGCGGCGCACACACCGTGCCCTACATCGAGTCGAAGAACGCGTCCGCGGTGTTCGAGCACGAGGCCACCACCTCGAAGATCTCCGAAGACCAGAAGTTCTACTGCCTGCAGCGCGGCCTCTCCGAGGAGGAGGCGACCGCGCTCATCGTCAACGGCTTCGTCCGCGACGTGCTGCAGCAGCTGCCGATGGAGTTTGCCGTCGAGGCCCAGAAGCTGATCTCGATCAGCCTGGAAGGCTCGGTGGGCTGATCACCCTCCAAGGCTTCCGGCTCATCGCCGGAAGCCGTCCACGCCCTGAATTTTGCTTTAACGGATGCTGTGCCGCGCGGTCGGCCGCTCCCGTCAGGACTGCTCTACCATGCTGGAAATCAAGAATCTGGTCGTCAACATCGAGGACAAGCGCATCCTCAACGGCCTCAGCCTGACCGTCAACGACGGCGAGGTCGCCGCCATCATGGGGCCGAACGGCTCCGGCAAGTCGACCCTGTCCTACGTCATCGCCGGCAAGGAGGACTACGAGGTCCTCGACGGCGAGATCCTGCTCGACGGCGAGAACATCCTGGAGATGGAAGCCGACGCCCGCGCGGCGGCCGGCATCTTCCTGGCCTTCCAGTACCCGCTGGAGATCCCGGGCGTCGGCACGATGACCTTCCTCAAGGCGGCGATGAACGCCCAGCGCAAGACCCGCGGCGAGGACGAGCTGACCACGCCCGACTTCATGCGCCAGGTCTTCGCGGCTGCCGACAAGCTCGAGATCAACCGCGAGATGCTCAAGCGCGCCCTCAATGTCGGGTTCTCCGGCGGCGAGAAGAAGCGCATGGAGATCCTCCAGATGGCGCTCCTGTCGCCGCGCTTCTGCGTCCTCGACGAGACCGATTCCGGCCTCGACATCGACGCGCTGCGCATCGTCTCCGAGGGCGTGAACGCGCTGCGCGCCCAGAACCGCAGCTTCCTCGTCATCACCCACTACCAGCGCCTGCTCAACCACATCGTGCCCGACACCGTGCACGTGATGGCGCAGGGCCGCGTGGTGAAGTCCGGCGGCAAGGAGCTCGCCCTCGAGCTCGAGGCCTCGGGCTATGCCGAGTACCGGGCGAGCGAGGCCGCGTAACCATGGCCGACGTCACGACCCTCCGCACCGCCGCCGAGACCGGGCTGTCCAAGCTCTTCGAGGTCCAGCGGCTCAAGCTCCCGGGGGCGGCCATCGCCCGCGAGGAAGCCTTCCGCTATTTCGAGGCGGCGGGCCTGCCGCATCGCCGCGTCGAGGCGTTCAAGTACACCGACCTGCGCGCCGCCGTCCGCGAGGCCGCGCCGCCGGCCGAGGCGCCCGAGCCTGAGACCGCCCGCAACGCGGTCAAGACCGCCCGGGGCTTTGCCGGGATCGAGGCCGCGCGCCTGACCTTCGTCAACGGCCACCTGGTCGCCGCGCTCTCCGACCTCTCGGGCCTGCCCGAGGGCCTGGAGGTGGTCACCCTCGCCAAGGCCATGGCCGAGGGCCACCCGCTCCTCGACCATCTCGCTCCGGTCGAGCAGACCCGCGAGAACCCGATCTACCAGCTCAACGCCGCCTTCATGGCGGACGGGGCGGTGATCCGGGTCGAGGCCGGCGCCAAGATCGAGCGGGCCCTGCACCTGCGCTTCATCGGCACCGGCGAGGCCGCGTTCTCGACCGCGACCCGCGTGCTGGTCGTGGCAGACGACGATGCCGAGGTGACGCTGCTCGAGAGCCACGAGGGTCCGGACGGGATCGCCTACCAGCCCAACGACGTCCTCGACGTCGTGGTCGGCGACCGCGCCCGCGTGCTGCACAGCCGGCTCAACATCGAGGGCGATGCCGCCATCGCGCTCTCGACCGTCTCCGCCCGCCTCGGCGCCGGCTCGCATATCGAGACCGTCAACGTGGTGACCGGCGCGGTGCTGTCGCGCCACCAGCTCTACCTGCACTTCGCAGGCGACGACGCGACCGCCACCGTCAATGGCGCCGCGATGATCCGCAACGGCCAGCTCGCCGACTCGACGCTGCTGGCCGACCACGCGGCGGTCGGCGGCATCAGCCGCGAGCAGTTCAAGACGGTGATCGACGGCGACGCCACCGGCGTGTTCCAGGGCAAGATCATCGTCCGGCAGATCGCCCAGAAGACCGACGGCAAGATGAAGTCGGACTGCCTCCTCCTCACCGACGAGGGGCAGATGATGAACAAGCCGGAGCTGGAGATCTTCGCCGACGACGTGGCCTGCGGTCACGGTGCCACCTGCGGCGCGCCGGACGAGGACCTTCTGTTCTACCTGATGGCCCGCGGCCTGCCGCGGCCCCAGGCCGAGAGCCTGCTGGTCCAGGCCTTCCTCGGCGAGGCGATCGAGGCGGTGACCCACGAGGGGGCCCGCGACGCGATGATCGCCGAGATCGAGGCCTGGCTCGCCCGCCGCGGCTAAGAAACGACCGGGCCGGCCTACGGGCCGGCCCCTCTCACGCCCATGCACGAGAGACCGAGATGAACGCACCCGTCCTCCAGACCCCCTACGACGTCGAGGCGATCCGGGCGCAATTCCCGATCCTGTCGCAGCAGGTCTACGGCAAGCCGCTGGTCTATCTCGACAACGCCGCCTCGTCGCAGAAACCGAGGGCGGTGATCGACGCCATGTCGGGCGCGATGGAGACGGCCTATGCCAACGTGCATCGCGGCCTGCACTTCATGGCGAATGCGGCGACGGAGGGCTTCGAGGGCGCGCGCGAGACGACGCGGCTTTTCCTCAACGCCCGCTCCACCGACGAGATCATCTTCACCCGCAACGCCACCGAGGCCTACAACCTCGTGGCGACCTGCATGGGCTGGGCCGGGCTGATCGGCGAGGGTGACGAGATCATCCTGTCGATCATGGAGCACCATTCCAACATCGTGCCCTGGCACTTCCTGCGCGAGCGCCGCGGCGCCGTGCTGAAATTCGCCCCCGTCGACGACGAGGGCAACTTCCTGGTCGAGGAGTTCGAAAAACTCTTCACCCCGAAGACCAAGATGGTGGCGATCAGCCACATGTCGAACGTGCTCGGCACGATCACCCCGGCGGAAGAGATCGTCCGCATCGCGCATGCCCACGGCGTGCCGGTGCTGCTCGACGGCGCCCAGAGCGCGGTCCACCAGGCGATCGACGTCCAGGCCCTCGATTGCGACTTCTTCGTCTTCACCGGCCACAAGGTCTACGGGCCGACCGGCATCGGCGTGCTCTACGGCAAGAAGGAGTGGCTGGAGCGCCTGCCGCCCTACCAGGGCGGCGGCGAGATGATCGAGATCGTCGAGGAAGAGCGCATCACCTACAACGCACCCCCGCACCGCTTCGAGGCCGGCACGCCGGCGATCATCGAGGCGATCGGGCTCGGCGCCGCGCTCGAATTCATGATGTCGCTCGGCCGCGAGCGGATCGCCGCCCACGAGGCGCACCTGCTGGCCTACGCCCAGGAGCGCCTGCGGGCGATGAACAGCCTGCGGATCATCGGTACGGCGAAGAACAAGGGAGCGGTGATCTCCTTCGAGATGAAGGGGGCGCACGCCCACGACATCGCCACGGTGATCGACCGCCAGGGCGTCGCGGTGCGCGCCGGCACCCACTGCGCCATGCCGCTGCTCAAGCGCTTCGGCACCACTTCGACCTGTCGCGCCTCGTTCGGCCTGTATAATACGACGGCGGAGATCGACGCCCTCGTCTCGGCCCTGACCCGGGCCGAACGGATGTTCGCGTGAGGACCCCATGACCGATACCCCCGCCGCGAGCGGCGCGAATACCCCGTCGCTGAACGCCCAGGTGAGCGCCTCCGCGATCCCGCCGGAGGAGCTGGACCGGCTGACCGACGGCATCGTCGCGGCGCTCAAATCCGTCTACGACCCGGAGATTCCGGCCGACATCTACGAGCTCGGCCTGATCTACCGGGTCGACATCGCCGACGACCGCAACGTCGCCATCGACATGACCCTCACGGCGCCGGGCTGCCCGGTGGCCGGCGAGATGCCGGGCTGGGTCGAGAACGCCGTCTCGACGGTGCCCGGCGTCGCCGGGTGCAACGTCACCATGGTGTTCGACCCGCCGTGGGACCAGAGCCGGATGTCCGACGAGGCCCGCATCGCCCTCGACATGTGGTGAGGCGGCTCAGCGCATCGCATCGGTGATGCGGGGCGGGAAGGTCAGGTCGTAGTAGATATCGGCGAGCGCCAGCCGCGCGCCGATCTCCGGCAGATCGATGACGGCCTCCAGCCCCTCGATCCGCTCCGGTCGCCACTCATCGCCTTCGCGGCGGTAGAGAAGGGCGACCGGTGCCACGGTCTCGATCAACAGGATGCAGCGCAGCGTAGGGTGTCGCTTGTACTCCTCCAGCTTCAGTGTCTGATCGACTCCGAATGTCGAAGGCGAAGCAACCTCGACGACGAGGCGCGGCTCGCGGGCTTCGTGGGTGTCGTAAGCCACAGGCCTGCACTCGATCATGACGTCAGGCCGTCGAATCGACGTGATGCTGGTACGAATGGCGATATCGTCAGTGGTCGGTCGGCAGCCCGATCCGCGAAGCTGATTGCCGAGGCTGATGATTACGTTGACCGTCACTTGATCATGCTGCTGACTGGCTCCGGTCATCATCCGGTGCTTCGGGATCGGAATCCCGTCGACAAGCTCGAACGGTTCGTCCTGACCCTCCTGCCAGCGAAAGAACTCTTCCGGCGTCATCCGCCGCCGCGCCGCATCCGCCATCGCCGCCTCCGTGATGGCCCATCCTAGCACATCCCTCCGGTGGACCATCGGCAACGGGATGCTTATCTTTCGAGACGTACCCTCACGCCTCAACCGCCCGGGCCTTGAACCCGGCCGCCGGAGAGAGTTTTGAACATGGCACCGAGCTTCAAGGTGATGTCGCTGACCGAGGCCGCCGCCGAGCGGATCAAGGGCATCATGGCCGACGCCGAGCGCCCGATCGCGGGCCTGCGCGTCGGGGTCAAGAACGGCGGCTGCGCCGGCATGAGCTACACGATGGAATATGCCGAGGAGCGAAAAGCCGGCGAGGACATGATCGAGGACAAGGGCGTCCGCGTCTTCATCGATCCGAAGGCGGTCCTGTTCCTGCTCGGGACGCAGATGGATTTCCAGACCACGAAGCTGTCGTCGCAGTTCGTGTTCAACAATCCCAACCAGACCTCGGCCTGCGGCTGCGGCGAATCGGTCGCGATCACGCCCGCCGATCCGAACGCGCTCACGGCCACCCACGCCTGAGGGCGCAGCCTTCCCCCGCTCGCATCCGCGCGCGGGGGGAGGGGATCAGGCGACGTCGTGCATCGGCTCGACCGGCACGCTGTCGTCGACCACCTGGTTGCGGCCCGCCCGCTTGGCGGTGAACATGCAATGGTCGGCGCGCTCCAGCAGCGACACCGCCGTATCGCCGCGCCGGTAGGCGGCCAGCCCGACCGAGATGGTGATCCGCCCCAGGCTCTCGCCGGTGGAGCGCTTCACGAGCTCGCGGCCCATCACGCTGGTGCGCACCTTCTCCGCCACCACGCGGGCCTCGTCCCGGGTGCTCCCCGGCAGGATGATGCCGAATTCCTCGCCGCCGAACCGCGCGATGGTGGTGCGCGGCTCGACGCTCTCGCGCATCGTCATCGCCACGAGCCGCAGCACCTGGTCGCCGGTGAGGTGGCCGTAGAGGTCGTTGAAGCGCTTGAAGTGGTCGATGTCGAGGACGACGAGGCAGACCGGCTGTCCCTGCACCGCGGCGTGGTCGACCGCCTTGTGCAGCATCTCCTCGAAATGCTTGCGGTTGCCGATGCCGGTGAGCGGATCGGTCAGCGATTCGACGCGCACCGCCTCCAGCGTCTCGCGCAGGCTCTCGATCTCGTTGCGGCTCTCGCGCATCCGCGCCTCGAGGGTGCGGTTGTTGGCCGCCACGTCCCGGGTGGTGACGACGAGCGAGGAGACGATCTCCCGCACCCGGGCGCGGTTCACCGCCGGGGCGGCCAGGTCCTGGGTGAAGGCCTGCAGCGAGGCACCGTAGCGCGCGGTCGAGCCCAGCGCCGCGTCGAGCATCTCCATGATCTGCTCGATCTCGGTCAGCACGCCGCTGCTCGCCCGCTCGGTCTCGAGCGAGAGCTTGCGACCGTCGAGGTAGGTCTCGAAGAGCTGGTCGACATGGCCGTCGGCCAGGGTGCCGTGCTCGGCGGTGAGCCGCTTCACGGCCTCGATGAGCTGGGCGTTCAGGCCGGCGACGTAGGTGTACCAGACGGCATAGCTGCGCGGCGTGGCCGACGAGCGGTACGCCTTCATCAGTTCCATGGCCCGCTGACCGAACAAGAAGCTCCGATCGAGGTCGGTGCTGCTCAGGTCAGACATCGAACGTCTCCGCGCTGGGCGCCGGCTTCGTGCCGGCGCCTCTCTCCGACCTGTAGGGTCTGTCCGTGGAGAAGCAGTTAAGGCCCGAAGAAATTATGGCCTGACGAGCGAGAAATCCGGTGTCTACTCGCCGTCGCTCCGCTTCTTCAGCACAACCGGCCGTAGCAGGAAGGCTGGGACGTGAGCCCCCATGCCGATCTCGGCCTCCGGCATCGCGTCGTCGTCGCGGTGGCGGCCACGGTCGTTGCGGCGGCCGGCGGGACGCTCGTCCGCGTGACGGCGCTCGTCCGGCACCCGCCGCTCCGCGCCCGGTCGCGGCGCCTCGCCGTTGCGGCGCGGGGCGTGGGACTGGGTCGGCTCGGCCCGCTCCTGCCGGCCGCCTTCCTGGCGGGGAGCCTCCTGGCGGCCGCCTTCCTGGCGAGAACTCTCCTGACGGGTGCTCTCTTGGCGGGTGCTCTCTTCGCGACCGCCATCCTGGCGATTGCCGCGGGCGCGGCGACGGCGGGTCTCGTCCCGGCGTCCGCCCTCGTCGCGGCGGGAATCCGATCGCCCGGATTCGTCGCGGCGGCCCCCGCCGCGTCCGCCCCGGCTGCGGCGCTCAGGCTCGGCCGCCTCCTCGTCGGGCAGGCTGGCGAGGTCGCCCTCCGCCCAGGGAATCGGCTGGCCGATCAGCGTCTCGATCGCCGCGAGCGACTTCTCGTCGCCGCGGCCGATCAGCGTGAAGGCGGCGCCGGCCCGGCCGGCCCGGCCGGTGCGGCCGATCCGGTGGACGTAATCCTCGGCGTGGTGCGGCACGTCGAAGTTGAAGACGTGGCTCACCGCCGGGATGTCGAGGCCGCGGGCGGCCACGTCGCTGGCCACGAGCAGCGGCACCTCGCCGGAGCGGAACGCGTCGAGCGCCGCCATGCGGGCCCGCTGGTCCATGTCGCCATGAAGGGCCGCGACGTTGAAGCCGTGGTTCGACAGCGACTTCTGCAGCTGCGCGACGTCGCGCTTGCGGTTGCAGAAGATGATGCCGTTGTTCAGCTCGTCGGCGGCGCGGATCAGCTTGCGCAGGGTCTTGCGCTTCTGGTGCCCTTCCGCCCCCGTCGCGACCAGCCGCTGGGTGATGGTGCTGGCGGTCGAGGCGGGGCGCGCCACCTCGACGCGGACGGGATTGTGCAGGAAGTCGTCGGCGAGGCGCTGGATCTCCGGCGGCATCGTCGCGGAGAAGAACAGCGTCTGGCGCGTGAACGGCACCATCTTCACGATGCGCTCGATGTCGGGGATGAACCCCATGTCGAGCATCCGGTCGGCCTCGTCGATGACGAGGAGCTCGACGCCGTTGAGCAGCAGCTTGCCGCGCTCGAAATGGTCGAGGAGCCGCCCGGGAGTCGCGATCAGCACGTCGACGCCGCGGGTGATCTTGAGGTCCTGATCGGCGAACGAGACGCCGCCGATCAGGAGCGCCACGTTGAGCTTGTGGTTGGTGCCGTAGCGCTCGAAGTTCTCGACCACCTGCGCGGCGAGTTCGCGCGTCGGCTCGAGCACCAGCGTGCGCGGCATCCGCGCCCGGGCCCGGCCCTGTTCGAGCATGGTGAGCATCGGCAGCGTGAACGCCGCCGTCTTGCCGGTGCCGGTCTGGGCGACGCCCAGGACGTCGCGCCGGGCCAGAACGTGCGGAATGGCTTGGGCTTGGATCGGGGTCGGCGTGGTGTAGCCCGCGGCCTCGACGGCCTGCTGGACCTTCTCGCTTAAACCCAGTTCGGCGAATGACATCCTGAAGAGAACCGTTGCGCGCGGGCGGATCGGGCCGGCGCGGAAGACACCGTCGCGGCAACGGCCGGGATGCAAAGTCGTTTCGCAGCCTGTCCCGCGCCGGAGACGCCGAGGCGGGACGTTCACGCCATTGCTCTGTCGCGCCTGCACGCGACCGCCCGCAGGACACGCCCGATGCGGACCCGTTTGTCAAGGCCTGACCGTGATTCGTTCGGTGGACCGGACCGCCTCGGATGCCGCCGCGCCGGGCGCGCCGCCCCGCCCAGGCAGGACTTCCCGAGCAGGACTTCCCGGGCATGCCGATTGCGAGGGTCGCGGGAGCCTTGCGGGTGCGAGAGCCTCGTGGAGGCAAGATGCTCAGGGAGGCGATGGCCTCAAGGCCGCACCGGCGCGCTGCAGGGATCGAGGCGCGTGCGGTCCGCCTGGGTCGCTATCGATCCGGTGGTCTCGGGCTCGACGATACCGCGCAACGACGCGACCGCCTGCCCGCCGGGCGCCGCTGGCGGGCCGCCGCGCGAGGCGAGGTAGTGGGTCGCCGCCAGGGAGCCCGCGACCGCGAACAGGGCGATCCGCCAGGTGCGGCGGAGCAGGGAAGGCGGCGCGGTCTCGCGCCCGAAAGCGTCCATGGCGATTCCTCGGCGGAAGTGTGCACCAGGGACACTGGGGGATCATGGTTAATGCTAAATCACCGCGCTCGCTCGATTTTTTGGGTCCGCGCTCGCTCCCGATTCACGGTTCGTTGACGGGTGGGGGGGTAAACCCTGTCCTCGTTGCAGGAATGCGACAGACCGGGTGACCGACCGGGGATAGAAGCGCGCCGGCTCTCGCCAATCAGGACCAGTAAGACAATGAAGAAGATCCTCCTCGCCTCCGTGGCCCTCGTCGGCCTGTCCGCTGCTGCCTCGGCCGCCGACCTGCCGCGCCGCGCGGCCCCGCCGCCGGTCTTCACCCCGGTGCCGGTGTTCACCTGGACGGGCTTCTACGCCGGTTTCAACGCCGGTTACGGCTTCGGCACCAATGACAACCGTGGCGCCACCGTCGTCGGCGTCGGCCCGGCCACCGGCCTCGTCGTCACCCCGACCGTGATCGCCTTCCCGGGCCAGCGCTCGACCGACGGCTTCGTCGGCGGCGGCCAGGTCGGCTACAACTACCAGTTCACCCCGGGCTCGGGCATCGTGGTCGGCGTCGAGGCCGACGCCCAGTACGTCGATTTCGGCCGTGACCGGAACCGCTTCGCCGCCACCGGCCCGATCGCCGCCCAGCAGGTGTTCAACCCGAACGGCGTCGCCGGCCTCGACTACTTCGGCACCGTGCGCGGCCGCCTCGGCTACGCCTTCGACCGTACCCTCGTGTACGCCACCGGCGGTTTCGCCTACGGTTCGGGCGGCGGCCGCGACTTCGGTCTGCCGAACAGCTCGCGTGACGAGTTCCAGACCGGCTGGGTCGTCGGCGGCGGCGTCGAGTACGCCATGCCCACCGACTCGTTCCTGAACTTCTTCCGTTCGTCGGCCGTGACCCTCAAGGTCGAAGGCCTGTACGTGAACCTGGATCAGGGCAACCGCAACAACGGCGCCTTCGCCGTCAACAACGCCGGCACCGTGGTCGGCCTCGGCTCCCCGGGCGTGGTCGTCGTGAACGCCGGCCCGGTCCGTCGCGAGACCGAGTTCGCCGTCGTCCGCGCCGGCCTGAACTACAAGTTCAACGGCTTCTAGTCGTCGACATCCGTCACCGCGACGGAGCGGAGCCCGGCCTCACGGCCGGGCTTTTCGCGTTCCGAGGCGCCGCATCGGCGTACCGGCGCGAGATCCAACGACAAAGGGCCCGGCCGCTCACGCGGCCGGGCCCTTTGTCGTAGCGTAGTCCGGGGGAGGGCGGTGCCGTCCCCCCGGAGGCCGGGTTCAGATGTCGAGCTCGATCTCGTCGGCGAAGACCGCCCGCTCGGAGATGAAGGCGAAGCGGGCCTCGGGCTTGTTGCCCATCAGCCGCTCGACCGTGTCGCCGGTGGCGTCACGCGCCTCCTCCACCACCTCGACCCGCAGGAGCGTGCGCTTCTTGGGGTCCATCGTGGTCTCCTTGAGCTGGCCCGGCATCATCTCGCCGAGGCCCTTGAAGCGCCCGATCTCGACCTTGCCCGACTTGAAGGTGGTCTTGAGCAGCTGCTCCTTGTGCCGGTCGTCCCGGGCATAAGCGCTCTTGGCGCCCTGCGTCAGCCGGTAGAGGGGAGGGACGGCGAGGTAGAGGTGCCCCTGCTCGATCAGCTCCGGCATCTGCCGGTAGAAGAAGGTGATCAGCAGCGAGGCGATATGGGCGCCGTCGACGTCGGCATCGGTCATGATGATGACCTTCTCGTAGCGCAGGTCGTCGTGCCGGTACTGCTTGCCGATGCCGCAGCCGAGCGCCAGGATCAGGTCGGAGAGGAGCTGGTTGGCGCCGAGCTTGTCCCGGCTCGCCGAGGCGACGTTGAGGATCTTGCCGCGCAGGGGCAGGATCGCCTGAGTGGCGCGGTCGCGCGCCTGCTTGGCCGAGCCGCCGGCCGAATCGCCCTCGACGATGAAGATCTCGGAGCCCGCGGCCCCGGCCTTCGAGCAATCGGCGAGCTTGCCCGGCAGGCGCAGCTTACGGGTCGCGGTCTTGCGGGCGACCTCCTTCTCCTGGCGGCGGCGCAGGCGCTCCTCGGCCCGGTCGATCACCCAGTCGAGGAGCTTGTTGGCCTGGGCCGGGGAGGCGGCGAGCCAATGGTCGAAGGCGTCGCGGATCGCCGCCTCGACGATGCGGGAGGCCTCCAGCGTCGCGAGCTTGTCCTTGGTCTGGCCCTGGAACTCCGGCTCGCGGATGAAGACCGACAGCATCGCCGCGCAGGTCGCCATCACGTCGTCGGCGGTGACCGAGGCCATCCGCTTGACCTGGCCGACCCGCTCGGCGTGGTCGCGCAAGCCCCGCAGCAGGGCCACCCGCATCCCGCTCTCGTGGGTGCCGCCCTCCGGCGTCGGGATGGTGTTGCAGTAGGAGGACGAGAAGCCGTCGTCGTTCGACAGCCAGACCATCGCCCATTCGAGCGAGCCGTGGCTGCCGGGACGGGTGATCTTGCCGGAAAAGACCCCGTCGGCGACGAGTTCCTTGCCGTCGATCTCGCGGGCGAGATAGTCCTTCAGGCCGGCGGGGAAGCGATGCACGGCTTCCGCCGGCACGTTCTCGACCCCTTCCAGCAGCACGGGGCGCAGCGCCAGCGGATCTCGACGCCGCCGAACAGATAGGCCTTCGAGCGCGCCATCTTGAACAGGCGGCGCGGATCGAATTTGTGCTCGCCGAAGATCTCGGCATCGGGATGGAACCGCACCCGCGTGCCGCGACGGTTCTGCACCCGGCCGATCGTCTCGATGCCGCCTTGCGCGTGGCCGCGGGAGAAGGTCTGGCGGTAGAGGGTCTGGTTGCGGGCGACCTCGACCTCGAGCACGTCCGAAAGGGCGTTCACCACCGAGATGCCGACGCCGTGCAGGCCGCCTGAGGTCTCGTAGACCTTCGAATCGAACTTTCCGCCGGCATGCAGCGTGGTCATGATGACCTCGAGCGCCGACTTGCCCGGAAATTTCGGGTGCGGGTCGACCGGAATGCCGCGGCCGTTATCGGTCACGACGAGGCAGCCATCCTCCTGCAGCTCCACCTCGATGAAGCTGGCATGGCCCGCCACGGCCTCGTCCATCGAGTTGTCGATCACCTCGGCGAAGAGGTGGTGCAGGGCCTTCTCGTCGGTGCCGCCGATATACATGCCGGGCCGGCGCCGCACCGGCTCCAGCCCCTCCAGCACCTCGATCGCCGAGGCGTCGTAGCCGGCCTCCGCGGCCTCCGCCGGCGGGGGCACGGCGACGGGCTTCGGGCGCTTCACCGCCTCCGCCTTCAGCGGATCCGCCGGGGGCTTCGCCTCCGGTCGCTTGGGGTCGGGCGGCGTTCCGGGCGGCTTGCCGCCGGCGCCGAACAGGTCTCGTGCGGCCTCGCTCACGCGACGGCCTCGCGGTGGGGGAAGGGCTCTGGCAGCATTCGAGGTCATCCTTTCCCTATACCGGAACAAACGCGGAACAAAAAGGGCCTTTGCGCGGCGTTGGGGTGTGGCGAACGGGCATGGTCGGGCGGCGCGGAATCACCCGGCAGCAGAACCCGTACCAGAGTCACCGAGACGTAAACAAATTCCCTTAAAGCCCGGTGACGCGCGCGATGCCCCCCGGAACCTCGGCCGTCACCGCCCGTTGACCGGACGGCCGCCCCTGACGCCGGACGGGATCGCGCGCCGCAGGAGCGTTCCGACGATGAAAACCGTCAACCGCCACGCCCGTCATCTCGCCCTCGCCCGTGCCGAGCAGGCCGCCGGCCAGGCTTTCGGCTTTGCCGAGGATGGCGTCGGCGCGGCGGCGGTCGGGCTGGGACGCGTGGCGATGACGGCGACCGGCGCCGCGGTTGCGGCGGCCTTCGCGGCGACCCTCGCCTGGGCGTTCTGAGGCTTCCTCGCGCTCCGACGCTGTCCCGCGCGGCCATCGTCGCCGGGCGTCGCTCCGGCCATTGCCGACGGCGCGGGCCGCCTTAGCTCCCGTATCGCAGCGCGGTCGTCGCAATGCGGGACGACCCCGCGGAACCTGCCCACAGCCACCGAATTTCCTGAGCGGCGCCCCACGCCGTTCGCACACTCTCGCTTTCGAAGGATGGTGGCCCGATGCGGCGCACCCACAGCATGCCATTCGGTGCGGAGATCGGACCGGAGGGGGTACGCTTCGCCCTCTGGGCGCCGACCGCGAAGAGCGTCGCCCTTGTGGTCGATGGGACGGATCACCCACTGGAGGATCAAGGCGAGGGCTGGCGGCGCCTGACGGTGCCGGGCCTGCGCGCCGGCGCCCGCTACGGCTACCGGATCGACGGCGACCTCGTGGTGCCCGATCCCGCCTCGCGCTTCCAGCCGGAGGACGTGTCGGGCCTGTCCGAGGTGATCGACCCCGCCGGCTTCCCGTGGACCGACGGGGCCTGGGCCGGGCGCCCGTTCGAGGAGACGGTGATCTACGAGTGCCATGTCGGCACCGCGACGCCGGAAGGCACCTACGCGGCCCTCTCCGAAAAGCTCGAATCCCTGCGCGACCTCGGCGTCACGGCGATCGAGTTGCTGCCGCTCGCCGACTTCAAGGGCACCCGCAACTGGGGCTATGACGGCGTGCTGCCCTACGCGCCGGATGCGGCCTACGGCACTCCGGACGACCTGCGCCGTCTCGTCGACCGGGCGCATGCGCTCGGCCTGATGGTCTTCCTCGACGTGGTCTACAACCATTTCGGCCCGGCCGGGAACTATCTCCACGCCTATGCCGAGACGTTCTTCACCGAGCGCCACCCGACGCCGTGGGGCGCCGGCATCAACTTCGACGGCAAGACCTCCGGCCGGGTGGTGCGGGACTACTTCGTCCACAACTCGCTGTACTGGCTCGACGAGTTCCACATCGACGGCCTGCGCTTCGACGCCGTCCACGCCATCCAGGACGATTCCAACAAGCACTTCCTGGCCGAGCTGGCCGAGCGGATCCGCGCGGCAAACCCCGATCGCCCGATCCACCTGATGCTGGAGAACGAGGCCAACCAGGCCCGCTGGCTGGAGCGGGACGGCGCCGGCCAGCCGATCCTGCACAGCGCCCAATGGGCCGACGACACCCATCACGGCTGGCACATCCTGCTGACGGGCGAGGATTCCGGCTACTACGAGAGCTTCTCCGACAAGCCGGCGGCGCATCTCGCCCGCAGCCTGGCGGAGGGCTTCGCCTACCAGGGCGAGCCGTTCAAGACCCTTGACGACCACCCCCGCGGCGAGCCGTCCGGCCACCTGCCGCCCTCGGCCTTCGTCACCTTCCTGCAGAACCACGATCAGGTCGGCAACCGGGCTCTGGGCGAGCGGCTGAGCCACCTCGCCGATCCGGGCAAGCTGGCGCTGGCCCGGGCCGGCCTGCTGCTCAGCCCGCAGATCCCGATGCTGTGGATGGGCGAGGAATGGTCGGCCTCGACGCCGTTCCTGTTCTTCGTCGATTTCGCCCCCGACGAGGAGCTGAACAAGGCGGTGCGCGACGGTCGTCGGCGCGAGTTCAAGAGCTTCGCCGCCTTCGCCGACGAGGAGAAGGCGAAAACAATTCCCGACCCCACCGCCGCCGAGACGTTCCGGCGCTCGACGCTCGACTGGGCCGAGCGGACGAACTCGCCGCATCGCGAGGTCCTGGCCGACACGACGGCGCTGCTCGCCCTGCGCCAGCGCGAGGTTGTGCCGCTGTTGAAGACGGCGTGGAAGGGCGGTTCCTACGTGCTGCCGCGGCCGGACGTGATCGACGTGACGTGGTCCTTCGCCGGCGGCTCGCTGCGCTTCGTCGGGGTCTTCGGCGGCGACGCGTACGAGCCGGGGCCGCTGCCCGGCCGCGTCGTCTGGCGCTCGCCGTCGGTCTCGCAGAACGAGGACGGCGCCCTGGTCCTGCCCGCCTGGTCGGGTGTGTTCGTGAAAGAGGTGTTTTGAGATGGCCGTGACCGAGGATGTCGTCGCGCGGCTCGCCGATGAGGCGGGCATCGCTGCCGACTACACCGACGCCTTCGGCCAGCGCGTCGAGACCCCGCTCTCCGTGCGCCAGGGGCTGCTCGCCGCCCTCGGCCTGCCGGCCGGCACCGAGGAGGAGGCGCGGGCGAGCCTCGCCCGCATCCAGGCGCTTCGCCACGGCCTGGTGGCGCCGCTGGTGCCGGTTGAGGCACGCCGTGCCGCCCGGGTGCCGGTGCGGGCGGAGGCGCGCTCCGGCACGCTGAGCTGGCGCATCGTCGACGAGCGCGGCAGCGCCCGTGACGGGCGTGTCGCGCTGGGTCCCGACACCGCCGCGATCGAGCTGCCGCCCCTCACCCCCGGCTATCACCGCCTCACGGTGACGCTGGGAGACCGGCGCGCCGAGGCGACGGTGATCGCCGCCCCCCAGCGCTGCTGGCGCCCGCGGGCGCTGGGCGACGAGGGCGCCCGCGATTGGGGCCTCGCGGCGCAGCTCTACGGCCTGCGCTCCGCGACCAATCTCGGCATCGGCACCTATGCCGATGCCGGCCGGGCCGCGGCGGATGCCGGCGCAAGGGGCGCGGCTTTCTTAGGGTTGAGCCCGGTCCACGCCCTGTTCTCGACCGACCGCCAGAAGGTCTCGCCCTACTCGCCGTCCTCGCGGCTCTTCCTCGAGACGCTGTTCATCGATTCCAGCACGCTGCCGGGCCTCGCCGGCAGCCGGGCCGAGCGCCTGCTCACCGACGCCGCTCCCGAGATCGCGCGCCTGCGCGACGCCTCCCTGGTCGATCATGCCGGCATCTGGCAGGTCTTGAGCCCCGTGCTCGAGGCCCTGTGGCTGGACTCGCCGGCCCGGGCCGGGCGGGACACGGAGTTCCTGGCGTTCCGCGCCGCGGGCGGTGAGAACCTGGAGGCCCACGCGACCTTCGAGGCCCTGGCCGAGCACTTTTCGAAGAAAGGTGCGAACTGGCTCGGCGACTGGCCGGAGGCCTATCGCCGCAACGGC
Source organism: Methylobacterium aquaticum (assembly GCF_016804325.1). Taxonomy (NCBI): domain Bacteria; kingdom Pseudomonadati; phylum Pseudomonadota; class Alphaproteobacteria; order Hyphomicrobiales; family Methylobacteriaceae; genus Methylobacterium; species Methylobacterium aquaticum. Next base: position 5,540,691 of record NZ_CP043627.1, read on the forward strand.
ACGCCGGAGGTGTCGGCCTTCGCCGCCGAGCACCAGGAGCGGGTATCGTATCACGCCTGGCTGCAATTCCTCGCCGACCGGCAGCTCGCTGCGGCTTCTGCCCAGGCGCTGGCCTCAGGCATGCGGCTCGGCCTCTACCGCGACCTCGCGGTCGGCGCCGATCGCGGCGGCTCGGAGATCTGGTCGCATCCGGAGCGCTTCGCCGCCGGCCTGTCGATCGGCGCGCCGCCGGACATCCTGGCCCCGAACGGCCAGGATTGGGGCCTGCCGCCCTTCGATCCGCTGGAACTGGAGCGCGACGGACTCGCGGCCTTCCGGGCCCTGGTCCAGGCCAACATGCGCCATGCCGGCGCGATCCGCATCGACCACGCCTTCCAGCTCGCCCGGCTGTTCCTGATCCCGGTCGGGGGCGGGGCGAAGGGCGGGGCCTACGTGGCGATGCCGTTCGAGGCGATGCTGGCGGTGCTGCGCCTGGAGAGCCACCGGGCGAAGTGCCTCGTCATCGCCGAGGATCTCGGCACCGCGCCGGCCGGCTTCTCCGACGCGCTGATGCAGGCCGGCATCCTGAGCTACCGCATCCTGTCCTTCGAGCGGGGAGAGGGCGGCACGTTCAAGCGCCCGGCCGAGTATCCGCGCGACGCGCTCTGCGCCATCACCACCCACGACCTGCCGACCTTCGTCGGCTGGTGGCGGGGCGTCGATACGGAACTCCGCCAGTCCCTCGGCCTCTACGATGCCGACCGCGCCGGCTCCGAGCGCGACGAGCGGGTGCATGAGCGCCGGCGCCTCGCCGAGGCGCTGAACCAGGAAGGGCTGATCCCGTCGGCGGACGTGCCGGGCGAGCCGCCCTTCGAGGCCGCGGTGCGCTTCCTCGCCCGCGCCCCCTCGGTGCTGACCGCGGTGCAGTACGAGGACATCCTGGGCGAGGTGAGCCAGGCCAACATGCCGGGCGTCACCGAGGGCTACCCGAACTGGCGCCGCAAGCTCGACCGCGACCTCGACGCGATCGCCGCGCCCGGCGGGCCCCTCGCCAAGCTGGCCGCCTCGCTCTCGTCCGAGGAGCGTGGGCCGCGCTCGGGCGCCGCGCGGCTGGCCTCGCCGCCGCCGCGGGCGACCTACCGGCTGCAATTCCACAAGGACTTCACCTTCGACCACGCGGCGAAGATCGTTCCGTACCTGGCGAAGCTCGGCATCAGCCACGTCTACGCCTCGCCGATCCACAAGGCGCGGCCGGGCTCGATGCACGGCTACGACATCGTCGATCACCGCGAGATCAACCCGGAACTCGGCGGCGAGGAGGCCTTCGTGTGCTTCAGCGACACGCTGAAGAGCCACGGGCTGAAGTTCCTGCTCGACATCGTGCCCAACCACATGGGCGTCGGCGGTGCCGACAACCCGTGGTGGCTCTCGGTGCTCGAATGGGGTGCCCTGTCGCCGGCGGCCGACGCCTTCGACATCGATTGGGGCCGGCTCGGCGCCCGCAACAAGCTCGTCGTGCCCTTCCTCGGCGACCGCTACGGCGAGGCGCTGGAGAAGGGCGACCTCAAGCTCGCCTTCGACCCGGAGGAGGGCGGCTTCAGCGTCTGGCACTTCGAGCATCGTTTCCCGGTCAACCCGCTGAACTACCCGATCATCCTCGACCGGGCGCTCGCGGCCCTGCCGGAGGTCGGCGACGAGGGCTCGGCGGACGTCCTGTCGATCTCCGAGCGCCTGCGCCGGATGGGCGACGAGACCAATTCCGAGCGCATGGCCGCCTTCCCGGAGGAGGCGGAGGGGCTGAAGCGGCGCCTCGCCCATGCGGTCGCCGTCTCGTCCACCCTCAAGGCGGCGATCGACCGGGCGGTAACGCTGGTCAACGGCTTCAAGGGCCATCCCGACAGCTTCGGGGCGCTCCATCGCATCCTGGAGGCCCAGGCCTACCGCCTCGCCCATTGGCGGGTCGCGGCGAGCGACATCAACTATCGCCGCTTCTTCGACGTGAACTCGCTCGCCGGGCTCAAGGTCGAGGACAGGCGGGTGTTCGAGGGCGCCCACGCGATGCTGTTCCGCCAGATCCGCGAGGGACGGATCGACGGCCTGCGCATCGACCACATCGACGGGCTCGCCGATCCGGCGGGCTATGCCCGCGCGCTCCAGGCGGCTTTGGGGCCCGGCTTCTACATCGTGGTGGAGAAGATCCTGGAGCCCGGCGAGAAGTTGCGCCCCTGGCCGATCGCCGGCACCACCGGCTACGACGTGCTCAACCAGATCGACGGGCTGTTCGTCGACCAGGACAAGCGCGAGGCGGTGGCCAGGCTCTATGCCGGGGCGAGCGGCATGGACGAGCCCTACGCGTACCTCTTGCGCAATGTGAAGGGCGAGATCCTGGAAACCAGCTTCGCCAGCGAGCTGGAAGTCCTGACCTCGGACCTCAAGCAGGTGGCCGATGCCGACCGGCGCACCCGCGACTTCTCGGTCAACGCCCTGCGCCAGGCGCTCTCCGAGATCATCGCCCGCTTCCCGGTCTATCGCAGCTACCTCGGCTCGGACCTCGACGAGAACGAGATCGAGCCGGAGGACCTGAAGCTCATCGGCGACACGGTGCGCAAGGCCAAGCGCCGCTCCAGCCTGCCCGACCGCTCGGTGCATGATTTCGCCGAACGGGTCCTGCTCGGCCGGATCGACACCGAGGGGCCGGGCCGGCCCGACCCGGAGGTGGTGCGCCGCTTCCGCCGCCGCTTCCAGCAGCTCACCGGCCCGGTGATGGCGAAGAGCCTGGAGGACACCCTGTTCTACCGCTTCGTCGAGCTTCTGGCGCTCAACGAGGTCGGGGGCGATCCGGGCGAGTACGGCGTCACGGCGGAGCATTTCCACGCGCTCCAGGCCGCTCGCGCCCGCGACTGGCCGAACGCGATGATCACCACCGCCACCCACGACACCAAGCGCGGCGAGGATGCCCGGACCCGGCTGCTGGCCTTGTCGGAGGTCCCGGAGGAATGGGCCGACGCCTGGGCCCTGTGGGGCGAACTGGCAAAGCCCCACCTCTCGCAGGTCGAGGGCGAGGCCGCGCCCGATGCCAACGACCAGTGGATGTTCCTGCAGGCGATCCTCGGCGCCTGGCCGCTGGAACTGCTGACGGACTCTCCCGACCCGAAGGATGTCGAGGAGTTCCGCAAGCGGCTCGGCGCCTATGCCGAGAAGGCGATGCGCGAGGGCAAGCGCCGGTCGAGCTGGGTCAATGTCGACGAGGCCTACGAGGGCGCGGTCGCCAAGCTCTTCGATGCCCTGGTGGCGCCGGACTCGGAATTCCTGCGGGAATTCAGACCCTTCGCCGAGCGTCTGGCCCGGGTCGGCATGGTGACGGGCCTCGCCCGCTCGGCACTGAAATGCACTCTGCCGGGCCTGCCCGACATCTACCAGGGCACGGAGTTCTGGGACTTCTCCTTCGTCGATCCCGACAACCGCCGCCCGGTCGATTACGCCGAGCGCGAGGCGGCGCTCGGCCAGGACGCGGCCCTCGAAGACCTGCTGGCCTCCTGGCCCGACGGGAGGATCAAGCAGCGGGTGCTGGCCCGGCTGCTCGCCGACCGCGCGGCCCATCCCGGCTTCTACGCCGAGGCCGATTACGCGCCGGTGGCGGCCGAAGGGCCGGGGGCCGACCGCCTCGTCGCCTTCCTGCGCCAGGACGCGACCGCCGGCTCGGAGGCCGGCGACCTGCTGGTGGCGGTGCCCCGCCGCGTCGCCGCCGAGGAGGGCCTGCGCCTCGCGGGTGCCTTTGCCGGCACGAGCCTGCCGGTGCCCGAGGGCAGCGTCTGGCGCGATCTGGTGACGGGCGAGGAGATCCGGTCCGAGGGCGGGCGACTGTCGATTGGTCGACTCTTCTCGCGCCTCCCCCTGGCGGTTCTGCGCCACTCCGCCAGTTGAGACCTCGGGCCGGCCACACCCCTCGGGTGGGGCCGGCCCGCCTGAGATGAACGAGAAAGAGCAGGCAGGATCGGGCCGATGAACGTACCCCGCACCAGCACCAAGCCGGCGAAGCGCACCCGCGAGGTGACGCCGCTGCCGGCCACCCTGGCGCCGCTGGCGGCCGGACCGCGGATCTACAACCTGTTTCCCCTCCTGGTCGGCCGGGTCTCGGCCTGGACCGCGGAACTCCCGCGGATCGCCGAGCTCGGCTTCGACTGGGTCTACCTCAACCCGTTCCACCAGGCCGGCGGCTCGCGCTCGCTCTACGCGGTGGCCGACGTGGAAAGCCTCGACGAGCGCCTGCGCGACCTCGGCGGCACGCCCGACGACGAGCAGATCCGCCGCTTCTGCGAGGCCGCCGCCGGGCACGGCCTGAAGATCATGACCGACCTGGTGGTGAACCACGCCGCCAATGACGGGAAGCTCGCCCACGAGCGCCCCGACCTGTTCGTGCGCGACGAATCCGGCGCGCCGGTGAGCCCGCACGCGGTCGATCCCGACGATCCGTCGAAGATCACCGTCTGGGGCGACCTCGCCGAATTCGACTATGTCGGCGCGAACGCCCGCACCGCCCTGACCGAGCTGTGGAACGGCTACATTGCGAAGCTCCAGGCTCTCGGCGTCGCCGGGTTCCGATGCGATGCCGCCTACAAGGTGCCGCCGGATGTCTGGCGCAGCCTGATCGGCGCCGCCAAGGACCGCGACCACGCCGCCCTCTTCGCCGCCGAGACGCTCGGCTGCACCTTCGAGGAGGCCCGCGCCACGGCGGAGGCCGGGTTCGACTACCTGTTCAACTCCTTCGCCTGGTGGGACCTGAAGGCGCCCTGGGCGCTCGAGCAGTACGAGCGCCTGCGCATCCTCGCGCCCTCGATCGCCTTCCCGGAGAACCACGACATGCAGCGGCTGGCCGCCTCGCTGGACGGCGGGAAGCAGGCGGTGGCGGCGGAACTCAAGAGCCGCTACGCGCTCGCCGCCTTCTTCTCGGCCGGCGTGCTGATGCCGATCGGCTATGAATGGGGCTACGTGAAGCCCCTCCACGTCGTCGAGACGACGCCGGAGAGCCGCGAGCACCAGACCGGGATCGACATCTCGGGCTTCGTGGCCGCGATCAACCGTCTGCGGGCCGACCTGCCGGCGGCGAATGTCGAGGGCGCGCAGTGGCGCCTCTCTTCCCCGGATGCGCCTTACGTGGCGCTGATCCGGATCGATACCGGCCATCCCGGCTCGGCGGAAAACGCCGTGATCGTGCTGCACAACCCGACCGACAAGCCGGTCGCGGTCGATCCGGCGCCGCTCATCGCCGGCACCGGCGGCGAGTTCGGCCCGTTCCAGGACCTGACGCCCGAAGTGGCACCCCTGGTCTTCCGGGCGGATCAGTCGATCGGCCTGGAGCCGCGGGTCGTGCGCATCCTCGCCGCCCGCCGCATCGGCGCCATGCGCCGTCCCCGCCGCACCACCCCGGACGGGGAGGGGCGGGTGGTCATCGAGGCGGTGAGCCCGGAGATCGATGGCGGCCGCTCGGCGATCAAGCGCGTCGTCGGCGACCAGCTCCATGTCGAGGCCGACATCTTCACCGACGGGCACGACGTCATCAACGCCGCGGTGCTCTCGCGGCTGGCCGGCGAGACCGAGTGGCGCCGCGACCCGATGCTGTTCGTCGAGAACGACCGCTGGCACGGCCATTTCCCCCTCACCCGCAACGCCCGCTACGAATACACCGTCGAGGCGTGGCGCGACGACTTCTCCTCCTGGTTGCGGGGCCTGGAGAAGAAGCGCAAGGCCGGCATCGCCGTGCATCTCGAGACCCAGGAGGGCGTCTCACTCGTCAAGCGTGCCGCCTCGCTCGCCGAGGGCAGCGATGCCGCCGCACTCAACGGCCTCGTCGCGGCGCTCGAGGCCGACGAGCCTGGCTCGGCGGCCCAGTTGCACCGTCTCCTCGAGCAGACGGCCCTCATCCACCGCAATTCCGAGCGGGTGAACCTCTCGCGCTATCCGGTGGTGCTGGAGGTCTTCGCCGACCGGTTGGCGGCCCGGTTCTCGGCCTGGTACGAGATCTTTCCGCGCTCGCAATCGGGTGATCCGAACCGCCACGGCACCTTCGACGACGTGATCGCGCGGCTTCCCGAGATCCGCGAACTCGGCTTCGACGTGCTCTACTTCACGCCGATCCACCCGATCGGCCGCACCAACCGCAAGGGCAAGAACAACTCGCTGAAAGCGCAGGAGGGCGATGTCGGCTCGGTCTACGCCGTCGGCGCCGAGGAGGGCGGCCACGAGGCGGTGCATCCCGATCTCGGCACCCTCGACGATTTCCGCCGCCTCGTGGCGGCGAGCCACGCCCACGGCATGGAAGTGGCCCTCGACTTCGCCATCCAGTGCTCGCCGGACCATCCCTGGATCAGGCAGCACCCGGAATGGTTCGACTGGCGGCCCGACGGCACGATCAAGTTCGCCGAGAACCCGCCGAAGAAGTACGAGGACATCGTCAACGTCGATTTCTACCGCGAGGGCGCGTTCCCGTCGCTGTGGGTCGAGCTGCGCGACATCATCGCCGGCTGGGTCGAATTGGGTGTGAAGATCTTCCGGGTCGACAACCCGCACACCAAGCCGATCCCGTTCTGGGAATGGATGATCCGCGACATCAACGACCGCTACCCGGACGTACTCTTCCTCGCCGAGGCCTTCACCCGGCCGAAGATGATGAAGAAGCTCGCCAAGGCCGGCTTCCAGCAGAGCTACACATACTTCACCTGGCGCAACACCAAGGACGAGCTGGCGGCCTACTCGACCGAACTCGCCGGCGAGATGGGCGAGTATTACCGCCCGAATTTCTTCGCCAACACGCCGGACATCAATCCGGTCTTTCTCCAGACCAGCGGCCGGCCGGGGTTCATCATCCGGGGAACGCTGGCCGCGACATTGTCGAGCGTCTACGGCATCTATAACGGCTTCGAACTGTGCGACGCCGCGCCGGTGCCGGGGAAGGAAGAATATCTCGACTCCGAGAAGTACGAGCTGAAGGCCTGGGACTATTACCGGCCCGGCAACATCCGCGATCACATCATCGCGCTGAACCGCATCCGGCGCGAGAACCCGGCTTTGTGGGACTTCCGCAACGTGGTCTTCACCCCGGCCTGGAACGACCAGATCCTGGCCTACCTGCGGATGACGCCGTCCGGCGACAACGCGGTGTTCTGCATGGTCAACCTCGATCCGAGGAACCGCCAGGAATGCACCTACGAGGTGCCGCTCTGGCAGCTCGGCCTGCCCGATGACGGCGCGGTCGAGGTCGAGGACCTGCTCCAAGGCTACAAGTTCGAGCTGCGCGGCAAGACCCACCGCATCGCCCTCGATCCCGCCGAGCGATCGGTGGTGATCTGGCGCCTTCGCCGCCCCGAGCGGCTTGCGGCGCCCGGCGGCGCATGGCAGCACGGCACTGCCTGACCGGTAGCGTTCCGGCGCGGAAGGGCGACCCTCCGCGCCGTCAGGCATCCGAACTCTCCCCGGCGCCCCGCGTTGAGCTCGAAGCACCGCGACAGCCGACAGCCCGGCGCCACGACCCGATCGAATGAGGCTTTGACGCGATGATCGATCGTACCGATCCGCAATGGTACCGTGACGCCATCATCTACCAGGTGCACGTCAAGTCCTTCTTCGACGCGAACAACGACGGCATCGGCGATTTCGACGGCCTGACCGCGAAGCTGGACTATATCCGCGACCTCGGCGTGACGGCGATCTGGGTGATGCCGTTCTATCCGTCGCCGCTGCGCGACGACGGCTACGACATCGCGGATTACCGCGACATCAACCAGTCCTACGGCACGATGGACCAGTTCCGCACCTTCGTGGACGAGGCCCATGCCAGGGGTCTGCGGGTCATCACCGAGCTCGTCATCAACCACACCTCGGACCAGCATCCCTGGTTCCAGCAGGCCCGCAACGCCCCCAAGGGGTCGGAGTGGCGCGACTTCTACGTGTGGTCGGACACCGACGAGAAGTACACCGACACCCGCATCATCTTCCTCGACACCGAGGCCTCGAACTGGACCTGGGACCCGGTCGCCAAGGCGTATTACTGGCACCGCTTCTACTCGCACCAGCCCGACCTGAACTTCGACAACCCGAAGGTCCTGGACGCGGTGATCGAGGTGATGCGCTACTGGCTCGACATGGGGGTGGACGGGTTGCGCCTCGACGCGATCCCCTACCTGATCGAGCGCGACGGCACCAACTGCGAGAATCTGCCTGAGACCCACACGGTCATCAAGAAAATCCGCGCCGCCCTCGACGAATCCTATCCCGACCGGATGCTGCTGGCCGAGGCCAACCAGTGGCCGGAGGAGACCGCGCAGTACTTTGGCGACGGCGACGAATGCCACATGGCGTTCCACTTCCCGCTGATGCCGCGGATGTACATGGCGATCGCGCAGGAGGACCGGCACCCGATCACCGACATCATGCGGCAGACGCCGGAGATCCCGGACGGCTGCCAATGGGCGATCTTCCTGCGCAACCATGACGAGCTGACGCTCGAGATGGTGACCGACAAGGAGCGTGACTACCTCTGGAGCTTCTATGCCGCCGACCGGCGCGCCCGCATCAATCTCGGCATCCGCCGCCGCCTCGCGCCGCTGCTCGAGAACGACCGGCGCAAGATCGAGCTGATGAAGTTCCTGGTCCTCTCGATGCCCGGCACGCCCGTGCTGTACTATGGCGACGAGATCGGCATGGGCGACAACATCTATCTCGGCGACCGCGACGGCGTGCGCACGCCGATGCAATGGTCGCCCGACCGCAACGGCGGCTTCTCGCGCTCCGACCCGGCCCGGCTGTTCCTGCCGACGATCCAGGACCCGATCTACGGCTTCGACGCGGTCAACGTCGAGGCGCAGGCCCGCGCCCAGACCAGCCTGCTCAACTGGACAAGGCGGATGATCGCGATCCGCAACAACCACGTCTCGCTCGGGCGCGGCGCGTTGCGCTTCCTCTATCCGGACAACCGCAAGGTGCTGGCCTGGATTCGCGAGCACGACAACGAGCGGGTGCTCTGCGTCGCCAACCTGTCGCGGGCGCCGCAGGCGGTGCAGCTCGACCTGTCGGATCTCCGCACGGCCGTGCCGGTGGAGCTGACCGGCGGCACCTCGTTCCCGCCGATCGGCGACCTGCCGTACCTCCTCACCATGCCGGCCTACGGCTTCTACTGGTTCTCGCTCTCGACCGCGAATGCCGGCACGATGGGCCCGAGCCCGGAGACGCCGGAGCTGTTCACCCTGGTGCTCACCGGCGGCGTCGAGACCCTGATGAAGGGCCGCGAGCGCCAGGCCTTCGAGCGCACCGTGGCGCCGCGCTTCATCGGCTCGCGGCGCTGGTTCGGCGCCAAGGGCTCGCGCATCCGCGGCGTCGAGGTGGTCGACAGCGCGATCCTGCCGCGCCTCGAAGGCTCGAACGGCTTCCTCCTGCCGCGCATCGCCGTGTCGCTCGCCAACGGCGAGACCCATGAATACTTCGTGCCGCTCGCCGTCGACGAGGGCCGCGAAGACGAGTCGCTGATGGACCATGCGGTCGCCCGGGTGCGGCGCGGCCCGCGGATGGGCCTCCTCTACGGCGCCGCCTCCTCGACCGATTTCGCCCTCGCGATGGTCGACGCGATCCGCAACAACCGCGAGATCGCGTCGGAGAAGGGCAGCATCCGCTTCACCGCGACCTCGGCCTTCGACCCCGAGCTGGAGCTCGACCCGGCCGATATCCGGCGGCTCTCGGCGGAGCAGAGCAACACCTCGATCGCCTTCGGCTCGCGGGCGATGCTGAAGCTCCTGCGCCGCCTCCAGCCCGGCAGCCACCCGGAGGTCGAGGTCGGCCGCTTCCTCACCGAGGAGGCCGGGTTCAAGAACACCCCGGCGCTGCTGGGCATCGTCGAGCATGTCGGTCCGGACGGTACCGCGACGGCGCTCGGCCTGCTCCAGGCCTTCGTCCGCAACCAGGGCGACGCCTGGACCCTGATGCTCGAATACCTGCGCCGTGACCTCGACACGATCGTGCTGGTGCCCGAGAGCGAGGCACCCGCGCCGGAGGAGACCTTCGCCACCCACCTGCGCTGGGCCGGTCTTCTCGGCCAGCGCACCGCCGAGATGCACCGGGCGCTCGCCATCGAGACCGGCAACGCGGCCTTCGCCGCCGAGCCGTTCACGGGCGACGACCTCGCGGCCCTCGCCGCCGATACGCGCCGCCAGGCCGAGAAGGCGTTGCGGGCGTGCTCGGGTCTCGGCGTCACGGCGTCCGAGGGGGCCCGCGAGGCGGCGGGCGCGATCCTCGCCGCCCGCGCTGAGATCGAGGCGCTGGTCGCGTCGCTCAGCCGCGAGGCGCCGAAAGGGGCCCATCGCACCCGGATCCATGGCGACTACCATCTCGGCCAGGTGCTCGCCTCGCAGGACGACCTCATCATCGTCGATTTCGAGGGCGAGCCGTCGCGGCCGGTGGACGAGCGCCGGGCGAAGTCGACGCCGTTGCGCGACGTCGCCGGCATCCTGCGCTCCTTCGCCTATGGCGGCGAGACCGTGACCCGGGAGGTCGCCTCGCGCTTCGCCGAGGCCGGCGAGCGGGCGAAGAATGCCGTCGCCGCCTGGCGCGGGATGGTGAGCGGGGCCTTCCTAGAGGCCTATGCCGCTACCGTCGAGGGCAGCCGCGCCGCCGTCACCGACGAGGCGACGCGGGAGCGCCTGCTGCGCCTCTGCCTACTGCAGAAGGCGCTCTACGAGATCGATTACGAGGCCAACAACCGTCCGGACTGGATCGAGATCCCGGCCCGCGGCGTGCTGGCCATCCTGGAAGACCAGAAAGGTTCGTGACCCATGGACGACGAGACCCGCGCTCCGAAGCCGGCCGCTCGCCGGCACCAGACCGACCGCAACCTTGGGATGCCCGTGACTGACACTTCCAAGACCAAAGACAAAGCCAAAGCCAAGACGGACAAGGCTCATGTCAAGGCCGTCCTGGTGACGCCGGTCACGGCGGGCGCCAAGGGAGGTGCGGACAAGAAAGGCAAGAGCAAGGGATCTGCGAAGGGATCGTCGAAGAAGCACGTCTCCCTGCGGGTCGCCGCCATGCAGGCGGCGGCCTCCCCGAAGGTGTCCGGGCCGGCCCCGACCCGTCCCGCCCGGCCGCCGGTGCCGGGCCGGACCTACGCGGTCCATCCCGACGCCGTCGAGGCGATGATGCGGGCCGAGCACGGCGATCCCTTCGCGGTGCTGGGACCGCACGAAACGGCCGAGGGCCAGTGGGAGGTCCGCGCGATCCTGCCCGAGGCCCGCGCCGCCACGGTGGTGATCGGCGACGCCCGCGTGCCGATGGAGCGGCGCCACCCGGCCGGCTTCTTCGTCGCGAGCTTTCCCCATCCGCAGCGGCCGGATTACCGCATCGCGGTCGAGGGCTGGGACAACACCGAGCGCACGCGGCGCGACCCCTACGAGTACGGCGCGACCCTCACCCAGCAGGAGATCGGCCTCTTGCGCGACGTCGGCAACGACGCCGTGCATCGGGTTCTGGGCGCGCAAGCCGTCGAGGTCGGCGGCACGCCGGGCTTCCGCTTCGCGGTCTGGGCGCCCAACGCCCGCCGCGTCTCGGTGGTCGGCGACTTCAACGACTGGGATGGCCGTCGCCATCCGATGCGGCTGTGGCCGGATGGCGGCGTCTGGGAACTGTTCATCCCCGAACTGAAGAAGGGCGGCCACTACAAGTTCGAGATCCGCGGGCCCGACGGCGCGCTTCTGCCGCTCAAGGCCGATCCGGTCGCCTTCGCGGCGCAGCAGCCGCCCGAGACCGCCTCGCGCCTCGAGGGCCTGCCGTCACCGGTCTGGCGCGACCAGGCCTGGATGACGAGCCGCAACGCGCTGGATCATCGCCACGGCCCGATCTCGATCTACGAGGTTCATCTCGGCTCGTGGGCGCGGGTGCCCGACGAGGGCAACCGCTACCTCACCTACCGCGAGCTGGGCGAGCGCCTGATTCCTTACGCCAAGGAGATGGGCTTCACCCATATCGAGCTCCTGCCGATCACCGAGCACCCGTTCGACGGGTCCTGGGGCTACCAGCCGGTCTCGCTCTACGCGCCGACCAGCCGCTTCGGCTCGCCGGAGGATTTTTCGGAGTTCGTCAACGCGGCGCACGAGGCCGGCATCGGCATCCTGCTCGACTGGGTGCCGGGCCATTTCCCCCTCGACGCACACGGCCTCGGCCAGTTCGACGGCACCCATCTCTACGAGCATGCCGACCCGCGCCAGGGCTTCCACCAGGATTGGGGCACCTACATCTACAATTTCGGGCGCACGGAGGTCTCGGCCTTCCTGGCCTCGAACGCCCGGTTCTGGCTCGAACACTACCATCTCGACGGGTTGCGGGTCGATGCGGTGGCGTCGATGCTCTATCTCGACTATTCGCGCCGGGCGGGCGAGTGGATCCCGAACCAGTATGGCGGCAACGAGAACCTGGAAGCGATCGACTTCCTGCGCAAGACCAACGAGGCGACCTACAGCCACGCCCCCGGCACGATGACGGTTGCGGAGGAATCGACCTCCTGGCCCGGCGTCTCGCATCCGACCTATACCGGGGGCCTCGGTTTCGGCTTCAAGTGGAACATGGGGTGGATGCACGACACCCTGCGCTTCATCTCGAAAGAGACGGTGCATCGCCGCTACCACCACCACGACCTGACCTTCGGCCTGCTCTACGCCTTCTCGGAGAACTTCATTCTCCCGCTCTCCCACGACGAGGTGGTGCACGGGAAGGGCTCGCTGCTCGGCAAGATGCCGGGCGACCGCTGGCAGAAATTCGCGAACCTGCGCGCCTATTTCGGCTTCATGTGGGGCCATCCCGGCAAGAAGCTCCTGTTCATGGGCGGCGAGTTCGGCCAGGAGAAGGAGTGGAACCACAACCAGAGCCTTGACTGGCACCTGCTGGACGATCCGTTCCATGCCGGTCTCAAGACCCTGGTGCGCGATCTCAACCACCTCTACATCGCGACCCCGGCGCTGCACGAGCGCGACACCGAGGCCGCCGGCTTCCAGTGGCTGGTCTCTGACGATGCCGAGAACAACGTCATCGCCTGGGCCCGCAAGGGCCGGGAGCCGGGCGAGATCGCGATCGTGGTCTCGAACTTCACGCCCGTCGTGCGCCACGGCTACCGCATCGGCGTGCCGATGGCCGGCCATTACCGCGAGGCGTTCAACTCGGATGCCGAGGGGTATGGCGGCAGCAACGTCGGCAATTACGGCGGGGTCGATGCGGTGGCGGAAGCCTCCCACGGGCAGGACCACTCGCTGACCCTGTCGCTGCCGCCGCTGGCGACGCTGATCCTGGTGCGGCAGGCGTAATGACGTAGGGGTCGGTCACAAGATGTGGCGCGGTTCTTCCTCCTCTCCCCGCGGGCGGGGAGAGGGCTCCGGCGACCTCGTCGTCGACGGAGCTAGCGCAGGCGTAGCCGAAGCGAGGGTGAGGGGGTGTCAACGAGTGAGACTTCTCCGGAAACACCCCCTCACCCTCGCCCTGCGGGCTCGCCGCGTCACCTGAACGGTGACACGGCCCTCTCCCCGCCCGCGGGGAGAGGGGAGGGCCCGCGCCTTTCTGGTGCGTTGATTGATATACTGGTCAGAGGTAACGACCTCTCACAAAATTCTTGATCGTAGACCCACGGTCTTTACTGCGCCGCGCCACACCCGCTTAACCGAGAAACCCGAACCCGCTTCGGCTCCCCGCCCCCGATCTGCTATGAACTTCCAGCGATCGGCGAGAGGGTCAGTCATCCCATGTTGACGGCGTTGTCCAAGCAGTTGATGCCGCCATGGATGCAATCCATGGCCCGGCGAGCCAAGTTGGAGCGCTCGCTGAAGACCTTCGAGCGGCGAGTCGTGTCGCATCGCTTCGGCGGGATCGATCTGAAGGTTAGCCTGTGCGATCCGGTCGGGGCCGAATGGTACGATCACGATTCCGGCAACCTCGCGGAGATCACCTTCTTCAAGGAGAGCGGGGCGCTCAAGGACGGCGCGGTCGTGTTCGATCTCGGCGCGCACCAGGCCGTGGTGGCGCTCCAGCTCGCCACCCATGTCGGTCAGACCGGCCGGGTCGTGGCGCTCGAGGCCAACCCGCACAACGCCCGGGTCGCCAACGAGAACGTCGCGCTGAACGGCGTCCGCAACCTGACGATCCTGCACGCCGCGGCGGCGAGCGAGGACGGGGTGCTGGAGTTCAACGAGAGCCTGAACGGCCAGGTCGACGGCGGCGCCGGCACCCACGGCAAGGTCCAGGTCAAGAGCCGCTCGATCGACAGCCTGGTCGCCGAGTTCGGCACGCCGGACATCGTCTACGTCGATGTTGAGGGCTTCGAATGCGCGGTGCTGGACGGCGCCGGCGCGTCGCTCGACCGGATTCCGAACTGGTTCATCGAGGTCCATGGCGGGGCCGGCCTGGAAAAGTTCGGCGGGTCTGTCGACAGGCTGCTCGGCTCCTTCCCGGCCGACCGGTTCAAGCGCCATTTCTGCCGCTCGGACGAGGGGCCGTTCGTTCCCTTGAGCGAGACCGGCTCGCTCGAAGGCACCCGCTGGTTCTTCATCGCCACGCGGGTCTGATCGTCGCCCGCTCCGGCTTGCGCCGGAGCGTCCTCCTTGCGATGCCTGGGTCTCCCGTCGCAACGGTGAGTCCCAGCATGACCGTCCCGCCCCTGCCCGACACGATGCCGCCGGTGAGCCGCGAGGCGGCCGGGGTGTGGCCGAGCGGCATCGGCGAGCTCGTGGCCTATGGCGTCGAGCGGCCCGGCCTGATCCCGCTCTGGGTCGGGGAGGGCGACCGGCCGACGCCGGTCTTCATCGCCGAGGCGGCGCAGCGGGCCCTTCGCGACGGCGCCACCTTCTACACCCGGATGCTCGGCATCCCGCCGCTGCGCGAGGCCCTGGCCGAGTACGTCTCGCGGCTCTACCGTGATCCCGTCGGCCCCGAGCGGTTCTTCGTGACGGTGGGCGGCATGCACGCCTTCCACACCGCGATTCGCATCGCCGCCGAGCCCGGCGACGAGGTGGTGCTGCCGACCCCGACCTGGTCGAACTTCTTCGGCGCGGTCGCGATGCAGGGCGCCAGGCCCGTCCCGGTGCCGATGCAGTTCGATGCGGGCAGCGGCTGGAGCCTCGACATCGCCCGGATCGCCGCCGCGATCACCCCGCGCACCCGCGCCATCGTCCTCAACACTCCGGCGAACCCGACCGGCTGGGTCGCGACCTGGGCCGACCTCGCGGCGGTCCTGGACATCGCGCGCCGCCACGATCTCTGGATCGTCGCCGACGAGATCTACGGCCGGTTCTGCTTCGATCCCGCGCACGAGGCCGAGGGTCGGGCGCCCTCGATCCGCGACGTCTGGCAGCCGGAGGACCGCGACCGGGTGCTGTTCGTCCAGACGTTTTCCAAGAACTGGGCGATGACCGGCTGGCGCGTCGGCTGGCTGGAGGGACCGGCCTCGATCGGCCGGATCGTCGACGGGCTCGTGCTCTACGGCACGTCGGGCGTCGCCACCTTCCTCCAGCACGCCGCGATCACGGCGATCCGGGAGGGCGAATCGCTCGTCGCCGACCAGATCGCCCAGGCCCGGGCCGGGCGCGCCATCGTCTGCGACGCGCTCGGCACGGTGCCGGGCGTCGAGCTGCCGTCGCCCCCCGGGGCCTTCTACGCCTTCCCGCGGGTACCGTCCGAGCCGGACGACGTCCGCCTCGCCAAGCGCATCGTCGATCGGGCGAATGTCGGCCTCGCTCCCGGCTCGGCCTTCGGGCCCGGCGGGGAGGGCTTCTTGCGGTTGTGCTTTGCCCGCTCGGCCGCCGATCTCACGGAGGCGATGCGCCGGATGGTGCCGGTGCTGGGGGAGCGGTGAGAGCCAGTGGGTAGGTTCAAAGACGATGTCGTCCCACCCTCGACCTCATCCTGAGGTGTCAGTCGATCGAAGATCGACTGACCTCGAAGGAGGGCTCCAGAGACCATAGCGATCCCTGGAGCCCTCCTTCGAGGCTCACGTCGTTCGCACCTCAGGATGAGGTCCCGGGTAGGATGGAAAAAGCGCGCGGGGTGACGACCGCCAAGCGTGGCTTCACCGCTTGCGCACGAACTCCGTGCGCAACACCAGACCCTTGATGGTATCGTGCCGGCAATCGATCTCGTCGGGATCGTCGGTCAGCCGGATCGAGCGGATCACCGTGCCCTGCTTGAGGGTCTGGTTGGCGCCCTTGACCTTCAGGTCCTTGATCAGGGTGACGGAATCGCCGTCGTTCAGCACGTTGCCGGAGGCGTCGCGGACCTCCCGGGTCGCGGCGGCTTTCATCTCGCTGCCTGGGCGCCATTCGCCCGTCGCCTCGTCGTACACGTAATCGTCGTCGGCACCCGTCACGCCCGTCCGTCCTCCGTTGCGTCGGCCTTGTCGCCGGGCGGGACGGTCCGCCGCAAGGGGGCTGGGGTAAGGTGTCAGATCACCGGCAGCCCGCGCTGCTTGGCCTCTTCCGCGGGCTCGACGTGGATCGTCACCACGGCGCCTTCCACCGCGCCTTCGATCGCGGCTTCCAGCCGGTCGCAGATCGCGTGCGATTCCGCCACCGTCATCTCGCCCGGCACCACGAGGTGGAAATCGATGAAGGTGACCTGGCCGGCATGCCGCGTGCGCACGTCGTGGGCTTCGAGCGCGCCCTCGCCGTGCTCGGAGATCAGCCGGCGGATCTGCCCCACCATCTCGGCGGGCGCCGCCTCGTCCATCAGGCCGTTGACCGAGTCGCGCACCATCGTGCCGCCCGACCACAGGATGTTGACCGCCACCACCGCGGCGATGATCGGATCGAGGATCGCCCAGCCGGTCGCCGTGGCGGCGCCTAAGCCGATCAGCACGCCGCCGGAGGTGAACACGTCGGCCAGCACGTGCTTGCCGTCGGCCACCAGGGCGGGCGAGCGCCAGTCGCGCCCGCGCCGGACCAGCATCATGCCCCAGACCAGGTTGATGATCGTGGCGACGCCGTTGACCGCGACGCCGACCAGGGGCGCATCGAGGGTCTTGGGCGCCAGGATCGCGTCGTAGGCATCGCGCAGGATCACCACCGCGGCGACGATGATGAGCGCACCCTCGATCACCGCCGAGAAATACTCGGCCTTGTGGTGGCCGTAGGGGTGGTTCTGGTCGGCGGGCTGGGCGGCGACGCGCAGGGCCACGAAGGCCGTCATCGCCGCCACCACGTTGATGATGCTCTCGAGCGCATCCGAATAGAGCGCGAGGCTGCCGGTGATCCACCAGGCGAAGAACTTGAGGGCGAGCACCAGGAGCCCGACCCCGGCGCTGGCGAGGGCGGCGGCTTGCGCACGTTCCATGACGATGTTCCGAGAGGCGAGGGCGATGCCGCGAGGCGTGACGACACCCGCTGCGGCGCGGCGCCGCTCCCATAGGGCGGCACCCCCGGGAAGGCCACGGCACAGGTCATAGCTCAGGCTATGACCCTGGGGCATCAGGCGGTGGCCGGCCGTTCCGCTACCGAGCGGGCCTGCTCGCGCAGGCGGCTCACCTGGGCCCGCGCCCGGGCGGTCGCCGCCTTGCGGGCGTAGTGCTGGCGCATGAAGCCGAAGCGGGCGGAGGCCGCGAGGCTGTCCAGCCGCGCGGCTTCCGCCTCCCACCAGACGACGAGCTCGGCATCGAGGGTCGGATGGCTGGCCATGACGGGAACTCCTGACGACGATGCGGTTCCAGATGGGGCGCCGGAAGCCGCCGCGCCATGCCCTCCGGCAGGACGCGCCCCTGCAGCGAACTCGCCTCTGCCCCATTGATCCGGCGGCGGAATCCTGGCTGAAGGGCCGGATGCGCGTGGACCTGTTCGATTTCGACCTGCCGGAGGCCAGCATCGCCCTCCGGCCCGCGGTGCCGCGGGACGGCGCCCGGCTGATGCTGATGCATCCCGGCTCGACGCCGGAGGACCGCATCGTGCGCGATCTCCCCGGTCTGCTGCGGCCCGGCGACGTGCTGGTGTTCAACGACACCCGGGTGATCCCGGCCCGCCTGCATGGCCTGCGCCACCGGGACGGGAGCACGGTGCGCCTCGAGGCGATGCTCCACTTGCGGGAGGCGCCGGATCGCTGGTGCGCCTTCGCGCGGCCGGCCAAGCGCCTGAAGGTCGGCGACCGGGTCAGCTTCGGCGGGGCCGGGGAGGGCGAGACCTGCGCCATGACCCGCCTCGACGCCACGATCGTCGCGCGCGGGGAGGGGGGCGAGACCACCTTCGCCTTCGATCTCTCGGGGCCTGCCCTCGACGAGGCGGTGGCCGCCCTCGGGGAATTGCCGCTGCCCCCCTACATCGCCGCCAAGCGCCCGACCGACGCGCAGGACGCCGCCGACTACCAGACCGTCTATGCCCGCGAGCCGGGCGCCGTCGCGGCGCCGACCGCCGGCCTGCACTTCACGCCCGAACTTCTGGCGGCCTGCGACGCGGCCGGCCTAGCGCAAGTGCGGGTGACGCTGCATGTCGGCGCCGGCACCTTCCTGCCGGTCAAGGCCGACGACACCGACGCGCACCGGATGCATGCCGAGATCGGCGAGATCACGCCCGAGGCGGCCGAGGCCCTCAACCGGGCACGCGCATCGGGCGGGCGCATCGTGGCGGTGGGCACCACGGCGCTCCGGCTCCTGGAGAGCGCCGCCGAGCCGGACGGCACGATCCGGCCCTGGACCGGCGCCACCGACATCTTCATCACACCCGGCTACCGCTTCCGCGCGGTGGATGGGCTGATGACCAACTTCCACCTGCCGCGCTCGACCCTGTTCATGCTCGTCTCGGCCTTTGCCGGGCTCGAGCCGATGCGGGCGGCCTATGCGGCCGCGATCGCGCGCGGCTACCGGTTCTATTCCTACGGCGATAGCAGCCTGCTCTTCCGGGCGGAGACGCGATGACCGACCATTTCACCTTCACCGTCGCGGCGACCGACGGCCCGGCCCGCACCGGCGAGATCCGGATGCCGCGGGGCGTCATCCGCACCCCGGCCTTCATGCCGGTCGGCACCGCCGGCACCGTCAAGGCGATGTATCCCGAGCAGGTGAAGGCGCTCGGCGCCGACGTGGTGCTCGGCAACACCTACCACCTGATGCTGCGCCCCGGCGCCGAGCGGGTGGCACGCCTCGGCGGCCTCCACGCGATGATGCAGTGGCCCTACCCGATCCTGACCGATTCCGGCGGCTTCCAGGTCATGTCGCTGTCGGGGTTGCGCAAGCTCGACGAGACCGGGGTGCGGTTCCAGTCGCATCTCGACGGCTCGACGCATCTCCTGAGCCCCGAGCGCTCGATCGAGATCCAGGGCCTGCTCGGCTCCGACATCCAGATGCAGCTCGACGAATGCGTGCGCCTGCCGGCACCGGAATCGGCGATCGAGAGCGCGATGCGCCTCTCGCTCCGCTGGGCCGAGCGCTGCCGCATCGCCTTCGGCGACCAGCCCGGCAAGGCGATGTTCGGCATCGTCCAGGGCGGCGACATTCCGCGCTTGCGGGTCGAGAGCGCGAAGGCCCTGGTCGATCTCGACCTCAAGGGCTACGCCGTCGGCGGGCTGGCGGTCGGCGAGCCGCAGGCGACGATGCTCGCGATGATCGAGACCGTCGAGCCGCACCTGCCGACCCACAAGCCGCGCTACCTGATGGGCGTCGGCACGCCGGACGACATCGTCCAGGCGGTGAGCCGCGGCATCGACATGTTCGATTGCGTGATGCCGACCCGGGCCGGCCGCCACGGCATGGTCTATACCCGCCACGGCCGCCTCAACCTGCGCAACGCGCGCTTTGCCGAGGACAACACCCCCCTCGATCCCGAATCGACCTGCCCGGCGGCCAACCTTTACAGCAAGGCCTACCTGCACCATCTCGTCCGCGCGGGCGAGATT
This sequence comes from Methylobacterium aquaticum, assembly GCF_016804325.1. Taxonomy (NCBI): domain Bacteria; kingdom Pseudomonadati; phylum Pseudomonadota; class Alphaproteobacteria; order Hyphomicrobiales; family Methylobacteriaceae; genus Methylobacterium; species Methylobacterium aquaticum. The sequence continues at coordinate 5,560,557 of NZ_CP043627.1, forward strand.
CTGGGCATGATGCTGCTGACCTGGAACAACCTGTCCTACTACCAGGACCTGATGGCCGGCCTGCGCAAGGCGATCGCCGAAGGGCGGCTCCACGACTTCATCGGCGAGACCCGCGAGGGCTGGCAGAAGGCGGAGCGCGACCGGGCGGCGTAGGGCGCTCCCCGGGCGGGTCCGCTCCACCGGCTGGATCACCGGCGAGGACCTCTCCCCTCCGGGCGCCGAGCTTTCCGCATGGAAGATCCCGGGCAGGCCCGGGATCTCGGGGAGGCGAGAGGACCCGCGCCTTGGGCCCTACTCCGCCGCCTGCAGCCACTCCACCTGCTGCGGCACCTCGTCCACCACCTCGTCGGTATGGACCTCGAACTTGGCGAGCCAAGCCGGGCCGAAGCTCGTCGAGATCGCCACGTCGGTGGCGTCGCGGCCCCGCGCCATCACGATCCGGCCGATGCGCGGCTTGTTGTGGCGGGCGTCGAACGTGTACCAGCGCCCACCGAGATAGACCTCGAACCAGGCCGAGAAATCCATCGGATCGGGCACCGCCGGTACGCCGATATCGCCGAGATAGCCGGTGCAGTAGCGCGCCGGGATGTTCATGCAGCGGCAGAACGTGACGGCGAGATGCGCGAAGTCGCGGCAGACGCCCTCGCGCTGGTTGAAGCCGTCGAGGGCCGAGCGGGTGGCGTCGGCGCGCTGGTAGTCGAAGCGGATGTGGTTGTGGACGTAGTCGACGATGGCCTGGACCCGGGCCCAGCCTTCCGGCGTGTTGCCGAAGAGCTGCCAGGCGGTGTTCGACAGCTTGTCGGTGTCGCAGTAGCGGCTGGCCAGCAGGAAGGGCAGCACCTCGTCGGGCAGGTCCTGCACCGGGTGCTGCACCGCGTCGGGCGCGTAATCGTCGACCTCTCCGCTGTCCTGAACCAGGAGATCGGCGGAGAAGGTGATGCGGCCGCCCGGGGCGGTGACGCGGGTGCAGAGGTTGCCGAAGGAATCGACGAACTGGTGTGCGGGGACCGGCGGGTCGATGGTCATGGCGTCGGGGCTGAGCAGGTCGCCGGCCCGGTCCGGATGCACGTTGAGCATCAGGACCATCGGGGTCGGGCCGGGCGTATCGAAGGCGATCGAGTAGCCGGTGCGGATCTTCATCGTGGGGTCCACGCAAGTCGAAAAACGTGGTGCTTAAAGCGTCAACGACCGCGCTTGTTCCGAGTTCTCGGCCCGTTAGACTCTCCGACTCCGCCCAAATGTTGTGCAAGCGCCACACCTCTGCGCTTGCGTCTGTTTCCCGACATCCGCGTCAGCCGCCCATGAAGGTGTCGACGAGAAGCTTCAGGTTCAGGACCACGATCACGGCGGCGATGGTCCAGGACAGGATCGACAGCCAGGCCGGGACGACGAAGACGCCCATCTTGCCCCGGTCGGACACGAAGCGCACCAGCGGGATCACCGCGAAGGGCAGCTGCATCGACAGGACGACCTGGCTCAGCACCAGGAGCCGGGCGGTGCCCGCGTCGCCGTAGAGGGCGGTGACGACCACCACCGGCACGATGGCGATGCTGCGGGTGACGAGGCGGCGCGCCCAGTCGGGCAGGCGCAGGCGCAGGAAGCCCTCCATCACGATCTGGCCGGCGAGCGTCGCGGTGACCGTGGAATTGAGGCCCGAGGCCAGGAGCGCGAGCGCGAACAGGGTCGAGGCGAGACCGACGCCGAGCAGCGGCGAGAGCAGGGCATGCGCCTCCTCGATCTCCTGCACCCCGGTATGGCCGGTGCCGTGGAAGACCTTGGCCGCCATGATGAGGATCGCCGCGTTGACGAAGAGCGCGAGCGTCAGCGCGATGGTCGAATCGGCGGTGGCGAACCGGATCGCGCTGCGCTTGCCCGCCTCGTCGCGGGGATAGGCGCGGGTCTGCACGATCGAGGAATGCAGGTAGAGATTGTGCGGCATCACCGTGGCGCCGATGATGCCGATGGCGAGGTAGAGCACCGCCGGGTTGGTGACGATTTCAGGGGACGGCACGAAGCCGCCGAGCACGTCGCGGATCGGCGGCGCGGCCATGGCGATCTGGACCGCGAAGCAGACGAAGATGATCGACAGAAGCGCGATCACGAAGGCTTCGAGGGCGCGAAAGCCCCGGCGCATCAGGAGCAGGATCAGCAGCACGTCGAGCCCGGTCAGGATCGCGCCGGCGAGCAGCGGCAGGCCGAACAGGAGCTTCAGGGCGATGGCGGTGCCGATCACCTCGGCGAGGTCGCAGGCGATGATCGCCGCCTCGCAGGCGAGCCAGAGCGCGATCCCGACCGGCCGGGAATAGGCGTCGCGGCAGGCCTGGGCCAGGTCGCGGCCGGTGGCGATGCCGAGCCGTGCGGCCAGCGACTGGAGCACCACCGCCATCAGGTTCGACAGCAGGATGACGGCGAGCAGGGTGTAGCCGAACTGCGCGCCTCCGGCGATGTCGGTGGCCCAGTTGCCCGGGTCCATGTAGCCGACCGACACCATGTAGCCGGGGCCCAGGAAGGCGAGGAGCCGCCGGGGCCACGAGCCGGTGGCCAGTACCGGCACGCTCGCATTCATCGCCCCGAGGCTCGGCTCCGCCGCCCCGGTGCCGGCGCGCCACGCCCATCCGTCCCGCATCCGCCCGTGCTCCCTCGCTCCAGCGCCACTCATATAGCCACTGCTATATTGATTTGAGAAGGCTGAATTCCAGGGCGTCGGCGGCGGTCGCGGTATCCGGTTCAGGGCCGCCGGTCGCGAAAGAAGTCGCGCAGCAGGGCCGCCGCCTCGCTCTCGCGAAAGCCGCCATAGACCTCCGGGGCGTGGTGGCAGGTCGGCTGGTTGAAGAAGCGCGGCCCGTGCTCGACGGCGCCGCCCTTCGGGTCGGCGGCGGCGAAGTAGAGCCGGCGGATGCGCGCGAAGCTGATCGCCCCGGCGCACATCGCGCAGGGCTCCAGGGTGACGTAGAGGTCGCAGCCGGTCAGGCGCTCGTCGTCGAGGGCGGCGCAGGCGGCGCGGATCGCCAGGATCTCGGCATGCGCCGTCGGGTCGCGCGCGGCCCTGGGGCGGTTGCCGGCGACCGACAGCACGATCCCGTCGCGCACCACGACGGCGCCCACCGGTACCTCGCCGCGGGAGGCCGCCTTGCGCGCGGCGTCGAAGGCGAGGCCGAGGGGATCGGTTCGTGACGCCCCGCTTGGCGACAGGTCCCCCCTTGCAAAATCGCGCATCGGTTCCACTCGCATCGACAGACCCCGTCTGGTATCAGGCGCGCATGAACGACATCAACGACGACGAGACCGGGGCGCCGCAGCGGCGTCGCGGACGGGACGAGGCATCCGCGGGCTCCCCGGAGCGCCAGGCTTCCAGCACGCGCGGGGCGGCACCCGCCAAGCCGGCCGTGGCGGCCGAGCCGGAGCCGGAGCGCATCGCCAAGGCGATCGCCCGGGCGGGCGTGGCCTCGCGCCGCGACGCCGAGGCGATGATCGCGGAAGGCCGCGTGACCCTGAACGGCCAGCGCCTCGATTCGCCGGCGGTCAACGTGACGCCGAGCGACCGCATCACGATCGACGGCGAGCCGCTGCCGACCCGCGAGCGCACCCGCCTGTGGCTGTTCCACAAGCCCCGCGGCGTCGTCACCACCGCCCGCGACCCGGAAGGGCGCCAGACGGTGTTCGACGCCCTGCCCGAGGACATGCCCCGGGTGGTGGCGATCGGCCGGCTCGACATCAACACCGAGGGGCTCCTGCTCCTCACCAACGATGGCGGGCTCGCCAAGGTCATCGCCCACCCGGAGACCGGCTGGCTGCGCCGCTACCGCGTGCGCGCCTTCGGCGACGTCGACCAGGGGATGCTGGACGGTCTGCGCAAGGGCGTGACCATCGACGGGATGGAATACGGTCCGGTCGAGGCGACGATCGACCGGGCGCAGGGCGACAACGTCTGGCTGACGCTCGGCCTGCGCGAGGGCAAGAACCGCGAGGTCAAGCGGATCCTCGAACATCTCGGCCTGTCGGTGAACCGGCTGATCCGGCTCTCCTTCGGCCCGTTCCAGCTCGGCGAGCTCGAGGTCGGGCTGGTCGAGGAGATCCGCACCCGGGTGCTGAAGGACCAGCTCGGCCACTCGCTCGCCGAGCAGGCGGGCGTCGACTTCACCAGCCCGGTGCGCGAGCCGATCGCCCCGTTCGGCTCGCCGAAGGCCGCCGCCCGGGCGGCGCAGCAGGAGGGGTCGCCCCGTGGGCGCGACCCGGCCCGCCCGCAATTCGGCAAGCCGCCCGCGGCCCAGGTCGGCCGCCGGGCTCCGGTTCGGACGGTCTGGCGCGATTCCGAGGCCGAGGCCGCCGGCGACCTGCCGAATCGCGGCCGGGTGCATCGGCGCGGCGACAGCCCGCAGGAGATCCGCGCCGCGATGGCGGATGCCCCGCGCAAGCGCGTCGGCGCCATCGCGTCGGGCGACCGCCGGGTGCTGGTCGAGCGCCTGGTGCCCGCGCCGCAGGACGAGGCGGCGCCGCATCGCCGCACCAAGTTCCGCGGCGACGACCGGGACGGCGCGTCGAACCGGGGCCCGAGTGCCAACCGGGGTCCCGGCGGCGACGACCGCCCGATGCGCCGCTCCCGCGACGACGTCGCGCCGAGGGGCGGCGCCAAGGCCGGCCTCGGCGACGATGGCGGCCGTGGCCGCGGCTTCGGCCGGCCCGGCGGGCGCCCCGAGGGCGGCGAGGGCCGCGGCTTCGGCGGCAACAAGAGCTTCGGCGGCCGCGGCGAAGGCCGTTCCTTCGGGGGTGAAGGCCGTGGTCCCGGTGGCGGCGGTCGCTCGTTCGAGGGTCGTTCCGGCGGCGAGGGTCGCTCCTTCGGCGGCGAGGGCCGCGGTCCCGGCGGCGGCGGTCGCTCGTTCGAGGGTCGGTCCGGTGGCGAAGGCCGGTCCTTCGGCGGTGGGAACCGCGGCTTCGGGGCCAAGGGCGAGGGCCGTCCGGGCGGTGGTCGTTCGTTCGAGGGCCGCTCCGGTGGCGGCGAAGGTCGCTCCTTCGGGGGCGAGGGCCGTGGCGGCGGCGGGCGCTCGTTCGAGGGTCGCTCCGGCGGCGGCGAGGGCCGCTCGTTCGGGGGCAAGCCCGGCGGCAAGTCCTTTGGTGACAAGTCCTTCGGCGCGAAGCCCGGCGGCGGCGGCAAGTCCTTCGGCGGCAAGTCCTTCGGCGGCAAGCCCTTCGGCGCCAAGGGCGAGGGCCGTCCCGGCGGCGGTGGCCGGCCGGGGGGCAAGCCGTTCGGCAAGCCCGGCGGCGGCTTCCGCGCCGGTGGCGGCGGTGGGTCGAAGCCCGGCGGGCGCGGTGGCCGTCCGGGCGGTGGCGGCGGCCGGCCGCCGCGCGGCTGAGCGCTGAGCGATGCGGATCGTCGGAGGGGAATTGCGCGGCCGCGGCCTCGCCGGGCCGCGCAGCGACGCGATCCGGCCGACCTCGGACCGGCTGCGCGAGGCGATGTTCAACGTCCTCACGCATGCCTATGACGATCCGGTCGCGGGGGCCCGCGTCCTCGACCTGTTCGCCGGCACCGGGGCGCTCGCCTGCGAGGCGATCTCCCGCGGCGCGGCCTTCGCGCTCCTCGTCGACGAGGGGGCGGAGGCCCGCGGCGTGATCCGCCAGAACCTCGACACCCTCGGGCTCGGCGGGGTGACGCGGCTGTTTCGCCGCGACGCCACGCGTCTCGGTGCCGCGCCGCCCGGCGAGCGCTTCGGCCTCGTCTTCTGCGATCCGCCCTATGGCCGCGACCTCGCCCCCAAGGCGTTGAGCGCGGCGCGCGACGGCGGCTGGCTCGCGGACGACGCCCTGGCGGTGGTGGAGGAGGCGGCCTCCGCAACCCTCACGGCGCCGGACGGCTTCTCGGAGCTGGAGCGCCGGACCTACGGCGACACGCAGGTGGCGTTCTGGCGCCTCATTTCCTGACCATCTCGTCGAGCGCCGCCGCGAAGCTGCCGGCGGCGACGCCGGCACCCCGGCCCGCGCGATAGGCCCGTCCGACCCGCTCGCCGCCCGTCACCGCCGTGTGGATGCCGACGAGCGCCGCCGCACCGTCGGCATCGAGCACCAGGACCGGCGCCCCGGATTCCCCCGACATCGACTCGCACGTATCGGTCAGCTGGCCCGGGACCGGTGCGTCGATCCGCACCGCGCAGCCGCGGTCGATCACCGGCAGGTACGGCCGGTCGGCGGCGTAGCCGGCGAGCGCCACCACCGTGCCCGGCCGGCTCTTCGGCAGGTCGGCTCTCGCCAGCACGAGCCACGGCACCGGCTTGAGCGGCAGCGTCGTGCGCAGGGTGAGGATCACCCAGTCGCGCCCGATCATCTCGGCGGCGATGCCGCCGGGATGCGGCCGCATCGCCAGCCGCAGGTCGATGCCCGGGGCGAGCCGGAAGGCCTCGACCTCGGCGGTGCCGGCATTCCGGTCGCGGGCCTGGCCGGCGACGAAGAAGACCTGATGCGGCTTGACCCAGGTATCGAGGCGGTCGTCGAACAGGCAATGCGCGGCGGTGAGCACGTGGCGCGGCCCGACCAGGGTGCCGGTGCAATGGCTGCGATGCGCCGGCCCCTTCGCCACGTTCACGCGCCCGATCGCGGTGAACGGCCAGGCCGTCGGCTCCATCGGCACGCGCCGGTCCGGCGCCTGGGCGTGGACCGGGCCGGCCGGCGAGAGGGCCAGGGCGAGGATCGCGCGAACCAGGACGCGTGTTGTTGCATGCGTTCTTGCGCGTGTTCTCGCGCGTGTTCTCGCGCGTATTCCTGGCGGCATCGTCCCCGGCTCCCGTCGCGTCGTCGCCTCTCGTCGCCATCCAGGACCAGGGCCGGGGATGGCGGGTTTCGGTCCGGATTCCGGCGCCGACGCACCCTTGCCGGGCTCGTGCCCTATCCGATCGGAGAGGGGCCGAGCGGCACGATCATAAATTGTTCATCGTTGGCGGAAAGCCCGGAACTGGCAGGCTGCCGTCGAGGTTAAACCGCCGAGTACCAGTACAGATTTCTCACAATCGCCACCACACACGCACTGGAGGGGCTCGATGCCGCTGCACCAGACCATGCCGGCTGCCCGGCTTCGCGCCCTGCTCCTGGCCATGACGTCGGGGTGCCTGCTCGTCGCCTCGAGCGCGGGCGCCCGCGCCGAGAATGACGGCCTCGATTTCCTCCGCCAGATCTTCTCCGGTCCTGCCGCCGCCCCGGCGCCGGTGGCGCAGCCCTACGCCGTGCAGCCCTACGACGCGCCGATCCGGCAGCGGGCGACCCGGCGCCACCGCATCTCGGTCAAGGCCCTGCGCGGGCGCACCCGCTACGTCGCCCTGCCGAAGGCCGAGGTGAAGACCAAGGAAAAGGAGCCGAAGCCCCTGGCGATCGCGGTGTCGCCGCTCAAGTCCCTCGATGCCCGCACCGCGCTCCTGCGCGACCCGACCCTGCGCCCCGGCGACATCGTCATCATGCCCGAGGGGCCGCGGGTGTTCCAGGGCGAGGCCGACACCGACAAGCACTCGATGCGCGACTTCCAGGACGTGAACCGTCCCGGCGTGGTGGCGGCCAAGACCCGCAAGGAGTTGCTGGCCATGACGGCGCCGATCGGCGCGCTGCCGGCCGATGCCGCCCGCCGGATGATGGCGCAGTACCAGAAGGTCTCCGCGACCACGGTTCCGACCCCGCGCGTCGAGGCGGCGCTTGCCCGGGTGGTCTATCCGGCGCGCTGAGTCATCCCCGGACCTCGCTGTTTCAAGCCTGCGGCAACGAGGGTGTGACTCGTGTTGAGCGGCGCGGCGCGGCGTCCGGCTGCGCTTGCTAGGATGGGACAGACCGCAACCGGCGGTCGTCCGCGTCGAGTTGTGTCCGCATGTCGATCCCGAGCAGGTTCCCGAACCGTCCCCGCGGGTTCTCGAACCGCCTGCCGTCATCCGGCGAGACCCTGCGACGCCCCGCTTCCCGGTTTCCTTCCGGCATCCTTCTGGCGGTCCTGATCTCCGCCGGGGCGGCGATGGCGCCGTTGCCGGTGCGGGCCGCCGAGGGCGCGGTACTGGTGGCGCAGTGCAAGAGCCTGCTGCGCGGTGCCAAGGTACGGGGCAACGACGTCGAGTTCCGTCAGGATCCGGAGACCGTCGGCTGCTGGGCCTTCATGGCCGCGGTGCAGGATCTCGCCGGCGTCGCCGATACCGCCAACCAGCCGCCGATCCTCGGTGCCTGCCTGCCACCCGACGGCAACCGCCTGCAGCTCGTGCAGGCCGTGGTGAAGTACGGCGCCGCCCATCCGCCGGCCCTGCGCGAGCCGGCCGGCGTCCTGGCGCTCCTGGCCCTGCGCGATGCATTCCCGTGCCGCAAGGATTAGGGACGAACCCCGTCCCGGCAAAGGTCTCGTCCACAGTCGCAGGATGAGACCCTGCCGCTGAAACGATCAGCCGGACGCAGCCTGTCCGGCTTGATCGCCGCTTCCGCCAAAAGGTTCCCGGCAATATTTGCGGCGGCCCCGCTTGCGCCCGCCGATGCGCACCATACTCTCAGAGAGTAGACGGGACGAGGCGACGATCCTCTCCCGCGACCCGCTCGATCGGAGGATGAACATGGCCAAGGCCGACAGGCACAACATGGGTCCCGGGGCGCAGGGCAAGGGCTCCGGCACCGGCGCCATGACCGAATTGCCCGAGGGCATCCTCGAGGAGAACATGGTGCTGAGCAACCGCGACAAGGCCCAGCACGGGGCGGAGCGCGGTCTCGACGGGAAGTTCGTGCAGACCGAGCAGTATCACGACCACGCCGCCAACCGGCGCAACTTCGATCAGACGATGTCCGAGCGGGCCGACCAGAACACCGGCGGCCTGGAAGCGGCGATGACCACGGTGTCGGGTGACGACAGCGCGCTGGCGCATCGGCAGCAGAAATAGGTGCAGACTGGCGGGGGGCCTCGATCCGTTCGGATGACCGATCCCGAAGGTGCGCCGGTGCGTGAGACGCGCGCGAACCCTCCCCCTCTGCGGGGGAGGGTGCCCCACGGAGTGGGGCGGGAGAGGGGGCGACGCTTCCGGAAAGGTCGCGGCCTCCTTGATGAGACGCGCCACCTAGATCAGCGTCGCGCTGCCCCTCTCCCGGCTCACTGCGTTCGCCACCCTCCCCCGTAGAGGGGGGAGGGTTGTTGCGCGGCGGCCGTTGCTTCCACAGCATATATCCTGCTGCGTCGCGAAACGTGACGGCATAGAATTGAATGATGCGAAGGGTCTGAGTTCCGCTTCAGGAAAACAATCGACCGCTCTCACCCGACAGCGTTCAAGGATTCCCGCGCAGCCCGTTCGCCAGTTCGCGGTTGATCCGGATCAGGGCGGTCAGCTTGTCGGCGGTGGGATCGATCATCGCATCGAGGGTGCGGGTGAACACGAAGGCGCCGAGGCGGGCCATCGAGGTCTTCAGCTCCTCGGGCAGCGGCGCGTCCGGTTCCGTCGCGGCGGAGGACAGCAGCGTCCAGACCTTGCGGTTGAAGCCGAGGGCGTCGTTGAGGGTCGCCTGCTGGACGTCCCAATTGTCCTGGATCGCTTGCAGGCGGGCTGCAGCCTTGATCAGAACCGCGGCCTCGGCCTCGCGGGGGGTCAGCGCCACCTGGGCCGTTCTCGCGTAGGCGTTCGCCGCGTAGCTCATCGTCTGCCTCTCCGCCTGGCCGCTGAAGCGGCCTCGGAGGCAGGTCTGCCATCGATTTGTTAAGCTAGGGTTGTGAAACAGGCGCGACGTTGCGGCAGCCCGCCTGCACTCCGTGTCGGTGATTCGCCTTCAAACCGCTACGATGTCGGCGCAAGGACCGACCACTATGCTGAATTTCCTCCTCGGCGCCGTCGCGGGCGCATTGATGGCCGCCGTCGCGACGGTCGCGGCCCTGCGCAATCCGGAAACCCAGGTGAAGATGGGGATCGTGCAGCCCGCCCCGGCGGTGATCCAGACCCGGCGCCCGGAGCCGGTCTGTCCGCCGCCGCCGGTGCAAACCCAGGTCCAGGCGGGAAGCCCGCAGGTCGGTCAACCGGAGATGCTGTTCGCCCGGCGCCGGTTCTGGTCGGTGGCGCCGTAGGATCCCGGCGCCGCGCGAAGCGGATGTCGCACAAGTCGCGACTGGTCGTGCCTCAGAAACTTTGAAGAACAAAAATCCGAGTGGACGACGCGCCGGCGTGCCGACGCAAGTCCGCCTGGCTTCAGACGCTGCTGAGCAGCAGCATCACCACGGTCGTCGCCGCGGTCGAGCCGAGGAAGCCGCAGAGCGCCGCGGTGAACGAATGGGCCCCGGCGGTCGGAGCGGAGAGGCGGGACTCGGTGGAGGTCTGGCTGGCGCTGGTCAAGGCGGGTGATCCGATCCGGCGCGCCTCAAGTCACGGCAGCGCCTGGTGAGAGTGATGGGTTAATCGTACGTGAAAGGGTGTGCGCTACGGCACGCGCCCATGCAGTTTCCGACGGATCGCTTCGCGATCCGGAAACCGGTCAATCGCAGCGGAAGAACCGCTTCTCCTGGCGCACCGAGCGAAGGGCGCTCTTGAGGTCGACCGAGGCGACGCCGAGCCCGCAATCCTCGAGATTGTCGCGGGCATCCTCGTAGCGGTCCTCAGCATCGCCGAGATTGTCGCAGACGCGGTCGCGATCGCCGATGCGGGCATCCTGCCGGGCCTGGAACCGCAGGGCACCGGCCTCGTCGATCTTGCGCTGGGCGCCGATGCAGGCCGGCTGGGCCAGGGCCGGGCCTGCGGCGAGCAGAAGGGCGGCGGCGAGCGGCCAGCCGAGCGGGAGACGACGCATGACGGTCATCGTTGAACTCACGAAAGATTTGGGATCGAAGCTTTGGAGGTCTGCCTCTTCGATGAGGTGTGATGCCAAGCTTGCTGATTGTGACCGAAGAACGTCGAGGGCGCCCGCGGGGTTCCGCGCAAAACTGCTCAGATGGACGGCAGGGATCCCGGGCCGGACAAGCGTTGCGCGGCGGGCACGGACGGTTTCAAGTCACGGTGCGCCGGCGGCTGGTCGCGCGGATCGTCTCCAGGGTCACAGGCCGGAAATCCCAGGCATCGACGCCGACATCGTATTGCCGGGTCGCCGGCTTGAGCTTGCCGTGGGAATGGCCGTGCAGGTCGAGGACGCCGCGTCCCATCCGGTTCCAGGTCCGGAAGGCGTAGTGGCACAGAACGAGGTGCTGCCCGTCGACGTCGATCTCGGCGTAATGCGCGATGCTGAGCCACCCGTGCGCCGCGAGCGTCGCCGGCCCGTCGTTGTTGCCGACGATCAGGTGCTTTTGTCCGTTGAGCGCCGAGAGCAGGGCCTGGACCCGCTCCGGCGGCGGCCCCAGGGCGAAGTCGCCGAGATGCCAGACGGTGTCGTCCGGCTCCACCATGGCGTTCCAGTTCTCGATCAGGGCCGCGTCGTGGGTGGCGAGGTCGGGAAAGGGCCGGCGGTCGATGCGCAGCACCCGCGGGTCGCCGAAATGGGTGTCGCTGGTGAAGTAGGTGGTCATGCGGCGTCCGATCGGTCGCTTGGGCGTTCCCAGGCAGCCGATCGGAAATCCTGTCGGCCGGCGGAGTTCCGCCGGCTCGTCCTCAGTTGAACCGCACCGGCAGGGTGAAGCTCTGCTGGGCGCCGGTGAACTCCGACGGGGCCGGCGGCACGCTGCCCGAGGCCGCCGCCACGGCCGCGGCGTCGATGCTGGGATTGCCGCTGCTGCCGGCGAGCGAGGCGCCGATCACCCGGCCGGAGCGCGAGACGGTGAAGCGGACCGTCGCGGTGCCGCTCGCCCCGACGCTGCGGACCCGCCCCTGGATCGCCCCGCGCACCATCGCGCCCCAGGCCCGGGCGGCGTTGGCGCTGGCAGCGGCCGAGGCGCCGCCCTGGTTCATCTGCGAGGCGGCGGCCGCGCTGCGGCGCTGGCGGGCGGCCTCGAGCCGGCGCTCGGCCGCCCTCTCGGCCTCGCGCCTGATCTCCGCCTCGCGCCGGAGGTCGCGCTGCGGCTTCTCGACCGGCTTCGGCTTCTCGACGGGCTTGGGCTTCTCCACCGGCTTGGGCTTGGGCGTGGGCTTGGGAACGGGCTTCGGGACCGGCTTCGGCAACTCCACGGGCTTGGCCACGACGGCCGCCGGTGCCTCGGTGTTGGTCGAGGTGACGACCTGCTCCTCGGGCTCCTGCACCGCCTCCACCGCCTCGGGCGGCTTCTCCATCGGCACCGCCTCGGCCGGGACCTGCTCGACCGGGGTCTCCTGCGGCACCTCCTCCGCCTTCGTCTCGGGCGGCGGCGTGTCGACCGGCACCGTGTCGGACGGCGGCTCGGCCATCGGGACGGTCTTGGGCTCGGTCGTGTCGGTGGGGGTCGGGGCGTTCTCGACGTCCTGCGCCTGGTTCGGCACGTCGATCGCCGCCATGTCCGGCGCGAGATCGATGGCGATCTCGTTCTCGCCGGGCGGGGCCGGCGGGCCGCGCCAGTAGGTCAGGGCGAAGAGGCCGCCGGCATGCAGGGCGAGCGCCACCAGGAAGGCGAGGCCGAGGCCCGTCCCCGGCTCCCGCGGCTCCGGCGCGTCGGTCGTCACGGTGTGGCTCATGGGCTGATTTCTGGCGGGCTGATTTCTGGGCTTATCGCGGGGCCGCAGGCGCGGGCGTCGCCGCCCCGCCCGGGGGAGCGTTGGCGATCAGCGAGACCTTGGCGAAGCCGGCCTGGCCGACGAGGCCCATCACCTCCATCACCTTGCCGTAGGGCACGTCCTTGTCGCCGCGCACCAGCACGGTCTGGCCCGGATCCTCGGCGGCGAGCGTCTTCAGGCGGGCGAGCGCGGTGTCGGCCGGCAGCAATTCCTTGGCGAGGAAGGCCTGGCCGTCCTTGTCGATCGAGACCACCACGGGCTTCTTCGATTCCGCGCTCTTGGCGGCGGCGGTCTTCGGCAGCTGCACCGGCACGCCGACGGTCATGAGAGGGGCCGCGACCATGAAGATGATCAGCAGCACCAGCATCACGTCGACCATCGGGGTGACGTTGATCTCGGACATCGGCGCGGCGTCGAAATCATCGTCGTCGCCGGCGCCGGCCTGCACCGGTCCCATACCCATCTGACGGGCCTCCGGCCGCCTGCCCGATGGGGCAGGGGCTCTACGCGGTGAACGGGAAGAACGAACTTATACCAATGGCCCGAGATGCTGACGCATCGGGCCATTGAGCCATCTCGAATTGTCTATGCCAAGCCAGAGGCTTGACGAAAATTCGAGAACGGAACCAAAGGTCGTTTCCAACGACCGTTGGTCTTACTCGGCCGCGGCGCTGCGGGCGTGGTGGCTGCGGTCGCGCGCCAGCCGGTTGCCCAGGGTGCCGATGCCGGAGACGAAGGACGCCTGGATCCGGCCGAGATCGGTCGAGAACTTGTTGTAGGCCAGCACCGCCGGGATCGCGACCACGAGGCCGATGGCGGTGGCGAACAACGCCTCGGCGATGCCCGGCGCCACCACGGCGAGGCTGGTGTCCTGGCTCTTCGCGATCGACGAGAACGAGTTCATGATGCCCCAGACCGTGCCGAACAGGCCGATGAACGGGGCCGCCGAGCCGGCACTGGCCAGGAAGGGCAGGCCGATCTGCATCCGCTTGATGTCGAGGGTCAGCGCCGCCCGCATCGCGCGCTCGATGCGCTCGCGCCGCTCGGCCCGGGTCTCGCTCGAATCCTGGTCGCGCCAGGCCTCCTGGGCGGCGGCGACCACCCGGGCGGAGACGCCCGAGCGCGCCTCCGGCATGCCGCCGGTGGCGACGAGGCGGTTAAAGGCCTTGGCCTGGCGCCGGGCGCTGGCGAGGCGCACGATCTTCTCGAGGATGATCGTCCAGGAGACCAGCGAGGCCAGGACCAGGAGGATCATCACCCCCTTCACGATCGGGTCGGCCTGCAGGAAGAGCCCGAGGAAGGAGAAATCGTGGCCGGCAGTCGCGGCGGGCACGGTGGTCGGATCCATCTCGGCGGTCTCCGGAAGGAAGGGATGGAGGGAGGGACGGCTCAGCGCACGAACGGCGCGGCGCCCTTGGTGGAGGAGGGCTCGATGCGCTCCAGGCAGGATTCGCGGGTCAGGTCGTGCCCCGCCGCGTCCTTGCCGTCGCAGGCCGCCACGTCGTTGAGCAGCACCCGGCCGACCTGGGCGCAGGGGGTGGGGGAGATCTCGAACTGTCGCAGCGTCGTCTTGCGCGCCGGCAGGGGCCCGAGCTCGACCATGCTGCGCTTCTGCACGATGCCGTCGGGGTCGAAGGCGTAGAGATCGAGGCGCAGCGACTTGATCGGGCCGCCCTTGCCGTTCTCGACGACCAGCACCGCCTTGCAGGCCTCAGCCACGGTCTCGAGCTTGTTCAGCTCCACGCGCAGAGGCGGGCCGGCGGGCTGGCTCACGGCGGCGGGGGTGACGGCCGCCTGCGCGTCGGACCCTTGTGCCTGGGTTCCCTGTGCCTGAGTTCCCTGGGCCTGGCTTCCTGGCGCGTCGGCCGGTGCCGCCTGGGCGGTCGCCATCGGCGACAGGGCGAGGCCGAGGGCCAAAGCGCAGCCGATGCGGGCCCGAGACATGCTGGCCCAAGACCGGGGCAACCCTTGCGTGAGCACGTCGTGCGACTCCTCTGGGACGGCGACAAGCCAACGGCCATCGGCGCGCGGGCCGGCCGCCCATGGGGGCGTCGGCGCGACGCCTCCTCGGCTCTCGCTCCTGTTCGTCGGACAAGGCCGGCATCCCCGGAAGACGATCCCGGGCCGCCAGCAGGAACGAACTAGCGAGGTGGCCGGGCGGGATCAAGGCCGCCGGCGAAACTCAGAGGAATTCCAATCTGTTACACGAACCGTTGCCGGAGCCCCAACGGAGATGGCGGGATCCTGTTGCCACATTATCCCGCCCGTTCGATCGAGGGTTACTTCGCCTTCGTCTCCGGGGTCTTCTCGGGAGACTTCTCCGGCACCTTGGGAGCCCTGGCCTTCTCGACGGCCTCGGCCTTCTCCTCGTCGGTGTCGCCGCTCTGGTCGATCGCCCGCTCGGGGTTGGCGGCCAGTCCGCGCAGGACCGCCAGAACCTGGGCGCAGACCTGCGGGTGCTTGTAGGCATCCAGCACCACGGCGGCGTCGCGCAGGGTGCGCAGGTCGCGCACGGTCTGCTCGTTGGCCGAGCGCTGCAATTCGGGCGACTTCGCGATCACGTCCTCGAGGCGCAGGCCGACCACGTCGCAGGCCGCGCTCGGGGCGGGGGCCGCCGCCGGTGCCGCTTGTGCCGGCATCGGCGGCGCGTCCTTGGGCGGCGCGTCCTTGGCTCCGGCGGTGAGGGCGTGGCCGGCGAGCACGAGGGCCAGGAGACCGGAGAGGACGAAGGGCGGGCGCATCGGTTGACGGAGCTCCATCTGGGGCAGGGTTCGTAGGTCCGCGGTTCAGTGTCCGAGGATGCGGTTGGCGAGCGCCACGATCTGGCTCGGGCGGTAGGGCTTGGGCACGAAGACCGAGCCGATCACCGCCTCGCCGTCGCTCAGCGTGTGGCGGCCGCCCGAGGTGTAGACCACCGGCAGGCGCGGGCAGTGGCGCCGCGCGTCCCGGGCCAGCGCCACCCCGTTGGTGTTGCGGGCCAGGTCGATGTCGGTGAACAGCATGTCGACCCGCTCGGCCTGCAGGATGCGGCCGGCCTCGACCGCGTCGGCGGCGGTGAGTACGCGGTAGCCTTCATCCGCCAGGGCCTCGGCGGCGATCTCGCAGACCATCGCCTCGTCCTCGACCACCAGCACGGTCTCGCAGGGGAGGATCGCGGGCGGCACCATCGCCGCAAAGGCAGACTGGATCATGACGCAACTCGCTCCAGGACGATGGGGGCCGCCTGTCCGCCTCGGGGCGGTGCGGCGGCGGTTCGAGGGAAGAACCACCGGAACCTCGGCCGTGTTCAGGCCCGATCCCTCGAATTGCTGCGGTTTGGTGAGCGAAGCCTTAACCCTGCGGGACGGGCGGTTAATCCGGGCGGGAACCGGCGCCGCCCTTGCGCGGGACGGCCCCGTGTGAGAGGCCCGGCCCCGAGGTTCCCAGGTTCCCGGGAAAGGTCCTGGGTTCCGAGGATCCGAGGTTCACAGGAAGAGCGATGAGCGCCACCGCCGCCCCCTCCCTCACCCAGCAGGTCACCGAGATCGCGGCCGGCGCCCACGTCATCGCGGCGCAGTGGCTCGGCCGGCAGCTCGCCCTGGCGCTCGGCGACGGGACGGTGCTCCTCGTCGCGGAAGGGGGCGGGACCACCCGGATCGAGGCCCATCCGGAGGCCGGCCTCCTCGTCGCCGCGGGCGACGGCAAGCGCCTCGTCACCGGCGGCGACGACGGGCGGGTGGTCGCGGTCAAGGCCGACGGAAGCGTCGAGGCGGTCGCGACGGCCAAGGGCGGCGCCTGGATCGACGCGCTGGCCCTGCACCCCGATGGCGGCGTCGCGTACGCGGCCGGCAAGCGCGTCGTCGCCCGCGACGCCAAGGGCCGCGAGAAGCTGTTCGAGGCGCCCTCCACCGCCCGCGGCCTCGCCTTCGCGCCGAAGGGCTACCGCCTCGCGGTGGCGCATTACGGCGGCGCCTCCCTGTGGTACCCGAATCTCGAGACCGCGCCCGAGCCCCTGACCTGGAAGGGCTCCCACATCGACGTGACCTGGTCGACGGACGGGCGCTTCGTCATCACCACGATGCAGGAGAACGCCCTGCACGGCTGGCGCCTCCAGCCCGACCGCGGCCACATGCGGATGACCGGCTACCCGGCCAAGGTGCGCTCCACCGCCTGGTCCTCGGACGGCGACTGGCTCGCGACGAGCGGCGCGGAGGCGGTGATCGTCTGGCCGTTCGATACCAAGGAAGGCCCGACCGGCAAGGCGCCGCGGGAATGCGGCGTGCGCCCGGCCCGGGTCTCGCGGGTGGCGTTCCACCCCAAGGCCCCGGTGCTGGCGGCGGGCTACGAGGATGGCTGCGTGCTGCTGATCCGCTTCACCGACGCCTCCGAGCTCCTGGTGCGCCCGGCGGTGAAGGGCAGCGCGGTGACGGCGATGAGCTGGCATTCCGGCGGCGAGCACCTCGCCTTCGGCTGCGCCGACGGTCAGGCCGGCCTCCTCAGCCTGCCGCGCTGACCTCGGTGAGCCTCCTCGGCGCCTTCCGGAAGCGTCCCTCGCCGGATGCCGCCGCGCGGACCCGGGTGGCCGAGATCGCCCGCCGCCTCGGGGGCTTCGGCCCCGAGGTGACGCTCGCCGTCAACGAGATCGTCTGCGCCGATCCGGCCTGCCCGGGCACCGAGACGGTGATCCTGGTGATGAGCCCCGGCGCCCGCGCGCGCGCCTGCAAGGTGGCAAAGCCCCTGGAGGCGGTGACGGAGGAGGATGTGTCGGCGGCGTTGGACAGCTGATCCGGCGCAGCGGATCGCCTCTCGGGGGCCGCGCCCTGCCTCAGTGTTGCGCCCCATCTACAGCGCAGGGACCGGCCTCTCGACTAGGAGGGAAGGGAACGGCGCCCTTTCGCGTCGTCATCCGGATTGGCCGCCATGCCGCGCGCGACGACGCACACCCCCGATCCCGCCGTCGATGCGGCGGCGCTCCTGCGCCGCCTCGCCTTCTTCGGCCTGACGGTGGTGATCCCCGTCACCGCCCTGGCGTCGCGGCGCAGCGTGGTGATCCTGGCGCCGATCGGTATCGCGCTGCTCATCATCGCCGCCCTGCTCGACGGGGCGCAGCGCCCCCTCGGGGCCGGGCTGGCGCGCCTCGGCGGGGCGCGGGCGATCCTGGCCGGCGCGCTGCTGCTCGGCTGGTGCGCCCTGTCGCTGGTCTGGACGCCGTTTCCCGGCCCGGCGACCGAGCGCCTGCTCAACCTCGCCGCCACCCTGGGGCTGACCGTGGCGGGCTACCTCGCGCTGCCGGACCGGATGCGCTCGGCCAACCTCTACCTCCTGCCGCTCGGCGTCGGGGCGGCGGCGATCGGGGCGGTGCTGCTCGGGCTGTTCAGCGGCGCCGCGTTGCGCGGCGGCTTCGAGGACGACAGTTCGCTCGAACGCGGCGCGATGCTGCTCGCCCTCCTGGTCTGGCCCGCCGCCGCCTGGCTGCGCTCGCGCCGGCGCGACATGGAGGCGCTCGGCCTCGCCGTGGTGGTGGCGCTCGCGCTGGTGCTCGCCCCCGGGCCGGTGCCGCTGCTGGCGCTCGCCTGCGGGGCGGCGGCCTTCGCGCTCTCGGCCTGGCGCCAGGGCCTCGGCGTAAGGGTCACGGCAGGCGTTGCCGCGGGGCTGGTGGCGCTCGCGCCGCTGCTGCCGTTCCTCCTGCGGCCGGTGCTGACGCCCGTGCTCGGGCCGCTCCACCCGACGATCCTGACGCTGAAGGCCTGGCAGCGGGTGGTGACGACCGAGCCCCTGCGGCTCATCACCGGTCACGGCCTCGAGACGGCGCTCCGCGGCAAGATGATCGGCATGCTGCCGGCCAACGCGCCGGCCTCGCTGCTGTTCGAGATCTGGTACGAGCTCGGGATCGTCGGCGCCTTCGCGGCGGCTTTCGTGCTGTGGAGCGGCATACGCCATTCCGGCCGCGAGCATCCGGTGCTGACCCCGGGGGCGATGGCCACTGCCGCCACCGCCTTCGGCTCCGCCTGCCTCGGCATCGGCACCACGGCGAGCTGGTGGTTCACCAGCGTCACCGTGGTGGTGCTGATCTTCATCGCCGTGGAGCGAGGCCAGTTCCGCACCAGCCGGCCGAAGGCGAGTGCCCTGCCGCCGCGCAATGCGGCGTGAGCTCCCGGGTCTTCGCAGCACGATGCGGCGCGACCGGCGCGGTCCGGACGTCGAGCCAGCGGCGCGCCGCGTCGAGGGTGGGGAAGGTCGGCGGGCGCGGCTCGTCGGCGGCGCGTCCGAACCCCGCTTCCAGGAACCAGTGCAGGCCGACGCCCAGCTCGCCGTGGAGGTCCGGGTCGAGCTGGATCAGGACCCCGACGAGGCGGCCGTCGCGATAGGCCAGGCGGCCCTCGCTGTCGGTGCTGCCGGTCTCGACGAGGATGGGGGCGAGGGTGATGGTTGCGGACATGGCCGGTTCGCGGTGACGGGAGGGTGGACGATCCGGTCCTCTCGGTAGGGTTGTGCCGGAAGCGCGACAATCACTTCACTGTTATACTGCCCGAGAGCATACAGCCATCGTCCGGGCCCGGCCCGGTCGGGACTTCAGTGGCAAAATCAACAGTTTAGTCCCGCAGCTGACGCTGGTGCGGGCCGGTGCCGCCCTAGCTCGTCAGGACTATGCCGTAGACCGCTCGTCGACGCGGTCGGCCTGATGGCGGTCCAGGCGTCCGGGCTTCGGACTCATGCGTGTTCCGGCTGGTCACGTCGCGATGTCGGGAAATCGGCGTCGCAGTCGTGCGAAGCCCAAGGCTTCAGCGCGCGTTCCGATGACGGCAATTCGGGAGGCGATCCTCGGGAATTCCCGTCATTCCTCTGCGGCCGCCTCGATCGCCGACATGTCGTCGTCGGAGAGACCGAAATGATGGCCGATCTCGTGGACCAGCACATGCGCGACGAGGTGGCCCAGGGTCTCGTCGTGCTCGGCCCAGTAATCGAGCAGGGGACGGCGGTAGAGCCAGACCATGTTGGGGAATTGCCCGGAGGCGAGGTTCAGCGCGCCGCCGCCCTGCGCCAGGCCGGTGCCGCGGAACAGGCCGAGGAGATCGAACTCGCTCTCGCAGCCCATCTCCTCCAGGGTCTCGTCGTCGGGAAACTCGTCGACCCGGATCACCACCCCCTCGCACAGGGCGCGGAACGCCTCCGGCAGGCGCGCGAAGGCGGCCTCCGCCAGGGCCTCGATGGCGGCGAGGTCGGGGGCGCGGCGGGGGCTCCAGTCGCTCTCGGGCGTCTCTGTCATCGCTGTCACCAGATCTGCAATTGCCGGCCGAGCCAGTAGGCCATCACCCCGAGGGCCACGACCCCGAGGGAGCGGCCGATGCGCCGGCCCCAGATCTCGGCCGGATCGTGCTCCCGGGGATCGGTGGGGTGGGGACCTTGCCGATCCGGTGGGCTCATGCCGCCAGGGCCGGGCTGACCCGGTCGGTCAGGAAGCCCGCGAGGTCGTTGGTGATGTGGTCGATATGGGGCGCGCGCACCGCCTCCTGCTCGAAGGTCTCGCGGAACGGATCGATGGTGCGCGGCACCACCAGCACCGTCGCCATGCCGAGATCGTGCGGGACGACGAGGTTCTTGGCGATGTCCTCGAACAGGGCCGAGCGGGTCGGGTCGACCCCGTGGCGGTTCAGGAACTTCTCGTAGGCGCTACGCTCGGGCTTGGGCACGAAATCGGCCGCCGCGATGTCGAACACGTCCTCGAAATGGTCGAGAATGCCGAGCTTCTTCGCCACGTTCTCGGCGTGCCGGCGCGAGCCGTTGGTGAGGATCAGCTTGCGCCCGGGCAGACCCTCGATCGCCAGCCCGAGACCCGGATCGAGGGCGATGCTCGAATGGTCGATGTCGTGGGCGAAGTCGAGGAAGTCGTAGGGGTCGATCTTCCACTCGGCCATCAGCGCGCGGAGCGTCGTGCCGTAGCGGTGGTAGAAATACTTCTGCAGGGCCCGGGCCGAGATCCCGTCGAGCCCGAACAGGTTCATCACGTAGAGCGTGATGCGCTCGTCGACCTGCGGCCAGACGCGGGCGTCGTGGGGATAGAGCGTGTTGTCGAGGTCGAACACCCAGGTGTCGATCCCCGAGAAGCCGCGGGCCTGAGGCGCGGTGAGGTGGCTCTCGCCTGGCAGGAGCAAGGGGACGATCCGGCGACGGGGGCCCCACGGCCCCGGGCGCCTAGATTAAGCGAGGCGGGGCGGAAGGGAAGATGAAAGAAGGGTCTCACGGGCCGGGCGGCCGTAGGGTCGGCCGCCCGGCGTCTCGGTCGTCAGGACCGGCGGATCAGGGTGCCGGCGCCGTAATCGGTGAACAGCTCGAGCAGCACCGCGTGCGGCACCTTGCCGTCGAGGATGACCACCGCCTCGACGCCCTGCTCCAGGGCGTAGATGCAGGTCTCGATCTTCGGGATCATGCCGGCCGTGATGGTCCCGTCGGCGATCAGCCGGCGGCAATCCTCGATCGACAGTTCCGGGATCAGCGTCTTGTTCTTGTCGAGCACGCCCGGCACGTCGGTGAGGAGCAAGAGGCGCTTGGCCCGCATCGCCCCGGCGATCGCCCCCGCGAAGGTGTCGGCGTTGACGTTGTAGGTCTGGTTGTCGGCGCCGACCGCCACCGGAGCGAGAACCGGGATCAGCTCGGCCTTCAGCACCGCGTCGAGCACCGTGCGGTCGACATGCTCGGGCTCGCCGACGAGGCCGAGATCGAGCTGGCGCTCGATGTGCGAATCGGGATCGACCACCGTGCGGGCGGCGCGACGCGCCCGCACCATGTTGCCGTCCTTGCCGCACAGGCCGATCGCCTTGCCGCCCTCGGCCGAGATCCAGCCGACGATCTGCTTGTTGATCGAGCCGGCCAGAACCATCTCGACCACCTCGACGGTGGCCTCGTCGGTGACGCGCAGGCCCTCGCGGAACTCGGACTTGATGCCGAGCCGGTCGAGCATGCGGCCGATCTGCGGCCCGCCGCCATGGACCACCACGGGCTTGAGGCCCGACTGCTCGAGGAGCACGATGTCCTCGGCGAAATCCTCCGCCGCGGCGCGGTCGCCCATGGCGTGGCCGCCATACTTGATGACCACGACCTCCTCGTCGTAGCGCTGCATGTGCGGCAGCGCCTGGACCAGCACCTCGGCCCGCACGTGAACGTTCGGGAGTTGCACGGTGGGCTGCTGGACGTCGGGCGCTTTGTCCGCTCCGGAATCGCTCATCGTGGCGGGTTTCCTCTCGCAGGGTCGGGCCGCGGCAGGGGCAGGGTCGAGCCGCGGCGAGGACAAGGTCGGGCCGCCGGATGCGGCAGGGGACGGCGCGGGGTTCTACGCATCATCGCGCGGCGTGTCACACCGAAAACTCACGGGCCGAGGAGTTCGGTCGCGACGGGCACGCCCGCGCGGTGCTGGCGGCTTCTGGCGGCGGTCCGCGACGGTGCGATGACAGGGCCGGAACCCAGCCGTGCTTTACCCATGCTTAACCACGATCCGAGCATCCTGTGGACGGTCCACCGGATCCCTCAACGATGCGCCTCGCCGATTCGCTCCTGCCGCGCCCCGCCCTCACCAGCCCGTCGCTGCTCGCCGCGACGGTCACGTCGCTGAGCGGCCGCGCCGCCAGCCGCCAGGATCTCTGGCGCCTGCTCACCGACAGCTACACCGTCGATCTCGACGAGGTGGCGGCGGTGCTGCCGCGCCAGGAGCCGGAGCCGGACTGGCTGCCGTCGAAGCGGTGAGGCATCGCAGCGCTGCTCCGGGCTGGGAGCGGGCGCGGGCGCACGCTATGTTTCGCGGAGCGACGCGGGCCTCTTGGTGAACCGCGGTCAGGGCTCCCATGGTCATCCACCGCCTCGAAATCGAGAATTTCGCGTCCATCCGTGACCGGCAGGTGATCGACCTGCGGGTGATGGGGAGGCATCCGGACGAACTCAGCCGTGCGGCGCCGGTATGGCGCGGGGCGAATGAGTTTGCTCCGAAGGTTGTGACACTCTTTGGCGCCAATGCATCGGGAAAGTCGAATGTCTTGCGGGCATTGTCTTTTCTCGTATGGTTCATCAAAGATAGTTTCTCCTCAAGCCCGGGAGCTCGCTTGCCCTTCGAGCGTTTCAATGACGAAGAGGCCTTGAATTCTCCAACTAGACTGGTGGTGCATCTTGGCGGGCTGGCTGACATCTCTGACATAAACAATCCGCATGCCCGAGAGTGTCGCTATGTCTACGAATTGACCATCTCCGGCAACCTCGATCATCCGGTCATCACAGAGACGCTTCTATATTGGCCTCATGGGCGCAAGGTCACGCTCTTCGAGCGTCGGTCTGACAACACGGTCTCGGCGTCAAAGGCCTTCAATCTGACGAAGCATCGTGAGGCGATCGGCGCGATCCTGCGGCCCAATGCCAGCGCGATATCAACGCTTTCTCAAATAAATCATGATTATTCGAAATATATTTGGAACTTTGCTGCTGCGACGGAGAGAAATATATTATTTAATCGCATGGATCCTAGCGATGATGGCGCGATTCGATATTATTTTGAAAACCCCGTCTATATCGACAGGTTGAATCAAGATATATCACGCATGGACATTGGTATCGAAAAGGTCGATATTGCGATCGTTGCTGGCAAGCCGGAGGCAATATTTACGCATCGCGGATTGTTTGCGCCAATGCGATTCGATTACGAGAGCCATGGAACACGCCAGTTTTTCAAGCTCTATCCATCGCTGATTTTCGTGTTGGATCGTGGCGGGGTGGCCGTCGTCGATGAACTCGACGCTGCGATTCACCCGATTGTTTTACCTGAAATCCTACGTTGGTTTCACGACCCCGAGCGCAATCCGCACGACGCCCAACTCTGGATGACGTGTCATAACGCATCGTTGCTAGAGCATCTGACTCCAAGCGAAGTGCTGTTCTGCGAAAAAGATAGTTTCGGAAAAACTGAAATTTATGGGTTGAGCGACATCGAACGGGTTTCTGCTGACGAAAGTATCTATCGTAAATACATCGGAGGCATGTTCGGCGCGATCCCGCAAATCGGATGAGGCGCGCACCGCGAAAAATCCCTCAAAGGCGGAGGATATTCCTCGGCTGCGAGGGCGAGAGTGAACGCAGCTACGGCGTGCTGCTCGGCCGGCTCGTCGAGACCCGCCACCGCCGCGTGCATGTCGACGCCGTTGTTCTGCAGCCGGGAGGCGGCGACCCGCTCGCCCTCGTCGAACTCGCAGCCCGGCAGGCGCGACGACGGGCCGATCTCGGCGAGGATTACGCGTTCAAGGCCGTGCTTCTCGATGGCGATACAACTGGTCGGACGCCTGAGCGCGATGTGAAGGTTGCCGGCACCGCAGAGCGGAATGGCCTGCTTCTGATCTGGCAAATCCCCTGCCATGAGGCGCTGATCCTCCGCCATCTCGACGGCTGCGCAGCCCTGCGCCCAACGAGCAGCGCCAGGGCTCTGGAGGAATTGCAGCGGCGATGGCCGGGGTACAGGAAGGCTCTCCCAGCCGTCGAACTCGCCGCGCGGCTGGATGAAGAAGCGGTTCTACGGGCGGCCGCGACTGAATCGGCGTTGGCCTCCCTGCTTACGGCTCTGGAATTCGGCCGCGATTGACGCTGATCCTTCAGCCCGCCACCCGCAACACGTCGCCGGCCCGCACCTCGCCACCCGCGACCACCTCGGCATAGATCCCACAATCGGCGTGGCCGAGATTCCTCTGCAGGGCCTCGGGGATCGCCAGATCGCGCTCGCCCGTGACGGGATCGACGTTGGTGGCAGCGCAGCGCACGATGCGCTTCGTCACCTTCAGCCGCAGGCCCGTCTCGGTGGCGAGTTCCGTCCCGACGAGGTCGAGTTCGGCGAAGGCGGGGAGACCGGTGACGTGGAGGTTGCCGCGGAAGCGCAAAGGGTTCACCGCCGCCCCCACCATGTCGTCGACCGCCGCCACGCTCGCCAGGTTGATGAGCGAGACGAAACCGCCGCGCGAATCGGTGAAGCGGTAGCCCTCCGGTGCGGCGAGCACCTTCGGCGGGCCGCGCAGCTCCTTCGGCACGAACCGGCGGAAGAACGCCTCGATGGCGAGCCGGCCCTCCGGCGTGGCGAGGTCGCCGCTCGCCACCTCGCGGTCGCCCTCGCGGATGGCGAGCACGCCGGTGGCGTCGTCGTAGACCGTCGAGAGGCGGGCCAGGGCCTCGTTGCGCATCAGCATCAGGTACTTGATCTTCGGCTGATGCGCCGGGGCGGCGGGATCGAAGCCGCTCGGGCCGTTCTCGACCGCGAACAGCCGGTCCCCGGGGAAGTAGGCTCCGGCCGCCAGCGACGCCACGTCCAGGGGCTCGGGGGAGAGACCCTTCACGGGATAGCGGTGGAGGGCGGTGACGGTGAGCGCAGCGTTCGTCATGAGCCCTCGATAGCGGAAATCCGGCGCGCGGGACATCGTCTCCGGTTCCCGGCGGCGCTCATGCCCCCGGCGGCGCTCATGGCCGAGCCATCTCCCGGCCGCATGCCACGCCCCCGGGAATCGTGCCGCCTCCCCCTTGTGTTACCGATATGTCACACCACATGGGGAGGGCCGGCCGCTTCATGAAAGGGCCGGCGCCCGGCGCGCGGCCGACGCGCGAGGGCGAACCCGTCGGTCCCCATCGCCTCATCGAGAGGGCGGGAGGGCCGGCTCAGGAGGAGCGAACGCATGAACTTCGAGAAATACACCGAGCGGGCGCGGGGCTTCGTGCAATCGGCACAGTCGCTGGCCCTGCGCGAGGGCCATCCGCAATTCAGCCCCGGCCATATCCTGAAGGTGCTGCTCGACGATCCCGAGGGCCTGTGCGCCGGCCTGATCGACCGGGCCGGCGGCCAGTCGCGTGTCGCGCTGGCGCAGACCGAGGCGTGGCTGGCCAAGCAGCCGAAGGTGTCGGGCGGCGCCTCGCAGCCGCAGGCGACCCGCGAGCTGATGCGCCTGTTCGATACCGCCGAGAAGGCCGCCGAGAAGGCGGGCGATTCCTACGTCACCGTGGAACGCCTGCTGCTGGCGCTCGCCGTCGAGAAGGAGTCCGAGGCGGGCAAGATCCTGGCATCCGCCGGCGTCACCGCGGCCTCGCTCAATGGCGCCATCAACGCGCTCCGCAAGGGCCGCACCGCCGACAACGCGACGGCCGAGAACGCCTACGACGCGCTGAAGAAATATGCCCGCGACCTCACCGAGGCGGCCCGCGACGGCAAGCTCGATCCGGTGATCGGCCGCGACGAGGAGATCCGCCGCACCATCCAGGTTCTGTCGCGGCGCACCAAGAACAACCCGGTCCTCATCGGCGAGCCCGGCGTCGGCAAGACCGCCATCGTCGAGGGGCTGGCGCTGCGCATCGTCAACGGCGACGTGCCGGAATCGCTTCGCGACAAGCAGCTGCTCGCCCTCGACATGGGCGCGCTGATCGCCGGCGCGAAGTATCGCGGCGAGTTCGAGGAGCGGCTGAAGGGCGTGCTCTCCGAGGTGACGGCCGCGGAAGGCCAGATCATCCTTTTCATCGACGAGATGCACACGCTGGTCGGCGCCGGCAAGGCGGACGGGGCGATGGATGCCTCGAACCTGCTGAAGCCCGCGCTCGCCCGCGGAGAATTGCACTGCGTCGGCGCGACCACGCTGGATGAGTACCGCAAGCACGTCGAGAAGGACGCGGCGTTGGCGCGCCGCTTCCAGCCGGTCTTCGTCTCGGAGCCGACCGTCGAGGACACGGTGTCGATCCTGCGCGGCATCAAGGAGAAGTACGAGCAGCACCACAAGGTCCGGATCCAGGATTCGGCGCTGGTGGCGGCCGCGACCCTGTCCAACCGCTACATCACCGACCGCTTCCTGCCCGACAAGGCGATCGACCTCGTCGACGAGGCGGCCTCGCGCCTGCGCATGCAGGTCGATTCGAAGCCCGAGGAACTCGACAACATCGACCGCGAGATCGTGCGGCTGAAGATCGAGGGCGAGGCCCTGAAGAAGGAGACCGATTCCGCCTCCCGCGACCGCCTGCAGCGGCTGGAGAAGGAACTCGGCGACCTTGAGGAGCAGTCCGCCTCGATCACCGCGCGCTGGAAGGCCGAGAAGGACAAGCTCGGCCGCGCGGCCGAGCTGAAGACGAAGCTCGACGCGGCGCGCAACGACCTCGCGGCGGCGCAGCGACAGGGCCAGTACCAGAAGGCGGGCGAGCTCGCCTACGGCATCATCCCGGGGCTCGAGCGGGAGCTCGCCGAGATCGAGGCCCGCGGCGCGGATGGTTCACGCGGCAACGGTTCGGGGATGATGGAGGAGGCGGTGACGCCGAGCCACGTCGCCGGGGTCGTGTCGCGCTGGACCGGCGTGCCGGTCGACAAGATGCTGGAGGGCGAGCGCGAGAAGCTGCTCGGGATGGAGGCGGCGTTGGCCAAGCGCGTCGTCGGCCAGACCGAGGCGGTGGTGGCGGTGGCCACCGCCGTCCGGCGCGCCCGCGCCGGTTTGCAGGACCCGCACCGGCCGATCGGCTCGTTCATGTTCCTCGGCCCCACCGGCGTCGGCAAGACCGAGCTGACCAAGGCGCTGGCCGGCTTCCTGTTCGACGACGACACCGCCCTCGTGCGCATCGACATGTCCGAGTACATGGAGAAGCACGCGGTGGCCCGCCTGATCGGCGCGCCTCCGGGCTATGTCGGCTACGAGGAGGGCGGCGCGCTGACGGAAGCCGTGCGGCGCCGGCCCTACCAGGTCGTGCTGTTCGACGAGATCGAGAAGGCGCATCCGGACGTGTTCAACGTCCTGTTGCAGGTTCTCGACGACGGGCGGCTCACCGACGGGCAGGGGCGGACGGTCGATTTCCGCAATACGCTGATCGTCATGACGTCGAACCTCGGCTCTGAATACCTGGTCAACCAGCCGGAGGGCCAGGACACCGACGTGGTCCGCGACGACGTGATGAACGTGGTCCGCTCGCACTTCCGGCCCGAATTCCTGAACCGGGTCGACGAGATCATCCTGTTCCACCGCCTGCAGCGGCAGGAGATGGGGGCGATCGTCGACATCCAGCTCGGGCGCCTGGCGAAGCTCCTGGAGGATCGCAAGATCACCCTCGACATCGAGCCCGACGCCCGCGCCTGGCTCGCCGAGAAGGGCTACGACTCGGCCTACGGCGCGCGTCCGTTGAAGCGCGTGATCCAGAAGGCGGTGCAGGACCCGCTCGCCGAGCAGATCCTGGCCGGCCGCGTCCATGACGGCGAGACGGTGCCGGTGCGCCTCGGCCCCGCCGGGCTGTTCATCGGCGACCAGTCGGTCTCGCCGGACGAGCGGCGGCCGGCGCGCGCCTTGCTGAACTGACGGGCATAGGGCCCGCCTTCTCGAAGGGAGGCGGGCCCTTCTTCATGGCGGCGTCGATCCACGGATCTGATCAAGCCCGCGATCTCGGAACCTGCTTGGTAGGTTTTACAAAGAAAGTTTTCGGTGCTGCGGCGCGTCCCATCCCATCACCTCATCCTGAGGTGTTGGCCGATCAATGATCGGCTGACCTCGAAGGAGGGCTCCAGGCATCGCAGCGACTTCTGGAGCCCTCCTTCGAGGTCAGTCCATCTCGATGGACTGACACCTCAGGATGAGGTGAGCGGGTTGGAGGCCGGGGAGCATTTCCGGTTTTAGCAGCCGAGCTGCCGCGCCAGATCCGCCAAGTCCGACGCCGCAACATCCACCGGCACCAGGGGCGCCGGCTCGCCGGTGCCCGGGCCGCTCTCGCCGGGCCGGGCGACATGGGCGGTGGCGAGCCCACAAGACGCTGCTGCCGCGAGGTCGGAGGAATGGGCCGCCACCATCATCACCTCGTTCGGCTGTAGCCGCAGCGCTTCGACGGCGCGCAGGTAGACGGCGGGCTTCGGCTTGTAGTCCTGGGCGAACTCGGCCCCGAGCACCGTGTCCCAGGGCAGACGGTTGCGGCGGGCATGCGCGATGGCGAGGCGCACATGCGCGTTCGAGCAGGGGGCTAGCAGGTACTTCTCGCGCAACCGGGCGAGCGCGTCCGGCACTTCCGGCCAGGCATCGAGCCGGTGCCAGGCAAGGACCAGCTCGTGGCGCGCCTCGGCCGGCACCGCCTCGGCGAGGGTGAGCCCGGCCAGCACGCCCTCCAGGCTCTCGGCATGGAGAGTGTCGAGGTCGGTGTAGGGCCGGGCGCCCTGGCGGATCGGCTCCATGCCGGGCTGGTAGCGGTCGCGCCAGGCCCGGGCGAAGGCGGCGCCGTCGAGGTCGGGTCGGTACGGGCCCAGGATCCTCTCAGCCTCCCGGGCGACGCCGCCGTGCCAGTCGAGCAGGGTGCCGAAGACGTCGAAGATGAGGGCCTGGATCGCCATGCGGGCCGCCTCCCGGGGTGGATTCGTGTTGTCCCGGGTTATCGGCCTTCGTGCCCGCGCTTCAAGGCCGTCCATCACCATCGGGTGAGCGGGGCCTGCACGGGGCCTGTATCCGGCGGAAATTCACCATCTGTTAACGACGCCGTCAGAGCATGCCCGGCATGACGAGCCCCCGCAAATCACCCCCGAATCGGAAGCACGACGCGGCTCCGCGCAACACCATCCTGCGCGACGAGATAGAAAACCTGCGGCAGAAGATGCGCTCCCGACCGACGATGATCGAGGAATGGGAGCAGGAGATGCAGCGGGATGATTCGGCCGAGATGGCCGTATCACGGCTCACGCGGCTGAAATCCAGCGGCAAGATGTGAGAAAGACTGTGCATGGCTGCACGCAGGCATGGTGCGCGCAGAATGAATTTCCCGCACAGGTTCGTACGGCCACACCTTGCTCGCGCAGTGCCCGCGCAAGCTGGAGATGAACTGTCCGATGCTTGACATCGGATCGGAAGCTGTCTGCTGATACTCAGAAAATATCGAAGTTACTTCGTCATTCCGGGCCCCGCTTGCGCGGCCCCGGAATGACCCTGAGGATGTCCGATCCCTGAAACGGCTCCTTCGGCGCGTCAGCGCCGGCGCACGAAGCCGACGATGTCCTTGACCGCCGCGATGTTGGGGGCGGCGATCGCCTCGGCCCGGGCGGCGCCGTCGGCGAGCACCGCGTCGATATGGCCGGGATCGGCGACGAGGCGCTTCATCTCTGCGCCGATCGGCCCGAGCTTGGCCACCGCCAGGTCGACCAGCGCGCCCTTGAAGGCCGAGAACTGGGCGCCGCCATACTCGCGCAGCACGTCCTCGCGGCTGACGTCGTTGAGCGCCGCGAAGATGCCCACGAGGTTGTCGGCTTCCGGCCGCTTCTCGAGGCCGGCGATCTCGGAGGGCAGGGGTTCGGCGTCGGTCTTGGCCTTGCGGACCTTCGTGGCGATGCCGTCGGAATCGTCGGTGAGGTTGATGCGGGAATAGTCGGAGGGATCCGACTTCGACATCTTCTTGGTGCCGTCGCGCAAGCTCATCACCCGGGCGGCCGGCCCGCCGATCAGCGGCTCGGTGATCGGGAAGAAGGCCTCGCCGTGGCCCTGCGCGGCGATCGCACCGGCGAAGTCGTTGTTGAACTTCTGGGCGATGTCGCGGGTCAGTTCGAGATGCTGCTTCTGGTCCTCGCCCACCGGCACGTGGGTGGCGCGGTAGGCCAGGATGTCGGCCGCCATCAGCACGGGATAGTCATAGAGTCCGACGCTGGCATTCTCGCGGTCCTTGCCGGCCTTCTCCTTGAACTGCGTCATGCGGTTGAGCCAGCCGAGGCGGGCGACGCAGTTGAAGATCCAGGCCAGTTCCGCGTGCTGCGGCACCTGGCTCTGGTTGAACACCACCGAGCGGGCCGGATCGATGCCCGCGGCCAGGAACGCCGCGGTGACCTCGCGGATCTGCCGCGTCAGCTCGGCAGGGTCCTGCCAGACCGTGATCGCGTGCAGGTCGACGACGCAGTACAGGCAGTCGAACTGCGCCTGCATGGCGACGAAGCGCTTGATCGCGCCGAGATAGTTGCCGAGGTGCAGGTTCCCGGTCGGCTGGACGCCGGAGAAGACCAGTTCCTTGAAGGCGGGCATCGTGATCGTCGTCCCCTGGCCGAGGGCTGTCACAATCCCGCGGGCGCGGCGTTCTGGACCGTTCCGGCAAGAGGGTCAAGCAAGGGGGTCAAGCGCGCGGAATCAGGGGTGGAGGGCGGCGGTTTCCCGCGGCGCCCGCGCCGAAGTCCGGGCCTGTCCGGTGGGGCAGAGATCGAGCACGGCGCAAGAGCCGCAGGCCGGGTTGCGGTGGAAGCAGCAGCGCTGCCCGTGCAGCATCAGCACCTCGTGGTTGTCGTAGAGCTTCTGCGCGTCCCAATCCGCCGGCAGCTGCGCCCGCAGGATCGCGTGGGAGGGGCCGACATCGACCTTGGGCCCGATCAATCCGGTGCGCTGCGCTACCCGGTGATGATGGCTGTCGACGGGAAGCGCCGGCATCCGCAACACGCTGAACGACAGGACCGCCGCGCTGGTCTTCGGCCCGATGCCGGGGATCTCTTCGAGCCAGGCCCGCGCCTCGGCCACCGGCATCGCGCGCAGGAAGCCGAGATCGAGGCTGCCGGCCCGCTCCTGCACCGCCCGCAGCACCGCCTGGATCCGCGGCGCCTTCAGTTCCGGCCAGGTCACGCCGGCAATCAGCGCCTGGACTTCGTCGGTCGGTGCCGCGACGAGCGAGCCCCAGTCGTCGAAGCGCGCCCGCAGCGCCTTGAAGGCGCGGCCGGACTCGGCGTTGCGGGTGCGATGCGACAGGAGCGAGGAGATCAGCTCGCTCACCGGATCGAGATCGTGGAAGTAGGCGATCGGGCAGCCATAGACCCCGCACAGGCGGCGGTGGATGGCGAGAGCCTTGTCGGCCAGGGTTGTCTCGAAGAGGTCGGTCGGGGCGGGGCTCATGACGGGATGAATCGCCGATACCCTGCACCCGTTCCGGCTGCGTCACCGCGCCTCGTCTAGAGCATTTTCCGACGAAGTGGATACCGGTTCGTCGCAGAAAATGCGGCAAAATCAACGACCTAGAGAGCTTCGCGATTGCAACGCGATCGTGAAGTGCTCTAGGCCCGGTCCGACTTGCTCTCGTCCTTCTTGCGTTCGTAGCGCAGCAGCAGCGGCGTCTGGGCCAGCGCGAAGGCGATGGTGATCGGCATGATGCCGAACACCTTGAAGCTGACCCAGAAATCCGTGGTCTGGGTGCGCCACACCACCTCGTTCACGGCCGCGAGGAAGAAGAAGAACAGGCCCCAACGGAAGGTGAGCTTGCGCCAGCCCTCCTGGGTGAGGTCGAACACGCTGTCGAGCACCAGGGCCAGGAGGGGCCGGCCGAAGGCGAGGCCGCCGAGCAGCACCGCCCCGAACAGGCTGTTCACGATGGTGGGCTTGAGCTTGATGAACAGCTCGTCGCGCAGGAGCAGCGTCAGGCCGCCGAACACCACCACGACGACGCCCGAGACCAGCGGCATGATCGGCAGGCGCCGCACCCAGACGTAATGGACCGCCAGCGCCACCAGGGTCGCGACGATGAACAGCCCGGTCGCCACGAACAGGCGCTGGTCGGCGGCGAAGCCGAACTTTTCGGCATAGGCGTTGCCGAAGAAGAAGACCCCCAGGGGGCCGAGTTCCAGGGCGAGCTTGGCGAGCGGCGGCAGGTGGGTCTTCGGCGGGACGGCTTCGATGGGCATGGGGCGGGGGCGACGCTCCTGTTGCGCGCCGTGAAGAGGCGCCTCCTCCCGCGCAGGTGGGACCCCGCGGTCCCCCACGCAACGGGAGGCGAGGCCATAGACCGGCGGAGCCGATCCATCCATCCCCAAGACGCGATCCCAAAGGAAACGATCATCGAGGAAGCGATCCTCGAAGCCGCAATCGTCGACGCCGTCCCGGCCTATGGCTCCCCCGTCGCCGGCCTGAGCGCGGCGGTGCGGCGGCGCTCGCAGGCGACCTTCAGGTAGGTCTCGCGCCCGCGCACCAGGCCGGTCTGCGCCGCCAGGGTCTCGCCCTGCATCAGGCAGGCGACGGGGGAGGGAGCCGGCGCCACCGCGACGTCGAGCGCCGTCTCGCGGGAGCAATCCGGTGCCGCGAGAGCGCTGGCGCAGACCAGGGCGACGGTGAGGAACTCCGCCATGTCACCTCCGTCGGCCGCTACGGGTCGGGCGCAGGTCCGGGCCGGACGGATGCTCGCGCCGCACCGGACCGGTCGAGCGATTCGCGTGCCAGGATCGGACCAAGGTCGAACACCGCGGCATTATGTTGCAGTGCAGCATCGGGATGGGCCTGCTGCCCGCCCCCCGGCGGGGATGCGCATGGTCACCGGGGGGGCCCTCCTCGCACAGTGTTTGCGGACAGGCCGACCGGCCCCGACGGCGGGCGGGCCGCGATTTGACTCATGTACTGCCGCATCCAGCTATAAGAATTGCACCGTGATCTTTGCTCAGAGGCAGATATGTCACGCAAACAGCTGGATACAACTCTCGATTTCTTGAAGTCCATCGATGGAGCCAATAGCCCCCGCGATGTGTGCCGAAAGCTGCTTCCCTTGCTCGATCGTTTGGGAATACAGAATTTCATGGCTGGAACGATCCCGCATCCCGGCGCCGACCGGCGGCAGCAAGTGTCGAACGTGCTGATCGATTTCTGGCCGCGGGAATGGACCGAGCGCTATTTCGCGAAAAACTACATCGCCAGCGACCCGGCGATCCGGCACCTGATGACGCAGACGAGCGATATTCGCTGGGACGAACTGCAAAACCGGTGTCGATCCGACATGGCGGCCCGACGGATCATGGATGAGGCCGCGGATTTCCGCCTGCGCCAGGGCATCACGATCCCGTTGCTGACGATCGAGGGCGATGTGGCGGGATTTTCCTTTGCGGGAGAAAAGCTGGAGATCTCCCCGGAAGACCTGGGCATGCTGCGCCTCGTCGCGACCTATGCGTTCGGCCGCCTGCTCCTGATCCGCGAAACGCCCGGCACGGGCGTGTCCCTGGCCCCGCGGGAGAAGGAGGCGCTGCAATGGGCCTCCGAGGGCAAGAGCGAGTGGGAGATCGGCATGATCATGGGCATCTCCGAGCACGGGGCGGACAAGCATCTGCGCAATGCCCGCGCGAAGCTCGGCGTGTCGAGCCGGGTCCACGCCGTCGCTCAGGGCATCCGGCTCGGATTGATCGTCTGATGCGATGTCGGCCGAGCCGTCCGGACAGCGCATCGGCGCGCCGGCGCGGCGCCTGAGCGGAGCCGACATCCGCATCGCGCAGCGATCGATCGGATATCGTACGACAAGGTACGCGATCGCGTACTGCCGGATCTCGCCGTCGAATGCTGAAATGGTGTGGCCATTTCAGGAATGCAGACATGATCTCCATCGTCAATACGGACAACATCCGCAACTTCGCGTCCGAGATGGAGCAGGCCTATCGCCTGCGCCATCAAGTCTTCGTCAACGAGATGGGGTGGAAGGACATCGAGAGACAGGATGGGCGCGAGATCGATCAGTTCGACGATCGGCACGCCGTGCACATGCTGGCGACGGACCGGGGCGAGGTGCTGGGCTATCAGCGGATGCTGCCGACGACCCGGCCCTACCTGCTGACGGAGGTGCTGCCGCAACTCTGCGACGGGCCGGCACCGCAGGGCCCGCAGATCTGGGAATGGACGCGCTACTGCGTCAAGCCGGGGCATCGCGACCGCGGCCGGATGCTGAGCCCGATCGGCAGCGCGCTGCTGACGGGAATCGTCGAGTGGGGGCTCGCCGGAGGGGTCGACCGGATCGTCATCGAGATGAACCCGTTGTGGCTTCTGCGGCTGGTGCAGCTGCATTTCCGGGTCACGCCGCTCGGCATCCCGCAGATCGTCGGCAGCCAGGAGACCGTCGCGGTGGTCGCGGCCTTCGACGAGCGGACCCTGGAGCGGTTGCGCACCGTGCGCGGCAGCGAGGCCCCGGTGATCCGGGACGACCTCCTCGCGGATCGGCGGCGCGCCGGCTGAGACCGACCGATCGGGTCAGGTCGTCGGGGGGCAGGTCGTCGGGGGCAGGACGTCGGGGGGCACGTCGCCGGGAGGATCGTCGTCGGCGACACTCCCCCTGGCGATGCTCCTTCCGGCGACCCCACTTCCGGCGGCGCTTGCCGGGACGCGCTCACCCCTCCTATCCGTCCCGCTCGGCCTGCGCGAGGGACAGGATCAGCCGCGCCACCCGCATCCGGACCTCGGGTGCGGTGATCCGCCGGAAGGCGGCCAGGATCGCCTCCTCGTCCGGCAGCGGCGCATCGTCCTGCGCGGGTTCCGGCGCGGTCCGTCCGGGCTCCGTGAGAACGAAGACGGAATCGATCGGACAGCGCAGGATCGAACAGATCTTCCACAGCAGCCCTGCGCTGACATGGTCCTGGCCGAGCTCGTATTTCATGATCTGGTGATCCGACACGCCGACCAGATCGCCGAGCTTCAGCCGCGACAATCCCCGTTCCAGCCGGACTGCCCGAATTTTCCTGCCGATGGCGCGTTTCGCTGCGGTATCGTCAAAAAATACATGATCGTCGATCAATTTTTCCATTCCCCGCGGCAATATGCTAACATCCCGCTGTCGATAAAATATGGCGCAACGTAAGCGCATATCATATTTTCGCAGCAGGCCATAATCAAGGCACCGGGGGCCATGACCAATTTCACCCAGGTCAGTTTCGACCTGCTGTCGGAGATCAAGACAAGTTCCGATGCCGATCAGGTCTGCGCGATACTCGCGGGTGCTTCCGAGATCTTCGGATACGAGACGTTCGTCATCGCCGCCGCGCCGCTGCGATCCCAGGACAACCTTCAGGATCGGCTGACGCTCGGGCGGCTGCCGGCGCAATGGTCCGAGCGCTACGAGGAGTGCGGCTACATCCACCACGATCCCGTCGTCGCCCATACGCGGCGGGTGAACGGCCTGTTCCGGTGGTCGGACGCGCCCGTCGGCCGCGACGAGCGCCTGGCCCGGACCATCATGGGCGAGGCCTCCGAGATCGGTTTGCGCGACGGCTACTGCATCCCGATCCAGGACCTGACCTGCACGCGGATCGTCTCCTTTGGCGGTGCGCGTCTCGACCTTCCCGACCAGGCCCTGTCCGGACTGCACATGCTGGGCATCTACGCCGACCTCGCCGTGCAGGACCTCGCCCTCCGGGCCCCGGCCCCGTCGCGGCGGCGTGCGCTCCCGCCGGGATCGCCGCATTGCTCGCCGCGGGAGATCGAGTGCATCAAGTGGGCCGCCGCCGGCAAGACCGGCTGGGAAACCTCCGAGATCCTGTCGCTGTCCCACCGCACCGTCGAGAGCTACCTGAACACGGCGGCGCAGAAGCTGGGGGCGACCAACCGCGCCCATCTCGTGGCGCAGGCCCTGCGCCAAGGAATTATCGATTGATGGGGATCATCGATTGATGGGGATCATCGACTGAAGGTGATCGGCGAGTGATGGACCTCCTCGCGCGAGTGGATCGTCGATCGGTCCCGCAACCGTAGAATCACGGGGTATCGCCACCGTCGGCCAATACCGTACTCCGCTCCGGTGAGGAGGGGCGGACGTGATCGCTGTCGTGGACTCGGAAAACCATCATCGCAGCGCCCGTCTCCTGGATGCCATGTACCGGTTTCGGCATCGCGTCTTCGTCGACATCCAGAAATGGGAGGCGTGCCGCAGGCCGGACGGCCGCGACATCGATCGGTTCGACGGACCGGGCAGCATCCACGTCGCAGTCCTCGAGGGCGACGCCGTCGTCTCGTATTCCCGCCTGCTTCCGACGACCCGGCCGCACGTCCAGAGCCACGTCTACCCGGAACTGTTGCAGGGCCGGCCGGCGCCGACAGGGCCGCATATCCACGAATGGACCCGCTGGGCCGCCGCGCCCTGGCGCCGGCCCGACGGCGCGGCGGTCGATCCGAATGCCGGCCGGCAGCTCCTCGCCGTCACCGAGCTGACGCCGATCCTCGGTCTGACCGGCTACCTCGCCCAGGTCCATCCGGCGATGATCACCACGCTCGTCACCATGGGCTGGGAGGTCGAGCCCCTGGCGCTCCCGACCCGTTATGACGGGCAGCCGCTGGTCCCGATCCACGCGATCTGGACGCCCCGCACCGCCGAGGCGACGCGCCGCGCCTTCGGGCTCGCCGGCACGGCCTACGACGTGCGGCCCCACACCCTGCCGAGGCGTCGGGACCGCACCCCACGCTACGCCTCGTAACACCGATGGCCAAGATGCCGAGGCATCGAGCCGTCTCGAATATTCGTCGATAAAGAAAATCGGACTATGTTCCAGAGCGATACCAGAGGTCGTTTCCTTTCGACCGTCCGTATAAGAGTTCCCGGCAATTCGGTGTTCGGCTTATGACCCAGCGTCCCCTCCCGTCGATCGACGACGTCGCCGCGATGCTGCCCGGGCTCGTCCGGGCCCTCGGTCTCATCGTCGAGCAGATGGAACCCCTCGTTGAGCTCTCCCGCCGCGCGACCAACCTGCCCGAGGAGACGGCGGACAGGATGTCCGATATCGGCCACGCCCTGACGGAGCAGGCCCACCTCCTGATGCGCGAGGCGGCCGACCGCCGGCTGTCCGGGCCGGGCCGCCTCGCCCTCAGGGCCGCCTCCGGTGCGGAGACGGGCGAGACGCCCGGCGGCTAGGCCGGTCGCCGACCCGAGTTTTGTGCCTTGACGAGATGCGCGCAAACGCGGTTTATGTCGCCCCGGATGCGCGCGATTTGCCAGCCATGGCAGATATTTGCGTCCACCCAGCCGGTGTAGCACAGCGGTAGTGCAGCGGTTTTGTAAACCGAAGGTCGGGGGTTCGATCCCCTCCGCCGGCACCAGCTAAACCACTGGAAAATCGACAGATTAAGCCCGTCAGAAGCGTCATTATACGCATCTAAGGCCCTATCCCGTCGGCACGAAATCCGGCACATTCTGTTCCGCAGACGTTCCTCTCTTCCTTCGAAGGGAGGCAGCCGGGCCCCGGTGCTCAAATCCGGGGTCCGCACAAAATCCGGCACAGCATGATGACCCTCCCCGACACCGTCCTCTCCTGGTCCCGCGGCCTCGCCAGCCTCTCCCCGGGCGTCGTCCCGTGCCGCGGGCTGCGCCCGGACGAGTGGCGCGAGACGCACCGGCTGTGCGGCGAGTTCGTCGAGCGGTGGGGGATGCAGGCGCACGAGGCCGGCTGGGACACGCTGCGACTGTTCGGCGTCCACCCGGAGCTCGGCACGATCCGCGGGGACTACAGCGGGATCCTCGTGACCCTCTCGGTCGAAATCCACGAGGTCACGGCCGAGTGGATCAAGCTCGGGCGGTGGACCGCCTACCGACACGAGCCCGTGAAGATGCCGGGGCAGGTTCCAATCTGGGAGGCGGCCAAGCCGTGACCCACCCTCCCACCGACCCCCAACCCCTCGACGTGATCGCGCGCGAGCTGCACGAGCATGCACGGGAGCGGGTGACATGGTGGCCCACCTGGGAAGACCTCGACATGACGGACCCGCTCGAGGCGGGGTTGATCCGGTCGGCCTATGATCGGGCCCGGGCCTTCGTGGAGATGAACGGCGGGGACGCGGGGTGAAGCGCGGCCGCAACCCCCGCCGGGCCTACGACGAGACCGGCCGAGAGACCACGCCGCCGACCGTGGGCGACATGCGGGCCCAAGGCGATTTCACCGCGGCCGTCACCTGCCACGGCTGCCAGCGGCACGTCGTCATCAGCACCGATCGGTTCCCGGACGATCTGCCGTTCCCGGACATCGCGCTCCGCCTCCGCTGCTCGTCCTGCGGCGGCAAGCGCGTCGGCGTGATGATGGATATGCAGGCCCATTACGCCCGCCTCGAGGCCGAGACCGGATGGAAGATGGAGTCCAAGCCGTTCCGCACGATGCTGGATCCAGACGCAGAAAAGCGCCCCGAGCCGGAGCCCGGGGCGCGTTGACGGATGTTAACGGGGGGGGCGATCAGCGCCGCGGCGGCGTCCGCATGCTCTCCCGGATCTCTCGCAGCAGGTCGACCGACATGCGCAACTGCTCCTCGAGGCGGATCAGCCGACCGGAGGTGTCGTTGCGATCCTTCTCGAGCGATGCAAGGCGATCGACGATCGCGGCGTAGCGCTCGTCCGACCGCTTGGTAATCCGGGAGTCGGACTCGGCCAGGCTCTCGAACCGACCGTCGATCTTCGCGACGTAGGATGCGCCGCCAATGAGCTGCGTCGCACCGCCGACGATCAGACTCCCGATGACGCCGAGCGCCGCCCAGAGCGGGGCCCGCTTGGGCAGGATGATGGCGCCCTCGGCGGGCTCGGCGGTGGACATGGTGATGTGGGCCCTTTCGGCCGGAGGCGCGCCGGGTTGAGCCGGCGTGCGAGGGATTACTGCTTCACGCCGCCCGGCATCGCGCCGGGGACACCCTGAGTGCGCTCGATGGTGCGCTGCGCGCCCAGTCCGAGCATGCCGAACAGGAGCGTCATCAGCGCTTCGCCCGGGAGCGTCGGGGCAGCCGGGATCGCGGCACCGATCATCACGCCGAGGATGCCGGTCGCCCAGGTGAGGATCGGCCCGACGACGAACTGGTAGGCGAGGCCCGCGACGCAGACCCAGCCGCACGCCGGTCGCCATCGCGCCGAGAACCGGTCGTTACCCTGAGCCTCCGCCGTGTTGACGCCGATCTGCGCCTTGGCAACGTCGGCCGCCGCCTGGATCGCAGCCACCTCGCGGTCGGTGACGAGCTTCTGGAGGTCGAGCGCGGCCTGCGCCTTCTGCGCCGGGTCCGGCACGAACCGCTCGACGAGATCGGTGATGCCCTTCAGGAGCTCGGGCGCGGCGGTGATCGCACCGATGATGCCAGCGGCCATGGTCAGCCCTTCACGGGGTAGGCGGCGCGCAGGCGCGCGGCGATGCGGGAGAGGAGTCCGCCAGCGGGAGCCGGGGAGGGCGCAGAAGAAAGCCCGCCGGTGGGGGCGGGCTTGGGGGCTGGAGTGATGTTCGGGACCGAGGGCGGCGGTGCGACCGCGACCGCCGGCAAGGCCGGCGCCGGAACTGCGTTGCCCGCTTGCCGCGCCTTGCTCAGGGCGACCTCGACGGCGTCGGCCGAGACCAGCGACTTGTTGAGCCCGTCGCCGGCGTAATAGCTCTGCCCGCGCAAGACGGCCCGCTTCTGGCCCCTGGTCGCGGCGAGCACCGGGAACGAGGCCCACTCCTGGGCGATGCGCAGCCCGAAGTTTGCCGTCGAGAGCGACCCGGCCATGAACGCCTCGTAGCCGCGGCGCTTCAGCAGGTGATAGCCGAGCCGGTCCTGCAGGTCGGGGCCGAACACCTCCCGGCCGGTCAGCTTGAGCTCGTCACGCAGGCCCTCGAGCGTTGCCTTCATGAACTGGTAGCGGCCGCACGCCGAGGAGCCGAATGCCCGGGTCCAGCCCGGGCCGGCGGCGATCACCTCGGCCAGCGTCATGCTGGTGAGCGGCTTGGGCAGCTTCGCCTGGTTGT
Organism: Methylobacterium aquaticum; assembly: GCF_016804325.1. NCBI lineage: Bacteria > Pseudomonadati > Pseudomonadota > Alphaproteobacteria > Hyphomicrobiales > Methylobacteriaceae > Methylobacterium > Methylobacterium aquaticum. The sequence continues at coordinate 5,600,559 of NZ_CP043627.1, forward strand.
TGCCGTAGACGGTGCCGTAGCCCATCGGCGCCTCTTTCGAGGCGATGAAGTCGAGCAGCAGCGCCGCGCCGGCGGGCACGGTCTTGTCCATGACGATCCTGGGGTTCAGCGAGAGGGGGATCAGCAGCCCGACCCGGGCATCGCCCGGCGGGTCAAAAGGGGGCGCCTCCGCAGCCGTCGGCGGCCCCACCGCACAGGAGCGCGGCGAGCATCAGGGCATGCATGGCGAGGCGAGCGTCAGAAGGCGACGTTGGCGCCGCGGTTCACCTTGAACGCGCCGTGCCGGGCGACAATGTTGGAGTCGAGCGCGGTGTCGGTGCTGGCATCCGTCCACGTGCCCGACACGACGACGAGGCAGCGGCCCGACACGACGCTGACCGCCGTCGTCATGGCGAGCCACCCCGCCGGGATGCTCGGGTTGTTCGGGGTGACCTTGACCGGCGCCTGCGCGGCGACCTGGCCGACTGCGTTATAGGAGCAGGCCGCATCGAAGGTTTGCACCGTGCCACCGCCGTCCACACCACCGACGAGGCCGGTCAGGGACACCTCAAGCCGTGTCAGCGTGTTGGGGGCGAGCGTTACCTTCCACAGCTCGACAGTGTGCGCGCCCGGAGTGGTGGTGTAATTCGCGACACGCCCCCCGGCCGTCCAGCCAGACCCGCCGAGGTCCTGGATGTCGGAGTGCTTGACGGGCGGGATGCTGGCCCAGGGGGCTGACCCACCGAATGACCCCTTCAGCTTCAGGCGTGAGGGCGGCAGCGCGCCGCCATCCCACTGGATGGCCTCGATCGAGCCGGCATCAACCTGGGCGTCGATCGCGATGTTGCGATTGTAGGTCGTGTCAGGGCCGAGCGACAGGATGCGCCCGGTGCCGGACTGCGTCCCGGAGACCACGATATCGCCGCAGACGTAGCCGGCGCCCTCGCAGCGAAACATCGACCGGGTGCCGCCGCCGCGCAAATCCGCCAGCGTATTGCCCGTTGAAGAGCCTTTGGTGAATAGTACGAGGTCGGTCGGCTGGATGCCCTGGGACCCGACACCGCCGTAGAGGCCGGTGAAGCTATTCCAGCCGGAGTGGCTCTCCTTGCCGTCGCCGGACGTTACGGCGGACTCAGTGCCGATCCGCACGATATTCTTGATCGCGTAGCCGCCGAGATCGGAAAATTTGCTGTAGCTCCACCCCACGGAGTCGCCGACGATCTCAATGAGCGCGGTCTGATCGTAGGCCGGCGTGGAGGTGGGCCACTGGGCCTGGACGTTGAGCCCCTGGACGGTCTTCCCGGTTTGCGGCACGCCCGGCTGGACAGTCGCCCGAATAATCGGGCCATTGTAATTGAGGAGGACGAGTAGTGTCTGCGCACCCTCGCCGACCACGCCAGGACAGGTGTTGCTTCCGGTCGGGAATAATGACGTCCCGGTGAATGTCCATGTTCCCGCCGGAAAGTATACGGGTCGTCCGGTCGTCGCGCAGTCGTTGAGAGCCTGCTGGAGCGCGGACGTTGCATTCTGCCCGGAGCGCACGCCGTACTGCGTGATCGAGAGCGGCACCAGCGTCGACAGCGGCGCCTGTCCGATCATCATGCTATCGGCGGTCGGCACCTTGAAGGTGCTGGCGCCGAGCTTGTTGAAGTTGGTCGACGGGTCGCGGCTCGTGCTCGGCCGGTCGCCGGGGTCGAGGGCATGAGCCGCAGGGGCTGCGATAAGGGTGGTCGCGGCGAGGGCCGCGCGGAGGGCGCGCATTCCAGAACTCCGATCAGGCGTTGGGCACGAAGGCGATTGAGCCGCCGTTCATCCAGGCATCGCCCGGGTCGAGGCCGTCGGGTGACGTCGGCAGCGCCTCCGAGATCAGTCGCAGCGCCAGGCGGCGGCCGGCAGGGCTGTCGATCGTGAAGCCCGGGTTCGTGGTGGTGGTCCAGGCGACGATATCGCCGTTGCGCCAGGGAGCAGCCGGGCCGAGGCCGCGGGGGTCGGTCGGCAGGCTCGCCCACCACAACCGCATCACCACATCGAAGGCGGCGACGGTCAGACCGCCGATCAGGTCGGAGACCCACCCGTTGCGCGCCTCGCTCCAGGTCGCGCGCACGAGCGCCGATGGCTGAAGGGAGCCGACGGGGAACTGCGCGCCGCTCTGGTCGAGCCAGGGGCGGGGACCAGTGCCGTCCACGTTGAGGGTGACCGCGTCGGTATTGGCGCGGTCGATCTCGACAAGGATCGAGATACCGCGCCGCGGCGTGCGGATACCCGACGCCGTGTTCACGACGTAGCTGTTGCCGACGCCGCCGCTGCGCAGGGCCCCGCCCTGGTCGGCAGCGAGGGCCGCCGAGGCCGCCATGACACCACGCAAGGCGGAGGGCAGGTCGCGGGCGGAAGTGCCGTCCGCAGCGCGAACGGCCGGGTCGACATCCGCGTTGCGCGCGGGTGCCGTTACCCAGTCGAGGACTCCCATCGAGGGGTTCTCCAGTGTGGGGTCAGGTCTTGATGACGAACTGCACGACGAGGCCGGGCGGCACGTTCGAATGCGCCTGGTCGTTGCCAGCACTGTCGATCGACAGGATGTGGGTATGGGCGGGAACGGCCGGAACCGGGTGGGTGTGTGTGCCCGACCCAGAAATGCCGTGCTGGTGATCGTTGGCTTGGGTGACGGAGCCGGTATGTGCGTGCTCGCCGCCCGACGGGATCGATACGCTATGCTGATGGCCAGGGTCGCCGGAGGTCTGGCGTTTGTTCTCGAAGACGTTCTCGGCGTTGATGTCGGCCACGTACTGCGCCGCTCCGCCCGGGGTGAGGCCGCCGGCGGCAAACGAAAACTTTCGGGCTTCGCCGCCGGCGGTGTTGGCCGTGCCGCTGTGACCATGCGCGCCGCCCGAGTCGATGGTGACGCCGTGCCCGTGCGCACCTGCGGCCCCGACCTGCCCACCGTGATCGTGGTCGCCGGCCGGTCCGGTTGTGCTGGCCCCCGTCCCACCACCCGCCTGCGCGGTGCCGGTGTGGCTGTGGCTCGGCATCTGGCCTGGAGCGAGCGTTACCGTTTCGGAGCCGCCGCTGTTGCCGAGGCCGCCGCCGAGGCCGCCGGCTCCGGTCAGGCGGTTGGCGCTGCCGTTTGCCCCGCCGTCGACCCCGAACAGCGTCCGTCCGCGCAAATCGGGGATTTTGAAGGTGCCCGCAGCATCATCCGCGCCGTAGAACCCACCAATCCGGAAAAACAGTGCGTCATAGGTCGTTCGGGACAGCGTGCGGCCATCGCAGGGCAGCCAGCCCGGCTCGACGGCCGGCCCGGCCTGCGGGCGGATCGTGCCCGGGCTGGCGATCTCCGGCGAGATCAGGACGTAGGCGCCGATCCGCGGCACGTAGATTGCGCGATAGAGGGTATCGGGGGTCAGGTCGCCCGGACCGAGCCCGACCCCGAACCGCCGAAGGATGAGACGGGGCTGTGTCCCGTTCACCGCGAGGGTGGGCGATCCCGTCGTATTCTCGGCGTCCACGAAGAACGCGACCTCGAACGGTCGGCTCAGGTCGCCGATGGTCTGGTTGAGGGCAAGCGCATAGGTGTTGGTGCCGGAGGCCGACAGCGACCCGTTCGTGTCGCGCAGCAGGCACGCGATGGCCGCCATCATGGCGCGTGCCGAGTCGTTCACGGATTTAGGATCTTGCCCCTCCGGCCAACGGATGGGCGGGTCGATCAGGTCGTTGCTGTCGGGGTCCGTGGACCAGCTGTAGACGTTCATGGGCGGGCTCGAGGCGAGCGCCGCCGTTCCGAGAGCCGGAGGGCTCCAGGTCGGGCGGGCGAGATGTGGGGCGGGTCAGGCCCGGCGGCGGGCCGTGGCGGGCAGGAGCGCGAAGGCTTTGGCCGCGTCGAACTGCGGCGCTGCCATGGGTTCGGGCATCGGCATGGGCGCCGCGGCGGGAGCCTCCTGCGGGGCGGCCGCGGGTTGCTCCTGCTGGCGCGGCATCAGCGTGCGCAGGATCGCCGCGATGTCGGCGGTGTCGTCGGGGGCGGCCGCAGGTGTCTGGGGAGCCGCGGTGTCGCCGCCGGCCGGGGGCGGGTGGAAGCCGAACGGGGCCGATGGCGCCGCGTCGTTGGTGCCGGCGGGCATGGTGGGCGTGAAGTCGCCGCCGAGGAAGGCTGCCGCGCGCTTGAAGTGGGGGCCGAACTGGTTGTTGACCTTGTCGGCGACCGTGCCCGGCATGCCGCCGTTCTTGGCATCCGAGGCGTTGAGGCGTCCAGGCGAGCCAGCGTTCACGGTCGAGTAGGCCTGCATGAGGCCCATGCCCGGTTGGTAGCCGCGCGAGAGCATGAATGCCTCGGCCTTCGGAAGCTGCTCCTGGAAGGTCTCGTTGCCCGTGACGCCGAACGCCTTCTGCTCGGCAGGACCAAACTGGATCAGGCCGACATGGCGGCCCCCGGCTCCGCCCCAGCGGTTCGGGTTCAGGCCGCTCTCGTAGCTCATCAGGCCGCCCCAGTGGACGGGGGGCAGCCCCATGCGCTCAGCGCTGGCGATCAGCGCTTCGCGGTCGGAGATCTCGGCCATGTCGGATCCTGAAACAACGAAGGCCGCCCCGAGGGACGGCCTTGCAGGTCCCGGCGCGCACGCCTGGGGACGATGGAGATTTCGGGGTTTTTGCCCGTCGGGTCAAGGGCGCGTCAGTGGCAGGCCGGCCCGGCGATGTTGCAGAAGCCGGTGATCCGCCCGCTGTCCCAGTCGCCGAGTTGCTTACCGCTCGTCGTCCGGCCCTCGTTCTTCGCGATCCGGTCCTTCAGCACGTCCTCCAGGGCCCGGAGCGGATCGACTGCCTCGCCGTCCTGGATGCGGACCCGCGCCGTCATCACCGCACAGGCGAGATCGCGGAGGAGGTCGGAGCCGGGCTCGAAGGGCTTGGGGCGCGCGGTCGGTGCGGGGAGCGCGGGCTTCGGCCGGGCGCGGCGGTGGGCCTTCACGGTGACGGGCGGGGTAGCGCCCGAGGTTACCGCGTCGAACACCTCGACCATCTGCACCGTTACCAAGGCGGCGCGCTCGGTGTCGGATTTTGCGGTGATGAAGAGGGCTTGCTTCTTCGAGAGCCAGTAGGTTTGCCCAGGGCGCCCGCCTGCCGCGGAGGGTTTCCGCCGCTCGGCGGAAACCTCCCCGAACGTGGCGAGAACCTCGACGTGGCGGCGGATCAGCGTGCGGATTTTATGCCGATCCACGAAGCCCAACACCTCCGCCAGCCGGATATCCATGATCCGCGGCTCGCAGTTGATTGTGGTGTTGAGGTCTGCCGCAGAGAGAGCGGACGTGCTATATGCCGTGACAGCCTGTTCCATGGTCGCATCCTTGGGCTCGGGTGATGGCCTCGGGGGTGTTTGCAGCACCTGCCGAGGCCGCTTCGTTCTAGTGGCGCGTTTCGGATTGGGTGGGCCAGACAGCGCCGATCTCGTCGGCGAGGCTCTGGGCGGCAGCGGTGCCCCACAGCGCTTCGGCCTCTTCGACCAGAGCAAGCTTCTCTTCGGCGGACAGCGCGCGGGCTTCGTCGGTCGTCATGAGCGAGCCGATTCATTGATCGCCGCGCGCAAGGCTTCGCGGGCGGCGGCATTGACGGTGAGGCCAAGGGCCGCGAGAGAACGAAGCTCGTTCCAGCGGTCAATCACCTCTTCAGCGCGCTCGCTGCCGACCGTTTCCACGATCGCCAGTGCTATTGCGCCGGCGACTTCGCCTATCTCGCCAGCATCAAGAGTCTTCATCATCAGCGTGCGCCTTGTTTGGGGTAGATGATTGACAGTTGCTGCCCCGGCCGATGGCATGCCTGAGAGCACCGCGCATCAAAGTCGCGGTAGTCGACCGAAGAGTCCGCGATCGTCGTCACCTTCTTAATTTGTTCGATCAGCAGATTGAGGCCTTCGCCGTCGGTGAGCCACTGATGCAGTTTCCCGGACGAGCGCCGCGCCTTGATTTCGTCGACGATCTCCTTCGGAAAGACCGCTAGGTAGACGTAGCGCTCCGTGATTTGTCCAATGATGCCAGGCAGGGGACGATGCTTGTCGCCATACGGGAACCCGAACAAACGACATAGCGCCCGGTAGTAATCGGGGTGGAAGCGCTGCTTCCAGTCCGCTGCGGTCTTGCTGATGAGCCGAGCGAAGAGATCTTGGAGGGCAGCAGGCTCGCGGTGGTGCTGGTACCCGGTCGCCTCGTCGATGAGGGCGATCTCGCCCGTGACGGCAAGAGCCTCCATGATCGCAAGGCAGGGCTCCACGAGATGCCGCCGGTTCGCGCGCAGCTTGTTCGCCAGGGCGGCGCGGATCACGCCGCCGGCCAGATCCTTCAGGATGCCAGCCTCTACCCAGATGCCAGTCGCGCCGTGAGGCATCTGAACCTCAAAGCAGGAACTGGTATTTGTCATTATACTCAGTGATTTAGGAGCGATTTCGGCGCAAAACCGCTCGAAAGCAGGAACAGGCGTGTTGGTCCGCATCCCAATGGCCTGTCGCAGGCTGCGCATCACGTAGCCCCGTCGGCCGCCAGCCAGTACCGCGCACTCCACAGATACATCGATGCCGAGTCGCGCTTCGCCGTGATACTCGACCTTCGGTCGATCTGAATGCGCTCGGTCAGGCTGCGACATGAGAAGACTCCCGCTCTCTCGCTGCTGCTTCCAATCCCTTCTTGAGGAGTGCGCGAAAGGCTGCGGTGCGCGAGTCCATTCCGGCGGGAACGCCCCAGGCATCAATCGCCTTAAGCTCCTCGGTCGGAACAAGGATCACGACGCGCTGCGACTGCCCCGACGTCTGCTTGCGTCGGGCATAAGGGTTGTGCATTGGCACCTCCTAGTGCTGCGATATGGCCATCTAGCCATATGTCACTTGGCAGGGCAACGATGATGTTGGCCATATGGCCATAATTTCGCGTGCCGACCTTTTCCGGTAGGTCTGTGGCATGAGCGACAAGGCCTACAGCCGAACCCTCGACAAGATCATCGTCCGGCTGCCGGACGGGATGCGCGATCGGCTGGCCGCGGCAGCGGCAGCGAACAAGCGGTCGGTCAACGCGGAAGTGGTTGCGCTCTTGGACGCCGCCCTGCGGGATGTGGGCCCTAAAGAAGCAGATGAGTTTCAAGAGGACATGCTTGCTGGTATAAAAAACGATTTATACTTTATAAAATCTCACCTTATATCTCTCCATGGTCAAGAGGATATCGCCAAGATTATTCCTGGAGAATATCTAACAAATCTAGACGATTATATATCAAGGCTACCGGAGCCTAAGCCAAGCCGGGTCGATGCGCTCCGCTACATCATCAAGCGCGGTCTTGATGTGGTGATGGGTACACGTGGATCTGGTCGACTTCGCGCCTAGCGTCGCGCCAAACCCAAGTGCTGAGGACTAGCGATGCCACCCATCAAGATCACCGACGACAACGCGCGCTTCATCAATACGACGGCTCGCTTCGACGATGACGGTACAGCCGTGATGGATGGCGAGATCGCTTTTAATATGGCTGGCGTCGAAATGATTATTCCATTCAATGGCGCCAAATCAAAGAAAGACGCTCTCAAAGTTGCCGCCGGAGAGCTTGAAAGACGAGCAAAAATTCTGATTAATCTTTCCGGGCACTATATTCCGAAGATTGACGCATCATGACATCCAGCCGAGCGCCGAGTTCCGCATCTGCGATCTCTCGCGCTTCTCGGCGGCGCTCTTCGGCATACTCGCGATCCCACGCAGCCTGCCGCGCCCGCGAAAGCAGGTCGGACGGCAGCGCCGACAGCATCGCCATCAGCAGGTCGGGGGTGCTCGGCGTAGGCTCGGTCATGTCCGGATCTATGAGTGGGGCGGCTTCGTTAGGCCGACCCTATCACTGGGCGTCCAGTTTGGACAGCGGGCCGCCTTGCGGATACGGTGAGTGATGCGCTCCGCCGACCACCTCTGGCCTTGGATCGCCATGGCCCTCCTGCTGCCAATCGCGCCCTCGCAGGCCATGGCCGACCAGAAGACCGGGTTCGTCCTCGACAACCCAGATGATCCTGCTGTGGCAGCCTACTTCGTTGGGCTAGTCGAGGGGATTGAATGGACAGTCTCTGTTGTAAAAGACAAGCGGCAGTATCCATATTGCCCGCCGCTAAATTTAGCCATCACAAAAGAACAATACGTTTCAATCTTGCGTCGAGAGGTCGAAAGACAGCCGGATCTACGTAATGCCTTTGCTGGATACACAATGCTCAGAGCGCTGAAAAATGCATTCCCTTGCCTGGAAAAGTGAGGGATGGAAGACGGCCCCACCCCTGAATCCCTCTTCGCCGACGGTGGCGTGATGAGGCTCGCCATCCTCATCGCATCGCTCGTGCTCACGCACATCTATTACGCCGAGGGTGGAAAGCTCCTCCACCCTATCGTCGATCCCGTGATCGATCGTCTGCTTGGGCTCGCGCCACCGCCGGCACCGCCGCCGAGATGATGCCGCGGCCGATCTGTGCGCCTCTCTGCGTCCGGCCGGCTTCCTGCTGCCCGAGCCGCAGCAGCAACGTCAGCGCTTCGTTGCGCCGCCCCTCCATCAGCAGGCGGGCAAGGTTCTGCCGTACCGCCTCGGTGTTGCCGTTGAGGCTGGCAGCGCCGCGGGCGAGGGTGTCCCGCATCGCGCCGCCGAAGTTGCCGGCCAGGAGCTTCGCCAGAAGGCCGGCATCCACCCCGACATCGGCGTTGTCCGCCAAGTTTTCGGCGGTCTTCGAGTTGCCCAGCGCCTCCGCTCGGTTGGCGAACATCTCGTTCTCGCGCCCGAGCTGCCGCGTCAGCGCCTCGACCTTGTCGGGGCGGGTGAAGGCCTGAAGTTCCGCCTGCGCCGCATCGGAGCCGAACTGGCGCGCCTTGTTCACGCCTTCCGCGGCGCGCTCGACCCGGCCAAGCACCGGATCCGCGTAGCCGACGCGAAACCCTTGCTTGGCGGGCTCGCTCATACCCTCGAATTGCGCGATATTGTCGGCCGCCCGCGCCCGCCCGGCACCCGCCTGGCGCCCCATCGCGACCGCGTCCTTGATCTCCATCGGGCCGGCATACATCGCGCGGGCTTTCGCGAAGTCGGGGTTCAGGTTGTCGACCTCGTTGAGGAACGCGCGCCGCACCTGATCGATCGCGCGCCCCTTCTCGTCGAGAACGAGCCGGCCCGTCACCTTGTCGCGGTACTGCTCCAGGATGTCGTCGATGCCCTTCTTGATGACGTTGACGGTGCGCATGTTCGGCACCTGCAGCAGCACTGGCTCCCCGAGTTCGTCGAAGCGCTCCACGATGTCGAAGGGGTCGAACTTCTTGCCGGCCGCGAGAGACTCCAGGCGCTGGATCTCGATGCCCCGGCGGATGCCCTGTTTGGTGATCGGGTCCTTCAGGAATTCATTCAGCCGATCCGACCAGACGGGCGCCTGCGACAGCGCCTTCTCGTAGAACGGCTCCGAGGCGTCGCGGGCCCAGGAATAGAGGTCCCCGGTCTGGCCGCGCGCGGTCTGCGGCGCCTCGAATGCTTCCGTGACAGCCTCGCCGATGCGCCGGGCCTGCCCGCCCTGGCGGTCGTTCAGGAATTCGCGCAGGTCGGTGCGCCCTTGGCCCGGGTTTTTGGACACAACGGCACCAAGCCGGGCCCCGTCGTAGCCGAGGGCATCAAGAAGCCGGTATTCGCCCTGACCATCGGCCGCCGCTTGGCCGATCCGGTCGGCGATCTGTTCCGGGGTCTGGCCGGAGCGCGCCGCCGCACGGCCGACCTGGCGCTCGGCGTATCCGGCTGGATCGACGCGGGCCGTGATGTTCGAGAGGATCGGGCCCGCCACGGTGCCCAGCGCAGCGCCCGCGAGCGGCAAGGCGCCACCGAGGGCCGCGCCGACGGCCGCCCCCTTGCCAGCCTCAGCCAGCCGACCGACGCCGTCGCCCTCGGCTGCGCCCGACACGGCGCCGAGGGCGAGGCCATCGATTGCCCCGCCCGCCGCCGCGCCGCCGAGACTGCCGAGTCGCGCCTGCGCCGCCGGGATGGCGGTGACCCCGGCCTTCGCGAGACCCGCGCCCGCACCCACGTTGCCGGCAAGCTCCATGGCCGTGCCGAGGCCGCCATTGTCGCGGCGCCCGTCCTCGAGTTCCAGATCCTCGCGCGCCTTGGCGTAGGCGTAACCCTCACGCGGGTCGAGCGTGCCGCGCTTCACCATCTCCACGGGCGTCATGAGCCCGGCCAGAACCTCGTCTGCGGTGCCGAGAGATGCGCCCTGGAGCCATTGCCGGGCTGTGCCGGCGCGGCGCTCCAGGCCGGCGGCCCGCTGCGCATCGATCTCACCTCGCACCTGGGTGCGGATCGGGTCCGGCGCCGAGGTCGGCGCCATCCTGCCCGCCCGCTGGTCCGCGGTCGCCAGCGGCGCATCCTCCCACCAGCCCTTCGCAGGCGGGACCGTCGATGCCAGGGGGGCGGCCTCCCACCAATTCTGCGTCACGGCTTCACCCTCATCTTGCCCTGGGGATCGATGAACCGGGAGCCCGAGGGCATGCCGGCGTAGTCCTCAGGCGTCTTGGGCTGGTAGATGCGGCCCGCGCCGGCCGGCGGCGAACCGCCCGACGGGGGAGCGTCCTGCGGGGCGGGCGCCGGCGCGCCGGTCTGCATCCCCTGCGGCGTCTCTCGCCCGGGCTTGTAATAGGTCCCGCCGCGAAGGTCGTTCACGCGGGCCTGCTCGAACCCGAGGCGGCTCTGCACCTTGGCGATGGTGTTGTTGATGACCTGCTCGCGCAGTTCGCGAGGCATCCCGGAGATACCCTGGATGTCCTTCAGGGCGGCCCGCTCGCCCTCGGTCGGGTTGCCGCCGAAGATCGCCTTGAGGCTATCGAGCATCTGCGTCGACATCAGGTTGTCGAACTCGCGAGTCGCCAGCGAGCCCTCGCGATCGGCGATGGCGTCCGGGACCATGCCGTCCGGCAGGGACGATCCGAGCCAGGCGCGCGACCCGGCGGTGTAGCCCTCGTAGGCCTTCGGGCTCAGACCCAGCGCCCGGTTGAGGGAGTTGAGCGCGGTCTGGTGGGACAGGATGCTGTCCTCGCCTTCGCGGATCGCCTGCTTGTCGGCAGCGGTGAGCGCCTGCTGGTTCTCCTTCGGAAGCGAGCCCGACAGGATATAGTCGCGATAGCGAGGGTCGTTCGGGTCCTGGCCGGCACCGAGGACGCCCTGGCGGCGCTGCTCCCGCTTCACAGCGTCGTCGTTCTCCGGCTTGCCGGCGGCGGTGCCTGCGGCCTGCGCCTGCGCGCGGGCCTGGATGGTCGCCGGGTCCTTGTCGCCACCCTGGACCGGGACCAGCGCCCCGTCGGCGCCCCGGTTGTAGCCCTCGGGGGCCACGAACTGGCCCGTCAGGATCTTGTTGAACACCTCCGGGGTCGATCCGACCGACATGGCGAAGTCGTCGCTGATCGGCGTGCCGAGCTTGGCGAAGTGGTTCTTGGCGAACTGCGCGTTCGCCGTGAGGCTGCGCTGCCCCTGCTGGAGCTTCTGCATCTCGACGGCCTGCTTCGCCCGGGCGAGACCCTGGGCGGCGGAGGCGTTCTGCATCGCGACGCCGTTCTGCACGCCGGTCGCAAACCCGCGGGTGATCCCGGGCGTCGACATCAGCCCTGTGCCGATGCCGATCAGCATGTCCGAGTTGTTGCCGATCCAGCCTGAGACCTTGTCCCAGGTCGAGGGTTCGGCGGCAGAGGGCGCCGCGGCCTGCGCCGGCGGCCGGATGTCGAGCGGCTGGCCCGGGTCCGCGCTGCTGCCGAACTCGGGCGGCCGCGGGGGCGGGAGGGGCGCGTTCGTCATGGCGGCGGACGGGGAGGGCGTCGGAGCAGCGCGGGCGGGCGCGACCGGACGCGGAACGCTCGCGGTCGAAGCGGGCTCCTGCGGTGGGAGCGGCAGGCCAGCGCCGACCGAGCCCGGGCCGAACCCGGATTGCGTGGCGGCCGGGGCCGATGCCCGGGGCGCCAGGCCAGCAAAGCTGAAGGGGGCGACCGGCGCGGGCTCGGACTGCGGCGCCTCGGCAGGGGCGGGCGTCGCCTGCGCGGGCGTCCGGCCGGCGAGGGCCTGCATGCCGCGGGCGAGCGAGAGCTGATCGGCGAGCGACATCGACCCGGCATCCTCGCTGCGCGGTCGCCCGAAAGCCGCATCGAAATCGGGCATGAAGCTGAAGGCGCGCGCGCCGGCTGCCATGGGGGAAGCTCCAGAGGATGAGGGTGCGGCCTGGGCGTCGCCCGGGGAGAGGGCGGCGGCGCCAGCCAGCCCGGCGGCTGCCGGTGCGCCGGCATAGAGAAGCTGGTCGGGGGCGTAGTAGCTGCGCACCCGACCGGGGGTGAGGGCAACGACCTGGTCGTGGCCGCCATGCTCCGCCAGCCCGCGAATAACAGCGGTGTCCAACCCCTCGGCCCTGGCTCGCGCGATGGCGGCGCCGAGGTAGCCGTGGCCGAAGGTGGCGCCAGGTAGCGGCTCTGCGGGCAGGCCCATGTCGGCGAGCTGCTGATTGATGGCCCGGGACTGCTCCCGGCTGGCGAGGAAATCGTCGCGCCAGCCGTTGCGGAGCGCGTCGGCCGAGGCGATGTCACGGGCTGTCGGCGGCCCGGGACGCTCGCCGAGCACGGCCGCTCGCGCCTCGTCGCCGAACCGCGGGTCGCGCTCGATTAGGTCAGGAATGTCGTAGACGGCCGTTTTCCCCGGCTCGACGGTGGTGCGATAGACCCGCGGCCCGGCCGCTGCGCCGGCCCCATCGCCACCCCCGGCATAGAAGTTGGCTGTGGGCGCGTCCGGGGTCAGGAAGAGCGCGCCCGCCTCGCTGTTGCGCTCCGCGCCCTTGAGCGCATTCGGGTCGAACCGGGCGAAGTCTGGTCCGGCCTCGCTGCCGTGGTAGAGGTTCCAGCGGGCGGCGCCGGGATCGACCTGACGAACGGCGGGCTTGGCAGAGGCCGAAGGCGAGAAGCCGCCGAGTGCGCTTTCCAGGGCCGCGAGGGGATCGGCTTCCTTGGCAGAGGCTCCGCCGAAGGATCGGATGGCGCCTGACGGCACCTTGAACGGCAGAGACCCTGTCATCGCAAGCCCAGCGATGCCCGCGCCAGCGCCCATCGCCTCGTCGCTGACGTGCCCGGTTGCCGGGTCGAAGATGGGCAGGTCCCCGTCGAGGGCTCTCTTCGGCGCCGTCGCAGCATCAAGGAGGCCCTGGGCGGCGTTGCCGGCCACGACACCGACAGCCCGCGACAGGTTTTTGCCCTCGACCGTCGGCTGCACCGAGCCATCGCGTCGGGGGTCCACCGGCATCTGCCCGGGGGCGAGCCCGACAGGGGTGGCTTCGTCGTCGGGAGAAGCCGGGATCACCGGCCAGGGCGCGAAGCCGAACGGAGCGCGGGCCATGTCAGGCCCTCCGGGCGCGGCGGGTGGCCTTGTCGTAATCGACCATCAGGAGGCCGTGCGGCCCCTCGACGACCGCCTCGGGCGTGACCTGGGCCACGTCCTGCGCCATGAGGCCGATCTGCATCTTCGGGTCGCCCTTGTAGCGGTAGGCGTAGAGCTGCTGGCCGTCATAGGTCTCGCCGACGGGCGAGATGTCCTCCTTGGCGCGCTCGTCGGAGGTCATGGAGGCCACGATGCTCGGCAGCGCCGCGAAGCCGCTCGCTCCGCTGCTGGTACGCCCCATCAAGCCCGCGGCGGTCGTCGCCGCACCCAAGATGCTCTGGAACACGCCCGGGTTCGGCGTCTCGGTCCGCGAGACGCTGTTGCCGACTACGCTGCCGCCCAGGCCCGCGATCGGCAGGATCGTGTTCGCGTAGGCGGCGAGGTTCTTGAGCGGCGCGCCGGCCGTCTCGTCGAACTTCGCCATGTCGGCGTTGAGCTGGTCCTGCCGGGCGGCGTCCTGCACCGCGCCGGTCTGCGCCAGCGTCCGGCCGGGGGCGAGGAGGCTTTCCTGGATGCCCGGGATCGCCGAGATGCCGGCGAGCGCGGCCGCCCGGTCGCCCGAGGCGAGACCGGCGAGGCCCGAGGCGCGGGTCGCGCCGATGTTCGCGTTCGTGGCCTGCTGCCCGGCGAGCGCCGTCGCGCCCGCAAGCCCCGCGGCGTCACCCGCCATGCCGAGATGCGCGCCCTGGACCGCGAGGCCGGCATTCTGCGCCTGAACCCCGCCGAGGCTGCCGAGGAGGCTCGATGCGAGCCCGGTCCGGGCGTTGGCCGCGCTGTCGATCGCGCTGGCGGCCTGCGCCTGGCGGGCGCGCTCCTGGTCGTAGTCCTGGTAGCGCAGCGCGTTCTCGTTCGCCGAGACGGCGTCCGACACCGCGTTCTGCATCATGCCGGAGCCGTAGCGGCCGCTCGCCGCCATCTGCGCGGCGACCTTGGAGGCGGCGGCGTTGCTCGAGCGCTGCGCCACTGCGTCGAGGTAGGGGTTCGCGCCGCCGAGGTATTTCCCGTTGGCGACATCCTGGAGCGAGCGCTGGGTCTGGCTCGGCCCGGCCATCCCGTCGACGAGGCCCTGGAAGCTGGCCCCGGTGGTGACGGTGTTGCCGCCGGCGAGCCGGTTGCCGACCTGCTGCGCGGCACCGTTCGGGCTCGCCATCCGGGAGGCGAGGCCGGCGGTCAGGCCGGTATCGATCCCGGAGATGCCGGAATAGGCGTCGGCCGCGGCCTTGGTGCCGGCGGTCTGCCCGCCCGCGCCCGCCAAGCCCGTCACGAAGGTGTTCGCGTTCTGCGCGGCGCCGATGCCGGCGCTGGCGTTGTCCTTGAGGAAGCCGAGGCCGGCCTGCGTCGTGTCGCCGAGTCCGGCCACGCGGTCGCCCTGGTAAACCTGGGCGCCCACGCCGTTCATGTAGTGGGCCTGCGAGTCGGTCAGGATCTGCGCGAGCTGCGGGATCGCCGGCGCCCACGGGTCCCGGTTCTGGGTCGAGGACTCGGTCTTGGTGTTGACCGTCTTGCCGCCCATCAGGCCGCTCCGAGCGTCTTGGTGTAGAGGATGCCCGCCGGGGTCGGCGTGGCGGCGTAATCGGGCAGGAGGCGGGCCCAGCCGCGGCGGCCGATCCACTCGACGGTGGCGCAGCCGAGCCGCCGGGCACCGTCCTCGATCTCCGCCAGGGTGTGGCGCCAGGCGCGGGCCTGAGCGCCCCCGACGGCGAGGATCGCGGCGAACCGCCGGCCGTCGTGGTGCTCGGCGACCTGGACGACGCCGGCGGCGACCGGGCCGGGCCCGATCAGGACCAGGGTGGCTGAGCCGGCGTCGCAGAGCGCGTGCAGATCGACCACGGTGATGTCCGAGCCCGGCCGGGCGCAGGCCTGCTCCAGCCACGACTCGACGATCGGCCAGACCTGCGGCAGGTCGGCCGTTGCCACCGAGGAAAGGTGCATCAGGGGCGCCGGAGTTCGTAGCGGAGGGTAGCGCCGGGGGCAGCGGAAAGGTGGCCGAGCACGAAGGAGCCAGTGCGGACCTCGCGCACGAAGGGCTGGGCCGCAGCTGCGGCGGCAGAGGTCGGAACCGGCACCGGCAGCGAGCCGGGCGCGCAGGCGCGGTCCATCACCTCGGTCTCGGTCGCGCCTGGAGTTAGGGTGATAGAGCCGGCGCCGATCGCATTCGACCCGCCCGTGGCGAGGTCGCGGACTGCCTGGATGACGAGGCGCAGGTTCGTCTCGCCGAGGCTCGGCACGTTCACCGCATCCCCTCCGCTGTCGCGTCGACCTCGAACCCCGACGCGTAGGTCCAGGGCGTGCCGGCCGGGATGCGAGCCCGGATCCGGTGATAGCGGCCGGAGGAGCGACACGGCGCCCGGCGCTCCACCGTCGGCGCGGTCTCGGGCCGCCAGGACACCGGCACGGAGCGCGCCAGACTCTCCCGGGAGCCAACGGCGGCCCGCCAGT
Organism: Methylobacterium aquaticum; assembly: GCF_016804325.1. Classification (NCBI taxonomy): domain Bacteria; kingdom Pseudomonadati; phylum Pseudomonadota; class Alphaproteobacteria; order Hyphomicrobiales; family Methylobacteriaceae; genus Methylobacterium; species Methylobacterium aquaticum. The sequence continues at coordinate 5,616,399 of NZ_CP043627.1, forward strand.
CGTCGGCGTCGGTATCGAGGCGCGCGGAGCGCGCAAACGCCCTCATCGGCCGCGCAAGCATCGCATCGGCGGTCTCGATGGTCGCCTCAAGAGGCGGCCCGGTGAGGAGCGACAGGCAGTTGTCGGCGGTCACGAAGCCGAGCGCCGGGATGCCGCCGCGGTAGGACGGATCGTCGAACGACAGGCTCTGGCTCTCCAGGGTGCCGGGCAACGTGTCGAGGGAGATGGGCGGCGTCGCCGTCGCCATGCCGGCGGTCACCGCGAGCGACAGCGCCGACCATCGGTCGAGTTGCCAGTCGTAGACCAGGGCTGCGTCGAGGAGCGCCCGGCGGCCCGGGTCGGCCGCCTTCGTGCGGTAGGCGAAGATCACCCGCGGGCCGTAGACGTCGCGCACGGCGATGGTCTGGGGCAGGCGCAGCGGGTCGACCGCCGACAGGAAGGTGCGGTTGACCCGCTCGGCGCCGATCGGCTGCGAGGCCGCCCCGGTGAAGGTGTAGAACCCGTCGCGGTCGAGAAAGAAGGTGCGCGGCCCGACCTTGCAGATGGCCCAGGGCGCGACGGCGCCACGGTTGTCCTCGACGAGGCTCACGTCGAAGACCTGGGGCGAGCCCGGGTTGAAGGTCAGGCGGCGGATCGACCGCTCCTGGAACACCACGCCGAACTCGCCGCCGGCGAACCCGGTCACCGCGCCGCCATCCGGCATGACCTGCCAATCGGCCTGGTGGCCGTCGGTGCGCAGTCCGCGCGTCCAGAACTCGGGATTGCCCAGGTCCGACCACCAGATGGCGTTCGGCTGGATCGACAGACCGGCCAGCACCAGGAACTCGCCGACGATGCCGACAGCCCTGGCCCGGGGCGGGTTGCCACCGAGATCCGAGAAGCGGCGGCTTTGATCGGCCCGGCCGGACTGCGGATCGACGTCGAGGGATTGCGGCGGCGCGCCGAGATGCACGGCGATCAGACGGAAGCCGTAGAGCGCCCACTGCCAGGAGTCGCCGTCCGGCACCGAGTAGGACCGGCCGGGGTTCGAGACCGCGTCCCAGCCCTTCGTCGAGTTGTTGTAGCGCAGGAGTGAGGTGCGCGTGCCGGCGAAGTAGCTCCAGGTGCCGTAGGCGGGCGAGACCACCGCCACCGCGCCGCGGCAATCCTCGGGCAGCGGCAGGGAGGTCGGCACCGGCGCCAGCACAGGGCCGTAGCCGTCGGCGCGCGGAAACACGTTCTGCGCCACCCCCGAGACGGTCGCATCGTTCGATGCGACGTCGGGTGCGTAGGGCGGGAGAGCGATCGCCGCCACCGGTTAGACGATGCCCTTGGCGGCCGTCATCTCGGCCGCGTCGTTCGCCGCACGCTGGGCGCGCAAGCCGACCTTGAGGGTATCGCCCTGGCCGAACACGGCCTTGAGCCGGTCGTTGACCAGGTTCGCCCACTGCGTCGAGCGCTCCTCGTCCTTCTGGAACAGCATCGCCTCCCAGAGGGCGGCGTACAGGTAGATCTCCGGCGCGCGGGTGATGAGCCAGTTGGTTGGAGCGTCGGCCGTCAGCGCCGGGATGCGCTGGTAGTAGAACAGTTCGAGACTGCCGGCGATGACCGGGATGACGCGCACGGTTCCTGCCAGTACGGTATAGAACTGCGGCACGCCGTTCGGGCGATGACGGTGCCGGAACTCGGGCGAGTCGGGCTCGCGATAGGCCAAGTAGAGCTGACGCTGCGTCGAGGGCTGCGGCGGCGTCCATCGCACCGAGATCCAGTCCAAGAAGTCGGCGGGCAGCGGCACGCCATCGGCATTCATGTCGACGCCGCCGTTCGACATCTGCATCTCGGGAAGGCGCAGGTCGGTGTTGAACCGGCCTTCCGCCTGCTGGACGAACAGCGGCGCGAACGCCTGCAGGTCGTCGCGGGCGAGGTAGGCCTCGAGCGCGCCCAGCAGGGTCGGGTAATCGGTGATGCGGGACAGGTTGGCCACGGGAGCCTCACGGTCAGAGGTGATAGGCGCGGATCACGCCCGAGGAGGCGGCGCGGTTGGCCCGCCCGCGGAGTTCGGCGAAGGCTTGCGCCACCGCGGCATCCTGGATCTTGGTTAGGGCTGCATCTCGCAGGACGTTCATGGCGAGGTGGCGCTTGGCCCAGGCCGAGATCAGCGTGCCGGCCTCATCCACCCATGGCGACGTGTCGTCGTCCTGTGCCGGGGCTGCGATCCTGACGTGGCCGGAGAGGCGCAGCGTGTAGGCGGCGTCGGGCACCGGATCGATGCGGATGGAGCGGTCGAAGAACGAGTAGCGGCAGGGCTGGCCCTGCGCGTTCGCGACTTGCCACCGCTCGATGTCGGCCTCGGGCGCCCGGTGGAGCGGATACGGCTGGTCGTTCTGGACCATCACCAGCGTGTCGACCGCGTAGAGGTCCGCGATCTCGCCGAGGTCGCCGCCGGCATACGTGTCGATGCCGGCGGCGGTGACGAAGGTCAGCACCCGCTCGTTGAACGTGAACCGCTGCGATTGGTAGTGCCGGACGGCGCGCTCAACGGCGAGCCGTACCTGCCGGGTCAGGTCGGCGGTGATCGTCGCGTCGATCAGCGCGGGCGTGAGGCGCGGGGCGTTCAAGCCCTTGTCCTGGATCCGCTGTTCCAGGGCGACCTCGGTGGCGTCGCGCGCTCCGAACGCCTCTTTCTGCTCGGCTCCGTCGACCATGTGCTCTCTCCTCTGCTGCTCGGCCGTCAGCGCGGCGCGGTGGGGGTCAGGCCCAGAACCGACGGTCCGGGCGCATCAGGCGCCGGAGCATCCGGGCCGAGTGCTGGCGGTAGGGCCGGCCTTCCTGCACCCGTCGAAGCTCCCGCTTCAGGCGACGGCGCTCGGCGAGAAGCCGGATCTTCCGAATGATCTCCGTGAGCACAGGCCAGGGCATCGATCTGCCTCCGAAGGTCGGCGTTGCTGGCGGCCAGGGCGTCGTTGCCGGCCACGAGGCGCGCGCACAGGCGGTCGTGCAGCGCGTGGATGTTGAGGGCGTCGTGAATGTCGATCCGCACGTTCGGGCTGCGGCCGATGATCCGGCGCACCCAGGTCGATGACTTGCCGGTCTCGCTGGCGATCAGCGCATAGGCATCCATCTTCCCGGCCCCGGCGCCGGTCAGCTTCTCGACGATTTCAAGAACGGTCTCGCGTTTTTGCGAGACGGCTTGCTCATACGTGATCATTGATGCGCGAGGCCTCGTCTTTGACCACACTTGATCAATCCTCCGTGACACAGTGCCTGTGACGCAGGGGAAAGAGAGAAATGCAGGAGGTGGACGGACAGACGCACGGCAACACGGGCGCGATCGAGGGCTGGCAGGCTGTGACGATCGCGTCGGAAGGAAAGACCGGCTCTGCACGAAGCGGAGCCGGCAAGTCCGAGGAGGAAACGCCCAGTGGGCGTGTGTCCCGGGAGGGACCTGGATGCGCCGAACAGGCCGGCGGCATGGGGGAGGGCGGCCGCGCTCACCGGACGATCTCCGGGAGCATGCGGACAGGCCCGTTGAGGGTGTTCGGCTCGACGATGCTCGGCACGCTGGCGCGCTTCGAGGCGGCGCCGGCGATCATCAGCCCCAGCAGCGTCGCTGCGACGAGCACCGTGAAGGGGTTCGCGAGGTCGCGCATGTCAGGCAGCCCGCGGGGCGATCACGCCGCGCTCTCCTCGGGGAGGGAGGCGACGATCAGTTCGGCCGCCGTGACCCTTCCACCCGTCGCCTGGACGATCCGGCGAATGGTCCGGCTGCTTGGCTCGCGCTCACCCCGGAGGATGCGCGTGATGGTCGAGGCCGGCAGCGACGCATCGCGCGCGAACTGCGTCGGCTTGAGCTTCTGCTCGGCGAGATAGTCGGCCAGCGTCATGCCAGCTTTTTGCCATATGGCAAAAAAGAAAGCAACAGGTTTGCCAAATGGCTCTGGAGAGCGTTCTGCAGCCCCGTCAAGATTGCCGTATGGCCCTGACGATGCTCACGAAACTCCGCACTCAAGCCGGCCTGACGCTCGAGAGTGTCGCCGCTGACATTGACCTGTCCACATCGCAGATCCAGCGGTTCGAGAAGGGCGATCGGGAGCCGCGCCTGTCCGAGCTTCAGAAGATCGCTGGCCGCTTCGGGGTCACCGTCGCCGAGCTGATCGGCGAGCGTGCGCCGAAGGCTGTTCCTCTTGTCTCGTGGGTCAGTGCCGGCCGCCTCCGCGCCAGCCACCCAGTCTACGAGACAGATATCCTACGCTACGTCTACCTGACCGACTTGCCGCCCGGTGATTGGCTCGCGCTGGAGGTCGACGGCGACAGCATGAACCGCGTCGCCCCGCCCGGTTCTACGATTGTCGTCAACCGTCAGGATCAGAACCTGATCGACGGCAAGTATTACGTCTTTGGCAATGCACAGGGTGAAGCGACCTTTAAAAGGTATCGCGTCGATCCCGACCGGTTGCAGCCCTTTTCAACTAATCCAGACCATGAAACTCACTACATTGACAGTGAGATGCTTACAGTCGGGCGCGTGAGGCGCGTAATAACCGATCTACCATAGGGGCTGGTTTATGGCCGATACGGACGAGCTAGATCCTCAAGCTCAGACCAGGATGGCGCTTGCTGCCCTAGCAGCAGCCTTCGCCAAATCTCTTGAGTCCCGACACGAAGGTATGGGGGAAGACATCCTACGTAACTTGGAACAGATCTACGTGGAGGCCAGAAACTGGGAGAGGCCTGCGACCGGTCTTCTTGAGACGCTGTCGTGGACAAGGGAGATTTATCGTTCACTGAAGTAGCCTCCGGCCTGCACATCTAGCGCGCCCTCGCCCCGCCTCGCGCGGGGCTTTTTATTTGGACGCGGGTTGCGCTCGGCGCCGCCTTGATACCCCGCGTTGCAGGCTATTGCCATATGGCAAAAATCGTTTGACAGGCTGTTTGCCAATTGGCAAAGTCAATCCATCGCCTCCCGCGATGGAGCCGCCCCGTGCAGACCTTCTCCCGCATCCCCGCAGCCTACGACCGCCGCACCAGCCCCGCCCCGCGCGGCCCGTTCCTGATCGAGATGCGGGAGACGGCCGATCCGGCGAAGTCCTGGATCGAAGAGACCAGCGACACCGCCACGCTCGCCCAGGTGATCCGGTTCCTGATCGGCGTCGAGCGGCCCTACGCCGAACTGGTCGAGGTCTACGAACTCAACCTCGCTGATCGACTGGCGCCGCAGGTCACCAACGTGACCGCCCTTGTCATCGGCATGATCTCTGACCGGATCGACCGCGACGACGAGATTGACGGGCTGCCGGACTCGCTGGAGGACGCATGCCGGCGCCACCACATGCCGGGCCCGGCCGAGAAGGCGCCTCGCTGCGAAATCCCTTTCGATCGCCTGACGCCTGCGTGCGTCGGCGTTCGCACCGGCGCGGCCTGGTAAGGCCGCCATGATCCGCGCCTCCGCCACCACGCCCCGCCGGCCGCTCTCGCCCTCGAAGAAGCTGCTGCTCCTGGAGCGCCAGGGCCACATCTGCCCGCTCTGCGAGACCGAGATGCGCCCGGGTGATGCCCTGGTGGACGAGCACATGCGCTCCCTCGGCCTCTCCGGCTCGAACGACCTCGACAACCGGGCGATGGTCCACGTCGCCTGCGCCGAGAAGAAGACCCGCGGCCCCGACGGCGATCACGCCAAGATCGTGAAAGCCAAGGCGCAGAAGCGCGCCGCCTTCGGGTTTGATCGGCCGAAGCGCCCGATGCAGGGCGGCCGCAACTCCCCTCTCAAGCGCCTGATCGGTGGCGGCGTTGTGATCCGCGCCACCGGGGAGCCTGCGTGATGCCCGTCCTCGTCATCACCCCCACGACGATCTTCGAGGCGCTGCTGATCGGCGTCGTCCTGATCTGGCTCCTGTCTCTCTGGGTCGGGCACCGCCTGCGCCAGAGACGCGCCCGCCGCCGCGCCAAGCGCGACGCGAAGCCCTGACCCGCTGCCGGCCCGGGTCCGGCCGGCTCGACCTCCCCACTTGGAGAACCTGACCGTGAAAGCGCTTCTCGTCGCGTCCGTCCTCGCCATGTCCGCCGCCTCGGCGCAGGCGGCCGACGCGCCCACCTTCCGGCTCTGCACCGGCAACGAGGCCGGCAACTATTTCCGCGCCGGCCACGTCCTGAAGAGCAAGGCGTCGAGCCTCAAGGTCGAGGTCGTCCAGACGCAGGGCTCTCTCGACAATCTCGACAAGGTCGTCGCCGGCCAGTGCGACGGCGCCTTCGTCCAAAGCGACGCGCTCCTCGTCTACTCGGCCCGCAACGCGGCGGCGCTGTCGTCGATCGAGCGGGCCGGCATCCTCTACCAGGAGCAGGCGCACCTCCTCTGCAACCGGAGCGCCAAGATCGGTCGCATCGTCGACCTGACGAAGGCGAACACCATCGCGGTCGGACCGGACGGGAGCGGCGCCCGCACGACCTGGGACGGGTTCGTGCTCGCCGACAAGAAGCGGTACGCACCGGTCCAGATCGATACCCGCGCCGGCGTCCGCGCTCTCTCGGCGGTCGCCGACGGCAGCCAGGTCCAGTGCATGCTCTGGGTCGGCGCGCTGAACGCTTCCTTCGTGAAGACCGACGCGCAGGCCCAGGGCGACCGGATCGTGCTCGCGGGCACCGACGATCGCGACATGGCGCACACCCGGGATGCCCGCGGGCAACTCGTCTACGCCTACGGCGAGATCCCAGCCGGCACGTATCCGCGGATCCAGCCCGGCGGCACGCTCTACGGCACGAAGGCCATCGGCACCATCAGCGTCGACGCCCTGTTCGTGACCGGGCTCGCCTGGGTGAACGCGAACGAGCGCTCCTACGACGCCCTCCTGCGAGCCTTCGCGGCGGCCAAGCCGGCGATCGCGACCCTCGTTCAGCCGCAGTAGCGGCCACCCGACCCCGCCCCGCGGTCCGGGACGCGGCCGCGCCTCTCTCCATCTGCGAACCAAGGTGACCTATGCCCGCTCTCGACCTGTCCGACCTCCTGGCTGCTGCCTCGCGTAACGGCAGCCGCCGCGAGGACCGCGACGAGCCCACCAAGACCCCTCCGGACGTGCTTTGCCTCACGTTGCAGGAGGTGGCGGCTCGGTACGTCTCGCCGTGCCCCTTCAAGGTTGGCGACATCGTCACGCCCCGGAATGGCTACTACTACAACAACGTCGGCGTGCCGCACGTCGTTCTCGAAGTTCGCAACAGCCCTATCCAGAATTTCGACATCGTCGAGGACATGCGAGATCAGGCGATGCCGACGTTCGGCGCTCGCTTCGATGTGCGGGTGGCGACCGAACTGCTCGGGAAGATCATCGCCTTCTGGCAGGAGAGTTGGGCGCTGGAGGCCTACACCGGTCCGCGCGCGACGCTCGACTGATCGCCTTAGCCCGCCTCCGGGCGGGCCACCCCTCCCTATCGTCAGCCAGCGAGCGCCCGCCATGGCCGCGCACGACACCACCCCCGAACCGATGGTCAGCCTCTCCTCCCTGGCCAAGACCAACCAGGCCGCTATCGCCGCCATCCGCGAGGCGGTCGCCAACAAGGCCGAAGCGAGCCAGCTGCGCCGCGCCCTGGAGATCGCCGCAGCCGACCTCGCCCGGGCGCACAGCGCTACGCTGATGGTGATCCGGGCACGCACGCTCGCCGAGGCCCACGAGATCGCCGACGCCGATGTTGTCGAGCTTGCGGTTGCCCACCGGATCGCCCTGGACGCTCTGGAGAGGATCGGGCAGCCGGCGCCGGCCCGGCCCGAAGTGACTCCCGGCACCCAGTCGGGCGTCACCAGCCTCGCCGCCGAGCGAGCCCGCCGGGCCGGGAGGTGCGCGTGATCGCCCTCTCGCTCCTCCTCGGCGCCTCCGCCGTCGCGCTCGCCCACCTCGAGATGGGCAGCATCGCCCGGACCGGGTCGGCGGAGTCCACGATGGCGTGGGTCGTTATCGGGCACCTGATGTGGATGGCCGGGTCCGCCGGTGCGCTGGTCCTCGCCGGCTTCGCCTTCCTGCGGGGGCGGTCGTGACCGAGGCCGCAACCCCGAGACCGCCGTCGAGCGGGCCTTCCGCGAAGCCGCCGACCGAATGGAACGCGTGCTTGCCGAGGCGGCCGACGAGAAGGCGGCTCTCGCCGCGACCATCGACCGACTCCTTGCCACCACCGCCCGCCTCAAGGGCGCCGAGCAGCAGGACGCCTGACATGGCCGCCACCCTCGAAGTTGCCGCCGACCCCTACGCCTGGCACGCCGCAGCGCTCGCTGGCACCGCGCCGGATCTGGAGCGCGGGCAGGCCCCATGCGGCTGGTTCCGCCTCCAGCAGCGCGACGGCTCGTTCCTGCCGGTTGCGCTCTGGCCGGCGGCCGGTGATGTGCTCTGGGCCCAGGTCGGCACAAAGGATCCGGTCTGTCTGCGCGGGCCCGGCGTCGATGCCGGGGCGGAGGAGGCCTTCTGCGAGCGCGTCATCGCGTTCTGCTGGCGCTCGCCGATCGCCGAGGACCTGTATTGGCAGGTCCGCGAGGGTGCACCCTGGCCCGACCTGCCGCCCGAGCGCGCCGTCACCTACTCGAACCTCCCGGCCGACCCGTTCGAGGCCCTGCGCGCCGAAGTCGAAGGTGAGCGCGAGGAGATCGAGCGCTGGCTCGCCGCCGACCCGATCAAGGATCAGACCGCGTGCGACCGGGCCGCGAACTGGGCGTCCCGCCTCGCCGACCTGGAGAAGCGGGCTGGTGGCCTGCGCGTCGAAGAAAAGCGCCCGCACGATGATGCCGCCAAGGCGGTGCAGGCAAAGTGGAAGCCGCTCGAGGATCTGGCTGCGGGTCTCAAGCGGCGGCTGAAGGACGCGACGCTCCCGTTCCAGCAGGAGCAGCGCCGCCTTGAGGCCGAGGCCCGGGCCGCCGCGGCACAGGCCGGCGAGGCGCTGCGGCCGGCGAAGCCCGCCGGCGCCGGCACGGTCGGCCGGAAGGTGAGCCTGCGGACATCCTACCGCGCCGAGATCACCGACTTCGACGCCGCGCTCGCAGCGCTGAAGGACAACCCGGACCTCCGCGACCTCGTCCAGCGCCTCGCCGACAAGGTCGCCCGTAACGGCACCGCTCTCCCCGGCTGCCGCCTCGTCGCCACCCAGACCGCAGCCTGAGGAGTCCAGCATGAACGCCGTCGTCCCCATGGACAACGCTCGCCGGGAGCGCCCGGTCGTCATCGATGCCGTGCCGGTGCTCGACACCAGCCGGTTCGAGCAGATGCAGCGCATCGCGAGCGTCATGGCCCGCTCACCGCTCGTGCCGGATTGCCTGCGGTACGGCACCAACGACTACGGCGACGTGGTCAAGGCGGAGCCCCTACCGATCGAGACAGCGACGGCGAACTGCTTCCTGGTGACGAACCAGGCGGTGCGCTGGGGCCTGGACCCCTTTGCCGTCGCTCAGTGCTGTTCCATCGTGCGCGGCCGGCTGATGTTCGAAGGCAAGCTCGTCGCAGCGGTGCTCGCCGCGAAGCTCGGCGTGCAGCTCTCCTACGCCTGGAACGACAAGACCGGCGATGCCTTCGGCGTCATGGTTCGCGGCCCGGACGACGAACTCGGCAACGCGCGCACCATTTCTGGCACCGTCGGCGACTGGAAGACCGAGCGCAAGGGGTCGCCCTGGGGCTCGGCCTCCGGCCATCGTCGGATGCTGGCCTATCGCGGCACGCGCGAGTGGGTCCGCCTCTATGAGCCCGCCATCCTGCTCGGCGTCTACACGCCCGACGAAATGGACGACATGCAGGAGACGGCGCGCGCGACCCGCGCGGCACCGGCGCGCATCGCCGCGCCCGAGGGGCCGCCGCGGCGCATTGCGGCTCCCGCGCCCGCCATCGTGGAGGCTGCGCCTGCGCCGGCGACCAGCCCTGCGCCTACGGCGAGCGCCGCCGGGCCGGACGAAGACGAGATCGAGGCCGCCCTCGTGCAGTTCGAGCGGGATGCCGCCGCCGCCACGATCCTCGGACAGGTCGACAAGTCGCGCGAGCTTCTCGACGACCTGCAGCTTTCCCGCCCGCAGCAGCGCCGCGTCGAGGATGCGAGCGAGGCGGCCAAGGCCCGGATTTGGAGGGAGTCGCAGTCGGCGCAAGCCGCGAGCCAGCCCGCCGGACCTCCCCGCAAGGCAGCCGCAGCGAGTCCGGCTCCGCAGCCCGATACGGCCCCGGTGGAGGACTCGACGGGCGAGGGCGCGGAGGACGGCGGTCCCGCCATCGACCCGGAGAACCCCGACTATCAGCGCGGCATGCGCGATCACCGTGATGGCGTGAAGCGCTGCGTCATCTCGGCGATCCGCAACGACCCAGCCCGGCACGAGGCATGGCAAGCGGGCTGGATGGCTGCTGCGAACGGTGACGCCTGATGTCGGCCGCCCCGATCTGCTGCGGGCAGCCGGCCCGCCTCACCACCGGCGCCGAGGTCTACCCGCACCGGCCCGACCTGCACGACAAGCCGATCTGGCGCTGCGACGTGTGCCCCGACGCCTATGTCGGGTGCCACCCTGGCACCACCGATCCGCTCGGTACCCCGGCCGGCCCGGACCTGCGCAAGGCTCGGCGCCTGCTCCACGAACGGATGATCGACCCGCTGTGGCAGACGGCCGACCGGAGCGGAGCCTATGGCCCGCTCGACGAGGAGGGCCGGCGCACCGTGCGCCAGGCCGCCCGGGGTCGCGTCTACGGCTTCCTCGCCGACCGTTTGGGCCTCACCCGCGACGAGACCCACACCGGCCTGTTCGACCTGGAGCAGTGCCGCGCCGCTTGGCGGGCGCTCTCCGGCGTCGCCTACCCCGAAATCCGCGAGTGGGCGCAGAGGCGCCGCGCCGCGCCGAAAAGGAAGGCCGCGTGATGGCTTGCAACTGCCTGCACTGCACTCTCGGCAAGGTCATCAACGAGCGCTTCCCGGACGGGGTCGGCCCGGAGGAGGCAAGCGAGATCGCGACCAATCTGGCGGCGCTCACGGGCGGCTTCTTGGCCGACGTCTCGGACCGATCCGTCGAGGTCTTTATCGCTGCGATGCGCTCGCACCGTGACCGGATCAGGAGCGACCTCGGCATCCGCACCGAAGGTCTGCACTGATGCCCGCCACCTCCGAGCCCCGCACCCTCGAGGAGATGCGCAGCCGGGTCAGCCTGGCGCGTGCGCGAGCCGAGCGCGCCGCCCACGCGCGCCGCCTTGCCAAGGCCCGCGAGATCGCCCGCCGTTCCAGGGTCGCATGGGCGAGCCTCATGCGGTCGGACTATGGACTGTTCCGCCGGATGCAACGGCTGGCACGCCTGCGCGAGGCCGCCGAGTTCAAACACATCGTCAACCATCCCGACGGCGAGGCAATCGTCGACCTCATCGTTGAGACCGCCCGGCGCCACTGCGTCTCGGTCGTCACCCTTATGGGGCCGGACCGCACGGCCCCCGTGCTCGCCGCCCGCTGGGCCGCGATCGCCGCGGTGCACGAGGCCTTCCCGCATCTCTCGCTCCCCCGACTCGGCCACGTCTTCCAGCGCGATCACACCACGATCCTGAACGCGCTGCGCCGCCTGGGGCTGCGGCCCAAGCCCCAGCAGGAGGCCTCCTGCGTCACCCCCGCCAACATCGACAGCCTGCCGGAGCAGCCGTGATGCGTGATCTCGTGATCGACAGCTTCGCGGGCGGCGGCGGCGCGTCCGAGGGCATCCGGGCGGCGATCGGCCGGGATCCGGACGTGGCGATCAACCACGACCGGCTCGCGCTCGCGATGCACCGGATCAACCACCCGGACACACACCACCTGGTCGAGGATGTCTGGCACGTCGATCCGCGCAAGACCTGCGGCGACCGTCGCATCGGCCTGTTCTGGATGTCGCCGGACTGCTTCCCGGCCGGCACGCTGGTGCTGACCGAGCAGGGATACCGCCCCATCGAGGAGATCGAGGTGGGCGACCGCGTTCTCACCCACCAGCAACGCTGGCGCCGGGTGACCGAGACGAGCCGGGCGTTCCGGCCGCTCATCACCCTTCGGGGGCACGGGCACCCGGGCCTCACCATGAGCCCGGAGCACCCGATCTACGCCCGCCAGCGCAAGGACATGTGGCGGACCGAGCCGCGCGGCTATGAGAGAACCCTGGACCCAGCCGACTGGCTGCCGGCGTCCGCCCTGGATCGCGGCTGGTACTGGGCGACGCCGACAACATTCCCGCTCGAGCAAGACGTCCCAGTCGTCGGTCGGCGCGGCATGCCGTTTGACCAGCGGCTGATGTGGCTCGCCGGTCGCTACGTCGGGGATGGCTGGACGCGCCTGACCGACGACCGCGCCGAGCTCGTCATCACCTGCGGGCGACACGAGGTCGACAGGCTGCGCGAGAAGCTGGCCGCTTGGCCGCGCCAGGGAGGTCGGGCTGCGGCCGGCGAACTCGCCTGGCACGAGCGCGAGACCGCGACCGCGTACCAGTTCTCGACGAACCACCGCGGCCTCGTCGAGTGGCTGCGCGAGGAGTTCGGCCACGGTGCCGAGAGCAAGCGCCTGCCGGCCTGGGCACTCGGGCTTGCCCCGCTGATGCGAGGAGCACTCCTGGAGGGCTACCTGTCGGCCGACGGCTGGCGCCACGACGACTTTTACGAGGCTCGTACCGTGTCGAAGGCTTTGGCCTTCAGCGTCAAGGCCTTGGTCACCAGCCTTGGGAACACCGCGACAGTACACCTGCTCGCCAACTCGTCCGAGATCGACGGCAGGACCGTTTTGGCCCGGCCCATCTATCTCCTGCGCTGGAGGCACGCGCTCGACGCGAAGCGGGCGCAGACCTTCCGGCTCGACGACGGCTTCGAGTGGGCACCGATCCGCGAGCAGATCGACGTCGTCGATAGTGCCGAGGTCTTCAACATCGGCGTCGAGGAGGACGAGAGCTACGTCGTCGAGGGCATCGTCGTCCACAACTGCAAGCACTTCAGCAAGGCGAAGGGCGGCCAGCCGCGCGAGAAGGCGATCCGTGGCCTCGCCTGGGTCGGCCTGCGGTGGGTGAAGAGCCTGCCGCCGTGGCAGCGACCGCGCGTCGTGATCCTTGAGAACGTCGAGGAATTCCAGGATTGGGGGCCGCTGCGCGAGGACGGCAAGCCGTGCCCGGTGCAGCGCGGCGCCACCTTCCGCGAGTTCGTCCGGGCATTCGAGGCCTGCGGCTACGTCGTCGAGTGGCGCGAACTGCGCGCCTGCGACTACGGCGCGCCGACGATCCGCAAGCGCCTGTTCCTGATCGCCCGGCGCGACGGCAAGCCGATCGTGTGGCCAGAGCCGACGCACGGCGACCCGAAGTCGGAGGCGGTGCGCGCTGGCCGGCTCAAGCCCTGGCGGACGGCGGCCGAGATCATCGACTGGTCGCTCCCGTGCCCGTCGATCTTCGACACCGAGGAGGAGATCCGGGCGAAGTGGGGCATCCGGGCGAAGCGGCCGCTCGCCGACGCGACGATGGCCCGGATCGCCAAGGGCACGATGCGCTACGTGGTTCAGGCTGCGCGGCCGTTCCTCGTCCGGATCAACCACGGCGACAGCCGGGGCCGGCGCGACCGCGGGCTGGACGAGCCGATGCCGACGGCGACGCACCACGGCGGGGACGCCCTGGTGACGCCCTTCGTCTCCTACGCCCAGCAGGGCGGCGCGAGCCGTGACATCGCCGATCCGCTCCACACGATCACGGCGAGCCCGAAGGACCACAACACGGTCGTCGCGCCGTTCGTCACCCGCTTCAACACCGGGGCGGTCGGGCGCTCGCTTGACGAGCCGATCAACACCATCACCTCGCACGCCTCCGAGACGCACGGCGGCGGCGCGGCGCCCCTCGGCCTCGTCTCCGGTATCCTCGTCCCCCGCTACGGCGAGCGGCCCGGCCAGGAGCCGCGCTCACGGTCCGTCGAGGAGCCGGCGCCGGTCATCGTGCCGACCGGCAACGAAGGGTCGCTCGCGGCCATCCATCTGACCTGCCAGTTCGGCGCGTCGGTCGGCTCGGCCGCGGAGGAGCCCGTCGGCACCATCACGGCGGGCGGGGCCGGCAAGGCGGGCGTGGTCGCAGCGTTCCTGGCGCAGCACACCGCGGGCTCCCACCCGGGCCAGCCCGCGAAGAGCGTCGACGAACCGCTTTCCACGCTGACGGCCAAGGGCTGCCAACAGAGCGTGGTCGCTGCCCACCTCCTGAACCTGCGCGGCTCCGATCGCCGCGGCGGGCCGGTCGACGCGCCGGCGCCGACAGTCTCGGCGCAGGGCAACCACGCGGCGGCCGTCTACGCCTTCCTCGCGAAGTACTACGGCGAGGGACTGCCCTCGCAGCCCGCCGACGAGCCGCTGCACACGGTCACGACCAAGCCCCGGCACGGCGTCGTCACGGTCATCGTCGGCGGCCAGCCCTACGCTATCGTCGATATCGGCATGCGGATGCTGACCCCGCGCGAGCGGTTCTCGGCCCAGGGCTTCCGGCGGGATTACGTGATCGATCGCGGCGAGCTCGAAGACGGGACCATCGTCCCGCTCACGCTCGAGCAGCAGGGCCGGATGTGCGGCAACAGCGTCGTGCCGGCGCTCGCCGAGGCCCTGGTTGCTGCGAACTACCGCGAGGCGGAGGCGCGCCCCCAGCGCCGCCCCGCCGCCGACCTCCCCCTCTTCGCCGTGGAGTGAGCGCCATGCCCGAGATCGAAGTCCCGTGCCCGACCTGCTCCGCTACCGGCGAGAGCACCCACGAGGACCGGCACGCCGGCACCAACATGGACACCTGCCGGACCTGCGGCGGCCGGCGGACGATCCCGGCCCGCCCGGGCGAGAGCCGCGAGACCTCATGGCCGTTTGCGGTGCCAGGGGCGGAAGTGACCGGGCCCGAGATCCTTCGCCACAAGAAGACCGGCGGTCTGTACGAGGTGCTGTTCCGGGGGGCTACGGTCCGCACGTCGCTGCCGCTGACCGACTACGCCGCCGTAATGGTCGTAGCATACAATAAGCGCAATCCCGTTTCAGTCTCGGTCAGGCCAGAGCATTGGATCGTTGCTGGGCATGATGTTCTATTCGACTCAGCCCAGATCCAGACTAGCAAGCCGCTGCAAAACGGCGCCGAGGTGGTCGTCTACCGCGCTGTCGGCGGTGGCCCGGTCTGGGTTCGGCGAGCGTCCGAGATGGACGACGGCCGGTTCGAGCCCGCCGATGCGCCCCAGCCCCCATCCTCCACTTCGGGAGAGGCGGAGAGGCTGGTGGAGCAGCTAGAACAAGCTGCCTACAACTTCGCATTCGCAATCGGTAGGGGCCCCAAGAACGGCGAGTTGGTAGAACTTGACCAGCGGTTTACCGATGCCCGCACCGCTCTCCTTTCCCACATCAGCACGGCTGGCCGGGGTGAGGAGGCTGGGGACCTTGCGACGCTGTCGGCTGCGGCTGAGCCAGGGATGCTCGCACTCAGCCCCCGGCAATACGACGACTGGGGCATGATCCGAACAACCGAACCCGACAGCGATGGGTTCGGCCGAGTGATCTTTCACGCAGTGATCTTGGACGATGACACTGAGAAGTCCGCCGCAAGATCAGAGCGCCGGCAACCGAAGATCGTCAAAGCCAACTCGGATTTTCTCATCCGGCTCTGGAATGACTACCGCTCCGGCCGTCTCGTAGAGCGCTCCGCCGCCGACGCCACCAATCCCCAGGACCAGGAGTGAGAGCCATGACGAGCGAGCGCATCAAGGCGGTCGGTGAAAGCACGCCACCCCTATCGATTGGCTTCGACATCGCGATCGCGATGTGCCGACGGGCTGACGTGTTGGGCCATCCATATCCGAGCCCAGAACTTCGGGTGTGGCTGGCCAATCAGATCACCCTCGCTGTGAACGCCGCCCGGTCTTCGTCCCCCACCCTGGATGGGGTGATCAAGGAGAGGGGGGAAGATAAGGAAGTAGAGCGTGCCCTTCGGGACGGGCTCTCGCCAGTTGAGCCCGCAAGCGGTCTCAATCCTTCGGACTTCGATCCCTCACGCGCTGAGTCAGGCCTTGCCGCGTTTGCGAAAGAAGTTATCGCCGCGGGCTGGAATGCTCATATCGATGAAGAGTTCGTGCATAGCGCTAGCTTGCGGCACGGCCTTGTCAGCGAAACAACCTATGACCCAAAAATTCATGGAGACAACGACATAGCCGCGGAAGTGGGCGACCCATGGTTTGTCTTCGCAGGCGCTCTGTCCGCGCCAGGGATCGAAACCGGCACGGCCACGACCGAAGGGCGTGGTCCGAAGGATGAGAGCCCGATCCGCGAAGCGGAGGCGCCCGCAAGTACAGTCCAACCCCCCTCGTCTCAGGAGAGCGGGGTAGGGGAGACCGAGTGGTGGCGCATTCTTCACGATGGCGACAACCCGCGCCCCGATGTCGAATGGTCGGGATACCTGCCTGACGAGGCAGCAAGCGGCCCCGCCATCGCTTATGCCGACGACACCGGGGAGCCACTGTTCGTCGTCTGGTGGGCCGACCTCGGGAATGGTCGATCGCAGATTACACACTGGCGCGACCTTCCGACCGAGATCCTGTCCGCTCCCCGTCCTTCCCAGAGGGAGGGGTAGGCCGATGCGTGACGCTCCCTTGATCCGTACTGACGGGGCCGATGATCCCGTTCATCATAAGCTGAAAGCTGCCGTTGAAAAGCGGCAGAGCGCCTACCTCTGGACGCCAGCCGACACGATCCGGTTCACGCCGCGCCTGCTCCCGATCTTCTACGGAGACGGACGCGCACTATTCAGGATTACGACCATCAATCAGCGGCCCGCCTACTGGGTAATCCGGGCGTGCAGCACTTGGGGATGTGGTCTGGATGGCCACGACGCCTCAGGACCCGATTTCGGCGAGATAACCGACGACATCATGACCGACCTCGAAGATGCATTCGGGCGCGGTCGATGCGGGTACTCGGGCAGCAGCCTGTTCCACCCCCGCAAGGAGCGCATCCAGTGGTGCCAGTGCGAGGAATGCTCCGATCGGCATGTCGCTCGCTGGCCTGAGGTCGACGACAACGGCGGCTGCTCCTGGTCGCGGATGGATTGGCCGTCAGGCTTCGCGACGGTGAAGAACCCGCTCTCGTGGCAGGGCAACTTGCTTCCTGAAGCACTCGCCGCCCGCGCCGCTCTCCAGAAAGAGGAGGAGGGACGATGACGCCCGCGCAGAAACAGGCCCTTGAGCACCTGCACCGCCACGGTGGCGAGGGCGCAATCGACAAGCACGGCGCCCTGGTGGCGAGCGGCGTCCGCCTGAAGTTCCTGGCCGACACATGGCTGCGGCTGATGACGACCGGCCATGTCGAGCCCTGCGGCCCGATGCGGATCAAACTGACGGGTCTCGGACGGCAAGCCGCCGAGCCGGAGCCTGTCAAGTGCCTTCGCGGCGGAGGTTTCTCGGACGGCCATGTCCCCGCGCACCCAGGAGCAGAATGATGCACATCGGACGTGTCACGGGCGCGACCCGCAACCTCGGCGCCCCGAAGGGCTGGGACCCGACCAAGGACGGCATCTGCGGCGGGCTTCCGATCCGCGACGAGCCCCACAGCCCCGGCGTGAACAAGATGGTCTCGGCGTGGCTGCCGACGCCGGAAGAGATCGCGCTGATCGCGGCTGGGGCCCCGATCTACCTCGCTGTGCTCGGCGTCTCGCATCCGCCGGTGTCGATGTTCGTCGGCAATCCTCCGGCTGATCCCTCCCTCCAACCCAGGGACACCACCGATGTCTGACCATACAGGAGTGGATGGAGAGAGCCTAGTTGATCGCGTTTGCCACGATGAGCAGATGACGATCTGGACTGGCGAGATCGTTGATAGCCTATCCATGGGCGGCTACTTCCGTGAGCGTCTTTCCTACGACGACGGGCTACATATCCACGCCGTCATCGCTCGGGATCTGCGCATCATCATCGCGAGCGCCTTTCTTCAAGCGGAGAAGCCTGCGCCATGCGATGGAAGCGGCGCCAGCCGGCAAGACGCAAAGCGGCTTGATCCGAAGGACGACAGCGCGGTCGACGAAGCGTCAAGCGAAGTCGAGGCGCCCGACCTCCTGTCCGAGCTTGACGACGCTGTCAGTATTCTAAACAGCAACGACGCGCCATATTGCGCTAGTGCAGTTGAACGCGCTGCAAAGATGCTCAAAACACAGGCAGCCGAGATAGATCAACTCACCATCGCCCTCGCGGAAAGCGAGCGCCAGAAGCTGGATGATCGCCGCCACGCCGCCGCCCTGGCCGAGGCTGTCTGGCACGCACTGGACGACATGGGCGCAGAGGGGCGCTCAATCTGTCCTGCCGCCAAGGCCCGCCTCAGGGTCGCCTACGAGCCGTTCCGTTGGACGGACGACGCCGGCAACGACGGCCTCGACATGCCGATGGAGGTCGCCCGGGCGATCCTCGTCGAATGCGGACTCGCCACTCCCACCCAAGA
The DNA here is from genome assembly GCF_016804325.1 of Methylobacterium aquaticum. NCBI lineage: Bacteria > Pseudomonadati > Pseudomonadota > Alphaproteobacteria > Hyphomicrobiales > Methylobacteriaceae > Methylobacterium > Methylobacterium aquaticum. Next base: position 5,634,780 of record NZ_CP043627.1, read on the forward strand.
GACACCCCATGTCGAGAGCTGACGATCTGCGGGTTTTCCGCGAGCGCCTGAAGGATGCAGAGCGCGGATGGCGGCTTCGGCCGTGGCGCCCTCTGCCGTCGTGGATCCAGGCCGATCGGCAGCGCGTCGCGGACCGCGCCGCCCTCATCACCCAGGAGGTCGAGAATGACCGGTGAACGCGGCTACCTCGACACGGACACCGTGACGGCGGCCGACATTCGCCGGGCGTGGCCGCACATGCGGGAGGCCTGCGGACTGGTCTCCACATCGGCTTGCCGGGACGAGCTGATCCGGCAGGCTGTGCGGTTCGCCAAGGCTCGGCGCGATGGCTGGATCCCGCCCAGCCCCGATCGGCCGAACCGTGCAGCCCTGTTCGAGGCGGCGGCTTTCCAAGCCCCCACCCAGACCCTGAAGAGGGAGGGGCAGTCGTGAGCCAGCCTGTCCGCCTTCAACTCTCGCGCCGGCCCGGCGCCTGCCTGCGGGACCAGAGCCTCGCGACCAACGGCTTGCCCGCGGTCGTGGTCTCGCGCCCGAGCGTCTACGGCAACCCCTGGACGATCGCCGAGGCTAAGAAAGCCGGCGCATGGGGCACCGACGCGGAAATCGCCGCCTGGTGCTCGCGACTGTACCGCAGATGGGTGGAGGGCTCTCAATACCTGCGGGAGGGGATCGACAACAACCGCGCCGACCGCATCCGGGCCCGCCTGCCGATCCTGCGCGGCAAGAACCTCGCCTGCTGGTGCCCCCTTCCGGCGCCGGGCGAACCAGATCCCTGCCACGCTGCGGTGCTGCTGGATCTCGCCAACCGGCCGACCTGCGAAGCGATCCCGGAGCCATCTCATGAGCGGTAGCCCAGGGCTCACCCCTCACATCGCCCACCTCATCGCCCAGGCCGAGCAATGGCGATCCGAGCACATCCGGGCCGGTCGCGGGATCGAGGCGGCAGCATCCGAGATCAGGATCCAGGCGCTCTACGATGCGGCTGGGGTCCGGCGTCAGAAACCCCGTGACCGAGGACCAATAACATGAGCGAGCAGATAACCCTTGGCGCACTGATCGACGCACTTGATCGGGCGGAACAAGACGAAATGATCCGATACGACTTCGGCGGGTTCTTACCTGTAAGACCCGTCAGCTACCGTGGTTTCTACGATCATCTCGCCATTGGTTTTGTGGAACACCACGATGCAGAGGGCCTGCTAAAGGTTGCTGACCTACTCGCTGCATGTCGCACGGCGGATGGCGCTACTTTTCAGGGCTACAAGGGCGGCAGCTACACAATGAACCGCGATACACCCTTGTGGGCGGCCAATTATGGCGCCTCGACTGATACTGCTATCGTCGGACTAAAGCGAGCATCTTGGGGTTACGTAATTGAAACAGTATTCATGGAATAAACAATGACCAAAAATTTAATATTGCTCCTCTCCCGCGCCCGCGCTTCCGGTATCCCGGTCCAGGGAGGTGAGGATGATTGACCTCAACCAGCAACTCGACGAGATCCGCCGCCGTGTCCGCATGATCGACGGCGAGTTGACCCGCCTCGGCATGGCGACAGACCCTGCTCTTCGGTGGGTGCCGGCCGAGACGCTGCGGATGCACCTCGACATGGCGGCAATGGAAATGCGCGATTACGTGGCCGGGCTTGGGGGCGCTCCCGCGCAGCCGGCCAGCATTGCGCAGGTCGAGGCCGACAACGCCATGCTTCGCGATGCGCTGTCTTGGTACGGCGAACAGGCGCGGCTCTGCCGCCTCGCCCACTCGGAGGGCGATGCCGGCCGGCAGGCTCTGGACGCCGATGGCGGCACCCGAGCCCGGGTTGCCCTGGCGCGCCGGCCCCGCCCCACCGCCCCGGCCACAGAACAAGAGGAGGGGTAGCGTGGAGCGGACGCAGATCCCCGGCGCCTGCAAGATCCTCGGCGTATCCGCACGGACCGTCCAGCGCCTCGCCGTCGCCGGCCAGTTGCCGAGCGCCGTCAAAGTTGGTCGGGTGTGGACGTTCGACATCCAGGCGCTTCGGTCCTGGCTGGTCGAGCAGGAGGTGAAACCATGCCAGCGGATAGAAAGAAGGCCCCGGACGGCTGTTACTGGCGAGGCTCGACGCTCTGGGCTCGCTTCACGGTCGGAGGCAAGGAATACCGTTTCAGCCTTAAGACAGACGACCCAGATGTTGCGAGAAATCGCTCGGCAGCAGAGCAAGCAAAAATAGTGGCGGCCCACAGCTACGGCGAGGACCGTAAGCTGTGGACCGACGCCGTGACTGCCTGGGGGCAGTACATGGTGAGCCAGATTGGACAGCGCACGCTCGAACGTTACACCAACTCCATCGACATCGTCGCCGACTTTTTGGCCGGCCTCCACGTCGATGAGGTGTCCGACGAGACGATTGCGGCCATCGTCCGAGCGCGGCGCGCGGCCGGCGTCTCGACGGCCACGATCCGGCGCGATCTGACCGCGCTGTCCAGCGTGCTCGGCTTCGCCAGGGACGAGAAATGGCGGAAGGGTAACCCGGCTCTTGAGGCGATGCAGAGCCGCCGCATGAAGGAGCGCCGCGACCCGATCGTGCTGCCGGAGAACCCTGACATTGAGCGCGTGATCGCTCGAGCGCCCGGACTCTTCAAGCACCTGATCCGAGCGGCGCTTCTCACCGGCTGTCGTCAGGACGAGCTTGTCACGCTGGAGCGCCGGAATGTCGATCTCGGCCGCCGGGCTATCCGAGTCCGCGGCAAGGGCAACAAGCACCGGGAGGTGAGCCTGACGGATGAGGCTGCGGCCCTGTTCGCCGACATCCCGGTCAACATCGGAACCCGGGCCGTGTTCTGGCACGCGGGGACGAAGGGCCAGCCATCCGAACGCCTGCGGGAACAGCCGGAGCCGGGTCCATTCCTGAACGCTGCAAGCCGGTTCGGGCTCTACTGCCGCGACGTGGTCGCCGCGGAGGCCGAAGAGATTGCCGAGGCGGCCAAGCGCGGGAAGAAGCTGGAGCCGACGTTCCGGCGCTTCCGGTTTCATGACCTGCGCCACCGTTTCGCGGTCGACTACCTGCGGTCCGGACGGGGCGGGCTCTACGATCTCCAGCAGGAGATGGGCCACACCAGCATCAAGGTCACCGAGCTCTACCTGTCGTTTTTGACCGCCGAGGAGAAGGCGCAGGCTAAGGGGGCGCCCGCACGAAACACGGCACAGGTGCATCGGTTTCCCGGCTTGACCGGTGCCTAAAGCATTGTTACGGCTGCGGAATAGATGAAAGCCGTTCTTGTGATCCATTGGTTTTGTAAACCGAAGGTCGGGGGTTCGATCCCCTCCGCCGGCACCAATCATCCCTGACAAGGCCGCTCGGGCGGCGCCATCGGTCGAGGTGCGATGATGCCGTCGTTCTGCATCCGCCAGCTCCTCGTCGCGGTGCCGCTCCTGATCGCGGCACCGGTCGCCCGGCTCGAGGCCGCCGACGAGGCGGGCCCGCACCGACGGCCGGTGGCGGTCCTGGCCGACCGGAGCCTCGCGGTGGCGCCGGGCGCCGTCCTGCCGCTCTTCGCCTCCGCCGACCTGGAGCGGCGCCACCCGGAGGTGACCCGGGCGGTGATCGTGCTCCACGGCCGCCTGCGCGACGCCGACACCTATTTCGCGACCGGCCTCGCCGCCCGGGACGCCGCCGGCCCGGCGGGCGAGGGCGCGCTGATCGTGGCCCCGCAATTCCTCGGCCTGACCGACTGGAAGGCCCACGGCCTGCCGCCGGACGTGCTGCACTGGACGCTCGAGGGCTGGCAGGGCGGGGACGACGCGCTCGGGCCGGAACCCCTCAGCTCCTTCGACGCCCTCGACGCGATCCTGGCCCGGCTCGGCGACCGGACCCGCTTCCCGAACCTGTCGCGCATCGTCGTCGCCGGGCATTCCGGCGGCGGGCAGGTGGTGCAGCGCTACGCGGTCCTGTCCCGGGCCGGCGACGCCCTGGCGCGGCAGGGCGTGCGCGTCACGTATGTCGTCGCCAATCCGAGCAGCTACGCCTATTTCACGCCCGAGCGGCCCGGCCCGACCGCCGAGTGTGCCGGCTACGACCGCTGGAAATACGGCATGCGGGACCTGCCGCGCTACGCCGCCGGAGCCGATCCCCGGGCACTCGAGACGGGCTACGCGGCGCGGCCCGTGACCTACCTGCTCGGCGGCCGGGACACCGACCCGGACCATCCGGCCCTCGACAGGAGTTGCATGGCCGAGGCGCAGGGGCCGTTCCGCCTCGCCCGCGGCGAAGCCTACCGGGCCGCCCTGCTGGCGCGCCATCCCGACCTGAACCAGCCCCTCCACGTGGTCCCGGGGGTCGGCCATGACGGCCGGCGGATGCTCGACTCGGCCTGCGGCCTTTCGGCCCTGTTCGATGTCCCGGGCTGCCCGGACGAGGCTGGCCCGGTTCGTGCCAGCCCAAGCGGCGTAAGCACGAGGTAATCCAGCACCATGACCGCACTCCCCAAGGTCGCCTTCATCGGCACGGGCGGCACCCTGTCGTCGGTGGGCCGCGACTCCCTCGACATCCTCGACTACACCGCCACCGGCATGCGCCTGGAGGCGGAGGAGATTCTGGCCCGGGTGCCGGAGGCCGCCTCCGTCGCCGAGGTGGTGCCGGTGCGCTTCCGGGCGGTGACGAGCCCGGGCATCGGCTTCTCGGATTGGCGCGAGCTGGTCCTGATCTGCGAGCGGCTGGTGGCCGAGCACCCGGACCTCGCCGGCATCGTGATCGGGCACGGCACCGCCACCCTGGAGGAGACCGCCTACGCGCTGAGCCTCACCCTGACCGTGGCGGTGCCGGTGGTGGTGGTGGGCTCGCAAAGGCCGATCACCGCCCTGTCGAGCGATGCCCCCCTCAACCTCGTCGCCGCCCTGCGGACCGCCGCCGCGCCGGAATCCCGCGGGCGGGGCGTGCTGGTGGTGCTCAACGACGAGATCCAGGCCGCCCGCGAGGTGACCAAGACCTCGGTCGCCCGGCTCCAGACCTTCCGGACGTCGGATTTCGGCGTACTCGGCCAGGTCGACGGGCCGCATGTGCGCTACTACCGCAGGTCCGAGCGCCGCCACGCCCCCGGCACGCCGTTCGACATCCGCGCCCTCGACGCCCTGCCGCGGGTCGATGTCTCGTATGCTTACGCCGATGCCGACGGCACGGCGGTGCGGGCCTTCGCGCAAGCGGGGGCGCGGGGCATCGTCTCGGCCGGGCTCGCCCCCGGCATGACCCCGCCGGCGGAGGCCGAGGCGCTGGGCGCGGCGGTCGCGGCCGGCATCGCCGTGGTGCAATCGACCCGCGCCGGCAGCGGCGTGGTGCCGGAGACCCGGCGGCTGGCCGAGCTCGGCATCCTCAGCGCCGACAACCTGACGCCGCAGAAGGCCCGCATCCTCCTGGCCCTGGCCCTCGCGACGACCCGCGACCCCGCAGCCCTGCGGGAGATCTTCGCGACGTATTGACCTGCGGGGCGCAGGTCCGACGACCTCATCCGCCGGGCGATTGCCAGGCGCGCGGGCGCTGCTCTAGGGTCCGACGGCTAGGCCCGACGACTGCCCCCGCGGGTCGGGCCGGCGGCAGGTCGGGCCGGCGCAGTCTGAACACCTTCGTCAGCGCCCGACCTGCACGAGGGGCAGGCGCGCCCGCGCCGCCAAAGCCCCCGGGGAGAGACGACGTCCGCATGGTACGCCTGAACGAGATCCGGGCCGGCGAGGTCGCGGTCGCGCCGCCCGAAGCGCAGGATGCCGGCCTGGTCTTCATCGGCCGCATCCATACCCCCTGGACCGACCGTCTCGGCTGCCCGCGCCAGGGCCGGCTCGACGGGCCGACCTGCCGGATCGAGGTGTTTCCCCCCTGGCGCGAGGCCCTCGACGGCGTCGCGCTCTACGAGCGCCTGGAGGTGCTGTACTGGCTCGACCGGTCGCGGCGCGACCTGGTGCGCCAGAGCCCGGCCGATGACGGCACCACGCGAGGCACCTTCTCCCTGCGCTCGCCGGTGCGGCCGAACCCGATCGGCACCAGCATCGTCCGGCTCATCGGGGTCGAGGACGGGGTGGTGCAGGTGCGCGGGCTCGATTGCCTCGACGGCACGCCGCTCCTCGACATCAAGCCCGACCGCACCCTGTTCACGCCCCTGGCGCCGCCGCAGGCCGGCGACGCGGAGACCGGTGCGGCGTGAGGATCGTCGGCGCGCTCCTCCTCGTCCTCTCCCTGTTCGCCCCGCCGGCCGAGGCCGGCGGTGCGGCGGCCCTGCCGATGCAGGAGGTGGCGCCGGGCGTCTTCGTCTATGCCGCCCCCTATGCGCTCGCCGGGCGCGGCAATGACGGGGCGATCGCCAATGTCGGCTTCGTGATCGGGCGCGACGCGGTGGCGGTGATCGATACCGGCGGCAGCCTGCGGGCGGGAGAGCGCCTGCTGGCGGCCCTGCGCCAGCGCACCGCCCTGCCGGTGCGCTACGTGATCAACACCCACGTCCACCCCGACCACGTGCTGGGCAACGCCGCCTTCGCCGCCGACGGCACGACCTTCGTCGGCCACCGCGCCCTGCCCGAGGCGCTGGCGGCGCGGGCGCAGGACTACCTCCGGGCCAATGCCGACCTCGTCGGGCCCGACTTCGCCGGCACCCGGATCGTGCCGCCGACCCTGCTGGTCTCGAGCGTCCTCGACCTCGACCTCGGCGGGCGGGCGCTCCACCTCGAAGCCTGGCCGACCTCCCACACCAACAGCGACCTGACGGTCCGCGACGAGGCCACCGACACCTGGTTCCTCGGCGACCTGCTGTTCGTCGGCCACGTGCCGGCCCTCGACGGGCGGCTCACCGGCTGGATCGCCACCTTGCGGTCCCTGCACGCGCGGCCCGCCGCCCGGGTGGTGCCCGGCCACGGCCCCGCCGTCGTGCCCTGGCCCGCCGCCGCCGGGCCGATCGACCGCTACCTCGCGACCCTCGAGACGCAGGTGCGGGCGATGGTGCGGGACGGCACGCCGATCGGCGAGGCCGGCCGGGCGGCGAAAGGGGAGGCGGGGGAATGGGCGTTGTTCGACGATTTCAACGCCCGCAACGCCACGACAGCCTACCAGGAACTGGAATGGGAATAGATGACGACTTACGGTTAAGTATGTCGGCCGAGACGACCTCGTTCGCCGACCAACAACTTCGGACACGAACCGGTGATGTTGCGGTGCAAAATTTCAATGCTGCGCTGCACATCGCAACGCGATATATACCTTAGTTATCAATTTGGAGGCGAGGAGGGGCCACCCTGCGGCAGGCTGGTGTGTTGACGGCGCCCCAATTTTTCTTAGAGTTCCTTCAGCTTCGGTTTCAACGGTGCCGCCAGGGGAAGGCGGCGCACGGTTCGCAGACACGGCAGGCCCGCCCGGGCCCCTCTCGCGCCAGTCCCGCTGGCGGCCGGTCGTGACACGCTGCCGAGGCGAAGAACGTCCCCAAAACGTAAACAGCAGGAACGGCTTGATACGTCCCTTCCCGGGGACGTGCAGCGGAATGCACCTGTCGGAGGAATCCATGAGAGCGGTCCATCTCCTTGCGGTGAGCGCGGGCATCCTCGGTGCCGCCCCGGCGCTGGCGAACGAAGACGTGCTGAAGCGCACGGCCAACCCGGCCGAGCAGGTTCTGCAGACGGTCGACTACGCCAACACGCGTTATTCCAAGCTCGACCAGATCAATACCGGCAACGTCAACAAGCTTCAGGTCGCCTGGACCTTCTCGACCGGCGTGCTGCGCGGCCACGAGGGCTCGCCGCTGGTCATCGGCGACGTGATGTACGTCCACACGCCGTTCCCGAACATCGTCTACGCGCTCGATCTGAACAACGACGGCAAGATCCTCTGGAAGTACGAGCCGAAGCAGGATCCGAACGTGATCCCGGTGATGTGCTGCGACACGGTGAACCGTGGCTTGGCCTATGCCGACGGCGCGATCTTCCTGCACCAAGCCGACACCACCCTCGTGTCGCTCGATGCCAAGACCGGCAAGGTGAACTGGTCGGTGCAGAACGGCGATCCGAAGATCGGCGAGACCAACACCGCCACCGTGATGCCGGTGAAGGACAAGCTGATCGTCGGCATCGCGGGCGCCGAGTACGGCATCCGCGGCAACATCACCGCCTACGACATCAAGACCGGCAAGCGTGCCTGGCGCGCCTACAACGTCGGTCCCGATGACGAGATGAAGATCGACCCCGAGAAGACCACCGAGCTCGGCAAGCCGGTCGGCAAGGACTCGTCGATCAAGACCTGGGAAGGCGACCAGTGGAAGACCGGCGGCGCCTCGACCTGGGGCTGGTACTCCTACGACCCGAAGCTGAACCTGGTCTATTACGGCACCGGCAACCCCTCGACCTGGAACCCGAAGCAGCGCCCGGGCGACAACAAGTGGTCGATGACGATCTTCGCCCGTGACGCCGATACCGGCGTGGCGAAGTGGGTCTACCAGATGACCCCCACGACGAGTGGGACTATGACGGCATCAACGAGATGATCCTCACGGATCAGAAGATCGACGGCAAGGAGCGCCCGCTCCTGACCCACTTCGATCGTAACGGCTTCGGCTATACCCTCGACCGGGCCACCGGCGAGCTGCTCGTCGCCGAGAAGTACGATCCGGCGGTGAACTGGGCCACCAAGGTCGACATGGACAAGTCGTCCAAGACCTACGGTCGTCCGCTCGTCGTCGCCAAGTACTCGACCGACCAGAACGGCGAGGACACCAACACCAAGGGCGTCTGCCCGGCGGCGCTCGGCTCCAAGGACCAGCAGCCGGCGGCCTTCTCGCCCAAGACCAACCTGTTCTACGTGCCGACCAACCACGTCTGCATGGACTACGAGCCGTTCCGGGTGAGCTACACCCCGGGCCAGCCCTATGTCGGTGCGACCCTGTCGATGTACCCGGCGCCCAACAGCCACGGCGGCATGGGCAACTTCATCGCCTGGGACGGCACGGCCGGCAAGATCAAGTGGTCGAACCCCGAGCAGTTCTCGGTGTGGTCGGGTGCTCTCGCCACCGCGGGTGACGTGGTGTTCTACGGCACGCTCGAGGGCTACCTGAAGGCCGTCGACGCCAAGTCGGGCAAGGAACTCTACAAGTTCAAGACCCCGTCGGGCATCATCGGCAACGTGATGACCTTCCAGCACAAGGGCAAGCAGAACATCGCCGTGCTCTCGGGCGTCGGCGGCTGGGCGGGCATCGGTCTCGCGGCCGGCCTCACCGACCCGAATGCCGGCCTCGGTGCGGTCGGCGGCTACGCCGCCCTGTCGAGCTACACCAACCTCGGCGGCCAGCTGACCGTCTTCAACCTGCCGAACTAACCGGCCCTTCGGCCGGTGGGAAGGCAGGCTGCGACGACGGCACCTCAGACCTAAGTCCGGGCCGGCGCGGGTATCCGCGCCGGCCTCCTTATGATTAGATTATCATCAGGGTGCAGGACGCCGGTTTCGGCGGCGACCCAATGATATCCAGGGAGAAGCGTCCTTTGCGTCACCTCAGCAAAGTTGTCCTGCGGCCGCTCGCGGCCGGCCTCGCCCTAGCAACCGTCGGGATGGTTGCCGTACATGCTGAGGATGCCAAGAAGGCCGACGCGACACCGGATCCGGCGCTGGCCAACCAGCTCAATCCCGCCGACAAGGCCGAACTCGACGAGAAGCTGCTCGCCAAGGACGCCGCCGTGAAGGTGGAAGACGGCAAGTACACCGACGCCGCCGGCGCCCCGACCTTCCACATCACCAATAACGGCAAGAAGGTCGACTGGTACACCTATTCGGGTTATCGCCGCTATCACGCCGAGTGCCACGTCTGCCACGGTCCGGACGGCATGGGCTCGACCTACGCCCCGGCGCTGAAGGATTCGCTGAAAACCCTCTCCTACGAGGAGTTCGTCGGCATTGTCGTCGGCGGCAAGCAGGACGTGAACTCGTCGACCCAGAAGGTCATGCCGGCCTTCGGCGACAACAAGAACGTCACCTGCTACATGGACGACCTCTACGTCTACCTGAAGGCGCGGGCCTCCGGTGCGCTCGGCCGGGTGCGTCCGGGCGACAAGGAAGAGAAGCCGGAAGCGGCGCGCAAGCAGGAGAAGGAGTGCCTGGGCGGTTGATGACGCGGGCACCCCTCACGGCGATCGTCCTGGCGGCCGGCCTCGCGCTGGCCGCCTCGGCGCACGCGCAGAACCTCCCGGACCTCGTCACGACCGACGTGCTGCGCGTCTGCGCCGATCCCGGCAACATGCCGTTCTCGGAGCGCAAGGGTGACGGGTTCGAGAACCGCATCGCGGAGATCGTCGCCGACGAGCTGAAGGTGAAGCTGCGCTATTACTGGCTCACGCAGGGGCCGGGCTTCGTGCGCAACACGCTGGGCACCGGCCTGTGCGACGTCATCGTCGGCTCGGCCTTCGGCAGCGAGCTGGTGCAGAGCACCAACCCCTATTACCGCTCGACCTACGTGCTCGTGTCGCGCCACGGCAGCTTTGACGGCCTGACCGGCCTCGACGATCCGCGCCTGAAGGGGAAGCCGATCGGCGTGATCGTCGGCACGCCCCCGGTCGAGCGGATGGGAGCGGTCGGCCTGGTGCCGACCATGAAGCCCTATTCGCCCTACCAGTTCGACCCGGCGCGCCAATACCAGACCGTCACGGCCGAGATCGTCGCCGACGTGACCTCGGGCAAGCTCGACGCCGCCGTGCTCTGGGGACCCGCCGCCGGCTGGCTCGCCAAACAGGCCGGCGGCCTCGACCTCGTGCCGCTGCTGCGCGAGCCCGACCGGCCGCCGCTCGCCTACCGCATCGCCATGGGCGTGCGCCACGGCGAGAACGAGTGGAAGCGGGTTCTCAACAATGCTCTGCGCAAGCGCCGGGCCGAGATCGAGGCGGTGTTGCGCGACTACGCGGTTCCGCTCCTCGACGAGGAGGAGAGCCGGCTGCTGCCGGCGGACGCCAAGCCGTGAGGCGGGGGCTCGCGGCCGCTTTCCTGATTCTGGCAGCCGGCCTCGCGCGGGCCGCCGGTCCGACCGCTCCGCCTGAGCCCGACGACTACCGCCAGGAGGACTTCCGCAGCCCGACGCCCGCGACCCTGCGCGGCGCAGAGACGATCACCACCGCGGAGGCCGAGCGGCTGTGGCGGGCCGGCGCCGCCTTCGTCGACGTGCTGCCGCGTCCGCCGCGGCCCACCACCCTGCCCCCGGCACGATCTGGCGCGATGCGCCGCATGACAGCATCCCGCACGCCATCTGGCTGCCCAATACCGGCTACGGTGCGCTGGCGCCGCAGACGGAGGAGTACTTCCGGCACGGCCTCGCTGCGGCGACCGAGGGCCGCCCCGACAGGCCGGTGGTCCTGTTCTGCCAGCGGAACTGCTGGATGTCGTGGAACGCCGCCAGGCGCGCCCTGACCCTCGGCTACCTTCACGTCCACTGGTACCCGGACGGGACCGACGGCTGGGGCGAGGCCGGCCTGCCCCTCGCCAGGGTGAGCCCCGCGGCGCCGTGACGCTCGGGTCAGCCCGTGGCATGCAGGCGGCGTCGAGAACCGGGAGCAGCATCATGAGCCACGAGCGCGTCGCCATCGTCACCGCCGGCGGCAGCGGCATGGGGGCCGCGGCCGCCCGCAAGCTGGCGGGGGAGGGTTTCCGGGTCGCGATCCTGTCGTCGTCCGGCAAGGGCGAGGCCCTGGCCGAGTCCCTCGGCGGGCTCGGGATGACGGGCTCGAACCGATCGCCGGACGATCTCGCCCGCCTCGTCGAGGGGACGATGGCGCGGTGGGGGCGGGTCGACGTGCTGGTCAACAGCGCCGGCCATGGGCCCAAGGGCCCGCTCCTCGACCTCACCGACGAGGACTGGAGCCGCGGGATGGAGGTCTACTTCCTCAACGTGGTGCGGCCGACCCGCCTCGTCACGCCGATCATGCAGCGCCAGGGCGGCGGCACGATCATCAACATCTCGACCTTCGCGGCCTTCGAGCCCGAGCAGGCCTTTCCGACCTCCGGCGTGTTCCGCTCGGGGCTGACCGCCTTCACCAAGCTCTTCGCCGACCGCTACGCCCCCGACAACGTCCGGATGAACAACATCCTGCCGGGCTTCATCGACAGCCTGCCGGAGAAGCCCGGCATCCGCGACCGGATCCCGCTGGGCCGCTACGGCAGCGAGGACGAGATCGCCGCCGTCGTCGCCTTCCTGGCCTCCCCGGGGCGGGCTACATCACCGGGCAGAACCTGCGGGTGGATGGGGGGATCACGCGGTCGGTGTAGACGGGAGATTGCGGCAGGTCTGGCAAGTCAGGCCATGCGGTTGTCACACCCTCCATGTCATCCTGGGGCCGCGCAGCGGAACCCGGGATCCATAACCGCGACGGTGGAGGATGAGGCGGCACGCGATCCGCCTTGTTCTTCTGCGTTAGCGGTTATGGATCCCGGGCTTTCGCCTTCGGCGATCCCCGGGATGACCCTGTGGGTTTGCGAACGTCTTCGCCCGACTCGCCGGCTTCCCGTCATGGTCTGACTTGTGCCACCCGGTCGACCGAGGTCAGGCCTCCCTCTCCACCGGCTCGATCCCGCTCCGGTCGAGCCGCGCCAGTGCCACCTCCACCGTCTCCCCGCCGATCACCAAGTCCGGGGCGATCTCGGCGAGCGGCACCAGCACGAAGGCGCGCTCGCGCAGGAAGCGGTGGGGCAGCACCAGCCGTTCGTCGGAGATGGTGGCGCCGGCGTAATGCAGCACGTCGATGTCGATCACCCGCGGCCCCCAGCGGCGCTCCCGCACCCGGCCGAGGCGGGTCTCGGCGGACAGGCAGGCCTCCAGCAGGGCGTGGGGCGAGAGCGTGGTCTCGATGCCGATCGCGGCGTTGAGGAACCAGTCCTGGTCGGTATCGCCCCAGGGCGGGGTGCGGTAGTCGCGCGAGCGGGCCGTCACCGTGATGCCGGGCGTGGCGGCGAGCGCCGCGATCGCCGCATCGAGCATCGCGGCCTTGTCGCCGAGATTGCTGCCCAGTCCCAGATAGGCGTCAGTCACGGCGCGTCCTCGTGATCTCGACCGCGACGCCGTCGAGCACCAGCGGCACCGGCGCGCTCGGCTTGTCGACCCGCACGGTGAGGGCCTGGAGCATCGGGAAGGCGTCGAGTGCCTCCGTGGCGATGGTCTCGGCCAGGGCCTCGATCAGCCGGAAGCGCCTCTCGGTGGCGATGCGGTGGGCGAGGGCCGCGAGGTCGGCGTAGCTCACCGTGCCGGCGATGTCGTCGCTGCGGCCGGCCTCCCCGAGATCGAGCCGGGCTTCGAGCGAGAGGTAGAAGCGCTGGCCCAGCGCCTCCTCCTCCGGCAGCACGCCGTGGCGGGCGAAGACCGCGAGGCGGTGGATCAGGATGCGGTCCAACATTCAGGCTCCGGCGCGGGAGGCGGGACGCATGATCGCGTCGACCACCTGGCAGGCCTCGACATGCGGGCGCACGTCGTGGACCCGCACGATGTCGGCCCCGAGCGACGCGGCGGCGACATGGGCGGCGATCGAGCCGAACAGCCGATCTGCCGGCGCGGTGGCGGCGTTGTGGATGCGCCCGAGCACCGATTTGCGCGACACCCCGACGAGGAGCGGGAAGCCGAGCGCCCGCAGCTCGGGCAGGCGCCGCAGGGCCTCCAGATGCTGCTCCCAGCTCTTGCCGAAGCCGATGCCGGGATCGAGCACGATGTCGCGGTCCGGGATGCCGGCCCGGCGGGCGATGTCGAGCGAGCGCTCGAAGAAGGCCCGCATCTCGTCGACGATGTCGAGGCCCGGATCGACGGTCTCGCGGTTGTGCATCACCACCACCGGCGCGCCGTGATGGGCCGCGACCCGGGCGATCTCCGGCTCGCGCTGCAGGCCCCAGACGTCGTTGACGATGCGGGCGCCGGCCTTCAACGCCACGTCGGCGGTGGAGGCCTTGTAGGTGTCGATCGAGATCGGGACGGGGAGGGCGGGGCCGAGCGCCCGGATCGCCGGCAGCACCCGGGCCTGCTCTTCCTCGGCCGGTACCGGCTGGTGGCCCGGCCTCGTCGATTCGCCGCCGATGTCGAGGAGGGCGGCGCCTTCCTCGACCAGGCGCGTGGCTTGGTCGCGCGCCGCGTCGAGATCCTGGAAGCGGCCGCCATCGGAGAACGAATCCGGGGTGACGTTCAGGATGCCCATCACCAGGGTGCGGCGGCCGAGATCCGGCAGCAGGGCGGCGAGTGAAGACACGGTGCGACAATCCTCGACGGCGACCGATCCGGGATAGGCCGGCGGGCGCCGGCGCGCAACGGCACCTCCGGCGATCACCTTCCGGCGAGAGGCCGCCCGAAACCGCGCCGCGTCAGGGACTTATCCTGGCATCGGGTCCGGGCCTCCTCTACATTGGTCGCAAGCGGCGAGAGGCCCGCATCCGGGAGAGCGTCATGAGAGTGTTGCCGGCTTTCTGCGTGTTGGCGGCTCTGGCCGGCCCGGCCGCGGCGCAGGACGAGCGGCCCGAGACCACCTGGACCGAGCTGCGCCCCAGCGTCGTGGGCGAGCGCCTGATCCGGGACGGGGCCGGGCTGGTGAGTCTCGAGGCGCCCAAGCGCGCCGAGGACGCCGCCATCGTCCCGGTAACGCTTCACATCACCCTGCCCGAAGGCGATGCCCGCCGGGTGAAGAGCCTGACCCTGGTGGTGGACGAGAATCCCTCGCCGGTGGTCGGCACGATCCGGTTCGCGGAGGGGCAGCGCCGCTTCGATCTCTCCACCCGCATCCGGGTGAATTCCTATTCCTACGTCCGCGCCATCGCCGAGACCGAGGATGGCGGCCTCTACATGACCAAGGCCTACGTGAAGGCGGCGGGCGGCTGCTCGGCGCCGGCGGTCAAGGATCCGGCCGAGGCCAAGGCCCATCTCGGCGAGATGCGCTTCCGCGCCTTCGCGGATCGTGGCGAGGCGCAGGTCCAGGTCCGCCACCCGAACTATTCCGGGTTGCAGATGGATCAGGTGACCCGGCTCTACACGCCGGCCTGGTTCGTCGAATCCCTGAGCGTGCGCCAGGGCGAGACGCCGCTCTTCTCGATGACCGGCGGCATCTCGATCAGCGAGGACCCGACCTTCCGCTTTTCCTACCACGGCAACACCGAGCCGGTGACGGTGGCGGCCAAGGACACCGAGGGGCGCGTCTTTACCCGGACCTTCCCCGCGGGCAACGGGACCTGACGGCGCAAGCTTCATCAAAGGCGGCTCTCGGCGATGCGGCTCGGCTATGTCATCCTGTACGTTCCCGACGTGGCGGCGAGCGTCGCGTTCTACGAGCGCGCCTTCGGGCTGGTGCCTCGCTTCGTCCACGAGAGCGGGCAATATGCCGAGCTGGAGACCGGCGGGACGGCCCTGGCCTTCGCCGAGGAGGTTTTCGTGGCCCAGACCTGCCCGGGTTTCCGCCTCAACCGCCGCGCCGACGCGCCCTCTGGCTTCGAGGTCGGCCTGATCGCCGAGGACGTCGCGGCGGCCTTCGCCCGGGCCGTCGGGGCGGGGGCGCTGCCGGTGGCCGAGCCGGTGACGAAGCCGTGGGGGCAGGTCGTCGCCTATGTGCGGGACGGCGATGGCGTGCTGGTGGAATTGTGCAGCGCCATGGGCGGGTGACCTGTCTGCGGGAGGCGTCCGCCATCACGTGGGCCGCCGCCGTGGCCGCAGATGCGTGCCGGCATAGAGCGCCCCGACCGGGCAGAACAGACCGAAACCCGGCAGGTCCAGGGCGGCGTCAGGATCGGTGAGCCGCCGCTCGTCCCATCCATCCGGCGCGCGCTCCCAGACCGTGACCTCGATCCGGCGCTGCTCGATGATCAGGACCGCCCGGCAGGGTTCGTGCGCCCGGTAGAGTCGCGTCTTGGCCTCGATCCACGGGACCTCACGGCGCCGTCGGCCGCATCACCCCGTCGGCATCGCGTCGCAGGGGCGCGGGCTGCTGCGGCAGCGGCGCACCCGGCACCGCGTCGACGCTGACGCCGTGCGGCCAGCCAGCCGGCGCGATGGCGACGTAGCGGGCATAGCCGCCGGTGCCGCCGAGCGGCTTGGCGAAGCCGATGGCGATGAGCGCCCCGGCCTCCGGCACCTGGTCGAGGTTCGCCACCCCCTCGGCTTGCGCGAAGTTGTTGTGCATCAGCCAGGCCTCGCCTTCGAGGGTCGGCGTCGTGTCGGTGTCCAGCGGCTCGTGGCCGTGGAACAGGATCTTGCGCTTGAGATGCAGGAACTGGAGTGCCGCGAGGCTCACGCCGGGGAACGGCTTCTGCCGGAACCGCTCTCCGTCCGCCCAGCGCTTCGACCAGTCCGAGCGCACCATCACCACGGCGCCGGCCGGGATGCGCCCGTGCTTCTCTTCGAAGGCCGCGATGTCGGCGACCTGGAGGTGATAGCCCTCGTCGCGGGCGACCTTGGCCGAGATGTCGATCACCGCCAGCGGCCGCAGGGTGTAGGTCGCCGGCAGGTCGCTGATCGTCGCGCCGCGCGGGTTCCAGTGAGCCGGCGGGTCGAGCTGGGTGCCGTACTGGTCGGTCGGCAGGTCGTAGGCGGTGGCGACGAAACCGTGGGTCTCGTAGGTGAAGACGTCGCCTTCCTTGGCGAACCCGTCGAGCGTGCGGCCGGCCCGGGCCGGCTTGAACGTGGCGCCGGCAAAGCCCGGCCAGACCGGCTGCACCGGCGCGAAGGCATGGGTCAGGTCGATGTATTTCGCGGACCGGAGCTTCTGGTCGTAGAGCGACCACAGGGAGAGGTCGTCGGCAACCGCCGCTTGCGCGAGGCACCCCGCCACCAGTGCCCATCCGATGAGCCGCTTCATCGCGCATCCCCGCCGATCGAGAGGCGCCCAGAGTGCCGGCTCACGGCCGGGGCCGCAACCGCCTCGGCGACGACGCGCGTGCGGCTCCGTCAACGTTACGGAATCCGCAAAGCCGGCGGTCCCATTCGAAGGCCCGGATTGTCCCGGCACCGACGATGGCGTTCACAACGCTACCATGAAGCCGTGTTTGCCGGCATTTTATCGATCGCGGAAGCCGGCTCGTCACGGTCCGGCGGCTTCATCGAGACCGTGACCGCCGCCGTCGATCGCCCGGTTCACAACCTCGTCGCGAATTGCGCAGGGGCAGCCCCGCGCCGGGACCCATCGCCATGACGCTCGACCTGCCGACGCTGTTCATCACCTCGGCCGTCATCGACCTGGTGACGAGCCTGTACTTCCTGCTCGCCTGGTTGTCGCAGCGCGGTCGCCGGATCTATCTCTGGCTCGCAGCCTCGTCGGGATGCGCCACGTTCGGCTGCCTGATGTTCATGTCCCGGAACGCCGCGCCGGATTGGATCGCGGTCTGGCTGGCGTCCATCTGCTTCATCCAGACCTTCGCGTTCTTCCTCGCGGCCGTGCGCATCGTCGTCCGCAAGCCGGTGCGGCCCTGGACCCTGTGGGTCGGCGCGATCGTCTGGACCGGAGCCTGCCTCGTCCCGCCCCTCTACGCCGCCGAGCAGGTCCGCAACGCCGTGTCGTCGGTCATCATCACCGGCTACTGCGTCGCCATGTGCCTCGACTTCTTCCGGGCGAGCGGGCTCGGATTGCGCTTCGGCCGCCTGATGGCCGGCGCGGTGCTGCTCCTCGACGCCGCGTTGTCGGTCTGGACGATCGTCTTCTCGCTCCGCAACCCGGGGATCGTGGTGCCGCTGTTCGAGCCGAATCGCTGGAGCGCGATCATGCTCCTGGTGAACCTGATCACCTACCTGATCATGCTCCTGGCGGTGACGACGCTCGAACTCGACACCGAGGCATCGATGCAGCGGCAGGCGGCCCGGACCGACTCGCTGACCGGCCTCCTCAACCGTCGTGCCTTCCTGGAGGCGGCGTCGGACCGGATCGTCCGCGACCGGCAGCCGGCCGCCCTGCTGATGCTCGACATCGACCACTTCAAGGCGATCAACGACGGCCACGGCCATGCCGCCGGGGATGCGGCCCTGCGTGCCTTCGCCGACGAGGTCGCGCGCCAGATGCGCGACTTGAACGACAGGCGGGGCTCGGGTGGCGCGCCGCCGCGGCGGAAAGATGCCGCAGCGGTCGGGCGGCTCGGCGGCGAGGAATTCGCCTGCCTGCTGCCGCACGGCTCGCGCGAGCGGGCGGCGGCCTCAGCCGAAGCACTCCGGAGCGCGGTGGCGCGGATGAGGGTGGAGGTCGAGGGGGCGACCCTCTCGTTCACGGTCAGCGCCGGTCTCGCCGTCGCGGAGGCCGGCGCCGACGTCGATGCGCTGCTGCGGCAGGCCGACCGGGCCCTGTACGAGGCCAAGCATGGCGGGCGGGACCGGGTCGTCGTGGTCGAGGCGACGGCCCGGGCGGCGTAAGGCCGACGGTTGGCGAAGAGAGCTTCGTGCCGTTCCCGAATCGTCGTCGAGCCTGTGGCTCGAAGTCGATGATTCGCGATGAATCGATGGTCCGATGCGCCGGCATCCCGGGCCGTCGATGGAAGTCTCAGAGCCTGTTTGAGCAGCGTGATTTGACAAAAACTGAGAAAAATCAGGAGATATCCTACCCTTCCACCTCATCCTGAGGTGTTAGTCGATCGCAGATCGACTGACCTCGAAGGAGGGCTCCAGAAGTCTCTGCGATCCCTGGAGCCCTCCTTCGAGGCTCACTTCGTTCGCACCTCAGGATGAGGTTGGCGGGAAGGATGATCCCGTCTACCTCAAATATTGGGTAGAAATCCTGCTCATACAGGCTCTCAGTTCGCGGTCGGCCGGTAGCAGCGGATCTCGGCCTCGGCCTGGGCCCGGCGCAGCTCCGCCACCTTGTCGTCGAACATCTTGGTCGAGCGGAACTCGTTCGCGCGCTGGCCGATGCCCTGGCGCATGCCCAGGATGGTCGAGGCCTGGACGTACTTGTCGTAGGGCAGGATCGCCGCGATGGCGTCGATCGAGCAGGCGCATTTCGTCAGCCCCTCGCGGGTCTGGCCGTTGGCCGCCATGCAGCCGAAGATGTAATCGGCCCGCGCCTCGGTCGGGTAGTCGTTGTCGTCGGCCCGCGCGGAGCCGAGGCCTGCCGCGACCGCGAGGCCGCCCGCGAGAAGCGCCTTAACCAGCATTCGGTTCATAGGTCAGCGTTTCCTGAAGCAGAATTCCGCCCTCGGGGTTGGTCGCCCGGGCGTCGATCGAGACGATCTGGCCCGGCACCTTCGGGGAGACCACGAAGGTGTAGGTCAGGCCCTCGAAGCCGCGCAGGCGGTCGCGCACCGGATCGTCGACGAAGGGCCGCGCCACGACGCGCCAGCCCGGTTCCTTCCGGCCGTCGACCTCGACCTCGGTCGGGGTCACGGTCGCGTTCTCGCGCAAGGCGCGCCGGATGCCGTTCTTGATGTAGCGCGGATTGCCCTTGAGCACCTTGGCGAGGTCCTCGAGGTGATGCTCCAGGAAGCGCACCAGCACGGGGTTGCCGGGGACGTCCTCGTAGGTCGCGGTCGGCATCCGGCGCTCGCCGGAGAACATCTCGACCTTGAGGTTCCGGTTATCCGCGCTCGCGCCCGGTGTCACCTCCTCGCGGATGCGGTCCTCGACCGGTGGCCCGAAGGGGGCGCCGTCGATGCCGCTGAAGCGGGTGTAGCGGTAGCCGAGCGGCTGGCCCGGCGTCGTATTGGCGACCTGGTTGGTCTCGAACAACAGGACGGTGGCGTTGGGCGGCGTTTCCCGGGAGGCCGTGGCCGGACTCGGCGTCGCTTGAGCCGGTGCGGCTTGCGGCGGCGTGCCTTGCGCGAGAGCCGGACCGCCGAGCAGGGCGGAGACGAGACCAACCAGGACGAGACGGCTCACACGGGCGCTCCCTCGGGAACGGCAGCGCGGGGTGCGCCGCCGATGGTGCGATACTGGTAATCGGGCGCGGTCTCCAGCGCCGATTCGGCGACCGCCAGGGCCTGGACCTTGCCGTGCAGGGGCGAGAGCGAGCAGGCCGGATCGGTGGCGGCGGCGTCGCCCGCCAGGGCCAGGGCCTGGCAGCGGCAGCCGCCCCAATCCTTCTCGCGCCGGTCGCAGGAGCGGCAGGGCTCCTTCATCCAGTCGGTGCCGCGATAGGCCCGGAAGGCCGGCGACTCCGCCCAGATCTCAGCCAGCGAATGGTCCTGGACGTGCCAGAACTCGAGGCCGGGAATCGTCTCGGCGGCGTGGCAGGGCAGAACCTTGCCGGTCGGCGTGACGTTCATCAGCCGTCTTCCCCAGCCGCCGGCGCAGGCCTTCGGATACTTGGCATAGTAATCCGGCACGACGAGGTCGATGACGAGCTGGCCCTTCAGCCGCTCGCGCGCCTCCTCGACGGTGCGGATCGAGCGGTCGACATCGGCCTTCGCCGGCATCAGGGCGGCGCGGTTGACGTAGGCCCAGCCGTAATATTGCGTGTGGGCCACCTCCAGGCGCTTGGCGCCGAGGCGGACCGCCAGATCGATCAGCGCCGGCACCTCGGCGATGTTGCCGCGGTGGATCACCGCGTTCAGCGTCAGCGGCAGGCCGAGCGCCGTCACCCGCTCGGCGAAGGCGAACTTTTGCGGCTGCGCGTTCTTGAGGCCGCCGATCCGCTCGGCATTCGCCGCCTCGACCGCCTGGACCGAGAGCTGCACGTGATCGAGGCCGACGTCGTAGAGCGCGTCGAGCTTGTCCAGCGCGCCGGCCACCCCGGAAGTGATCAGGTTCGAGTAGAGGCCGAGCTCGGCGCAGGTGCGGGTGATGTCGACGATGTCCTGCCGCGCCGTGGGCTCGCCGCCGGAGAGGTGGACGTGGAGCACGCCCAGCGCCGCCGCCTCGCGGAGCACCCGCTGCCAGGTCGCCGTGTCGAGCTCGGCCGAGCGCCGGTCGAGTTCGAGCGGGTTCGAGCAATAGGGGCAGCGCAGCGGGCAGCGATGCGTCAGCTCCGCGAGGAGCCCGATCGGGGCCGGCAGAGTGGGCGTGACGGCGTTCATGACTGTCCCTCCCGGGGCCTCCAGAGCATTTCACGATCGCGCTGCCATCGCGAAGCTCTCCAGGTCTTTGTTTTTGCCGCATTGTCTTCGACGAACCGGCATCCGCTTCGTCGGACAATGCCCTAGGCCGCCGGCACGGTCTCGAGCACGCGCTTGAGCAGCAGGCCGTCCAGCATCGTGATCACGTCGGGCTCGATGATCGCGGCGTCGACCGCGTATTGCTGGCTCAGGGCCTCGGCGATGGCCCGGATGCTGCGCGACCCGTCGACGAGGCCCAGAACCGCGACGGCGTTCTGGTCGAGGTCGAAGGTGCGCTCGGGCGCCAGCAGCACGTGGGCGTCGCGTACCGTGTCGTGGCGCAGCCGCACCCCGCGGGGCAGCCGCGGCACGCTGTCGGGGGTGAGGCTCATGCGTCCGCTCCCGCGCGCAGGCCCTCGCCCGGACGCCAGGCATCCGGCGGGATCATCCCGGGCGACACGTAGGCGAAGTAGAGCGCGTCGAGCTGGGTCCACAGCACGTTGCACTTGAAGCGCAGCGCGTCGAGGGCCTGGGCCTGCTGCTGCGGCGTGAGCGCGTGGCGCGTGACGTAGTCGAGGGCGAAATCGGCGTCCCGGGGCGCCTGGGTCAGGCGCTTGTCGAAATAGGCCAGGGTCTCGCGGGTGATGAAGTCGTAGTTCTTCAGCATCCCGGCGACGCGCTCGGAGATGATGGTCGGCGAGAACATCTCGGTCAGCGATGAGGCGATGGCCTCCAGCAGCGAGCGCTCGGCGACGAAATGCACGTAGGCCTCGACCGAGAAGCGGGTCGCCGACAGGATGCCCTTGGTCGACAGCACGTAATCGCGTTCGAAGCCGACGCCCTCGGCGAGCTTCAGCCAGCGCTCGATGCCGCCGTCGCCCTCGTGGTCGCCGTCATGGTCGACGATGCGCTGGCGCCAGACCCGGCGGAGATTCGCATCCGGCAGGCGGGCCAGCAGGGTGGCGTCCTTCACCGGGATCATCGCTTGGTAGTAGTAGCGGTTGAGCGCCCAGGCCCGCACCTGATCCTTGTCGAGCTTGCCGTCGTGCAGCAGGCGATGGAACGGGTGCAGGTTGTGGTAGCGCCGCGCCCCGATGTCGCGGAGCGCCGCTTCCAGCTCCGCCGGCGAGAGCAGGCGGTCGGCGGGCTCGGTCGGGCTGACGGAGAGGGCGAGGGAGGCGGTCATGGCGTCGGGCGTCCTGAGGGGTCCGGCTTGTTCGTTACCAGTGATCCCGTGGGCGGGAACTTGATCCACCGCAAGGAGGGGTCAAGGGCGACCAAAGTGCGTGGGGGAGGGCTATCCGGCGAAAGGAAGCGGCGCCGCTGTGAACCCTCCCCGCAGAGGGGGGAGGGAGAAGCCCGTGCCCGACCGAAACCTCTCACACCCGCAACGTCAGCCCGTCATGGGCCACGACCCACCCCGCCGCCTCGACGCCGCGGCGCTCCTCCGAGCCCTCGACCAGCACCGGATTGGTGTTGTTGATGTGGACGAAGACTTTTTGGCCGACCTGCACCGCGGCGAGGGCCGCCACCGAGCCGCCCTCTCCGGTCATCGGCACGTGGCCCATGCGCCAGCCGGTCTTGGTGCCGACGCCGGCGCGGATCATGTCGTCGTCGGCCAGCACCGTGCCGTCGAACAACAGCGCGTCGACCCCGGAAATCCTGTCCTTCAGCCCGTCCGTGACGCGGGCGCAGCCCGGTACGTAGGCGAGGCGCTTCCCCCCGGCCTCGATCATCGCGCCCACCGTGGTCTCGGTCTCGGCGCCGATCTCCGGCGTGCCGTCCTCGAGCCAGAGCGGCACCTTGCCGGGCACCGGAAACAAGGTGACGGTGAGGCCCGGCACCGGCGAGAAGGGTTGGTCGAGGGCGATCTCGGTGCGCTCCACCACGCCCTGTGCCATCACGTCGAAGACGCGGTTGGCCCCGATCGAGTCGAGGATGCCGCGCGTGGCGTGGAGGCGGAAGGGCTGGCCCTCGCGAAGCGTCAGCAGGCCCGCGACGTGGTCGACGTCGCCGTTCGTCAGCAGCACCGCCTGGATCGGCGAGTGGCGCAGGCCCTCGCGCGGATGCAGGGCCGGTGTGTCGAATAGCTGCTGGCGGATGTCGGGTGAGGCGTTCACCAGGAGCCAGGAATCGCCGTCGGCGGAGACGGCGAGGCTCGACTGGGTGCGGGGCAGGACCCGGCGGTCGCCCGCCCGGGCCATGGCGCAGATCGGGCAGCGGCAGTTCCACTGCGGCACGCCTCCGCCCGCCCCGGACCCCAGAACGATGGCGTGCATGAGCTTGCGGCCGATCCGGTCTTAGTTGAAGGGATCGATCTCGGCGGACTCGTAGGACGTGACTTCCATGCCGACGCAGATCTCGGCGACGACGGGCAGCGACCACTTCATGGTGTTTCTCCTGATCGGCGGGTGATCCGGCGCGGATGGCCGGTGCAACGATGGTATCTCGCGCGCCGTCCGGCGGGGGACCGCCGGAGGCGCAGACCGGGTGAGCCCTTAGTTGAAGGGATCGATCTCGGCCGACTCGTAGGACGTGACTTCCATGCCGACGCAGACTTCGGCGACGACGGGCATCGACCACTTCATGGCGTTTCTCCTGATCGGCGGAAACCTCTAAGAGGTTCCTAAGACTTTGAGATGACAGTGTTTTCCGTCACCACGGGATATATCGGCAATCGGCGCCCGGAGTGCAAGCGCTATTTTGCCGAAAGGCGGTGGGAAACCGGGCGGTGGTTTCTCAGACCGGTCTTATTGTGCAGGCTCGCCATGGGTTTAGCCGGGATAAATTGTGCCCGAAATAATTTCGTCACTGACGAAATCCGGCCTCGTGCAGGTCGAGCATGAAGCCGCGGCCGCGCACGGTGACGAGGCTCGGGCCGCCGGCACGGGCGATCTCGGCGAGCTTGGTGCGCAGGTAGCCGACATAGACGTCGACCACGTTGAGGGAGAGACCGCCCTGGCTGGCCCACAGCTTGTCGAAGATGTCGCCCCGCGTCACCGGGCGGCTCGCCTGCTCCATCAGGATCGCCAGCAGCTCGGCCTCCCGCTGGGTCAGGCGGGCTGTGACCTCGCCGAAGCGGACCTGGCGCGTCGCGAGATCGAGGGAGAGCCGCCCGGCGCTGACCAGGGTGCGGGCCTCGCCGCTCGCCCGGCGGCGCTGCAGGTGGACGCGCAGGCGGGCCAGCAGCTCGTCGAACACGAACGGCTTGACGATGTAGTCGTCGGCCCCGACCGCCAGGCCGTCGACCCGGTCGCCGACCTCGTCCTTGGCGCTCAGGAAAAGGATCGCCCCCGGATAGCCGCCCTCCCGCAACGAGCGGCAGACGTCGTGGCCCGAGCCGTCCGGCAGCATGTTGTCGAGCAGCACCGCCTCGGGCACCCGCTCGCGGGCCGCCGACAGCGCCTCGTCGACGCCGCCCGCGAGGTCGACGCCGAAGCCCTCGGCGGAGAGGCCGCGCGCCAGCATGGCACGGATGTCGCCGTCATCCTCCACGATGAGAACGTTGGTCATGCGCGTTGTCCCGGTCGCCGGCTCATGCCGCGTCCTCCCTCACATCCTCGCCGGGCAGTTCCAGGGTAACCCGTGCGCCGGGCCGCCCTGAATCCAGGCGTATCTCGCCATCATGGCGCTCAACGACCCAGCGCGCCAGTGCGAGGCCGATGCCGAAGCCGGAGGCCGCCGGCCCCGGCCCGGACCCGCGCCGGAAGCGCTCGAACAGGCCCTCGGCCTCCGGTGGGAAGCCCGGGCCGTCGTCGGACACCGTCACGGTGGCGCCGCTGCCGCTCGGCGCGAAGCCGAGGCGCACCTGCGTGGCGCCGGTCGCGTGGCGCAGCGCGTTGTCGATCAGCCCCTCGACGATCTGGCGCAGCCACTCGGCATCGGCCGGCACCTCGACATCGGCCTCGCTCGGCTCCAGCACCAGCGCGATGCGGCGGCGCTTCGCTTCCGGCGCACAGCTTTCCACCGCTTCCGCCAGGATTCCGGCGAGCCCCACCGGCCGGCGTTCCAGGGCGATCTCGCCGGATTCCGAGCGCGCGACCCGCAGCATGTCGCCGACCCGGCGGTGCAGCCGCAGGGCCCGCTTGCGGATGGTGGCGATCACGGGACGGAACGGGTCCGGCGTGTCGGGGGAGCGGGCGGCGAGGTCGCATTCGCCGAGGATCACGGTGAGGGGCGTGCGCAGCTCGTGGCTGACATCGGCGAAGAAGCGCCGGCGCGAGCGGTCGATCTCTTCCAGCCGCGCATTGGCGCCGCGCAGGTCGGCGGTGGCGCGGGCGACGATCTCCTCCAGGGCGGCCCGGTCGGCGGCAACCCGGATCTCGCGCCGTTTCAGCCGCGCCGCCATCCGGTTGAAGCTCGCGACGAGCAGGCCCAGCTCGTCGTGGCTCGCGACAGCCAGGCGGGTGTCGAGCTCGCCCCGGCCGATCGCCGCGGCCCCGGCGCGGATCGCCTCGATCCGGCGCAGGATCGGCCGGGTCAGGCCCCGGTGCAGCAGGATGAGGAGCAGCACGATCAGCACGGTCGCCGCCACCGCGACGACCCGCATCCGGACCGCGAGCGTCCGGACCTCCGCCGCGGACGCCTCGACCGCCCGGCGCTCCGCCTCGACCAGGAAGGTGAGGGGCTGGCCGGTCACCGCCCCGAAGGCGTTGAGCGCGCCGCGGATCGCGTCGGCGCGCCTGGCCGGCTCCGGCTCGCGCTGGATCTGCGCCACCTGCCGGTCGAGCATGGCGCGGGCCGACCGCAGGCGGGCGAGCGGGCGGGCACGCGCGGTATATTGCGTGCGGTCGAGGACGCCGCCGGCCCCGGCGACCGCCCGGCTCACGCCTTCGTCGACGGCGTTCAGCGCCTTGTCGACCTCGTTGCGGGCATTGGCCAGCCGCTCGGGCCGGCCCGGATTGTCGCTAACTGCCTCAACGGCGGCGAGGCCGAACTCGGTCAGGCGCCCGGACAATTCGGCGATCCGCTCCAGGCGCACCTGCGCGTCGAGCGTCGCGTCCAGGGTGCGCTCGGCGGTGTGCAAAGTGGTGTAGAGGCCGACCGCCGCCAGCACCACGAGGAACGCCGCGCTCCCGACGAGCAGCCCGAACCGTACCCTGAGCGATCCCATTCCGGCGCGCCACTCCCGTTCTGCCCGTCATCCTGACCGGGATCGCCCGCGAGGGCGAGGTACCGATCGGTATGGCCCCCCGGCGAGGGGTGCTGCATACCGCTCGGACGGCACGGCTGCCAGCGGGGCCGGATCGCGTCTCAGCCCGCGCGCCCGTCCGCGAGACATCCCAGCCCCGCCAGCGTCGCCCGGACCGCCTCGTCGAGCGGGGTGTGCGGCTCGTGCCCGAGGAAACCCACCAGCCCGGCATTGTCCATCCGCAGCGGCTCCCGCCACAGGTAGCGCATCTCGCGGATCTCCCGGGCCAGCGGCCAGAACGGCGCGGCGACCGGCAGGAGGCCCCAGGGGAAACGCCGCACTTTCACCTCGCTACCGACCGCGCGGGCGATGGCGGCGATCATCTGCCGGCCGTCCGGGTCCCAATGCCCGTCCATGTTGAAGGTCGCGAAAAGGGGCAGGTCCGCCTCGCGCCCGGCCAGCCGCACCATCGTCTCGGCGACGTCGGGCAGGTAGGCCCATTGGTGGCCGATTCCCGCGATGCCGGGATCGAGGACCGTCCGCACCGGCCGTCCCGGCCGCACCAGGGCGGTGGAGAACCAGGAATTGGCGGTGGTGCGCGGGCCGAAGAAGTCGCCGGCCCGCAGGATCAGGCTGCGCACGCCGGACTCGCGCAGGCTGTCCTCCATGGCGATGCGGATGCGGCCCTTGGCGGTCCGGGGCGTCTGCGGGGCGTCGGCACCCGGGTTCGGGCCGGCATCGCGGCCGTAGACGTAGACGTTGCCGGGCAGGATCAGGCGGGCCCCGGTCGCCCGGGCGGCGGCGATCGAGGCATCGAGCATCGGCAGGACCAGCCGGTCCCAGTCGCGGTAGCCCGGCGGGTTGACCGCATGCACGATCAGCGACACGCCCGCGGCGGCCGCGACCACGTCGCCGGGCACCATCGCGTCGCCCCTCGTCCAGGCGAGCCCGTCCGCCTCATGGGCGAGACCCTCTCGGGCGACGCGGCCCGGGTCGCGGTGCAGGGCCCGCACCGTCCAGCCCTCGCTCAGGAGGCGCCGCGCCGCCGCGCCGCCCACCCCGCCCGTCGCACCCAGCACCAGGGCCGTCCTCGTCGTCATCGCGCGCTCCTCGTTCGCCGTCGGCGGGGATGTGCCAGGGGAAAGGGATGGCGAAAATTGCCCAAGTGCGGTGAGCCGCTATACGGTTTCGTATGACCGAACCGAGCTGGGACCATTATCGTGCCGCGCTCGCCGTGCTGGAGGAGGGCTCGTTGTCCGGCGCCGCGCGGGTGCTGGGCCTGACGCAGCCGACCCTCGGCCGGCAGGTCGCGGCCCTGGAGCAGGCTCTGGGGACCGCGCTGTTCACCCGCTCGCCCACCGGCCTCGCGCCGACCGAGGCCGCCCTGACCCTTGCGCCCTATGCGCGCTCCCTGAAGGCGACCGCGGAGGCCCTGCGCCGGGCGGTGGCGGCGGAGGCGGACGGAGTGTCCGGCCGGGTGCGGATCACCGCGTCCGAGGTGGTCGGCGCCGAGGTGCTGCCGCCGATCCTGGCCACCCTGCACGCGCGCCATTCGGGCCTCGCCCTCGACGTGGTCCTCTCCGACCGGATGCAGGACCTGCTGCGGCGCGACGCCGACATCGCCCTGCGCATGGCGCCGCCGACGCAAGCGGCGCTGGTGGCGCGTCGAGTCGGCACGGTGAGCCTGGGCCTCTACGGCCATCGCCGCTACCGGGACCGGCGCGGCCTGCCCGAAATTCCGGCGGATCTGGCGCGGCACAGCGTGATCGGCTTCGACGCCGAGACGCCGTTCCTGCGGGCGATGATGCGGGCGGCGCCCGCGCTCGGCGAGACGCCCTTCGCCTGGCGCAGCGACAGCACGCTGGCGCAACTCGCGGCGCTCCGGGCCGGCTTCGGCCTCGGCGCCTGCCACACGACGCTCGCCGCCCGCGACCCGGACCTGATCCGGGTATTGCCGGAGATCGTCTGGGAACTGCCGACCTTCGTGGTGATGCACGAAGACTTGCGCTCGTTGCGCCGCTGCCGGATGGTGTTCGATGCGCTGGTGGAGGGGATGGAGGAGTATTGCCGCGTGTAAGATGCGATCAGGGATAGCTATTGTGGTTGGCTCTCCCAGAATTCATGGTCTCCGCGTCATTCCGGGGCCGCGCAGCGGAGCCCGGAATCCAGACGCTCAGGTTCTCGAGAAAGAGGCGGAACGCTCTCCGTTTCATTCTGTACGATCAGCGGTTCTGGATTCCGGGCTCCGCTCCGCGGCCCCGGAATGACGCGGAGGCTGGTCGATATTGTCGAGAGAGCCGAACAGCCGCCTTCACTCGCCCCCGACCAGCCCCATCACCCCTCACGGCAACTCCCGCACCACCACGCGCCCGCCCTCCGCCGAGAGCGCCAGACGCCCGGCCTTCAGCGCCAGCGCCTTCTCGCCGAACAACCCGCGGCGCCAGCCGTGCAGCACCGGCACGTCGGCCGCGTCGTCCTCGGCGAGCGCCTCGAGGTCGTCGACGGTGGCGATGATCTTCGGCGCCACCCGCTCGTCCTCGCAGACCGCCTTCAGCAGCACCTTGAGCAGCTCGACGAGCGCCCCGTTGCCGCCGCTGCGGGCGCGGCCGCGCTCGGGGGTCGGCACCGTGGAGGGCTCGCGGGACAGGCCGCGCTCGACGGCGGTAAGAATGTCGGCGCCGGTGCGCGAGCGCTCGAACCCGGCGGGGATCGTGCGTAGCCGCCCCAGGGCCTCGACGCTGCGCGGCGCCGAGGTGGCGATGTCGATCACCGCCTCGTCCTTCAGGATGCGCCCGCGCGGCACGTTGCGGCTCTGCGCCTCGCGCTCGCGCCAGGCCGCCACCTCCATCAGCACTGCGATCTCGCGGGCCTTGCGCATCCGGGAGCTCAGGCGCTTCCAGGCCTGGTCCGGATCGGCCTTGTAGGTATCGGGGGAGGTGAGGACCGCCATCTCCTCGTCGAGCCAGGCGCCGCGGTCGGTGGCGACCAGCTCCTTGCCCAGCGCCTCATACACTTTGATGAGGTGCGTGACGTCCGACAGGGCGTAGCTCAGCTGCGCGTCCGAGAGCGGTCGGCGCGACCAGTCGGTGAAGCGCGACGACTTGTCGATCTTCGCCTTGGCGACGTCGTTGACCAGCTGCTCGTACGACACCGAGTCGCCGTAGCCGCAGACCATCGCGGCGACCTGCGTGTCGAAGAACGGCTGCGGCAGCAACCCGCCGAGCAGCCAGATGATCTCGAGGTCCTGCCGGGCCGAGTGGAAGACCTTCAGCACGCCTTCGTCGCCCATGAGGGCGAAGAACGGCGCGAGGTCGATCTCGGGCGCCAGCGGATCGACGAGCGCGGTCGACCCGTCCGGTGCCGCGATCTGGATCAGGCACAGCTTCGGATAATAGGTCGTCTCGCGCATGAACTCCGTGTCGACGGTCACGAAGGGTTGCGTGGCGAAGCGCGCGCAGGCGGAGGCGAGTTCTTCCGTCGAAGTAATCAGCTTCATGGATCCGGCTATAGCGGAGCCCGCCGCCGAGAGCGAGAGACCGGCACCGTGGGTTATGGGGATTGGGCGCCGTGGGACCCGAAAATCATGCGGCGCGCCGCCCGCTCCGGCGCGAATCCCGGCGCAGGGCCGCCGCGCGGGCCCGCCGCGTGCCTTCCGCCCGGCGGGTGAGCCAGTCGAGGATGTTGCGCTCCACCTGCTCGCCGGTATCCCGGTCGGTCAGGCGATGGATGCGGTCGGCGCGAAAGCCCCGGTAGCCGTCCCGGTCGCGGTCGGTGCCGCCGACCAGCACGCGGCCCGGGCCGATCTTCAGTTCGCGCGCTTGCAGCCGGCGCACGCTCCAGGCGCCGCTGCCGTCCTCGTAGACGAGTTCGAACCGGCCCTCGATCGGCAGCACCCGCCAGGCACCGTCCTGGCGCTCGATGAACTGGCGCTCGACGAACGTGTCCTTGCTCTCAGTCGGCATGGCGCGGGCCTCCGGTCGCGGCGTGTGGCGCGCCGTGGGCGCATCCCACGGCGGATCGGGCAGGGTATCGGTGGGCGGCTCGACGGAGCCGAAAAAGCTGTGCTGATCCATGGGGATAATATAGTTGTTCGTCGTTTGTTCCGCAAGCATGGGCGCACCTGCGCCGGGGGCCCGCGCTTGACTTCGCTCCCCCCTTCGCGAATGGGTGCCGGGAGCCATTTCCCGCCGGCGGCCCGCCCGCGCGCCCGGTCTCGGGCCCGGTCGAGACAGCCGAGCTTCTGGACAGCCAAGACACGCCCATGCACCGCTATCGTTCCCATACCTGCGGGGCGCTCCGCCCGTCCGACGTCGGCGCGACCGTCCGCCTCTCCGGCTGGTGCCACCGCGTCCGCGACCATGGCGGCGTGCTGTTCATCGACCTGCGCGACCATTACGGCATCACGCAATGCGTGATCGACGCCGATTCCGCGGCCTTCAAGGCGGCGGAAGCCGTGCGCTCGGAATGGGTGATCCGGATCGACGGGCGGGTGCGCCAGCGGCCGGCCGGCACCGAGAACGCGGACCTCCCGACCGGCGCGGTCGAGGTCTACATCACCGACCTCGAAGTGCTGGGCGCCGCCGCCGAATTGCCGATGCCGGTCTTCGGCGACCAGGACTACCCCGAGGAGACGCGGCTCAAGTACCGCTTCCTCGACCTGCGCCGCGAGAAGCTGCACGCCAACATCATGCGCCGCGGCGCGATCATCGATTCGCTGCGCCGGCGGATGCGCGAGGGCGGGTTCTTCGAGTTCCAGACCCCGATCCTCACCGCCTCGTCGCCGGAGGGCGCCCGCGACTTCCTGGTGCCGTCGCGCCTGCATCCGGGCAAGTTCTACGCCCTGCCGCAGGCCCCGCAGCAGTTCAAGCAGCTGACGATGATCGCCGGCTTCGACCGGTACTTCCAGATCGCGCCCTGCTTCCGCGACGAGGACGCCCGGGCCGACCGCTCGCCGGGCGAGTTCTACCAGCTCGACATCGAGATGAGCTTCGTCACCCAGGAAGACGTGTTCCAGGCGGTGGAGCCGGTCCTGCGCTCGGTCTTCGAGGAATTCGCCGACGGCAAGCGGGTGTCGCCGAGCTTCGTGCGCATCCCCTACGCCGAGGCGATGCTGAAATACGGCGTCGACAAGCCGGACCTGCGCAACCCGCTCGTCATCGCCGACGTGACGCAGGAATTCCTGCGCGAGGACGTGACCTTCAACGCGTTCAAGAACGCCATCAAGGCCGGCGGCGTCGTCCGCGCCGTGCCGGCCCCGGGGGCGGCCTCGCAGCCGCGCTCGTTCTTCGACAAGCTCAACGACTGGGCCCGCTCCGAGGGCGCGCCCGGCCTCGGCTACATCGTGTTCGAGGAGGAGGGCGGACAGCTCGCCGGCCGCGGTCCGATCGCCAAGTTCATCCCGGCCGAGGCGCAGGCGGCCATCGCCGCCAAGGCCGGCATCAAGGCCGGCGACGCGGTGTTCTTCTCCGCCGGACCCGAGGCGAAGGCGGCCGGGCTCGCCGGCAAGGCGCGCATCCGCGTCGGCGACGAGCTCGCCCTGTCCGACAAGGACCAGTTCGCCTTCTGCTGGATCACCGACTTCCCGATGTACGAGTGGAACGAGGACGAGAAGCGGGTCGATTTCTCGCACAACCCGTTCTCGATGCCGAATTTCGACCACGAGGCCTTCATGGCCCTCGACCCCGAGGACCACGCGACGATCCTCGGCATCAAGGCGTTCCAGTACGACATCGTCTGCAACGGCATCGAGCTCTCCTCGGGCGCGATCCGTAACCACCGCCCCGAGGTGATGGAGAAGGCCTTCGGCCTCGCCGGCTACCCGAAGGAGGTGCTGGAGGCGAAGTTCGGCGGCATGCTGAACGCGCTGAAGCTCGGCGCGCCGCCGCACGGCGGCATCGCCCCGGGTGTCGACCGCATCGTGATGCTGCTCTGCAACGAGCCGAACATCCGCGAGGTGGTGCTGTTCCCGATGAACCAGCGCGCCGAGGACCTGATGATGAACGCGCCGTCCGAGGTGACCACCAAGCAGCTGCGCGAGCTGCATATCCGCCTCAACCTGCCGCAGAAGCAGGGCTGATCGGCGGACGTGCCCGGTCTCGTCGCGGTCGTCGTCGCGCATGACAGTGCCGGCGTGTTGCCGGCCTGCCTCGCGGCGCTCGCCCGCGAGCACGTCCCGGCCCTCGTCGTCGACAATGCCAGCCGCGACGGCTCGGCGGACCTCGCCGCGTCGCTCGGGGCGAGGGTGCTGCGGCTCTCCCGCAACGAGGGCTACGGCCGGGCGAACAATGCCGGCATCTGGGCGGCGGGGCGGGCGGAATACGCGCTGATCGTCAACCCCGACGTCGAGCTGCAGCCAGGGAGTGCCGACGCCCTGCTCGCCGCGGCCGAGGCCTATCCCGATGCGGGGCTGTTCGCGCCCCGCATCGTCGAGCCGGACGGGCGCTTCTTCTTCCAGCCGCGCTCGCTGCTGAGCCCCTACCTCACCAATCCGGGCGGCCAACGCCATCCGCCGGAGGCCGATGCCTGCGCGCCGTTCCTGTCCGGCGCCTGCTTGATGGTACGCCGCGACCTGTTCCTCTCCCTTGGCGGGTTCGACCCCAACATCTTCCTGTTCTACGAGGATGACGACCTCTGCCGGCGGATCGCCGACGGGGGCAGGGCGCTGATCCACGTCCACGGCGCCGTGGCGCTCCACGGCCGCGGCGCGTCGAGCGCGCCCGAGCCCGGCCGGGTGCGCCGCTCGCGCTGGCACCAGGCCTGGTCGCGGGCTTACGTCTCGCGCAAATACGGCCTGCCCGACCCGACCGGGGCGATGCTGGCGAAGAACGGGATCAAGGCGCTGCTCGCCGCCCTGGCCTTCCGCCGCTCCGGGATTGAGCGCTACGGCGGCTCGGTCGCCGGCGCCTGGGCGGCCCGCAAGGGCCGCACCGCGCTGGCGCAGGAGGGGCTGTCGGAGCGGCCGCCGCAGGAGGTCGCGCCGTGGTGACGGTCGCCGACGGCCTGGCCCGCCCGCACAACGCCTTCGGGGCGGTCCGGCTGGCCCTGGCGCTCCTCGTCGTGGTCTCGCACGCCTTCAGCGTCACCACCGGCGCCCTCCTCGACGAGCCGCTGACGCAGGCCACCGGCTACACGCTGGGCGAGCACGCAGTGAACGGCTTCTTCGCCGTCTCGGGCTTCCTCGTCACCATGAGCCTGATGCGCCGCGGCCCGCGCGACTACGTCGTCGCCCGGGCGCTGCGCATCGTTCCCGGGCTGGTGGCCGCGACCCTCATCGTGGCGCTCGGCCTCGGCAGCCTGATGACCCGCCTCGACCTCGCGGCCTACTGGGCCGATCCGGGCCTGTGGCGGTTCATCGAAGGGACGCTCACCACCTTCAAGAGCAACGCCGCCCTGCCGGGGGTCTTTTCGGAAAACCCGTTCCGCTTCCCGATGGGCACGGTCTGGACGCTCAAATACGAGGTGCTGTGCTATCTCGGCCTGTTGGCGGCTGGACTCTTGGGAACTCTGCGCTGGCGCTGGCTCTGCCCGCTCCTGGTCGCCGGGTTGTTCGTGGCCCTCACGCTTGCCGGCCTGCGCGCGGGCGGGATGCCGAAGGGCCTCGAGACGTCCATGCGCCTGCCGCTGATCTTCGCCACCGGCGCGGCGCTCTTCCTCTATGCCGACCGTGCCCGCCTGAGCTGGCCGCTGGCCTTCGCGCTGCTCGCCCTGGCGGCCCTCCTGCACGGCACCGCCCTGTACACGCCCATGCTCTTCCTCGCCGAGGCTTACGGCATCCTCTGCCTCGGCCTGGCCCCCCCGGTGCGCCACCCGGCGCTCGACCCGCGGGCCGACCTCTCCTACGGCACCTATCTCTACGGCTGGCCGATCCAGCAGAGCCTGCACGCGCTGTTCCCCGCGGTCTCGGCCTGGTGGCTGCTGCCGCCCTCGCTTCTCCTCACCCTCGCGGTGGCGGCCCTGTCCTGGCGCCTCGTCGAGCGGCCGGCGCTGAGCTGGAAGGCGAGGCTGATGGGGCGGCAGCCCACGGTGTGATTCGCCCCCGCCTCGGGCCCGTCGAACCCCGGTTGCGGTCCTCCACCATCCGGCGAATTGCTGAAAATTTAAGCAAAATTGCCCCGCTCGCGGTGCGATCCGCACCATCGGGCATGACCCAGCGCAAAGTCGGGGGAGCCTTTGCGCAGAGGACGCATTTCCTTTGCCTTGGCCCCCGTCTTGCGTCTAGCTTCGGGGCAAACAGAGGGACGCCCATGCCGCTCAGCGCGTTCGACGAGATGACGGGAATCCAGGAGAGCGGACTGGACCCGGCCGCCGTGCGCGAGGCGTACGCGGCACTCAAGACCTGGCTCGACAATACTCCGCCCGAGCACTTCGACACGCGGCGCAGCCAGGCGGAATTGTTCTTCCGCCGGATCGGGATCACCTTCGCGGTCTATGGCGACAACGAATCGACCGAGCGGCTGATCCCGTTCGACATCATCCCCCGGGTGCTGACCAAGCCCGAATGGAGCTTCCTGGAGCGTGGCCTGAAGCAGCGCGTCACCGCGCTCAACATGTTCCTGGCCGACATCTACGGCCCGCAGGACTGCATCAAGGCCGGGATCATCCCGGGCGACCTCGTCTTCCGCAACCCGCATTACCGGCTGGAGATGCGGGATTTCGAGGTGCCGCACGGCAAGTACGTCCACATCGCCGGCATCGACATCGTGCGCACCGGCGAAGACCAGTTCTTCGTGCTGGAGGACAATGCCCGCACGCCGTCCGGGGTCTCCTACATGCTGGAGAACCGCGAGGTGATGCTGCGGCTCTTCCCCGAGCTGTTCTCCAAGCACCGGGTTTCCCCGGTCGAGGCCTATCCGGACGCCCTGCTCGCGACCCTGCGCAGCTTGGCGCCGATGCGCGCCGCCCGCGACCCGAGCGTGGTGCTGCTGACGCCGGGACGGTTCAACTCGGCCTTCTACGAGCACTCGTTCCTGGCCGACAAGCTCGGCGTCGACCTGGTCGAGGCCTCGGACCTCTTCACCAAGGACGACGTGGTCTACATGCGGACCACCGAGGGGCCGCGGCGCGTCGACGTGATCTACCGGCGCATCGACGACGACTTCCTCGATCCCCTGGTGTTCCGGCCCGATTCGGTGCTGGGCGTGCCCGGCCTGATGAGCGCCTACCAGAGCGGCAGCGTGACGCTCGCCAACGCGGTCGGCACCGGCATCGCCGACGACAAGGCGGTCTACAGCTACATGCCGGAGATCGTGCGCTTCTTCACCGGCGAGGAGCCGATCCTGCACAACGTGCCGACCTATCGCTGCCGCGAGAAGGAGGCCTTGTCCTACGTGCTCGCCAATCTCGGCGATCTCGTCGTCAAGGAGGTCAACGGCTCGGGCGGCTACGGCATGCTGGTGGGCCCTCACGCCACCAAGCGCGAGATCGAGGAATTCGGCCGCAAGCTGCGGCACGCGCCCGACGGCTTCATCGCCCAGCCGACGCTCGCTCTCTCGACCTGCCCGACCTTCGTCGCCTCCGGCGTCGCGCCCCGCCACGTCGACCTGCGGCCCTTCGTGCTCTCGGGCGCCGACGACATCCGCATCGTGCCCGGCGGCCTGACCCGGGTCGCCCTCAAGGAGGGCTCGCTCGTGGTCAATTCGAGCCAGGGCGGCGGCACCAAGGACACCTGGGTGCTCGACGGCTGAGCGGCCCTCTTCGCTCGTGAGAACAGGACCGAGCCGGAGGCCCGGTCCGCCCGCACCACCCACAGCGTGAGCCATCTGCCCGCCATGCTCTCCCGCACCGCCGACAACCTGTACTGGCTCTCGCGCTACGCCGAGCGTGCCGACTTCGTCGCCCGCATCCTCGACGCGGCCCTGCGCCTCTCCGCCCTGCCGGCCAATTACGGCGGCGGCGAAGCGAACGAGTGGGAATCGGCCCTGGCCTCGGCCGGCAACATCGATCTCTTTCGTCCGCTCTACGACAGCGTCAACGAGCACACCGTCCGCGACTTCCTGGCCTTCAGCCCGAACAACCCGTCCTCGATCCGCTCTTGCCTCCAGACTGCCCGGGAGAATGCCCGCAGCGTCCGCACGGCGCTGACCAGCGAGATGTGGGAGGCGATCAACGAGGCCTACCTGCACCTGCGCAGCTTCGAGGGCCGGGACATGACCCGGGAGGAATTTGCCCGCTTCCTCGACTGGGTGAAGGGCGTGTCGCTCGCTTTCGACGGCTCGGCCTACCGCACGATGCTGCGCAACGACGCCTACTGGTTCACCCGGCTCGGCATCGCCATCGAGCGCGCCGACAACACCGCCCGCATCCTCGACGTGAAGTACCACGTGCTTCTGCCCGAGACCGAGCGGGTCGGCGGCAGCCTCGACTACTTCCAGTGGACCACGATCCTGCGCGAGGTCTCGGCGCTGACCGCCTATCACTGGGTCTACCGCGAGAGCATCAAGCCCTGGCTGGTGGCCGACCTCCTGATCCTCAACCGCGAGATGCCGCGCTCGCTCGCCAATTGCTACGAGATGCTGGTCAACAACCTCGACCGCATCGCCGATTCCTATGGCAGGCGGGGCCCGAGCCAGCGCCTCGCCCGCGGCATGCTGGCCAAGCTCGACGACACCACGGTGGACGAGATCTTCGCCTCCGGCCTGCACGAGTTCATCGAGGCGTTCATCGCCGAGAACAACCGGCTCGGGGCGGCGATCGTCGAGCAGTATCTGGGCTGACGGCCTGCCACGTCCGGGCGGTTTCGCCCATTCGCGGGACGGTGTATGACCGCCCCGCACAGCTCAAAGCTTTTGCGTGACAGCGAGCATCGCGACCCCATGCGTATCCGCGTCGTCCACGAGACGGTTTACCGCTACGACAGCCCGGCCCGGGGCCTGATCCAGATGCTGCGGCTCACCCCGCGCGACCATGACGGCCAGCACGTGCGCGCTTGGCGCATCGAGCCGACCGTCGACGGCCGCCTGAGCCGGCGCGAGGACGGCTTCGGCAACGTCGTCCACGTCTTCAGCGCCGATGGACTCGAAGAGGCGATGACCATCCGGGTCACCGGCGAGGTCGAGACCACCGAGACCCACGGGGTGATGCGCGGCATCTCCGAGTGGCTGCCCGATCCGTTCTACCTGCGCGAATCGCGCTTCGCCGTCGCCGACGAGGCGATCCGGACCTTCGCCGACGAGACGGTGGGCGACAGCGCCGACCCGCTCGACCGGCTGCACCGGCTGCTCGCCGGCGTCCACCAGGCGGTCGATTACGCCCCCGGCCCGACCGGAGCCACCACCACCGCGGCGGAGGTCTTCGCCCTGGGCAAGGGCGTGGCGCCGGACGTCGCCCACGTCTTCATCGCGGCGGCGCGCCACCTCGAGATCCCGGTGCGCTACGTCACGGGCTATCACTGGCGGCCCGACACCGCCGAGCAGGAGGCCGGCCACGCCTGGGTCGAGGCCCGGGTGCCGGATCTCGGCTGGGTCGGGTTCGATCCCGCCCACGGCATCGCCGTGACGGAAGCCCATCTGCGGGTGGCGATCGGCCTCGACTATCTCGACGCCGCCCCGGTCCGCGGCAGCCGCACCGGCGGCGGCACCGAGACCATGACGGTCCGGGTGCGGGTCGACGATGCCCGGGCCAAGGACCAGCCTGAGACGGATCAGCCCGAGAAGATGCAGGCCGGGACGGAGCTGGCTCACGCGCAGGCGCAGCAGGCTCCGGCCGCGCAGAGCCAGGCCCAGGGCTGACGTGCCTGTGGCACCGCCGCGATAGGGGCGGGCCACCTCACCTGGGGGAAGCGAATTCGGCTGGATTCGCCGGGCAGGCTGGGCCAGGGTGGCGCCCGCGCGCGGTGCCGGACCGCCCGCATGACGGCTCGCCGGGGGGCGGTGTGCGATGACCTATTGCGTCGGGATCCTGGTCGAAGAGGGTCTCGTCATGATCGCCGATACCCGCACCAATGCGGGGCTCGACGACATCTCGACCTACCGCAAGTTGCACATGTTCACCAAGCCCGGCGAGCGTGTGCTGGCCTTGGCCTCGGCCGGCAACCTCTCGGTGACCCAGTCGGTGCTCTCGCTCCTGACCGAGGGCGTCGAGGATCCGGATACCGGCAAGCCGGAGACGATCTACGACGCGCCGACGATGTTCCGCGCCGCCCAGCTCATCGGCCGCGCGATCCGGAAAGTCCGGGCGATCGAGCGCGCCGGGTTCGAGGCGGCGCAGCTGCGCTTCGAGGTGTCGTTCCTGTTCGGTGGCCAGATCGGCGACGGGCCGATGCGGCTCTACATGATCTACTCGGCCGGCAACTTCATCGCCTGCAGCCAGGACGCGCCGTTCCTGCAGATCGGTGAGCACAAATACGGCAAGCCGATCCTCGACCGGGCGGTGACCTTCAAGACCGACATCTACGATGCGCTCAAGGTCGGCCTGGTCTCGATGGACTCGACCATGCGGTCAAATCTCGGCGTCGGCCTGCCGATCGACCTCACGGTGATCCGCCGCAACACCTGCGACACCGAGGTCCTGCACCGGATCGAGGCCGGCGAGCCGTATTTCCACGACCTGCGCGAGCGCTGGTCCGCGGCGCTCAGGGCGGCGCATCGGGCGATCCCGCGGCCGCCTTATGGGCCGGGGGTGAAGTAGGGGACAGCCTCGGATCGCCGTCCGTAACGGGGAAGGGCAGGGGACGACCACGTCATGTCCGACCTCGTCATTCGGCCCGTCGATCGGGCCGACCTGCCCCGTCTCCTCGACCTGTACGTCCACCTCGACGCCGATGACGTGCGCGCTGCGCCCGAGGATGCCGTCGCTGCCCTCGACCGGCTCGCCCGCTACGAGGGCAGCGTCGTCCTGGTGGGAGTGCTCGATGATGCGCTGGTCACGACCTGCACCCTCGTCGTGATCCCGAACCTGACCCGCGGGGCGAAGCCCTACGCGCTCATCGAGAACGTCGTCACCCACGCCGATCATCGGGGCGCAGGGTTCGGGCGGGTGGTCCTGAATGCGGCGATCGACCGTGCCTGGGAGGCGGGGTGCTACAAGGTCATGCTGATGACCGGTTCGACGAAGCCGGCCACGCTGGCGTTTTACCAGGCAGCCGGATTCGAGCAGACGAAAACGGGCTTCCAGGTCAGGCGGGTAGCTATCCGATGCGATGGATAGCGAAATTCCGCACTCGATGCTTAGCGGACGATAGTTATTTGCATTGGCACGCACTCGTCAGCCTGTTCCAGCAGCTGTGGTCGATTGTGAACGAGGCGACCCCAACCCGTAGACGTATAGAAGCCTAAGGCGTCCGCAGCAGCGTTGACGAACAGGGTGTGGAGGCCAAGCTTGTTTGCGTATTCCTTGACCATCGTGTCTAGGATGCGACCGTGGCCTTGTCCCCGAAGGGCTGCGCATACGGCAACGAGCCGCGCGATACCCGTTCCATCGCGCAGGTTATCGAGCCTTGTCGTACCGGCTCCTCGTCCGTTGAATCTCAGCAGCAAGGGGTGATGGTGGAGAAGCCGCTCCTCGGGACGGGATTCGTCGTAGCCATGGAGGCCGCGCTCCTGCCACAACACCGAACGCCGTATATCATGGTAGCTCTGCCAGTCGGCCACGCTGGAGACGCGAAGGAGGGTATGTGCCATCTCGTCAGACCAGTGCCTCATAGGCCGCTGTTCGCCGCATGGGTCCCGGCAAAGAAAGTCCTATTTGGCCTGGGCCTTTCTGTCCTTATCAGAGTATATCTGGTCTGGCTTGTCTTCCATAAGATCGAAAAATTCGAAAATGTCCAACCCTCAACCTCATCCTGAGGTGTCAGTTCATCGGAGATGGACTGACCTCGAAGGAGGGCTCCAGACGTCGCCGCTGTCCCTGGAGGCCTCCTTCGAGGTCAGCCGATCTTCGATCGACTAACACCTCAGGATGAGGTGGAGAAACAGGATACTCTGCAACTATTCGCGGGATTTGGAAAAGTATTCCGCTCAAACCGGCTCTCAGGCAGGAGCGCGAACGTGCATCCCGCCCTCAGGGAAATGCGCCCCGCCCAGCCTCAATCCGCCAGCGGCCGCGCCTCTTCCGGCAGCATGATCGGGATGCCGTCGCGGATCGGGTAGGCGAGCTTGGCCGAGCGGCTGATCAGTTCCTGGCGCCCGGAATCGTAGTCCAGCCGCTCCTTGGTCAGGGGGCAGACCAGAAGCTCGAGCAGCTTCGGGTCGATGCGGGTGGCCTCGGCGGAGAGGGGGGAATCGGTCACGGGTGGTCCTTCGAAATGGCCCGGCGGCGCCTTGCCGATCGGGTCCGGTGCGACGGCTTTAGCGCAAAGCGTGGGCTATTGCAGCGTCGGCTCGCCGCCCGATCCCCGCACCAGCTCCATCTCGGTCACGGCGATCAGCACCTCGGCCCGGGTCTTGAGGTCGGGGGCCTCCAGCATCGCCTGCTTCTCGCGCGGGCCGAACGGGCTCATCATGCAGAGCGCGTTGACGAGCGCCTCGTTCGGCGCCTCCTCGATGCCGGCCCAGTCGACCTTGAGGTCGTTGGCGTCGACGAAATCGCGAAGGGCCTTGAGGACGCCTGCGCGATCGACCGCCTCCTCGCCGGCCCGCGCATGGAAGTCGCTCTCGAACGGCGCGAAGGTCACCTTGCAGCGGCGATAGCCGGTGGTTGTGGCCATCTCCTCCTCGATCCGGAACCGGGCGATGCCGGTGAGCGAGATCAGGTAGCGGCCGTCGCCCGTCTCGGCGAACTGGGTCACCCGGCCGGCGCAGCCGACGCGAAACAGCTTGGGCGCGAGTGGGGTCTCGCCGGATTCGGAATCCGGCTGGATCATGCCGATCACCCGATCGGTGCGGAGCGCATCGTCCACCATCGCGAGGTAGCGCGGCTCGAAGATGTTCAACGGCATCTGGCCCCGCGGCAGCAGCAACGCGCCGGGGAGGGGAAAGACCGGGATCACGGCCGGGCAGTCGGCCGGGCCCTTGTAGGCGACGTTCATGCTCATCGGCGTCGCTCCCGCGCGGATCGATCAGGGCTCCCGGGCCCTCTCGTCTCGGACCCGGGATCGCACGCCTGCCACTTAGGGCGCCGCCCTCCGGCGTGGATACCTGTCCGGCGTAATGCCGCGCCGGACAGGCACTTTGTCCGCGTCAGGAGAACATCAGCGTCGAGAGCTTGCGCCGGCCGCGGATGGTCATCGGGTCCATCGGGCCCCAGGCCTCGAACAGCTGGAGCAGCTGCTTGCGGGCGCCGTCGTCGTTCCAGGTCCGGTCGCGGCGCACGATCTCGATCAGCTGGTCGACCGCCTCCTGCTGCTGGCCCTTGGCGTTGAGGCCGAGCGCGAGGTCGAACCGGGCCTGGTAATCGGCCGGATCGGCCTCGATTCGGCGCTGGAAGCCGGCGAGGTCGCCCAGCGACGCCGCCTGCTCGGCGAGCTCGATCGCCGCCTTCACCGCCGCGATGGCGGGGTCCTTGGCGGCCTCGGGCGGGGCGGATTCGAGGAAGCGGCGGGCGCCCTCGACGTCGTCGCGGTCGAGGAGGAGGCGGGCGAGCGCCGCGATGGCGCCGGCATGGCCCGGCTCCTGGCCGAGCACGGCGGCGTAGATCTCGGCGGCGGCATCCGGGTCGCCGGCCTCGGCGGCTCCTTGCGCCTCGGCCATCAGGTCCTCGACCGCGGTCGGGCCGAGGGGGCCGACCAGGCGCTCGATGAAGGCCTTGATCTGGCCCTCGGGCAGGGCGCCCATGAAGCCGTCCACCGGCTGGCCGCGCTGGAACGCGATCACCGCCGGGATCGACTGGATGCCGAGCTGGCCGGCGATCTGGGGATGCTCGTCGATGTTCATCTTGACGAGCTTCACCTTGCCGCCTGCATCCTTGACGGCTTTCTCGATGATCGGGGTGAGCTGCTTGCACGGCCCGCACCAGGGCGCCCAGAAATCGACCAGCACCGGCTGCTGCAGGGATTCCTGCATCACGTCCTGGCGGAAGGTCGCCGTGGTGGTGTCCTTGATCAGGGCGTCCGCAGGAATCTGGCCGGCCGCGGGAGTGTCGGTAAGCATCGATGACCTCGGGAGAACGGCCTTCACGTCGCGGGCCTCGCCGGCCCGCCGAACAGATGGGGTAGACCGGTCGCCCCGGCCAGGGCAAGGCGCGCAAAGCCGGAAAAAGCCCGGAAAAACAGGAGCCGGCCGCGCCGCGGTGGCGCGTCCGGCGTAACCCTCATGCCGCCGCCGGCGAAGCCTGCCGCATCCGGCCGATCATGAGCGACATCAGCGCGGCCATCACGGCGGTCAGCCCGGCCGCCAGGAACGCCTCGAGGTAGCGGCCTTCCGACGCCCGCACCAGGCCGGCGCCGAAGGCGGCGGTGGCGGCCCCGAGCTGGTGGCCGGCGGCGATCCAGCCGAACACGATCGGGGCGTCGCGCTCGCCGAAGGCCTCGTTGGCGAGCCGCACCGTCGGCGGCACCGTGGCGATCCAGTCGAGGCCGTAGAACACGGCAAAGATCGACAGGCTGTAGAACGAGAAATCGGTGAAGGGCAGCGCCATCAGCGACAGGCCG
The DNA here is from genome assembly GCF_016804325.1 of Methylobacterium aquaticum. NCBI lineage: Bacteria > Pseudomonadati > Pseudomonadota > Alphaproteobacteria > Hyphomicrobiales > Methylobacteriaceae > Methylobacterium > Methylobacterium aquaticum. The sequence continues at coordinate 5,677,371 of NZ_CP043627.1, forward strand.
CGCAGGCCGTAATAGACGAAGAGCAGCTTCCTCGGGTCGTAGCGGTCGGTGAGCCAGCCCGAGCCGGTGGTGCCGATGAGATCGAACACGCCCATCAGCGCGAGGAGGCCCGCGGCCCGCACCTCCGGGATGCCCTGGTCGGCGCAGAACGAGATCAGGTGGGTGCCCACCAGCCCGTTGGTGGTGAGCCCGCAGATGAAGAAGGTGCCGAAGAGCAGCCAGAAATCGCCCTTGGCGCTCGCCCGCACCAGCCCGTCGATCGCCGCCTTGAACGGATTGGCGCGCCGCGGCGGCTCGGAGACGGTACCCGGCGCAGCCCCGTAGGGCGTGAGGCCGATGTCGGAGGGACGCTCCGGCAGGAGCCAGGCGACGAGGGGGATCAGGGCCGCGATGACGCAGGCGACGGTGAGCACCACCGGCCGCCAGCCTCCGGCCTGCGCGATCGCCGCGAGTCCGGGAAGGAAGATCAGCGTGCCGGTGGCGGTGCTGGCGGTGAGGAGCCCCATGAACAGGCCGCGGCGCACGGCAAACCAGCGGTTCACGACCGTCGCGCCGAGCACGATGGCGACGCAGCCGCTGCCGAGGCCCGACAGCACGCCCCAGGTGGCGATGAGGTGCCAGGGCTCGCTCATGAGAGCGCTCAAGGCCGTCGAGGTCGCCATCAGCGCCAGCGCGCAGAGGAGCGTGCGGCGGATGCCGAAGCTCTGCATCAGCGCCGCCGCGAAGGGGCCGACGAGCCCGTACAGGAAGATGCCGAGCCCGGCCGCGAAGGAGGTGGTGGAGCGGCTCCAGCCGAAGGCCTGCTCCAGCGGCAGGATCAGCACGCCCGGCGAGGCGCGCAGGCCCGCCGCCGCGAGCAGGCACAGGAAGATCACGCCCACCACCACGAAGGCGTAGTTCCGGCCGAAGGGCCGGGGCCTGGGAGCCGTCGGGGCCGGGGAGGCGAGGCCCGGCGGCGACACGGTCGAACTCATGCTGGGACATCCTCCCCGAATCGTGCTACGACGTTACGTACCGGTCAGTAACATCGTCAAGGGTCGAACATGGCAGAGGGGCATGACGGGAGCGCACCCGTCCGGGCCGGCGACCGGATCCGGGCGGCGGCCCGGGAGCTGTTCTACTCGCGCGGCTTTCGCGGCGTCGGGGTCGACGAGATCGTGGCCCGGGCAGGCGTCACCAAGCCCAGCCTCTATCGCGGCTTCGCCTCGAAGGACGCCCTCGTGGTCGCCTGCCTGGAGGATTACGACGCGGGCCTGCGCGGGCGCCTCGACGAGGCGCTGGCGGCCCATTCGGACGACCCGCAGGCCGGCCTTCTCGCCTTCCTCGACGGCATCGCCCGGCGCAGCGCCCGGCCGGGCTTTCGCGGCTGCGGCCTCACCAACGCGGTGGTCGAGTACCCGGAGGCGGACCACCCGGTCCGCGCGGCGGCGTGCGAGGGCAAGCGCATGCTCCATGCCCGGCTGACCGAGGTCGCCGGCACCCTCGGGGCGCAGGCGCCCGGACGCCTCGCCGACGCGCTGCTGCTGCTGGTCGAGGGGGCCTTCGCCTGCGGGCAGATCTTCGGGCTCGACGGGCCGAACCGCTCGCTGAGAGGAGCCGCCGAGGCGCTGATCGCGGCGAGCCGTGCATGATACGACATCCGGAAGGTCACTCCCGGATGTCGTACCAACAGCTCGCGCGGTGAAGCCGTAGGCTTCACACGCTTGCGCGAAGCCGCTTTCCGCATCGCGAAGCGATCGATCGGCGACTGTATCGTTGGTCAAGCCAGATCCGCACTGCCCCGCTTGGTCTGGCCGTGCGGGCGCCAGGTCGTTCACCGGCGTGAGCGTCAAGGCGGGCGCTGTGCGCGACAAGGCTTCGATACGAGGTGAGGGGCGAGGACCGGCCGCACTGTTGCAGGACCGCCGGCGACGACGGGACGCCACGTTTTCACCCCGGCGTTCATCCGCAACGAAATTTCCGCCCTGCGCCAGGAACGCCCGGCAAAACCAGGCGATTCGTCCACAATACCGCTGGGGCAGGGGCGGCATCGGGGGGCGGCGATGCCGGCCCCTGTTGCGGCCTTCCCCGCCGGCTCCCCTCTCGCCCGAGACTTTCATGCACGATCCGGACGCGCGGCCCTACCAGCCCATCGAGGCCTACGGCCTCATCAGCAACTGCCACGGCTGCGCCCTCGTCGCCCGCGACGGCTCGATCGACTGGGCCTGCCTCGACCGGTTCGATGCGCCTCCGGTCTTCTCCCGCCTGCTCGACCGCCGGCGCGGCGGCTTCTTCGCCCTTTCGCCCGAGGGGCCGTTCGAGAGCGCCCGGCTCTATCTCCCGGGGACCAACATCCTCGAGACCACCTTCACCTGCGCCACCGGAGCGGCGACGGTGCACGACTTCATGCTCGCGCCCGAGCCGGGCGGGACGCTGCCCTGCCTGGTGCGCCTCGTCTCCGGCGTGTCCGGCACGGTGCCGATGCGGGCGGTCTACCGGCCGCTGGCGGGTTTCTCGGAATCCTTCCCCACCCTCGGCCCCATCTCGGGTGGGGCCGGCGCCGAGGGCCTGCCGGACCTGATCGCCGATCTGCCCATGGCGATCGAGGGAGAGCGGGCGGTGGCCCGGTTCACGATCGCGCATGGCGGCGAGCAGGCCTTCGCGCTCTATCCCGGCGGTTCGGCGGCCCGCACGGAATTGCGCCCGCGCGAATGGATGGAGACGGCGCGCCGGGCCTGGACCGGCTGGTCGGCCGGCGCCGCCTATGACGGGCCGCTCAGCGACCAGTTGCTGCGCAGCGCGCTCACCCTCAAGGCGCTGACCTACGCGCCCTCCGGCGCGATCGTGGCGGCGGCCACCACCTCGCTGCCGGAGGAGATCGGCGGCATCCGCAACTGGGATTACCGGTTCTGCTGGATCCGCGACGCCTGCCTGTCCTTCTACGTCCTGAAGAAGTTCGGCATGGTGGCCGAAGCGGAGGCGTTCTTCTGCTTCATCGGCACGCTGGCCGAGCGCGGCGAGGGAGGCCTGCGCCCCCTCTACGCCATCGCCGGCGAGACCGATCTGACCGAGCATGAAGCGGCGCATTTCGAGGGCTGGCGCGGGAGCGCCCCGGTCCGCTACGGCAACGAGGCGGCCGAGCAGCACCAGAGCGACGCCTACGGCCAGGTGCTCGACCTCATCCACCTGTATCGCAGCCTCGGCGGCACCATCCCCGAGGCGATGGAGCGCCAGGCGATCCGGCTCGCCGATTTCGCCGCCGAGCACTGGCACGAGACGGATGCCGGGCTGTGGGAGCCGCGCAAGCCCGAGGAGCATTACCTGCACGCCGCGATCATGAACTGGGTCGCCGTCGACCGGGCGATCCGGCTGTTCGGCGAGCGGCCGCACTGGTGCGAGGCGCGGGACGCGATCGTGGCCCGGGTCAACGGCGAGGGGATTCACCCCCGGGACGGCTACTACCCGCAATATGTCGGCGGCGACGATCCCGACGCCGCCCTGCTGATCGCCCCGATGGTGGGTTTTCCGGTCGACGAGGCGGTCTTCGCCCGCACGGTCGAGGTGGTGATCGCGCGCCTCGGCCACGGCCCGCTCGTCTACCGCTACCGCAACGACGACGGGCTGCCGGGGCACGAGGGCACCTTCCTGATCTGCGCCTTCTGGCTCGTCGACGCGCTGGCCTGGCTCGGCCGGATCGAGGAGGCCAGGACCCGGTTCGACGCCCTGCGGGCACTCCAGAACGACCTCGGCCTCTACGCCGAGGAGGTGGCGGAGGACCGCACCTTCCTGGGCAACTTCCCGCAGGCCTTCAGCCACCTCGCCTTCATCCACAGCGCGCTCGTCCTCGACCTCGCGGCCCAGGGCGGGCGGGAGGCGGTGGCCGGCACCTATGCCGACCGCACCCTGCGCGAGACGCGGTGGCGCCGGGTGCCGTGGATCGTGCCGCCGACCGGGACGACGGGCAAGGAATGAGAGCGCCGCGGCACCGCAGCCGCATCGATGACCGGGGCGCCCGATCACGATACCGTTTCCTCGACACAGTCGCCCTCGACGGGCACCGGCGCGATTAACCCGATCTTGAAGGGACGACGGCCATTCGTTCGTGGTCGAGCGGTCTGGACCGCGTCGCGATCGCCCTGCCATCGCGACGTGCTCCAAGCCTCTGATTTTACTGCATTTTCTGCAACGAACCGGTATCCACTCCGTCGGAAAACGCTCGAGCGGGACATGTCATGGGAAAGTGGCGGGGTCTCGCCGGTCTGATCGTCGCGCTCGGCTTCGTCGCTCCCGGAACGGCGCAGGCCGGGGGCAAAACGCTGACCTGGCCGCTCTTCGATGCGCCGCCCTTCACGATCACCGAGGGCGAGCATCGGGGGACCGGCATCTTCGACCGGATCCGCCGGCTCCTGGGCGAGCGACTGACCGATTACGCGGTCACGAGCGTGACGGTGCCGTTCCCGCGCATCGTGACCTCGCTGAAGAATGGCGAGGAATGGTGCTTCGTCGGCGGCGTGAAGACCCCCGAGCGCGAGGACTTCGCGGTCTTCTCGCGCCCGGTGGCGATGTTCTACCCCCTGCGCATCGTCGTGCATGCCTCGAAACGCGCCCGCTTCGAGGCGCTCGGCCCGCTCTCCCTGCGCAACCTCCTGAGCGAGCACCGCGCGTTGCGCACCAGCGTGCTGCGCGACCGCGCCATCGCACCGGCGGTGGACGCGCTGTTCCGGCAATACCCGCCGGGGCAGACCTATGCCCGGTTCATCGAGGCATACCGGATGCTGATGAACGACCGGCTGGACTACCTCGTCGACTTCTCCAGCATCACGGCCTACCACATCCGCCAAATCGGGCGGCCGGACGATGTCGTGGGCCTTCCCTTCGCCGAGAGCCCCGATCCGGTCTTCGCCCGGGTGATGTGCGCCGGCACGCCCTGGGGCCGTGAGGTGGTGGCGCGCATCGATGCGGTGCTGGCGGAGGAACGGCCGGGCCCGGCCTATCGCGGCATCGTCGAGGCCTGGGCCGCACCCGAGGACCTGCCGGGCATCCGCGCCGTCTACGACGCCTTCCTGGCGAGCGACTGACGTTGCGAGCGGACGGGTCGACGAGCAGGCGAGGGACGGTCGGCGCAGTCCACGCGACGCGGCTCACCGAGGGGACGATACCGCGCCCGCAATTTCGGATTGCAGGTGCGGCAGAAGCCATATCGATGAGTTGTTATTCTGGGAAGATTCCGTCACTTAACCCGATCTTCAAGATCAGACCGGCATTGGTCTATGGCTGGCCAAGTCTCATGACTGGCCAAGTCCCATGCTGGCCAAGGCCTATGACTAACCAAGTGACAAAGCGGGAAACGTCATGGTGAAGCGGCGCAGTCTCGCCGGTCTGGTCGTCGCGCTCGCCCTGGCGGTCCCGGGGGCGGCCCGTGCCCAGGACGCGCAGGTCAGGGACACGCCGATGTCCCGGCCGATCACCTGGTCGGTCTACGATGCCCCGCCCTACATGATGACCGAGGGGGAGAACCGCGACGCCGGGATCTTCGACCGGATCCGCCGGCTCCTGAGCGAGCGACTGATCGGCTACACCCATTCCACGCTGAACGTCCCGTTCCCGCGCATCATCACGTCGATGAAGAACGGCGAGGATTGGTGCTTCGTCGGCGGCGTGAAGACGCCCGAGCGCGAGGGCTTCGCGGTCTTCTCGCGCCCGGTGGCGATGTTCTATCCCCTGCGCATCGTCGTGCGCGCGGCGAATCGCGCCCGTTTCGAGGCGCTCGAGCCCTTGTCCCTGCGCGACCTGCTGACCGAGCACCGCGAATTGCGCACCAGCATGCTGCGCAACCGCGCCATCGCCCCGGCGGTCGATGCGCTGTTCCGGCAATACCCGCCGGGCCAGATCCATTCCGAGTTCGGCGAGGCATTCCGCATGCTGCTCAACGACCGGCTGGACTACCTCGTCGAGTTCTCCAGCATCGCGGCCTACAACGCCCGCCAGTTCGGAGAGCCGAACGCCTTCGTGGGCCTGCCCTTCGCCGAGAGCCCCGACCCGGTCTTCGCCCGGGTGATGTGCGCCGGCACGCCCTGGGGCCGCGAGGTGGTGGCGCGCATCGATGCGGTGCTGGCGGAGGAACGGCCGGGCTCGGCCTATCGCGGCATCGTCGAGGCCTGGGCCGCGCCGGAGGACCTGCCGCGCATCCGCACCGTCTACGACAGCTTCCTGGCAAGCGATTGAACCGGCGGGCGATCGACCGCGGGTTTCGGCTTGATCTCGACGACGCGACCTGCCCTGACCGATACCGGCTCGGAACTTCCGCAGGGAACGCCATGAAGAAGCGGCACGGTCTCGCCGGTCTGGTCGTCGCTCTCGCCCTGGCGGGGCCGGCTAGGGCCGAGGGGAAGCAGATCACCTGGACGGCCTCCAACTCCCCGCCCTTCATGATGACCGAGGGCGAGGAGCGCAATACCGGCATCTTCGACCGGATCCGCCGGCTCCTGAGCGAGCGGATGACCGGCTACACCCATTCCACCCTGGTCGTGCCGTTCCCACGCATCCTCGCCTCGCTCAAGAGCGGCGAGGAATGGTGCTTCGTCGGCGGCGTGAAGACCCCCGAGCGCGAGGGCTTCGCGGTGTTCTCCCGCCCGGTGGCGATGTTCAATCCCCTGCGTATCGTCGTGCGCGCGGCGGACCGCGCCCGCTTCGCGGCGCTCGGGGAGCTCTCGCTGCGCGACCTGCTCACCGACCATCGGTCCTTGCGCACCAGCGTGTTGCGCAACCGCGCCATCGCCCCGGCGGTCGACGCCTTGTTCCGGCAACACCCGCCGGGCCAGATCCATTCCGAGTTCGGCGAAGCTTTCCGGATGCTGCTCAACGACCGCCTCGACTACCTCGTCGAGTATTCCAGCAGCATGATCTACTTTGCGCGCCAGCTCGGGCAGCCGGGCGCCTTCGTGGGCCTGCCCTTCGCGGAGGGGCCGGAGACGGTCTTCGCCCGGTGATGTGCGCCGGCACGCCCTGGGGCCGCGAGGTGGTGGCGCGCATCGATGCGGTGCTGACGGAGGAACGGCCGAGCCCGACCTATCGCAGCATCGTCGAGGCCTGGGCCCCACCGGAGGACCTGCCGCGCATCCGCGCCGTCTACGACGCCTTCCTGGCGAGCGATTGATGCGACGGGCGGCCTCAAGCCGCGAGCGCGATTCCATGCGCGACGAAGGGCTCGACCCATACCTGCCGGCCGGTCAGGTCGTGGACGCTCACCCGCCACGCGGCCCCGTCGTCGCCCGGGCCGAGGTTCCGCATCGCCGCCGCGGCGACTTGCCGGGCGCGGCGGGCGAGGGCGCCCGGACCGCGCACGAGGCTGCCCTCCGCATCGAGAATGCACTCGGAACCGTTGGTGCAGTGAAAGCGGTACCGCGTCCTGCCGTGCCTCTCTCCTTCGATCCCCGGCCCGTCCCGGCCGACTCGATGGCCCCCGGTTAATGTTCACTATATGTTCTGTTTCCGCAATCCGGCCAGGGCGGAGGCGCGATGCCGCAGGCCGGCCCATTCGCCTCGGTGGGGCGCCCGCACCGGCGAAGAGGGCTCGCCCCCAACCCGGATTCCTGCCAGTTTCGGAAGCACGGATTGAAAAACCCCGGCGGGAGAGTACATGCCCGGCTTGTTCGACCCCATCCTGAACTGGCGGCTTCTGCCGGGCTCGCACGCCTTCCCGGGCCCGGATGGCGGTACCTGCATCAACGAGGCGGCCGTGGTGGCGGCGGGTCTGCCCTATCGGGCGATCCGCTCCTCGGCCGATTGCCCGCCCTGCTTCTCGGGTCCGCTCGCGGCCTATGCGCTCGGCCTCAACGACGCGATGCCGGATGGCGAGCGCCCACGGCTGATGGCCTTCGTGCTGCGCCTCGCGGGCTCCGCCGATTCCGAGGAGGTCGAGGCGGCGCGCACCGCCCATCTCGTGCGCGAGGGCGTGCGCCGCCTGCTGCCGCCGGTGCTGGAGCGGGCCGGGCTGGCGCAGCACGCCGCCGCCTGCCGGGCCGCGACCGACCTGCAAGCGGCCGTCACCGTGGCGCGGCACGCCTCCTGGTCCGCCGGTTCTCTGGCCGAGGCCGCCGGCCGCCGGGGTACCTGGGTGCGCGGCGCCCGCGCGGCGGCCGTCTCCCGCGCCGCCCTCTTCGCTGCCGAGATCGATGCGCGCACCGCCGCCGACGCGGCCGAGGCCGCCGCCCTGTTCTGGCCCGGGGCCTGGGCCGAGGCGGTGGCGATCCTCGACGAAGCCTCGAGGCTCGGCCGACAGGCGCCGTCCCTCACCGCCGACGAGGCCGGGCTGCGGATGGAGGCCGCGAAGGCGGGCTTGCGCCGGCGGGCTGCCGCGGACGCGTGAGACCAACGGTCGAAAGAACACCACCCTCGGTTCCGTTCTCGAACTCTTCTCGAGGCTCTCGCCCGGCATCGAAAATTCGAGATGGCTCGCTGGCCCGATGTGTCGGCATCTCGGGCCGTCGGTATCACAAGCCCGCGCGGTGAAGCCGTAGGCTTCACACGCTTGAGCGAAGCCGATTTCCGCATCGCGAAGCGATTAGGCGGAAATTGCATGAGACGCGTCAGCGCCCGCGATAGGCCGCGAGGATCCGCGCCCCCTCCGGCCCGGTCTCCGTCTCCCAGGCCGCCACGGCCGCTTCGCCGGCCTTGGCGAGCAAGGCGGTGATCGACGGCGCGGGCGGGTCGGCGATGACGACGCCGTTCTGGCGCATGCGGGAAAAATTCTCGTCGAGGCGGGTGCGGATCGCCGCCCATTGCCGCGCCTCCGTCTCGGCGGCCGCCGCGTCGACGGCCTGGCGCAACGCCTCCGGCAGGGCCTCGTAGGCGGAGCGCGAGACCACCGCGACCGAGATCGGCATCGCGTATTGCACCGCCGTGAAGTGCGGCAGCTGCTCCCACAGGCGGCGCCCGACGCCGCCATCGCCGGAGGAGAGCATCGCGTCGACGGCACCGGCCTTCACCTGCGGGATCGCGTCGGCCTGGGACAGGTTCACGGCCTGAGCCCCGGCCGCGGCGAGCACCGTCGTCGAGGTCGCGTCGTAGGTGCGAATCTTGAGACCCTTCAGGTCGGCGGCCTCGTCGAGAACCTGGCGCGACCAGATCCCCGACGGCGCCCAGGGTGTGACGTAGAGCAGTCGCTGGCCATGCGCCGCCAATGCCCGGGCATAGGCCGGCTGGGCGATCGCCGCGAGGGCTTTCGCGTCCTCGATCGAGGTCGCCAGGAAGGGCAGGGAGGAGAGGGCGAAGATGGGATCGACCGCCGCCAGCGGCCCGGTGAAGGCATCCGCCGCCTCGACCGTGCCGGCCGCCACCGCGCCGATCATCGCGCCGGAGCGCAAGCCCGCCTCGGCATCGAAGCTCGGCGCGACCGCGAGCCGTCCGCCGCTGCGCTCGGCCGCGAGTCGCGCGAAGGTGGCCAGCCCCTCGCCTGGCATGGTGCTGGCGGGATACTCGGTCGGCATCCGCCACACGATCCGCGGGCCGTCCGCCGACGCGGCCGGAGCCTCCGCCAGGGCGGGATTCAGGCCGAGCCCCCACGCACAGGTCAGGATCGCTGCGAGCCGGGCACGCTTCGTCATTCGTCGGTCCTCCTCGTCGGTCATGCCGGGCATTCACCCCGCGGCGGCCCGGACGACAAAGCGATTGCCGCGGGCCCGGTCCGCCGCCACTCTCGGATCCGCCGCCGTGGCCCGACAAGAGGCCCGGACGAAGCGGCTCGCGGGAGAGATGACGCCATGACCGAGACGATCGCCCTGTTCGGAGCCGGGGGGAAGATGGGCGTGCGGCTCGCCCGCAACCTGATGACCTCCGAGTTCCGGATCGCCCCCGTGGAGGTCGGCGAGGCCGGGCGCCAACGGCTCCAGAGCGAGCTCGGCCTCGCCTGCATGGAGGCGGACGCCGCCCTCGACGGGGCCGAGGTGGTCGTCCTGGCGGTGCCCGACACGCTGATCGGCCGGGTCTCCCATGCCCTGTCACCGAAGCTGAAGCCCGGAACGATGGTGGTGATCCTCGATGCGGCGGCGCCCTTCGCCGGCCACCTGCCGGAGCGGCCGGACCTGACCTACTTCGTCACCCATCCGTGCCACCCGCCGATCTTCAACGACGAGACCACGGCGGAGGGGCGG